>JBIIOI010000115.1:0-8397 GCA_044337025.1 Planctomycetaceae bacterium
GAGGCGAAGAAGAACCCGCCGAGCCGGACGCCGAAGGGTGAGCGCCAGAACCTGACCCGTCAATTCGAGCAGGATGAGAACTTCGAGGAAGCTATCGCGGTTCGGCTGTCGGATGTCCAAGAAGAGCCGCTGGAATGGCTCTGGCCGCTGCGTATCCCGCTCGGGAAGCTGACCCTGCTGGCGGGTGATCCGGGGCTGGGCAAGTCGTTCATGACGATCGACATGGCCGCGCGAGTCTCGACGGGACGCAGCTGGCCGGATAGTCCTGGCATCTCCCAGCCTGTCGGCTCGGTCGTCATGTTCAACTGCGAAGACGACGTGGCCGACACGGTCCTGCCGCGACTGGTGAAGGCGGGAGGAGATCCCGCCAAGGTGATTGCGATTCAGGGAATCCGGACGACCGACTCGACCGGGAGGAAACGCGAGCGGGGCTTCATGCTCGATCGAGACCTGCCCACGCTGATCCAGACAGTCGAAGCGAATCCCGATGCTCGCCTGCTGGTGATCGATCCGATCTCCGCCTACTGCGGGGGGACCGATAGCCACAAGAACGCCGATGTCCGGGGGATGCTGGCCCCCCTGGCTGCGATGGCGAGCAAGTACCGTGTCGCCGTTGTGATGGTCACTCACCTGTCGAAAGGGAGCAAGGACAAGGCCGTCTACCGCGCAATGGGTTCGCTGGCCTTTGCAGCTGCGGCGCGAGCGGTCTGGCATGTCGCCAAAGATCATGACGACTCGGACCGTCGACTCTTTCTGCTGACGAAGATGAATGTCTGCGAGGAGTCGACAGGACTGGCCTACCGCCTTGAAGACGGAGTCGTCTGCTGGGAGGAAGGATCGGTCACCATGTCCGCCGATGACCACATGGCAGTCGACGGAGCCAAATCCCGAGGATCAACCGATACCGGTCAAGCCGTGGTCGATGCGGCAGACTGGCTGGCTGAAAAGCTGTCGGATCGCTCCCTGGCTGCGGTGATGATCCAAGACATGGCAGAAGACGAAGGGATTTCTTGGACGACGATGAAGCGAGCCAAGAAGAAGGCCGGAGTCAAAACTCAGCGTATGGGATTCGGGAAAGGCTCCGTGGTCTGGTGGACGCTGCCGCCGCCGGAATCTGTGGACGAGACTGAATAGCGGTCCTCGCTCCCGGACACGCCCGAAATTGGCCCCCTATGCGGATTCCCTGAAGTTCCCTCATAGGGGACCAAGAATCGAGTGTCACGGGTGGAGATGCTCCTCTATGGGCGATTCCGGTTACGACTCAAACCCCCAATTGCAACCACTTACCGCCGGTTACGGATTGCGCGCTCAGTCCGAACCGTGATATTCTCACCTCACCATCGACCGACCGCTGGCCCCGATGCTGGCTCGGTCCTCTCAGGAATGCCTCACCATGGCAAGCATTGTTCACGACCCAAATGGCAAGAAGCGAATCGTCTTCACCGCACCAGACGGGAGCCGTAAGGCTGTCCGGATGGGTAAGACCTCCGATCGCAACGCCGAGAAGCTGAAACACCGAATCGAGCAACTCGTTGACTCAATCAAGTACTCGCATGCTTGGGATGCGGAATTGTCTGAGTGGGTCAAGGGACAGGACCAGCCCCTTGTCGACAAGCTCGTGGCCGTTGGACTCGTCCCAAAGGAGACTGCGAAGAAGGCAGAGGAACTGGGGAAGTTCCTCTCGACGTTCATGGATGGCCGTACGGACCTGAAGCCTGCCACGAAGATCGTTCAAGGGCAGGTGATCCGGGACCTCAAAGAGTTCTTCGGAGAGAACCGCGAAGTCGTTTCGATCCTGCCCGGTGATGCGGATGATTTCAAGCAGTGGTTACTGGGACGCAAGTTGGCCACATCGACCGTCCAGAAGCGGCTGCAGGTCGCCAAGTCGTTCTTTCACGCCATGCGTCGCAGGAAGCTGATAACAGAGAATCCGTTCGACGGAGTCCGGTCCGTGGCAACCGGGATAGCTGATCGGCAAAGATTCGTAACACGTGACGAGACCGAGCGGGTTCTGGAAGCCTGCCCCGATTTGGACTGGAAGTTGATTGTGGCACTGGCTCGCTACGGTGGAGTTCGGACTCCGAGTGAGTCGCTTTCGCTCCGGTGGCAAGACATTGACTGGAACACGAATCGAATCACGGTCCAAAGCCCCAAGACGGAGCACCATCCCGGACGGTCATATCGGACAATTCCCCTCTTTCCAGAGCTGCGCCCCCTGCTTGAACAGGCATTTGAGGCGGCACCGGTGGGAGCGGAATTTGTTGTCGATGCTCGATTTCGGAAAGCTGCTCTTGGTCCTGCGGGATGGCTGAACGCGAATCTGCGTACGTCCTTTCTGAAGATCATCCGCCGAGCAGGACTCCAGCCCTGGCCCCGGATGTTTCAGAATCTCAGGGCCAGCCGAGAAACGGAACTGGTCGAAACCTACCCAGTCCAAGTCGTCACTGCCTGGCTCGGCAATACTCCCAAGGTCGCCATGCGACACTACTTGATGACGACCGACAAGCATTTCGAGGACGCGGTGAAGGGCGATCCAGAAGCGGCGCGCAAAGCGGCGCAGTACACGTCAGAAAGGGCTGAAAACGGGCAGAAAGAGCAAAGTCCAGAAACGACACAAGCCCCGGTTTTGCCGGGGCTTGCGACGATTTGCGGTGTTATGCAAAACACCAAAGTGGCGGGGACAGGATTCGAACCTGCGACCTCGAGGTTATGAGCCTCGCGAGCTACCGGGCTGCTCCACCCCGCGTTGTAGCCTGCTGGACAAGCGAACTTGCCAGCGAGTTCGAAACTATACCCGCAGATTGCGGGAAGTCCAGCCACTGGGGTTCATCATCCCGGGAAGATTGCCGGAATTCGTTCGGGCGTTGGCCGCGGACGAATGTCGGGAGCGTTAGATCACGCCGCCGTGTGTGCGGTAAGGTGTGGCCAGGTCAGGCATATCGAAGCCCCAGACACGGTCCCAGATTTCCGGGATGTGGCGATACGACTCTGATTGATAAATCAGCTGACGAACGCGGTGATCTGGATTCGGGCTCCAGATGGGGACGAAGCAGCCGGTCTGAATTCCGACCAGGAATGCCAACATCAGACTCGCGGCGATCTTACGCATGGGAGGGATCCTCCTGACTCCGGGTGCTTCTGCGGTATCCACCGCGATTGAGGCCAAGCCTCGTGTGCCCGGATTCCCTGGCGGGTCTCCTCCTCGTCAATTCGTCGCAGATCCACCGGCAGTCGGTGGTTGCGTGGAATTGGTCGAGGTACCGGAATCATCGCTGCCGAGGATGTCATCGTCCTCATCATCCACGAAGTCACCTTCGGGGAGGATCGCACCGGACTTCTCGAGCAGGAGGACTTTCTCCTCCATCTCTTTGCCGGGCTTAAAGGTTACGACGTACTTCTCTGCGACTTCCACACGTTCGCCGGTTCGAGGGTTGCGTGCCTTGCGGGCAGCGCGTTTTTTCACCTCAAACACTCCGAAATTGCGCAATTCGATTCGGTGGCGGGAGTCACCGACTAGGGTGTCGATGATGGCCTCAAACGTTTTCTGGACCACTTCTTTGGTCTTCAGTTGCGTCAGGCCGCACTCCTCCGAGATCGTTTTGACAATTTCTTTCTTCGTCACGACGACGTTCTCCCGCAGCCAGACCACTCGAATCTGTCAGACACCTGTTGGTGATGAGTTCCTAACCCATGCCCCAAGTGTATTGCCAACTTCGAGTTAGTGTCAAGATGCGGGTGTGGAGCGACTTCCGAAGGTTTCCCGCACAGTCCGAACGAATGGACTTTACGGCGAAACAATCCGAGCCGTGTTGTGTATCGGAATCGCACCAGCGTGAAGTTCAGCAAATCCGGAATAATCCTCACAGATTACGTAACCGGAAAAGCTTCGCACACGGTTCGGCTCAGCGAGCTGCCTGTGAGGACTGTGTGTATCAGACGATCCTGATGGAAGTTACGGCAACTCCTCGACTGGTTGAAGCGGGGCATCGAAGCTGTAAAAATATCGACTTCCCCCTTCGGCGGGGCGGCGCTGATCGTCCGTCCGCAGGCACCCAGGGGTTCCGCAGCTTCTTTGGCAGTCTCAACTCCATGGCTACTCACGACATCGGTTTGATTGGCCTGGCCGTCATGGGCCAGAATCTCGTCCTCAACATGGCCAATCACGGCTTCTCCGTGGCTGTCTACAACCGCACGACGGCCACCACCGATGAATTCGTCGGCGGTCTCAAGAGCGAACCGAAGGACAAAGTCTGGGAGGGAACTCCCGATCGGATCCAGGGGTACCACACCCTCGAGGATTTTGTGAAGAGCCTGAAGCGGCCCCGCCGCATGATGATCATGGTCAAGGCGGGCGCGCCCGTGGATGCCGTGATCGAGCAGCTCAAGCCATTGCTGGAGCCAGGCGACATCATCATCGACGGAGGCAACAGCTACTTCCCCGATACGAATCGCCGTGACGCCGACCTGCGCAAGGCCGGGCTGCGGTTCATCGGGACTGGTGTCTCGGGTGGAGAAGAAGGAGCCCTCAAGGGGCCGAGCATTATGCCCGGCGGGCACCACGATGCGTGGCCGTTCGTCAAGGACATCTTCCAGGCGATCTCGGCCAAGGTCGGTCCGAACAACGACATCCCCTGTTGCGACTGGGTCGGCGACGCCGGAGCCGGTCAGTACGTCAAGATGGTCCACAACGGGATCGAATACGGCGATATGCAGCTGATCTGCGAAGCCTACCTGATCCTGAAGGAGACGCTGGGCCTGACGAATCAGGAGCTGCATCAGGTCTTCAAGGAGTGGAACGAAGGGGAGTTGGAGAGCTACCTGATCGAGATCACTCGCGACATCTTCACCGTGAAGGACTCGCTGGGCTCGGGCGACCTGATCGACAAGATCCTCGACACCGCTGGCCAGAAGGGCACGGGCAAGTGGATGAGCCAGCACGCGCTCGACCTGGGCGTGCCGACGACTTTGATCACCGAAGCTGTGTACGCCCGCTGCCTGTCGGCTCAGAAGGACGAACGCGTCCGGGCCGAGAAGGTCCTGGCCGGACCAACGGACGCCAAGTTCACCGGCGACAAGAAGCAGTTCATCGAGGACGTCAAGCAGGCCCTCTACGCCAGCAAGCTCTGCAGCTATGCCCAAGGCTACGTCCAGCTGAACGCAGCTGCGAAGGAGTTCGGCTGGAAGCTGAACAACGGGAACATCGCCCTGCTGTGGCGCGGCGGCTGCATCATCCGCAGCCGGTTCCTGGGCGACATCAAGGCGGCGTTCGACAAGAACCCGAACCTGGAGAACCTTCTGCTCGACGACTTCTTCAAAAAGGCGATCGCGACGGCTCAGCCCAGCTGGCGCCGCGTGATCCAGACGGCTGTGCAGCTCGGTCTGCCAACGCCGGTCTTCAGCGCCGCTCTCAGCTACTTCGACGGTTACCGCCGAGGCCGCCTGCCCGCCAACCTGCTGCAGGCCCAGCGCGACTACTTCGGAGCACACACCTACGAGCGGCTGGACAAGAACCGCGGCGAGATGTTCCACACCGATTGGATTCGCGAACGAACGCTGTAAAAGTTAGCCGTCGGGCTCGCCCGACGTGCTTCCAACCAATTCGCTACCACGACAAGACCGACCGGTGAAAGCCGCGTCGGTCTTGTCATTTCTTCTCGATTCAGCAGCCCGCCTTGAAATGGCTCGCGCCACTCAGCCTGGCCTGCTCGACCATTCCTTGTCGGCGACTTCTCCGAAGTCGCTGAATCGACGTGATCGGTCCCCCCGCATTCGATTCACCGACTCCGTGACCAACCTCTCGGTCCACTCGACTCGGAGAGTCCAGCGACTTTGGCTTTCATCCCGGACAGCCTATCATCGGGGCAACGAAGGTCATCGATTGCCCGGCCTTCGGAGAACCATCCTCGGCAGGCCCCTTCAGCATGAGCAGTGGAAACCAGGTCGTCATCATCGGCGGAGGAGTCATCGGGGCTGCTGCGGCCTACTATCTGAAGCTGGCTGGCAAGGATGTCACGATTCTCGACAAGGGGCTGTTCGGCAAGGCCTGCTCGCACGGCAATTGCGGGTACCTCAGCCCCAGCCACGTGCTGCCGCTGTGCAAGCCGGGGGCGATTGCGAAGACGCTGAAGTCGATGTTCAACAACAACTCGGCGTTCTATCTGCGTCCGCGAGTTGACTTTCGGCTGTGGGGCTGGCTGCTGAAGTTTGCTCAGTACTGCAATCAGAAGGACATGCTGGCCACGGGGCATGCGCTGCACGCGCTCCTGCAGTCCTCGGATCAGGAGTACCGGCGGCTGTTCGAGTGCGAACTGACCAATACCGAGTTCGACACGACCGGGATGCTGTTCGTCTTTGCCACGCAGAAGATGTTCGACGAGTACGCAGCCACGAACGAGTTGATCATTCGCGAATATGGCGTGCGGGCCGAACCGCTCAATGGGAAGCAACTCGTCGAACTGGAACCAGCCCTCAAGCCGGGACTGGCTGGAGCCTTCAAGTATGCCATCGACAGCCACCTGCGCCCCAGCCAGCTGATGGCCGCGTGGAAGCGCCGGCTGCTGGAGATCGGCGTCACGATTCAAGAGAACACCGAAGTCACGGGGTTCGCGACCGAAGGCGGCCAGATTCGCTCGGTGAAGACAGCTGCGGGCGAGCATACTGCGGACCAGTTTGTGCTGGCGGCCGGGGCGTGGACTCCGCTGCTGGGTAAGGTGCTGGGCTATGTTCCTCCGATTCAGCCAGGCAAGGGGTACTCGATCACGATGGGGCGGCCGAAGGTCTGCCCGAAGCATTCGATGATTCTGGAGGAGTACCACGTGGCGATCACCCCGTTCCAGACCGGGTATCGGATTGGCTCGACGATGGAGTTCGCGGGCTACGACGACACGCTCAATCGGCAGCGTCTCGGCCTGCTCCGCCGGGGGGCGAGCGAGTACCTGCACGATCCGTACGGAGAGCCCGTCGAAGAAGAATGGTTCGGCTGGCGTCCGATGAGCTGTGATGGCAAACCGATCATCGACCGGATTCCCCAGCTGACGAATGGCTACGTGGCGGCCGGGCACAGCATGCTGGGCGTGTCGCTGGCGACGGGCACGGGGAAGCTGCTGGCGGAACTGATGACCGGGGCCAAGCCGCATGTCGATGCGAACCCGTTCCGGGCTGCACGGTTCTAACCGAAGTCGCGGGTGCCGGGGTCAGCAGCGCAGCGGAAGGCCCCGCCTGCGCACGCGGTGTGCCAGCCAACGTGTTCGGTGATTCGGAATCTCAACTTCGGCTCAGATCGAGATTAGGCTGCCAGACCGATCGCCGGACGAGCGGGGCCATCCACAAAGCCTCCTGATCCCGCAACCCCTGCAGAAAAGTCGTATCGATCAAGGGTTCCGGCTCCCCTCTCCCCCTGGGAGAGGGGTTGGGGGTGAGGGTTCTCGCCATGTGGATCAACTTTCGCCGAAAGCCAGTCTTCCCATGTCCGGCTGCTCTTGGCCATTCAACGTCGTTTCGGTGGCTGGAGTCTGAGCTGTGGAATCAGCGAGCCCCCGACGTGAAGTCGGGGTGCCACGCGCGAGAACCGATCACAGCCCCGCTCTCTCTGCAGAGCCACCGGCGGTGCCTGGCCACATTCGGTCTGGCACGGGGGACTGACGTCCGCCCGCTCGCTGGGTTTGCTCTTTGGCATGTCGCCACGCTGGCCAGAGCGTGGGGTGAGCGAGCGGCCCACGTTCTGGCGAACGTGGCTACGCAATGACGCTCGATCGCCAGAAAGTTTCCAACCAGCGACGGGTCGCTGTGGCAGGAAGCAACGGGGTTCCACTCAATCGGGGATTCTCAAGCACAATCCCAGCCATCCAGCACCTCAGAGGTCCCAGCCAAACAGGCCAGGCCACCACATCGAAAAAGTCGTATCGATCAATAGTTCCGACTCCCCTCTCCCCCCGGGAGAGGGGCTGGGGGTGAGGGTGCTTGAGCTGTGGAACTGACGAGACGGGCCACTGCCCTCATCCGACTTCATGGGGGCCGCAATTTTCCCGCCCCAGCTTGGAAACGAGGAAAAACAAGATCTCAAGATGTGCGACCCTGCCGTTTCCGAGCAGAGCTTGGGTACGATTTTCAACAGAAGCCTAGAGCCGGTTTCAAAACCCTTCCACAACAACTTTCAGTTGGCAAGGCATTTGCATGAGTGTTGAGCAAAGGAGTGCTCAGTCATGCTCATCACGCTGTCGTGGTTTCCGTCCTATGGGCGGTATCGCGTGGTGTCCAAGACGGACCCGAAATCGGAGTTGTCGGATCAGCAGTGGATGCTGATCGCGAAGCTCTTTCCGTGGACAGCTCCGACTCGCCGTGGCGGGCGACCGATGGTTCCGCCGCGTCCGTGTCTGGAGGGGATCTTGTGGATCTTAC
>JBIIOI010000009.1:0-120219 GCA_044337025.1 Planctomycetaceae bacterium
GCGTGATGAGCATGACTGAGCACTCCTTTGCTCAACACTCATGCAAATGCCTTGCCAACTGAAAGTTGTTGTGGAAGGGTTTTGAAACCGGCTCTAACAGTCGGTGTCGTGGATACTCAGGCCACGTTTATTGGCACCAGCTACGGAACGCTGAACGGAGCGATTAATGCAGATCAGGGGACGGGCGACCAGATTCTGATCTATCAGACGGCCGACAATAATCGCGACAGTACGGCGGTCTTTACCAGTGCCTTCAATGCAGACGGCCCCAGACACTTTAACACGGCGAATGATGATGGTCCGCTCGATGGTTGGAGCGATTCGGACACCACGAACTTTGGAAACACCTCGAAGCTGCCACCGGGCCTGACGGCTGTGGTTACTTCTGGTGATTCAGGGAACGCGCTCGGACTGGCGACCCATGTCTTTAACGCTGGTGTTCCCGACGAGTACAACAACTACATCTACAACGGTCCGACCAGTCCCGCCACCCGGGCGACCTGGGTGAGCCGCATTAATACGTTCTCCAACTGGTTGGGAAGTGACCTGACCTTTGACCTGACGCCGAGTGCCGGTTTGGCAGGTGCGTTGGACAATCTGGACACACTACCGTTCCCGAGTCCGCCGACAGCCACGATCGCGGTGGCGGATAACTCACTGCTTGTCGGCGAGACCTCGCTGGTGACGTTCACCTTCAGCGAGGCCGTCACCGGCTTCACCAACGCCGACATCACCATCGCCAACGGAACTCTGTCCGCAGTCAGCACCGGTGATGGCGGAATCACCTGGACCGCCACGCTGACGCCGACCAACAATCTCACGGATTCGACCAACGTCATCACCGTCGCCCTGAGCGGAGTGAGCGGAGCGATTGCTGGCGTCGGCACAGCCACGTCGAATAACTACGCGATCGACACGCAGCGTCCGACAGCCACGATTGTGGTCGCGGACTCTTCACTGATCGCAGGCCAGACGTCTCTCGTCACGATCACCTTCAGCGAAGCTGTCAACGAGTTCTCGAACGGCGACCTGTCGATCGCGAACGGCACGCTCTCTGCCGTGTCGACCGGCGATGGCGGAGTGACCTGGACAGCCACTCTGACGCCGTCGGCCAACACGACCGATTCGACGAATGTCGTGACCCTGGACAATACCGGCGTGACCGATGTTCCCGGCAATCCAGGGACCGGAACAACGACCTCGAATAACTACGCCATCGACAACGTCCGTCCGACAGCCACGATTGTGGTTGCGGATACCTCGTTGATTGTGGGCGAGACCTCGCTGGTCACGATCACCTTCAGTGAGGCTGTGGGCGGGTTCACGAATGCCGACCTGACCGTGGCCAATGGCACGCTCTCTGCCGTGTCGACCGGCGATGGTGGAGTGACCTGGACGGCCACTCTGACGCCGACCGCGAACACAACCGATTCCACGAACCTCATCACGCTGGCGAATTCCGGTGTGACCGATGCAGTTGGCAATGCGGGCACGGGAACAACCAACTCGAACAATTACGCCATCGACAACGTCCGCCCGACAGCCACGATTGTAGTCGCAGACAGCGCCCTGACCGTGGGCGAAACCTCGCTGGTGACGATCACGTTCAGCGAAGCTGTGCTTGGCTTCACGAACGCCGACCTGACGATCCCGAACGGGACGCTGTCCGCAGTGTCCACCGGCGACGGCGGAGTCACCTGGACGGCCACGTTCACGCCGACCGCCAACGTCAATGATGCGACCAACGTCATCACGCTGGCCAACACCGGCGTGACCGACGCGCCCGGAAACGCCGGCACGGGGACGACCGACTCCAACAACTTCACGATCGACACCGTGGTTGCATTGGCCCCCACAGCCACGATCGTCGTCGCAGATACCTCTCTGATTGTGGGAGAGACCTCGCTCGTCACGATCACCTTCAGCAAGGCTGTGACCGGCTTCACGAACGGCGACCTGACCGTGGCCAATGGAACGCTGTCTGCGGTCTCGAGCGGCGACGGGGGAATCACCTGGACCGCGACACTGACCCCGTCGGCCAATACGACCGACGCGACGAACGTCATCACTCTAGATCTGACGGGTGTGACCGGAACGATCGCGGGAGTTGGTACCCAGGACTCCAACAACTACGCCATTGACACGCAGCGTCCGACTGCGACCATCGGAGTGTCGGACACCCTGCTGAAGATCGGTGATACTTCGCTGATCACGATCACCTTCAGTGAGGCTGTGTCGGGCTTCACGAACGCAGACCTGACATTCCAGAACGGAACGCTGACGCCGGTGTCGACGAGCGATGGAGGGATCACCTGGACCGCGACGTTTACGCCGTCTTCCAGTGTGACCGACATCTCGAATGAGTTTACTCTGGCCAACGCCGGAGTCACCGATGCCGCTGGCAACACGGGGTCGGGAACCACGACATCGCTGAACTACGTGGTCGATACCGTGAGTCCAACCGCCACGATTGTGGTGGCTGACAGTGCCCTCACGACCGGCGAAACCTCGCTGGTCACGATCACCTTCAGTGAGGCTGTGTCGGGCTTCACGAACGTCGACCTGACGGTTCCGAACGGGACGCTGTCAGCTGTGTCGACCAGCGATGGCGGCGTGACCTGGACCGCCGTGTTCACCCCCACGGCGAGCATCAACGATGCGACCAATGTGATCACGCTGGATAACACCGGCGTGACCGATGGGGCTGGCAACACGGGTGTCGCAACGACCGACTCCAACAACTTCACGATCGACACGACGGGACCGGTCGGCTCGGGCATCCAGCAGTTGCCTGATCCGCTGAACGTCGGGCAGACCATGGTTGTGATCACCGGAACATCCGGCGATGACGTGATCTTTGTCTACGCGATCAGCGGTGGATTCCGGGCTTCGATCAACGGCACGCTGACTGCCACACTGACTGCCAACTCTCGCGTGGTGGTCAATGCCATGGAAGGCCACGACAAGGTGCAGGTCCTGTCTGGGACACTGCTCATGTGGCTCGATGGCGGTGAGGGCAACGACACGCTGATCGGCGGTAATGGCAACGAAGTGATGTTCGGTGGCAACGGCAACGATACGCTCACCGGCAAGAAGGGCGTTGATGCCATGTTCGGTGGTGCCGGGAACGACACGATCACCGGAACAGGGATCCTGGTCGGTGGCAATGATGTCGATACCCTCAACGCCGCCGGGCCTCGTAACGTGATGATCGGCGGTCTGGGAGGAGACACTCTGAACGCAGCCACCGGATCGACCTCGACCGGCGACCTGATGATCGGCAGCTGGACTGACCATGACAACAACCTGCAAGCTCTGCAGGCGATCCGTGCCGAATGGGCCTCGTCGGGTACGCTGGATCAGCGAATCGATCGCATCACCGGACGTGTTTCCGGCGGTCTGAATGGCTCGTTCATCTTCTACAGCGATTTCGTCGGCCCCGGAACGGTTCACAACGACAACGTGTCGGACCTGTACCGCAACGTGAACGCCTCGGATTGGCGATTCCTGTTCTCGGGCGATGCGTTGACGAGCCTGATCGGCCGCATTAACCATCTGGCGTAAGCTTCGGCCCTTGCGAATGAATGAAAACGGCCGCCGGGTGAGGAATCTCCCGGCGGCTGTTTTGTTTTTGAGTACATGCTGAATTTCGAGTCGGAACACGTCGGGCCAGCCCGACGGCTATCGGGTCTCGGTCTCCAGCTCAAACAGATTCTGTTCGATCGTCTGGCAGATCGACTCCAGCGGCAGGTCGTTCGTATCGTCACCAAACGGGTCTTCGATCTCGACGCCGATCTCCTCGATCCCGAACAGGACATAGGCCACGACCAGGCTGACCGGAATCGTGACCAGTCCGAACCGTGAGACCAGAGCAAACGGCAGCGTAAAGCAGTAGACCATCAGCGCCCGCCGCAGGTGGACCGCATACGCAAAGGGCAGCGGGGTCGAGCTGATCCGCTCGCAGGCCCCGCAGTAGTCCATGAGCTGTTCGATGTTGTGATCCAGGCACTGCAGCTGATGCCCGTCGATCAACTCCCGCTGGCGGGCGGTGTGCAGGAGTTCGGTGATACGCCGCAGCGTGGCCATCGGGATGTGGTTCGACTGCAGCGTTGCGTCGACGTCTGCTCGTGGCAGGCGTTCGGCGATCTGACCGAGCTGCCGGGAGCCGCGCAGGCGGTACATCGTGCTGTTGGCGAAGGCGACGGTCCAGCGGATCGCCTGGTTGCAGATCTCCCGATCCGCTGCCAGCCAGGTCGCCAGCTGCCGGGCCAGATTGCGGGTCTCGTTGACGATTCCGCCCCACTGCTTGCGGCCCTCCCAGAATCGGTCATACGACGCATTTGTGCGGAAGACCAGCAGCAGCCCCAGCGAGGTGCCGACCAGCGAGTGTGCAGTCTCGGGGATCGACAGCTCATCGAGCCACTTGGGGCCGTACATGTAGAGGAATGTGACGAGCGTGGCCCAGGCGAAACTGGCCAGGACCCGTCCCAGAATCTCCTTGACGAGAGATCCCTCGATATCAAACAGATGGCTCGTCCAGTCGTGCGGGTCGTAGTTGGGCATGAGTCGCGGTCAGTCGCAAGGAGTCGGGACGCCGTTCGTGAGGCGGGAAGGATAGCAGAAGCCAGCGGTCGGTCCGCTTGATCGTTGCCGAAAATGAACAAGCCGGAACGACCGCTCTCCCCAGAGTGGCCCACCACGGTGGAATCGGATACTCGGGAAACTCCTGTTGTTCTGGTGACGTTCGGAGTGCAGAATGATTTGGCAGGCGTTTCGGAGTCGAATCTCCCAAGCCCGCTTGCAGTCCATTCGAGTCCGGGAAAGGCATTGACCCATGCGCCGTCGTCAATCTGTTGCTGCTGTCTGTGCGCTGGAATCTCGCCACCTGTTGGCGGGCAATGTCAGCTTTTCCTTCACCGGTGGCACGCTGAAACTCACCGGCGATAACTCCGCCAATGAAATCACCGTCTCGCAGAGCGTCGGTGGACTGCAGATTCAGGCTCTGAACGGGACCAAGCTGAACGGAGTCGTCAACGGAACCCAGACGATCACCAATCCGACGCTGACCGAAATCAATCTGCAAGGCGGCAATGACAAGCTGAACATGGAGGGCTATGTCGGCGGAATCGTGGCCGCCCTGATGGGCAGCGGAAATGACGTCGTCCGGATGACCTCCGTCGTGAACGACGGGGCGATCCTGTTCGATCTGGGATCGGGAAATGACTTCTGGACGACTTTCGGATCGCTGGCCACACCGAATCAGGTCGGAGGCAACCTGACCGTGCGAGGCAACTCGGGCAACGACTGGATCGGGCTGCAGCGAGTTCTAGTCGCCGGAAACCTGACCCTCAGTGGTGACAACGGCGTCGATGAGCTCTCGACTCATGACTGCATCGTGGATGGAACCACGAGTGTTGATCTGGGAACCGGCAACGATTTCATGCAGCTCCTGCGCAGCCGATTCACCGGAGCTGCCAGCATCCTGGGAAATACGGGGAACGATCTGCTGGGAATTCAAAGTGGTGACTTCCGGGCTTCCGCCGTGGTGAATCTGGGGAATGGCAACGATTCGCTGCTGATGGATCAGAATCTGTTCGCTGGAGATCTGTCCCGAATCGGAGGAACGGGGACAGACCTCGCGTACCAGTTTAATGACACCGTGGCGGGAGCCAGTACGAACAGTGGATTCGAAACACTGCTGACCTCGCTGACTCCGCGAGTGGATGACCTCTATGATCAGCTGTTCCTGCGTTTCGACTGACGTTCGCTTCCTCAGGGGATTCGCGCATCCGAAAGCATCGCACCGACATTTGGCCAGCGATGCGCGGGGTTCTTGCAGAGGGCGGTCATGACGGCTTGTCGCAGTGAGTCGTCGATCGATTTCGGCAGCGGTGTAACCGGCTCATTGGATAGCAGCCCCGCGAGACTGTTCGAGTAATCCGTCCCCCAAGGCGGTTCGCCGGTCAATAGAGCGTAAAGCAGCGCCCCCAGCCCGTAGACGTCGGTCCGCTCAGTGATCGTTCCGAATGACGGGCTGATCTGTTCGGGAGCGAGATAACCGGCCGACCCGCCGAGCGGAGAGTCGTCCGCCTCGGGCCAATGCGCCAGACCGAAATCGATCACGCGAACCCGCCCCGTGCGATCTTGCAGGACATTCTCGGGCTTCAGGTCGCAGTGGGTGATCCCCGCTGCATGGGCCGCTGCTAACCCGGCGGCCACTTCGCGACCGACGCGGATCACTTCGTCGACGGATCGCCGGTCGCCCAGCCAGGACGACAGGTTCTCGCCGTCGATCCATTCCATCACCAGAAAAAATGCTCCGGTCGACGTGCGCCCCCATCCGATCGCCGCTCCGAGATTCGGGTGCTTCAGGCGACTGAGCACGTCGAGTTCATTCAGGCACGCCCGCACGGCCCGCATGTCAGCCCAGCAGATCTTCCGCAGGAACTTCACAGCCACGGGTTGCCCGGTCACATGATCCGTCGCTCGAAAGACCTTGGAGACGGCCCCCTGGCCCACCATCTCGTGCAGCGTCAGGTCATTGAGCGTGCGGGTGGGCTCCCGACCGATCAGCACCTCGGCAAGAGTCTCTGATCTCGCATCGGACGCAGACCGGGCCAGCTGGCGATGTGTCCGGTCCGCGCTCACCAGCTCACGAATTCGCTGCAGGGACCTTCGGACCGTGCGCGAGCTGACCTCCAGCGACTTCGCGATCGACTCCGCATCCTCACCGCGCAGCTGGAGTAACAGGATCTCTCGATCGAGCCCGGTGGTTGCCGCAATCAACGACTCGATCTGCTCGGTGAGTACGAGAGCTTCTTCCGCACTCGGCCCGTCTCGGTCAGCCACGATCCAGTCGTCGGGGGCAGAACTCTCGCGGTGGATCGATCGCTGAGCGGCCCGATGCCGCCGAGCCTGCCGAGCCGCTTTACGCAATGTGATCATCGCCAGCAGCGACCAGAGATCGCCATCGCGGTCCCACTTCCCGGCCCGGACTCCTACAAAGAAGCTGCGAAAGGCCGACATGACCAGGTCTTCGGGATCAAGCCGTCTCCGCAAGGCCGGGGAGAGTCGGGAGCGGGCCAGGGCTGTCAGCCGCGTGACATATCGTTCGAAAAGAACACGATCCGCGTGATCGGACGAGGGCGGTCCCGCAACATCCTGCGGTGGAAAGCGAGTGATTTCACAGCCCTCCACAAAATCTGGGAATTCCTGTCCACGCGACCGGCCGAGCGGCATTTCCTGGGTACGAACCTCTTCACGTTCCCCAGGCAGGAGACCCGCTATGGCGATGGTTGTGACAGAACCATGTTTCGGCTGCAAGTACACCGACTGTGTCGTGGTGTGCCCGGCAGAGTGTTTCTTTGAGGGCGAATCGATGCTGTTCATTCATCCGGATGAGTGCATCGACTGTGGGGCCTGTGTGCCGGAATGTCCGGTTCAGGCAATCTTCTACGAGGCGGATGTCCCGGACCCATGGAAGGACTACATCGAACTGAATCGCGAGATGTCGCTGCAACTCCCTCGCATTGTGGAGAGGAAGCCGCCGCTGGCTTCGGCCTGAATCGTCAGCAAACGTGGGGGACACGGGCGCTGAGACGATCCTCGGTTTCGATCCACAACCCGCTGCGTGGAGCCTACACTGGCGGCATGCCCAGTCCGCTTCGAGTTTGCATCGTCGCCTTCAACGCCTACCCGGCGGTCAATCCCGCTGCGGGAGGGCAGGTCGGCGGAACGGAGACTCGGGCCTGGTTGTTCGCGCGGGAACTGGCCAAGAGCCCCCGGTTGCAGGTGTCGCTGGCAGTCCGGACGACGGATCGGATCACAAACACCTGCGTCGAAGGGGTCCGGATCGTCGGGCAGAGGGACCGCTTCTATCGGCTTCGTGAGTCGGTCGGCGGATTTGCTTCCCGCAGGCCGGGGTTCCCGTGGATTCGGATCCACCGCTGGTCCCCTGCTCTGTTGTGGCAGGTGCCGCTGCTGGCATCGGCCCGGCTGTTCGAAGAGCGGCCCTCGGACCCGCGATTGCCGATGCCGTTCTTTCAGTCGCTCGAAGCAGATCTGTTCTGCTGCTTCGGCAACCAGGCCACAGCTGCGACGGCGATTGCCTCCGCCCATGCAACGGGGCGCAAGGCGGTGCTGTTTCTGGGGTCGGATGACGATTTAAATCCAGGCTACCAGGCCGATTCCCCAGTGCGAAATCCTTACGGCGATACGGGGGCGACCTGCCACTATTCGCTGACCCAGGCTGACGCGGTCTTTGTGCAGACCCCGGAGCAGCGGGTGATGCTGCGCGAGCGATTCGGACGCGAGGGAGTCGTGATTCCGAATCCAATCGACCTGGCCCAGTGGGACTCGCGGTC
This sequence comes from Planctomycetaceae bacterium, assembly GCA_044337025.1. Taxonomy (GTDB): domain Bacteria; phylum Planctomycetota; class Planctomycetia; order Planctomycetales; family Planctomycetaceae; genus TH-plancto1. The sequence continues at coordinate 8,364 of JBIIOI010000009.1, forward strand.
CAGCCTGCCGCTACGCGACGAGTTGACGGGCGGGCTCTCGCAGTTCGTCCTGTGGATCGGGCGGGCGGAGTCAATTCATAAGCGCCCGCAAGTTCTACTGGAGATTGCGAGGCGCTGTCCCGAGGTGCCGTTCCTCATGCTCCTCAACCCGCGCGACCCGGCTGTCGATGCTGCGACTCGCCGCGAAGCTCCCCCCAACGTCCAGATCGTTTCGCAGGTCCCCTTTCCCAGCATGCCCGCTCTGTTTCAGCGAGCACTGGCCTATTTGAACACCTCTTCGCTGGAGGGGTTTCCGAACGCGATGCTGCAGGCTGCGGCGTCGCGGGTCCCGATTGTCAGCCTCGAAGTGGGGGAGGCGTTTCTCCGCGAATCGCAGTCCGGGATCTTCGCTGCCGGTGACATTGAGAGAACGGCTGCGGTCCTGCAAGGCTGGGCGAATGACCGGAGCGAGCAAGTCCGGTACGGGGAGAATGGCCGCGTGTTCGTCGAACAGCACCATGCCGTGGGGCCGGTCACCGGTCAGTTAGAGAGAGCACTCGAGCGATTGGTGGGTGAGAGAGCTTGAAGGAGACAGGGATGCCGTGTTCAGTCTTCCTTCCAGCACTTGGATCGAGAGGAGTTGGAGCACTGATCTTCACAGATTCACGCGAATCGAAATCAGAGCGAGTCATTCTCTGGATCAGTGGTGATTCGCGAAGATTAGCGTTCCGGTTTTCTGGCCAATTCTGTTCGGCCCAAGGGGCCAGCAGTTCGTCGAGCCCAGGCCAACGGCCTGAGGTACAGGCTCCTTACAATCCAAAAGCCCCAACGGGGCGACAGTTCGCTCGCGGTACCGAACAAGAGCGGCGAATTACCGGGCCTTCAGCCCTGGCATCTGTTCTCGTGGGCACACCCAGGGGCGTTGCCCCTGGCTATGCGAACTGTTGGCCCCTTGGGCCGACTGATCGATTCAATTTCCGAAATCAGAGTGAAACTCCAGTCGCAAAGTGCGTCTCGAATTCTCGCGGCTCAGCAGGAGCGGAGCCCTTCTGGCGGCCCTTCGCCAATGAAATCGCCTCCCGCAGGGGAGGCGATTGGACTTCACGGTGCTGATTCGAGATCAACAGACCGGCTATTTCTTGAACAGCATGCCGTAACGGTTCAGCTCGATCACCAGGAAGATAATCCCGGTAATGACCGCAGCCAATGACACGAACAGCAGGCCGACGTAGACGTCAGGCTGGGGATCCTCAGAGCTTCGTTGTGACATTGTCGCCAACCTCGATGATTCCGTTGGGGGGAGTGTCTTCACGCATGACTTCGCACACGGCGTAGTCCGGTTCGATGCTGATCACCTTGACCTTGCCCAGGTACTTGGCAGGTTTACCGTCCACGCCTGTTCGCATGACATCCAGCTTGTGGCCGACGATCAGTCCATCATCGCTGCCGATGGAGATCTCAATCATGCGGACCTGATTGGCGCGATCTTTCTTCAGCGACTTCACCAGTCCCTCAACCGGAGGAGGAGGCTCTTCCAACTTGGCGGCCTTCTTGGGATCGGTTTCCAATCCCATCTTGCGGGCCAGTTTCTCCAGGTAGGCCAACTTGAGCTGATCTTCTTCGGCTTTGCTTCTCAGGGTGCCGTATTCCACTTCCAGGCCGAACTTCTGGTCCTCCAGGTCACGGACCTTCGCAGCGGTCTGGTCGAGAGATGTCTGGAGAGCGCGGTTAGCGGCCCGCTGCTCGTCTGCCTCGGTGGTGCGGAAGATCGCTTCTTTCGCCTTGATCTCGGCGAGGGCGGTCTGAGTCTGCAGTTCCTGCTGATCTTCGTTGTTCTTCTTGGTCAGGGCGTCGATCTGCTGCGCCTGCGTCTGGACGGTGTTCTTCAGCAGGTCCATTTCGGCCTTGTTATCGTCCACGACTTTCTGGCTGGCCTGCTTGACCGAGTCCATTTCCGCCTGCATGTCCGCGACCGACTTTGCGGAACCGGCGATTGTGACCGCCTGTTTGTCGTACTCCGCCTTCCAGTTGGTATGAACGGCGAACACAGCTCCCGCCAGCGCCATGAACAGCACGCTGAGAGCCAGTTGGACGACAACCAGAACTTTTCCGACGAATGACATGATTGTCCCTCCGGTGACTCGGTCAGTGGATTCCCGAACCGCAGTCGTTTACTTCGAGGCTCCCAGCAAGCTGTCGCGGCGCTGTTCAGCGCGTTCGATGTTGCCGTTCAGCTGTTCCAGCTCTTCAGCCAGAGAACGCCGTTGCGCCTCCAGCCGAGTCTTGTCTCCGCGAATCTCCGCCAGCTCTCCCGTCAGACGGAAGACGTCTTCGCGGCGAGCACTGGCGATGTTCTCCAGCTTCTGCGACTCGCTGGTCTGAGCCAGAACTTTCGCTTCTAAACCCGCCACCAAGGTGTTGAGCGCAGCCACGCGAGCCCGCTCCTTCACGATGTAATCTTGAATGGCAGGCAGGTCGGCCTGATGCTCCGCCTGAGCCTTGGCGAGTGCCTCGGTCAGCGGAGGAATCTTGCCTTGATAGTCGGTCTTCTCGGCGTTGAGCTTGCTGATCTTGTCCGCCAGAACCGCGTCGATGACCTTAGCCAGATTGCGATCCGAGGCCACCTGCTCATCGCCGCGAGCCCGGACCGCTGTCCAAGTCGGGTTCTCACCACCGGTGTAGGTGAACTTGTAACCCTCGATCTGGCTGGCCATCTCTTGCCAGTTCGGGCCCCCATATGTCGCCACGATCGCAAAGCCGGCAAAGGCCAAGCTGGCGAAGGTGAGGAAGATGACGAGGATTTTGCCGAAGCTAGTCATGGAGGGGCTGCCGAATGGGCGTCTCCGAGGAGTCCTGAGTGTCAGGAATCTTTGACGAAATGCAGACTCACTGATCGTACGTGTGGGGGAATTCCCCTGTCAATCAGTGACTTTGAGGTCTGGGGCGACTTTTTGGATAAGACGCCATCGACCGGACAGTCCGTCGCATCAGATTTCGGCTCTCGGGACCCGTTCTCGTGACGAGTCCTGAGGGGGCGACTCGTTGAAGGTGCGGTCTGGCGCCGCCGCGTCCGGTTAGGGCGAATTTGACGGCGGATCGCCCACCGCCTGTGCGGTCCTCGCAGAAATCGGCATCAACGAGTGCATTCCGAGCTATGGTTTCAGCAGACACCCCGCGAACTGGGGCGTCATCCCCAACGATCCCCCGTTTGAGTGCTGCCATGGCTGTCGACCCCTGGTCACGACCCAGTCTGGATGATCTTCGTCAAGTTTTGGAAAGCATCGGGAAGTCCGAAGCTGAGCATGCCCGGAACGCCGAACGGCTGGAGCTGTCGGTCCCGGCGGAAGTGCAGACGATGCGGGGCAACACCGTTTCCGCCATGACCCGCGAGATCAGCCGGTTCGGAATCGGACTGCTGCACCGCGGCTATGTCACCCCCGGCGATGTCACCGTGCGGATGGCCAGCGAGACGCGCCAGTTCGAATATCGCGTCAAGCTCGAATGGTGCATGCCCTGTGACAACGGTATGTTCATCAGCGGCGGGCGATTCCTCAGCCAAAAATCGGTCCATAGCTGAGTCGGGCAGAGGGGTGCCGAACTCGGCAACTTCCTCGCTGTGGCCCGCGATAAGCCGCACTTTTTTGATCGTTCCGCTAAGGCTTCAATACCGACTTCAGGTGCGAAATCGTGTCCGGCCCGTTCATGTCCATGAGGGGCATCAGCAGGTACGACACGCCAGGATCGACCAGCCGCAGGTCGTTTCCCACGCGCCGCTGCAGGGCCTTGATCTGCTTCTCGTTCTTGTAACCGAGAACGGCGAACCGGCCTTCTTCGATGCGGATCGACGTGATTCCCCAGGCGAACGCGAACAGCTGCAGCTCTTTGACCTCGACCAGCTGCTCGGCTTCGGGGGGCAGCGGGCCGAACCGGTCGCGGATTTCCCCAGCGACCTCGGCGAGCTCATCACTGGTCGCAGCTGCCGACAATCGGCGATAGACATCGACCTTTTGCCGCCCGGGCGGAACGTAGCTATTGGGCAGGTAGGCCGTGACAGCCAGATCAACATCGACGTGCGGCAGCTCGCGCTCGGGCATCTCTTTCTGCCGCCGGACCGCGTTCTCCAGCAGGTGGCAATAGAGTTCATATCCGACGGTCGAGATGTGTCCACTCTGTTCGGTGCCGAGGATGTTTCCGGCTCCGCGAATCTCCAGGTCGCGCATGGCGATCTTGAACCCGGCCCCGAGTTCGCTGAACTCCTCGATCGCCTTCAGTCGGCGCGCAGCCACGCTGGTGAGTGACTTTTTCTCGTCCAAGATCAGATAGCAGTACGCCCGGTTCTTGTGCCGACCGACGCGGCCCCGCAGCTGATGCAGGTCGGCCAGCCCGTATTTGTCGGCTTCGTTGATGAACATCGTATTGGCGGTCGGGATATCGAGGCCGCTCTCGATGATCGTGGTCGCGATCAGGATATCCGCGCGGGCCTTCACGAAGTCGTACATGTTCTTTTCGAGCTCGTTCTCTCCCATCTGTCCATGCACGATCGCAATGCGGGCCTCGGGAACGATGCTCTGAATCTTGTCGGCCAGCGACTCAATATCCATCACGCGGGTATGGACAAAGTAGACCTGCCCGCCGCGGTTCAGCTCGCGCATGACCGCTTGCTTTATGAGATCCGCATCCCAGCGCACGATCCGCGTCTCGATCGCCATCCGGTCCTGCGGCGGCGTCGTCAGGTTCGAGATGTCGCGAATCCCCAGCAGCGACAAATGCAGCGTGCGCGGAATCGGCGTCGCACTGAGCGTCAGCACATCCACAGCCAGCCGCAGCCGCTTGAGCATCTCCTTGTGAGCGACCCCGAACCGCTGCTCTTCGTCAATGACCAAGAGGCCCAGGTCTTTGAACTTCACATCGGGCTGCACGAGCCGGTGAGTGCCGATGACGATGTCGACCGCCCCGGCCTCCATCTTGAGCAGGATCTCTTTCTGCTCGGCCTTGGTGCGGAAGCGCGAGAGGACCTCGACCGAGACCGGGAACTCGGCCATCCGGTTGCAGAAGGTGCGGTAATGCTGCTCGGCGAGGACCGTCGTCGGGACCAGGATCGCGACTTGCCGACCGGCGTCGACAGCTTTGAAGGCGGCCCGGATCGCGACCTCGGTTTTTCCGAACCCGACGTCGCCGCAGATCAGCCGGTCCATGGGGCGTGGCTTCTCCAGATCCTGTTTGGCATCTTGGATCGCGTGGACCTGATCGTCGGTTTCGGTGTACGGAAACGCCGCTTCGAACTCCTGTTGAATCCGGCTGTCCGGCGGGTAGGCGACCCCGGGGATCATCTCGCGCTGGGCTTGCAACCGCAGCATGTCGCTGGCCATGTCGGCCACAGCTGCGGCGACCCGCTTCTTGCTGCTGGCCCAGGCGGTGCCGCCGACCTTCGAGAGCGTGGGGCTCGACTTGGTGGCCCCCACGTACTTCTGCACCAGGTTAATGAGCGAGGCCGGGACGAAGATCTTGACCCCGTCGCGGAACTCCAGAACCAGATGCTCTTCCTGCCCTCCCTCGCGGTCGAGGACTTCCATCCCGCGAAAGCGCCCGATCCCGTGCGACAGGTGGACGACGAGGTCCCCTTCCTTGAGGTCGAGGAAGCTGTCGATCGCCCGCGATTCGAGCCGCTTCTTGCGGGCAGCTGTGCGGCGGATCTCGACGCGGTCGAACAGCTCATTGTCGCTGATAACGACGACCTGTTCAGCCACCAGCCGGTAGCCGCGCGTGACGATGCCGACGACCAGCGAGACGCGCGGCAGCAGTTCGGGCACGCTCTGCTCGAACAGTTCCTGCATCCGCTGCTTCTCGCCCGCGTTGTGGCAGGCGATCACGACCTGCTCATCACGACCGACGATCCCAGCGAGTTCCTTGAGAACCTCGGACTTCGGCCCCGTCAGGCGTTCGAGCGACTCGACCTTGAGATGACAGGTCGTCTCTGCACTGGCTCCCATCAGAGCCGACAGCGTGACCGAAGGCCGCTGCGTCGTGCGCGACAGCACGTGCTCGACGCGGTAGAGCCCCTGGGGATTGTCGAGCCGCTGCAGATAGTGGCGTCCCTCTTCGACGAGGTCGGCCAGCTCGGAGAGGACGACCCAGCTGCCGGGGGCGAGGCGATTGACGAGGCATTCGCCGTCGTCTTGGCCTAGGGCTGAGGGCCTAGGGCCTAGGGCCAGAGAGGAGGTATCGGGACTCGCCCGTCCTACGGCGGTGATCTTTGTCTCTTGCAGCGTGTCGACTTTGCGCTGGGACTCGACATCAAAGGTCCGGATCGAGTCGACCTCGTCTCCGAACAGCTCGATCCGGACCGGATCGAGGGCCTCAGGGGTGAAGATGTCGATGATCCCGCCGTGGATCGAGAACTCACCCGCTCGTTCGATCGTGGGAGTGCGCTCGAACCCCCGCTCGACCAGCCAGCCGAGGAACTCTTCCGTCTCCAGCGTGTCGCCCACCCGGATCGTCCGCGTGCTGGCTGTGACGGACTTCTTCGAGGGGACCGGATGCAGCAGGGCGGCGATGCTGGCGATGATCACCTTGGGAGGGTTCGTCGACTCGATCTCCTGCAGCAACCGCAGGCGCGCCCCGTACACAGCATCCGAGACCGAGCGGTCTTTGGGGAGCGACTCCCACGCCGGGAACACGACCGGGGAATCGGGCAGCAGCGACAGCAGGTCTGCGGCAAAGTCATCCACGTCCTGGATGCGCGGCAGCACGATCAGGACCTGGCTCGGGGCCTCAGCTGCGATCGCGGCGCTGGCCAGCGCGCAGCTTGATCCCCACGCGCCGTCGATGGTCCCGCTGTGCCCGGCCTGCATGGCTCGGGCCACAGTCGCAAATCCATCAAAGCGACGTATCCGATTGACTAATTCCGACAGGGCCGGGATCGACATCCTCGTTCCGACGTGCCACGTCCAAGTGTGTTCGGAGAAAGATAGCGAGGATGGCTCCGGGTGACCATTGGAAACGTGTTGGCTGTCGGGCAGGCACTGGCTTGGCGATTCCCCCAGCGAGTCTACGATATAGGAATGAGTTCGCGTGGTCAGTTCCGCTTATTCGCGGAGCGAAAGGCGACACTGCATGCAGGAGCGCTCAATGCGTGGCTGGCTGAGTATGATCGTTCTGGTGCTTTCGGCCCATGTCGCAGTGGCTGAGGAGCCGACCTGGTCGCAGTGGCGAGGCCCAACTCGGGACGGACTGGTTCAGGGACCCGCCTGGCCCGACAAGATCGACGAAGCCTCGCTGAAGCTTCGCTGGCAGGAAAAGCTCGATCCCAGCTACTCCGGGCCGATCGTTGCCGGCGACAGGATCTACACGACGGAGACTCGGGATCTCGATTCCGAGTTCGTGATGGCCTTCGACCGGGCCAGCGGCAAAAAAGTCTGGGAAGTCGGCTGGCCGGGCAAGCTCAGCGTCCCGTTCTTCGCCAAGGAGAACGGCAGCTGGATCCGGGCAACCCCGGCTCTGGACGGCGATTCACTCTATGTTGGTGGAATCCGCGATCTGCTGGTCTGTATTGATGCCAAGACTGGCAGCGTGAACTGGAAGGTCGATTTCGTCGAAGAGCTGAAGACCGATCTCCCGGCCTTCGGAATGGTCTGCTCGCCGCTGATCGTGGGGGATCATGTCTATGTGCAGGCCGGAGCTTGCTTCGTGAAGCTCGATAAGAAGTCGGGCAAGATCGTGTGGACAACTCTTAAAGATGACGGCGGCATGATGGGCAGTGCCTTCTCCTCTCCGACACTTGCCAAGATCGGCGGCCAGGATCAGCTGCTGGTGCAGACTCGCACGAAGCTGGCGGGGGTCGATCCCGAGAACGGTCAGGAGCTGTGGACGCAGGAGATCGAGGCGTTTCGCGGGATGAACATCCTGACCCCGGTGGTCTACAACGAGAAGGTGTTCACGTCAGCCTATGGAGGCCAGTCGCACATGTTCGAGCTGACGCGCGGAGGGACCGCCTGGCAGACGAAGGAAGTCTGGCAGACCAAGCAGCAGGGCTACATGTCAACGCCGGTCGTGATCGACGGGCATGCCTACATGCACCTGAAGAACCAGCGGTTTGCCTGTATCAATTTGTCGACGGGAACCGAGACCTGGACCACGAAGCCGTTTGGGAAGTACTGGAGCTTGGTTGCCAACGGCGACAAGATTCTGGCCCTCGACGAGACGGGGATTCTGCGATTGATTGCCGCCAATCCGAAGGAGTACACGCTGCTCGATGAACGCCAGGTCTCCAAGGAGTCGGCGTGGGCTCATCTGGCGGTGTGTGGCTCGGACGTTTGCGTGCGCAGCCTGCGGGGGCTCAGTGTCTACGACTGGAGCAAGTGAGTCGTTGTCTGAGAGTGCTGCCAGTCCCGCGGGCTGCTATCGAGCCGTCCAGCCGCCGTCGACGGTCAACAGGCTACCGGTCATGTAGCTGCTGGCGTTACTCGCCAGATAGATCGCGGCTCCCTGAATCTCTTCGAGACGGCCCCAGCGATTAAGCGCCACGGCTCCGACGATGTTCTTGAGAGCATCCTCTGAGTTGGCAATCGGCTCGTTCATCGGAGTCAGGAACGGTCCGGGGCAGATCGCATTGCAGGTGATCCCGAACGGAGCCAGTTCCAGCCCCAGTGCGCGCGTCATCTGCACGACGGCTCCCTTGCTGCTGGCGTAGGGAGTGCGGTTCGCCAAGCCGACGACCCCCAGCGTGCTGGCCATATTGATGATGCGTCCGTATTTGGCCTGCTTCATGTGGGGAACCACGGCCCGCGAGCACAGCCACAAGCCGTCGACATTGATGTCGTGAACCTGCTTGAACTGCTCGAATGTCAGTTCATCGATCGGGCCGCGAATGTTGATCCCGGCATTGTTGATCAGGATGTCGATCTTGCCGAACTTCTTCAGGGCCGTCTGGACGAGAGCCTCGACATCGGCGGGTTGGCAGACATCGGCAGCCACTCCGATCGCCTGATGCCCGTAGTCGCGGGCCACTTCGGCGGCAACCTGTTCGACCTCGCTGAGCGTGCGACTGGCCAGGACGAGGTCCGCTCCCGCTGAGGCCAGGCCCGCTGCCATGGCGGCTCCCAATCCTTTGGAGCCGCCCGTGATGATTGCGACGCGACCCGTCAGGTCAAACTGCTTGATGCCAGGAAGCATGAGGACTCCAGTATGTGACTCTCTGATCCGCAGCCAGTCTGCGCGGACGCAATGCCGGTTACCTTACAGAATCCAGAGTGAGACATACCAGTTCATGAACCACCGCAGCGGCGGGATGATGCCGCACAGCCGCCACAGTGGCTCGTAAAACGCGGACAGGATCGTTGGCCCGTCGACGTACTTTCCGGAGTACCACCGCCAGTAGACCGGCCCGATCGACAGCATGTAGATCACCCAGCTGATCGAAACCTGAATCGTGATCTCCCAGAACCGAGATCGCTGCGGCTGGGAGGCAGGCGTCTCGGGCGATGGCTCAGGATGGACAGGTTCGGTATTCACAAGTACATGATTCCCGCTGAGGCTCGGGAGATCAAGACCAGGGGCAAATTCCCTGTCAGCCGTCGGGCTCGCCCGACGTGCTTCGCGCGGCCCCTGTTCGTCCGACTTATGAAACGGCTGGGTTGATCGGTTTCGCTTTCCCCGGCGGCGAGCACATGACCACTTTCGGGATCAGCCACTTCCGGTGCGGGTCGAAGTCGGCCAGGGCGGTCAGGACTCCATTCGAGTCGACCAGAGCAACTTCGGACTCGGTGATGTTGAGTTCCGGGCGGGCCGGAAACTCGTTTCCATGCCGAGTGCTGATCGCTTCGGCTTCGGTCATCAAGATCGATCGGTGATTGGGAACCGCCCGCTGCGGAGAGAGCAGCTGATTCTGGATCGTGTGCCTCTGGACCTTCTGCGGGGCCAGGGCATCGTCCAGAGTGAAGTCGCCCACGCGCGTGCGGCACAGGCTGGACATCACAGCTCCGGAGCCACAGGCGAGCGCGATGTCCCGCCCGATCGACCGCACATACGTTCCACTGCCGCAGTCGATCTCCAGGGTGAACGAGTCGCCTTCGTGAGCGAGCAGTTCCAGGCGGTGAACATCGATTTCGCGTTCAGGCACCTCGACCGCTTTCCCTTTACGGGCCTTGCGATAGGCCGGGGCTCCGTTGATCTTGACCGCGCTGTAGATTGGCGGCAGCTGGGAGATGCGACCGATGAAGCGGGGCAAGACCGCTCGGATCTGATCGGTCGTGACCAGCGGCGCATCGGGGAGCAACTCCACATCGGTGTCGATGTCGTCCGAGGCGCTGCGGCGCCCCAACAGAAAGGTCGCGATGTAGGTTTTGGTCTGCTCGTGCAGATAGGGGACCAGCCGCGTGGCATAGCCCAGGCAGACGACGAGGACGCCGGTCGCGAGCGGATCGAGCGTCCCGGCGTGACCAATCTTGACCCGCCGAGCCTGTTGAGTGAGCCAGTTGATCACATCCCGCGAGGTCCACGTGGCGGGTTTGTCGATGTTGAGCAGGCCGAACATAGGTTGGGGGAGTGGGCGATCCGGTCAGAAGGAACGCCTAAGATAAAGAACAGAGCCCATTTTGGCACCTCGGACGGCTTGGGATCGTCTCAGCGGGACGGGCGAAGCACTTTTGGCGGCAACGACTTATTAGTGGCTGCGAACGACTTGCCGAACCTGCTGTTTCCGGCTCGGAGGGCCTTCCAGCCAGAAGTCGATCTGCTGGCGTCGACCGGAACTGAGAATCCGGTAGAAGGCCAGCAGCAGAAACGCCCCGGACGTGGCGGCAATGAACCCCAGGAAGCTAATGGGAGTGATTCGGGCATCGCGGATAAAGAACGCCAGTGATCCGCAGCCGATCACGGTTCCGACAATTCCCATCATCAGTGTCGCGACCGCGCCGCCGGGGTCTTTTCCAGGCATGATCGCCTTGGCGGTCAGCCCCACGATCGTTCCAAACCCCACCCAGACCAGAATTTCCTGGATGCTGCGCTCGACGACAGCTTGCCAGTGCGGATCGATAGTGGGCATGAGATGGCTCCTGCGGGGATAGCTCCAAGTCAACCTATCGGCGAGTGTGACCGCCACGCCCAGACTGTTCGATCCAGCTGGCACAATCCGCACGATCCGTAGAGTGCTGTTGGGCCACAAAAAAACCACGCCGTAGTGCGGCGTGGTTTCGAGTTCAGTCTGAGGAGGACTGGGTTCAATCGTTGTAGTTCACGACCACGTCGTTGCGACGGGTGGTCACATCCACCGAGTACTCGCCGTAGCAGAACCGGATGCGGTTGCCATTGCGGAAGCAGCGGACGGTCTCGTTCGCACAGGGGGGAACGCAGATTTCGACGAACACCTTGCAGCACTTGTCGCAAGGATCGTTGACCTGAACGATCTTGGGCACTGCACACGGATGGATGTTGCGGGCATCGCGAACCCGAACATTTGTGTACAGCGTAATCGTCGGAGCGGACTCGACGACGTACTCTGCATACGGAACCGGCGTGCCCTGCCCCTGAACTTCTGGCACCAGCGTTGGCTCGGCCGCCAACGCCAATTCCTGGGAAGGAACCCGCAGCGGCTCACGGGCCGACAGGTCAGCACCCACGAGTGCCAACAGACCGAGGATCATCAACTTCTTCATCACTGACTCCTTAGGAGGGACATTCCCTCAACTCCATTGTTGCTTCCCCCGGACTGGTCTCCTGGACCAGATTTCCTCACTTCCTCGTGAAGATCGGCATTTGGGGTGGAATTCTCTCAATCTGCAGCCTCCTTCGGTGAGAAGGATTTCCACGATTGAGCCGAATATCCGGAACAGGGGTATTTTACGGTATCTGGAAAGAGTTCAAGGCCACACCCGGTCTCGAATTGGAGATTCTCAACATCCACACAGGCCGATCCCGAGATGTCGGACGGCCGTAAGTCCTTCCTCAGGAGTACATTGCGACATGCTATCGGGCTGTTGAAGGCGGCTCCGGACGGCGAATTCGACTGACATCGATATCCTCGTCCCAATTGTCCGCCCACCCGTCCCAGTGGATTCGAACGCGGTCGTTGGAGATGACATTGACCACAGTCACAGGAGTCCAGCGGTTTGCGTACAGGATCTCCGCTTTGTCACCGGCTCGAAACTTTCCCGCCCGAGTTGGACGCGATGCTGAGCGGTCGGGACCATTGGAGGGCTGGGCCGGGGCGGCGACCTGAGCCAGTCGTATCACGTTTGTGCCTCCCCCGTTCTCCGACCAGGCACACAACGAGCTGTTTGGCGAGGCGGCAAATTGGGAAGAAGGTCCGTACCCGGTCGAAATCGGCACGCTCACTGACTTCTGATCCGACACTCTCCAACCCAGAACCTGATCCTGGGTCAGTCCCAGCAAGTAACGTCCCTGGTCCGAGAAGGCAGCTCCCCGAAAAAACCCCTTCGGGCATTTCATGTTCGCCACCGTCTGGCCGTTGGCGGTATTGATGAGCCATAAATCCCCAAACGACGTGACGGCCAGCAGTTTGCCATTGGGAGATATCAGGCCTTGTTGAGATGCGCGCACAGTATACGGTATCAACTTCAACTCACGGGTATTCCTTGGAGAAAACGCAGCCAGTCCCGTATTGTCCGCCAACAGGACGTCTCGACTGTCGGCACTGATCCAGCTGGCAATCACGCCCAACTTCAGCGGTTCGGGCAGCACACGGACCGGCTTTCCAGTGCCCAGGGACCAGGTCTGTACGATGCCATTCCCGCACACCGAGACCACCGTCGAGCCATCGCCACTAATGCACATCTGCTGGATTTCTACGGCACGCCCGCCAGCGGGAGCATGGCCCATGAACTCCGAGACGGATTTGATGTGTCCATTGGCAGCCACTTCCCAGATCTGGATGACGCCATCGCGTCCGCCGGTGATGAAACGATCACCCCGTGGGGAGAAACGCACCATCATTCCCGCGGAGCTGCGGCTGTTGATCGCCGAGCCGATGGTCTCGCCCGACTTGGTATCCAGCAGGACGAGCCCGTTCGGATCGGAAGTGACGAGCAACCGACTTCCATCGGCGGACATCGCCAGCGCACTCGGTCGCAGATTCGGGAGGGAGATCTGAGCGACGAATTTCCGCGGGGTAACGGCTGCGATTTCGTTGGCATCGTCGTCGGACGGCTCCGGTGTCGAGCGAATCTGCTGCATGGCCTCTTTATAGAGTTCCGTGAAGGCGTCGCGTTTGAGAGTTCCGCCAGCCACACGCAAGACCCCCAGCGATCTAGGCAGCGTCGGTCGCCGCTCCAGACAGCGATAGAACTCCGATTCGGTCATTCCAAACTCTGCTGCGGCCTGGCGGACAGAAAGTTCGCTTTGGAAACGCTGGGACATACTGGAGATAGGCTCGCCAGACCGGCTGGTATTCGTAATCCCCAGTGTCGCCAGTGCCTTCAGGTAGGCTGCACCGTCTGACTGGTAGTGTTGATTGAGTGCAGCTTGCCCCGGATAGATCGACTTCAAATAGTCGGAGTTCTCGAACGCCTTGGCATTGAGATCCAGGAACGGTCGGATCTCGTCATCCTTCTGAATGAAACCCGCGTAGTGGCACGAGAAGCACGACAAACCATTGATAACCGTTCGGTCATGCGTGGCGGGGTCGCTGACGATCGCCGTCGGTCCTGCATCCAGACGCTGGCCCTTCGAGTCGGTGAGCATGAAGCCCAGCAACCCGTTCGGCAGCGTAAAGATCAGTTCTCCGCCATCGTGGGTAAAGGCATCCGGACCTTCGGGGCCTTCCGGGTACTCGAACAGATTCTGTCGCCCAGTATTGGCAGCGAAGTCGTAGCTCTTCCAGTAGGCACCGCTGGAGATTTCGTGCCGCTCAATCAACCGGTTGTTGCGGGACACTCCGGAGCGGTTGAACCCGGCTCGCACGACCTTCTCCTGCTCGATGTTGGTCTTCGCGTCGACATGCAGGACCTGCTCCAGTTCGCCTTCCGTCTCCGGAATCCGCAGGATCTGGTGGTACAGCGGGGGACGAGAGGCCTTAAACACAAACCAGTCGATCCGCACCCACGGCTCGGGCGACGCACATTGTTCGTAGACTTTCTCGGCCAGTTCGTGGCTGGGGTGATACGGATACGGGTTGACTCCCACGATCTGTTCCCAGATTTCATTGCCCCAGTTCAGGTCGCGCACGTCAACACGCAGTATCGTCCCCTGTGGGTCGACCCGGTGCGGCGTGATCACCTGCCGGCCCCAGGACAAGCTGTTGATCAACTTGGAGAACGCCAGACGATACGTTTCCAGTTCATCGTCCGAGACGCCTGAGTTGTAGAGCGCGGTCAGCGTGAAGTACCGAATGAACCGGCGGCTGCGTTCGGAGACAGTCATGAGATCCGTATGGACCGTCTTGACGATCCAATCGTCGTTGATGAATTTGCGTTGATCCTGCGGAGCCGAAATCGGAGCCCCATCATCGATCCATTTGCGAATCGCTGTAATCTGCTCTGGAGTCAGCGCCGGATTTTCCCCCTGGGGAGGCATCACATTTTCGGGATCGGTCGAGGCGATTCGCTTCAGCAGCGATGAATTCCCGGAGTCTCCCGGACGAATCAGCGACTCGCGAACCTTGGAGAGGTTGACGATGTAGTTCATCCCGCCTTCATTGGTTCCGTTCTCGCCATGACAGCGATAACACGCGTCTTTCAAGATCTGGTGGATGGAGGCCACCTGGGCCTGGGCACTCTCCGTGTTCGCCAATGGGAGCGGACTCGGGCCGCGCACTGGCGCAGCTGCCATGGCGGGTGCCTCCACCGGATCGGCAGGCGTTTCGACCGGCTCGGCTGCGGGCTTTTCCACTGCCGGAGCCGATGATGGTGCGACGGCAACATGGGGAGTCTCTGCAGCGACGGGTTTCTGCTCGGGCGGCATCTCCGCTGTGGCACTCGTTGCGGATGCCGATGTGGCTTCCGGTTCTGCGATTGGGGCGGGGGCCTCTTCCTGGGGCACAAACGCGGACAGGTCTGTTGCGATGCCAGCACCAGGAGTCGCAGCGGTCGGAGCGGGTTCAGCGGGGGGGGCGGCAGCGACTTCGGGCTGGGCTGCTGCCTGCGGCTTTTCGGCCGCTGACTTCAGCAAGTAGCCCCCAGCCATCGCCAATCCGACGATCAGAAACAACGCCAAACCACCGCCCACCCACAGATACGGAGGAATTTGAGCTGCGGGAACTGCCAGTGCAGGAGTCCCCTTCTTGGCGGACTTCGAACTCTCGGCCAGCTTTGTCGCCTTGGTTCGGTCTTTCGCGACCACTCGATCTGCCGGATCGACATAGATCGGCTCGGCACACTCGGGGCAGGAGATTGTCTTCCCGCCGATCGCGTCTTCAACGCGAAACTTTCGTTCGCACACTGGACATACGCAGGCAATCGCCATGAGCGAAACTCCTAGCGGGCTTTGAGTTCACATGGCGGAATCGCGTGCGAACCAATCGATGCCTCGATTCTTTCGTGCCCCGTCGGCGTTTGTCAAGGCGGTTGGCCCCGGCCTGAACGGCTTAAGCTGCTCCGCACAAATCAGTTACGTACGACCAGCGGGCGCGAGTCAAGACCGCTGTGAGAGGGGAAGTCAGTCATGAGTCTGCGAGTGCCACTTTGGCATCATGTGTCTTCGGAGATGTTCTCTATTCATTTACTGGAAACATCTTGCGCTATCTGGCACAGTCATTGCTAATCCCTCCTCCGCCCTGGCACAGCAATGCTGCCGCTTTGGCAGCAGCCCCATTCGCCAGTGACTTCCCGGAGGTCGAGCATGTCCTTCAACCCTGAAAAGTTCACGATCAAGTCCCGCGAAGCTATCCAAGGGGCTCAGTCCCTGGCTGAGTCGAAGGGACACCGCCAGCTCGTAGCGCTGCACCTGCTGCACGCTCTGGTGACAGAGTCTGACGGAGTGCCCCGCGCGGTCCTGCAGAAGATCGGCGTCAACTTCGCCCAGCTGACGAAGATGCTTGACTCGGAAATCGGTCGTCTGCCGTCATCGTCCGGGTCGAACGTCCCGCTGCAGGGCTCGCCCGAGATCATGCAGGTCTTCGACGCGGCTCAGAAGCTGACGACGCAGATGCAGGACTCGTTCGTCTCGACCGAGCATCTGTTCCTGGCGCTGGCCCAGGTCGAGAGCCCGGCCAAGAAGCTGCTCGCTCTGAATGGAGTCGAGGAGGCTGATGTGCTGAGTGCGCTCAAAGCGGTGCGCGGCGGTGCACAGGTGACCGACCAGAGCCCGGAGGACAAGTACCAGGCCCTGAAGAAATACGGCAAGGACCTCGTCGAACTGGCTCGTCAGGGGAAGATTGACCCCGTCATCGGTCGCGATACCGAAATCCGCCGCGTCATTCAGGTGCTCTCACGCCGCCGTAAGAACAACCCGGTGCTAATCGGCGAACCCGGTGTTGGCAAGACCGCGATCGTGGAAGGTCTGGCCGACCGGATCGTCAAAGGCGACGTACCGCAAAACCTCAAGGACAAATCCGTCATCGCCCTCGACATGGGGGCCCTGATCGCCGGGGCCAAATACCGCGGCGAGTTCGAAGACCGCCTGAAAGCTGTCCTCAATGAGGTCGAGCAGGCCCAGGGCCGTGTGATCCTGTTCATCGACGAACTGCACACGGTCGTCGGCGCGGGGGCTTCGGAGGGGGCGATGGACGCCTCGAACCTGCTCAAACCGGCCCTGGCCCGCGGCGAACTGCACTGCGTCGGGGCCACCACGCTCAACGAGTACCGCAAGCACATCGAGAAGGACGCAGCCCTCGAACGCCGGTTCCAGCCCGTCATGGTCCAGGAACCGAACGTCGAGGACACGATCTCGATCCTCCGCGGTCTCAAGGAGCGGTACGAGTCGCACCACGGCGTGCGCATCACCGATGATGCCCTCATCTCGGCAGCCACGCTCTCGGATCGGTACATCAACGACCGGTTCCTGCCCGATAAAGCGATCGATCTCGTCGACGAGGCCGCCTCGCGATTGCGCATGGAGATCGACTCAATGCCGACCGAGATCGACGAGGCCAGCCGCACGCTCACCCGCATGCAGATCGAAGCGGCTGCCCTCGCCACGGAGAAGAGCCCCGAGTCCCGTGAGCGTCACGAACAGCTCAAACGCGAGATCGCCGACCGCGAAGAGAAGGTCAATGCCCTGAAGGCCAAGTGGCAGGCGGAGAAGGATATCCTCTCCGGCCTGAAGCCTCTGCAGGAGGAAATCGACAAGCTGCGAAGCGAGTACGACCGCGCCTTCTCGAAGGCCAGGCAGACGAACTCGAACGATGACTACGCGAAGGCCTTCGCCGCCCAGCAGTCCCTCAATGCTGCTGAGCAGAAGCTGGCCTCGGTCAGTAAACGGTCGGAAGAACTCAGTGCCAGCGGCGGCGAGCGGATGCTCCGAGAAGAGGTCACTCCCGAAGATGTTGCCAAAGTCGTCAGCAGCTGGACCGGCATCCCCGTCGCTCGCATGCTGCAGACCGAGCGCGACAAACTCCTCCGCATGGAGGACGAGATCCACCGCCGGATGATCAACCAGGAGGAAGCTGTCACCGCGGTGTCGAACGCCGTCCGCCGATCGCGGTCGGGGCTGCAGGACAAAAACCGCCCGATTGGTTCGTTCATCTTCCTCGGCCCGACCGGGGTCGGGAAGACGGAGCTGTGCAAGGCCCTGGCCGGGTTCCTGTTCGATGACGAGAAGGCGATGATCCGCATCGACATGAGCGAGTTCATGGAGCAGCACTCCGTGGCCCGCTTGATCGGAGCCCCTCCGGGATACGTCGGCTACGAAGAAGGGGGCCGCCTGACCGAAGCGGTCCGCCGTCAGCCGTACTGCGTGATCCTGCTCGATGAAGTCGAGAAGGCTCACCGCGATGTGTTCAACGTGCTGCTGCAGGTTCTCGATGATGGCCGCCTGACCGATGGCCAGGGACGCACGGTCGACTTCACGAACTCGATCGTCGTGATGACCTCGAACGTCGGGTCGCAGATTATCACTGAGCTGACCGGCACGGATGAAGAGTCGTCAATCCGCGAGCAGGTGCTCGAACGGCTGCGCCAGAAGTTCCTGCCGGAGTTTCTGAACCGGATCGACGAGATCATCGTCTTCGAGCCTCTCGACCGGCACGACATCCGCAAGATCGTCGATCTGCAGCTGACCAAGCTCGAAAAGCAAATGGCCAGCCACGGCTACACGCTGGAGGTCAGCGAGTCGGTGCGAACGCTGTTGGCCAACGAGGGGTTCGACCCGATCTACGGAGCCCGCCCGCTCCGGAGAGTGATCCAGAACCGCCTGCAGAATGCTCTGGCGAATGCCCTCCTCGGAGGCGAGTTCACCGAAGGGGCCACGATCGTCGTGAATCAGCAGAACGGGGAACTGACATTTGACGCGCAGTGATGCGAACTCGAAAAATCGAAAGCCCGCCGGTTGCAACCGGTGGGCTTTTTTCCGAACTCCGCGAGGCATTTTCTGCCGAAGTCCCAGCCATTCTGCGACGAGGCTGGCTATCGACCACCCAGGCGAATTCGGGCCACGCGGCTGAAGTTGGCACTGCCGGACGGCGGCGGCACCAGTCGCAGCTTGAAGGGCATCCAATGCGGCTTCTCGACCTTGCTGTCGGGCAGTGTCTCCAGCACCGGCAGGGCCGGGTGCTTGATCCCTTTGTATTCCTCGGCACTGGTCGGGTTCAGGAAGATCAGCTTCTTGGCGACGAAGTCCGAGAGCCAGTCGGCGAACTCCATGCTCATGCGGGTCCAGACGACGACCTTAGTGTCGTGCTTCAGGACCAGTCCGAACTCACCGGCCGTCGTCGTGTATTCGGTGAAGTCGTCCAGCAGCTGATCCAGGCGGCAGTTGTCATTGAAACGCACGTACTCGACCACAGCTGCAGCGAACTGGCCATGCTCGGCGAGCTCGATCCACTTGAGCTTGGGCTTGCCGCGGCTACCGTCGAGTGTGTGGGTTTCGCCGCGGCGTTCTTCTTCCTCCATGATCTGCAGCACGCGGCTATCGGGCGTGGCGGGACGGCAGCGGGTACGAGCCCACTCGCGGAGGTTGAATATCTGGTCCTCCATCGTCTTCGAAAGCGGGACCAGCAGCTCCTGCTGCGTGATCAGGTCGTCCTCGGTCAGCATGTTCCCCTGGCTGTAACTCTCGATGATCGCGGAGTTCACGATCGTTTCGATCTCGGCCCCGCTGTAGGAGTCAGTCGCTTCAGAGAGCCGGCTGAGGTTGAACTTGTCCGGTTTCCACCCGCGTTTCTTCAGGTGAATCGAGAAGATCGTCTGCCGCTCGTAGTAGTTCGGCAGATCGACAAAGAACAGCTCATCGAAGCGTCCGCGCCGCAGCAGTTCTGGTGGCAACCGCGAGATGTTGTTGGCCGTCGCGACCACAAAGACGGGAGCTGTATGTTCCTGCAGCCAAGTGAGGAACCGACCGATCAGGCGGGCCACGGTGCCATCGCCGCCTGATTCGGAGTCGTACCCGGAGAAGGCTTTATCGATTTCTTCGAGCCACAGGACCGACGGAGAGATTGTCTCCATCAGCCGCAGCACTTCGCGCAGGTTCTGCTCGGAGACCCCGCGTGACGAGTCGAGCAGGTTGGCCAGGTCCATCCGGATCAGCGGGAACCCCAGCACGCGGGCGATCGCCTTGGCCGAGAGGCTCTTACCGCATCCCTGGACACCAGCGAGCAAGACTCCCTTGGGATAAGAGATGCCCCGAGCGCGGGCATCCGCGCTGAACGCTTCGGCCCGCTGCTTGAGCCAGTCCTTGAGGCCCTCGAGTCCGCCGATGTCTCCAATCCCCTCTTCGAGGTCGAAGAACTCCAGCAGGTCGGCACCCTGCACCATGTGCCGCTTTTCGGCGACCAGCGTGGCGTAGACGTTCTCATCGACGACGTCGCGTCCGTGGAGCGCCCGCGCGAACGCCTTGCGAGCCTCACGCCCGGTCAGTCCCAGGACGGCCTTGGCCATGTGCTCTTCCTGACGGCCATCGAGCGTCAGGTGCGGGAACTGCTGGCTGACCAGTTGGGTCAGCTCTTCCTGCATCTCCTCCAGGCTGGGCAGGGGCAGGTCGATCAGGGTCACATCCTTGATCCACTCGATCGGAATCTTCTCGACTGCGCCGACGCACATCAGTGTCTGCCGCTTGGCGATCAGCTGAGGAAGCATGTCCTTGACCCGGCGGATCACATGCGGATCGCTGAGGCTCAGGTGGACGTCTTTGAGCAGAAAGATATGCTCGGGCGGGTACTCGTCGACCGTACGCAAGAACTGATACAGGTCGGTCGTCAGGGCCTCACCAATGGCTGGCGACGCCCCATCGGTCGCGGTCCAGGTCACGATGCCGAATTCGATCTCTTCGGCCAAACCCGCCAGCAGTCCCTCCCAGCGATCCTCTTCATAAGTCCGCAGCCACAGCACGGGATACCCGGACCGAATACGGTTCTGAAGGTCATCGAGAGTCTGAGTCGTGTTCATCGGCGAGGCTCCTGCAGGGGCGAGAGCAATCTAACACGATGCACGAGGAACTGTCAGCTACAGGGAGGGGCAGTGGGAAATGGGCAGTGCGCAATGGCAGGCATCGAAGTTGACGGTGATTTCGATGCTTTCTCCCTCTCCCCAAGTCAGCACACGAAGGGATCGGGGCAAGAAAGTAGGACGGCTTTTCCAGGCCGTCCCGAGCGCGGGGCGATTGCCGTTATCACGCAACGAATCGCGTCCGAGAACTGCGACTGGGACAAAGAGACTTAGAGCATCGTCACTTCGAGCAGGACGGGCTGGAAAGCCCGTCCTACTGCCCATTCCCCACTGCCCTCACTCCATTACGACAGCCGCATCCAGATCGCCTTCAGATACTCGGTCTCCGGGCAGTTGGACGCCACCGGGTGGTCGGGACCGGCTCCGGTGCGGGCGATGATCTGGCCGAAACGTGCCGGAGGGATGGCTCCGACGATCAGCCTCGAAAAGTCTTCAGGGGCGATCAGGCCGCTGCAGCTGCAGGTGACGAAGATCCCGCCGGGGGCGACGACCTGCATCGCGAGGCGGTTGAGGTCGAAGTACTTTCCACGGCCTTCTTCGACTTCGTCCTGACTGGAGATGAAT
The DNA here is from genome assembly GCA_044337025.1 of Planctomycetaceae bacterium. Classification (GTDB taxonomy): domain Bacteria; phylum Planctomycetota; class Planctomycetia; order Planctomycetales; family Planctomycetaceae; genus TH-plancto1. Next base: position 29,456 of record JBIIOI010000009.1, read on the forward strand.
CGCGGAGGGTCGCACATCACGACGTCGTATTGCTTGCCGGTACGGATGGCGTCCCGCACCCAGGGGAAGGCATCGGCGTGAGCGAACCGCGTGTTGACCCGGTTGAGGCGGGCATTGCGGCGAGCCTGCTCGACCGCTTTCTCATCCAGGTCGACGCCCGTGACTTCGGCAGCCTGGCCCTTGACCAAGGCTGAGATCGAGAACCCTCCCGTATAGCAGCACAGATCGAGGACACGTTTTCCCGGACAGAACTTGGCAAACCGGTCGCGGTTGTCGCGCTGGTCGCAGAAGAACCCGGTCTTGTGGCCCCCAGCCAGGTCGATGTCGAACTTCAGACCGTGCTCTTCGACGGTCGTGCGGCCGCGGACTCCTTCGGCGGCGAACGGCTCGGCCACGAAACCTTCCTGTTCCAATGTGCGCGGACCGGGATGGACCACCCACTTCGAGATACCCAGCTCTTCGCAGAGCAGCTTGGCGATCGCCTCGGACCGCTGGAACATCCCGAGGGTAAAGGCTTCGATCGCGACCAAGTCGCCGTAGCGGTCGGCGACCATTCCGGGGATCCCGTCGCCTTCGGCGTGGATGACTCGATAGGCGTTCGAGACCGCATCGATGTCGAGCAGCTTTCGCAGCTGAACGGCCTGGCGAATCTGACTTCGCCACCAGTCTTCGTCTGGGACGACGTTGCCGCGCGTGAGGATGCGGACCGATGCCTCAGCCCGTGGGTTGACGATTCCGTGGGCCCAGATGCTCTGGTCATCGTCGATGGTGCTGATCGCAACCAGATCGCCGTGCCGGATCTGTTTTGGAATGTCGGCCAGTCGGCGGCGGTAGAGAGTCGGCGCGCCTGTCGGTGTCTTGGCAACCACCATCATCGGTTCGCCCGCCTGAGTCAGCGGTTGCTGCGCCGTGAACTCGGGGGAGAGCGGCATGCGCGGCGGCGCGGGCCGAAAGTCTCCCGGATTCGGGCGGGATGGGCGAAACGGAGGACGAGAGTTCACGTGGACGCCCATGGCGGGAGACGGAAAGGCCAGCGGAGAGTTTAGCCAATCGTCAGCGGGATATCAGTGGATAGTTGTCAGTGTTCAGAGAACCGAGTCGTCAAACAGGCACAACTCTCGCCACCGGCTGCCTCAGGATCGGCCATTCGCCAACAGCCATCCGCCCTCTCAAAAAAAACGCCCTGGGATTTCTCCCAGGGCGCTGAACTTTCAGACTGGCTGGTTGTGATGACTAGCGAACAGTCTTGGCGGTCTCGTTGGTCGGAGCATCGCAGGTGATGTCGCACTGATTGTTATCGCAATCATCCCGCTGATCTTCGAAGTCCGAACCGTAGGTCACAGCAGCGACGCCGTTCCCGAAGCTCTTCTCCTTGGAGAAGCCGGTGTAGCTGTAGCACTGATTGAGTTCACCGATGGCATCGGCAACGTCGTTCAGTTCAGCAACGATGGCGTGCTGAACTTCGCTCAGGCCGACGATGAGGCCGATGACGAGCAGGGTGGCGATGAGCACAAGCTCAGCGCTGACGATGAAGCCCGCTTCATCGTTCAAGAGTTGACGCAGCATTTCGAGATTCCTTCTGGACTCTGGAGACATGTGATCAGCCGGTTCGTTCCTGCCACCCCTGATCCGAGGGCAGGCCGACTGAAAGAGTGGGAACCCGCGGAGTTCCCGTGAGAGTCCGAATGCAGCGTGCGTGCCGGATGTGCCGACTTTTCCGAATGATCCGAATCGCTTTGGATTGTAAGTTTTAAGGAGTTGTAAATGATTATCTTGTAGTGACTTACGGTTCTTTGGTTGTGGTGTTCCTCGGGGGTGTAATGAGCGCGAAGTGTCAATCGCTCCTTGAGCTGTATCGGACGATTACCAAGCTGTAAGGAGCCACTGTTCAACTCAGTGAGCATCAAGGGCTCGTGCTCCGTTCAAGCGAAAGAGACCGATTGAATCGATCAGCCTCAAGGCGCTCGCCCACGGTTCTCGCGAAGAAACCGGACGCTAGGGCGTTCCGGCTGATCTCAAGGTTCAAAAACGCCGCAGCAGAAAAAACAGAAGCCGTTTGCCCCGTGCGGAGTCGTTCCGCACTCCGGGGCAAACGGCTTGTCACTCGGGGGAAGGAGCTTCCCGAGTCACCACTGTTCGGCAAAGCGTCTTGCCGCCTCTCCGCAAAGCCCGGTAGCCAGCGGATTACGATCTGAACAGCCCGAGGACTGCTACGTGTTGTGGTTGGATCAACCAGTTCAGACAGAGGGGATACCACCTGTTGAATGAACGCTTTTGAGGGCTCATTCGGTCAGGGAATCTTTCCCTCCGGGAGGCAGGACGTAGGTTGCAACACCCTATATACGCAGTGTTTGCGTCAATTCACTCGCCTCGGTTTCCCAAGGTCAGCGAACCGTTGATGTCGGTCCCCACGGGTTCCAAAGATATCGACCTTTCCGAACCGGTCAAGCGCGATCTCGCGCTTCCAGGGGGTTCCTGAGGGTGTCCGTCGACATAGGTTGGTCAGCCCCTTCGGATTGAGAATTTCGACAATTTTTCGCGTACAAATGTCAGAAATCGATAGCAGGTCCCGAAAACCCGCCCGACAACCAGAGCCGGGAATAAGACTGACAGATTCGATTCCACGTATGTGATTTCAGGGAAACGGTTTGCGTAAACTTCTCTGTTTCTTGGGATGCCTGAGAACATGCTGATTTCACTGCCATACGCAGGGCGTTCACATCGCCGGGAGTGACTATTCCCCCTGAGTTTCCCGGCCCCAGCAAGTCGCGAACCCCTTCGACATCTGTCGCAACGCAAGGGAGCCCCGAGGCCAGCGCCTCCAGCAGGGCGTTCGGCATTCCCTCCCAGCGTGACGGCAGGACGAACAGCTGGCACGCAGTCAGGATCTCCGGGACATCGGCCCGCCAGCCGGGAAGGTGAACCTGGGTTTCGATCTTCAGGTCTCTTGCCAGTTGGGTCAGCGCCCCGCGCTCTTCCCCTTCGCCGACGATCAAGAGATGCAGCTGGGGATCCTCGAGCAGAATTGGTGCGACCGCCTGCAGCATCAGATCGTGACCCTTCTGATGTGTCAGTCGCCCCACATTGACGAGCGTTGTCGCGCCGCGCGGGACGCCGAACTCAGTCAGGTCCGCGGGAACTGCATTCTCATACTTTGCGACATCAATCCCATTCGGGATCACGCTGAGCTTTCGAGGTGAGAGGCCCGCCTGAATTGCGTGCTGGCGGACCCCTTCGCTGACACAAACATTCATCCGCACGAACCACTGTGTCCAGCGGTCGAGCCGCATGTGCCAGCGTTTCTGTTTCTCCGCCACTCGTAGCCCCGAGTAGACGAGCGGGACACCCGACAGCCAGCCCGCGATCCGCCCGATGATGTTGGCATGGAAAAGAAACGTCTGGAGCGCCAGCGGCTGGAATCTCCACAGATCGCGGATCAGTCGAAACAGGATGCCGACCTGAGTCGCACGGGTCGCACCAAAACAGACGGTCTCGACTCCTGCTGCGACCAGCTGTCGTGACAACTCAGTCTCCGGCCCCAGGCAGAAGACCTTGGGCAACCACAGCGATCGATCGAGTCGCGTGACGATCTCGAACAAGGCCTTCTCGGCACCGCCGGGGTCGAGTTCCGTGATGCATAAAGCCACTCGAAGTGGAGGCTTCGCCAACGGCTCACGGGTGGACTCGGGAGAGGACATGTCGCGCTCAGCTGGCCTCCGACGACAACGACTGATCTTGCATCGGGAACGTCACTGCCGCCACCAGAATCACGACTGCGATGCCGCCAAAGATCACATTGGTCCCGAGACCTAATTTGACCAGCAGGATCGTCCCCAACTCATAGAACACGCCCGAGATCACGATCCCGATCCAGTTGATCAGATTCATGGCGCCGATCATGCGGCCCTTCAGATGCTCGGGGGCCATGGCCTGTAAGTAGACCTGCAGTGGCACCGCGTAGAGTCCCGCGAACAGTCCCGCGACCGTCAGCAACGCACCCGCCGCAGTCAGATTGACCAGCGGCATTCGCACGATCACATCGGAGCTGTTCACTGTCTGACCACCCGGAATCCCCAGCACGGCCAGGCAGATCATCAATCCGAAAGCCGCACCGCGGACCAGTCCAGCGCGGAACCGGGAGCGGGAGATCTTGCCCGCCAGTGCGCTGCCGATAGCGATTCCGATCGCGGTTGTGGCTGCAAACCGACCGGTCGCAGAATCGGAGAGACCGAACTGAGTCGTTCCAACGGCATTCACAGCTGGCTGGAACACTCCTCCCACGAACCAGAAGACTGAGCTGTAGATCAGCGCGGTCTTGAGTGACGGAAACAGTTTCAGCGCGCCGCGTGTCTCCGGGTCAATGAATAGAGCAGTGGGGCTGAACTTGAGATTCGCGTCAGCCGCAGGAAGCCGCTGTACCAGAAGAGACGTCAGCGTCCCGACAATCGCGATCGCGACGCAGATCCACTGCACCGAGATCAAGTTGGGCAGGGCATCTTTGAGCATTCCAGCGGCGGCGACCCCTCCGATGATCGCAATGAAAGTCGTCATCAGGAACCAGCCGTTAATCACCGGCAGTCGATCTCGCGGATACAACTCGGGCAGGATGCCGTACTTCGCCGGGCCAAACAAAGTACTGTGCATCCCCATCAGGAACAGGACTCCGAGCAGCAGTGCCAGCTGGAGCTTGGAGGGCTCGACCAGCCAGAACACGAGCAGCCCGATCCCCATGATGGCGATCTCCAGAACCTTGCAGAGCTGGATGATCTTACTCTTGCTAAACCGATCTCCCGTGAAGCCGCTGATCCCGGAGAACAGCACGAATGGCGAGGCGAACGCCACGAGGGCGATCCCCTGCCAGTCGTCGAGCGGGTTCAGCCGCTTGCGGTCTGTGCAGAGGAACATGACCAGAAACTTGAAGACGTTGTCGTTGAACGCCCCCAGAAATTGAGTCAGCAGCAGCCCCCAGAATGTCCGGTCAGTCAGCAGGGGTCTCGGAGCAGATGACATCAATGTGTCTCGGAGGAACAGAAGCCGCACTGCTGGTTTCTATCGGAGCGGGCTGCGGCTTCCCAGCGAGTGGCGGGTCAGGGGGCCGAGCCGGGATGAACCCACTCGGTCGAACCATCGGCCCAGTTCTCCTTCTTCCAGATCGGGACGACCTCCTTGATCCGGTCCATGATCCACTGCCCCGACTCGAAGGCCTCTCGTCGATGCGGACAGCTGACAGCCACAGCCACCGCAATGTCACCCAGCTCCAAGTGCCCCAGCCGGTGGATCACGCCGACTTTCTGGAGCGGCCAGCGAGTTTCCGCTTCGTCGACAAGACCATGGAGTTGGCGGATCGCCATTTCGGGATAGGCTTCATAGTCGAGTGATGCGGTCTGTTTGCCCGCCGTCAGTTCGCGGACCGTTCCCAGAAACAGCACCACGGCACCCGCTGAATGAGTCCGCATGTTCTCGACCAGCTCCGCATATTTCACGGGCTGGTCGGTCAGTTCAAGCTGTCGCAGAGCTGGCATGGGGCGGACTTGAGGAAGAACATGGGTTTCCTCCAGATTCTAGTCGGCACACATCCATCCGTCGCCCGAGCCCAGCGGCGGAAACGGCAGGACGGCCCCCGTGTGAGATCTGCAAACTTTGGGTGAAGTCGACCGCCGGAATTTCATCGGCGTCGAGTGATCGATTTCGCAGTGTGGCTCGACTCTGGTCGGACAGATCCTGCTAAGTCCAGTCAGTGACAGGCTCTTCGGTGGAATCATCGATTCCTGCCTGAACCTGGCCAGCGTGATCCGCTGCCTGCGGCACTCGTTATGCATGAGGAAATGCCATGGGATTCTCACGTCCATCGGAGAATCCCATGGACCGGCAATGCACAGGTTGCCCATCCTGACAAAGTCCGATTGGGTAAGGAATTCATGGGTCGGGGCTCGCCTTCAAGCGCTCCGAAGACCGGGACCGATCAACCCAGCGGTGGAGTGAACGGACTAACTCCGCATGGCTGAAGGATTCTGCCAACTCTCGACGAGACCCCAGAGCCCCGTCCCGGACAGGTCCGCAGATGACAAAGTTCATGATGCGTGTTGGGTTGTGTGTCGCCCTCTTCGGAGGAGCGATGCTGCCCGCCGACGAAGCCACTCCGCTGCCATCGCTGCGGAGGACGGCTCAGACTACGGCGCTCGAACGGATCATGAAGTCCACTGTGGACATTCATACCGAAAAGCAGCCAGCCCCCGCGAGCGTGTTGTTCCAGTCCGGACGTCCCAAGATCAACGGGATGGGGACGGGAATCATCATCGACGAGCGAGGCTACATCGTTACCAATCACCACGTGATTGATGGCGTGCAGTCGATCCAGGTCACCATGGAAGACGGCGCGAGCTATCAGGCTCGCGTCTTCAATTCCGACAAGATGACGGACTTGGCGATCATCAAGATCGAAACGCCCGCCGCCTTGCCCGTGATGCCGCTGGGCACCTCATCCGACCTGATGCTCGGTGAAGATGTCCTGGCTGTGGGTAACGCCTTTGGCTGGAAGCATACGATCACCAAGGGGATCGTCAGCGCCATCGGTCGCGATGTCGAACTGAACGAAGAACAGTCGTACAAGAACTTGATTCAGACCGATGCAGCGATCAATCCTGGCAACAGCGGCGGCCCGCTGGTCAACGCCGATGGGGATGTGATCGCGATCAACGTGGCGATTCGTGCGGGTGCTCAGAAGATCGGATTTGCGATTCCGATCGATGATGCCCGGCTGGAAATCGCCAAGCTGATGAGCCAGAAGAACCCCGATGTGTTCCACGGCCTGAGCACGATTGACCACAAGAAGGGGACGGACCGCAAGCTGATCGTCCGCTCGGTTGCTCCGAACTCGCCGGCGGAACTCGCGGGAGTCAAACCGGGCGACGTGATCGAAAAGTTCGGCTCGACCTCGATCGTCGATGCCGCCGACCTGGAGCGAACTCTGCTCGGACGTTCCATCGGAGAGAAGCTCGACCTGACCTTCCGCCAGTCGGATGAGGTCAAGACGGCATCGCTGTCGCTGGTCATGAATCCCCGTGGAAGCCGTCTGCCTCAGCAGCCGTACGCCGTCGCCAAACCGGCTCCGGCTCAGCCTGCAGCTGGAATTAAGACCCCCAATGCCAACGTGGCTGTCCCCGCCACTGACAAGTCGTGGGAGATGCTGGGAATGCGTTTGACGCCGATTCCCAACGGAGTCAAGACGCTCGCCAATCAGCATTACCGCGGCGGCCTGCTGGTGACCGAAGTCCGGGGGACCAGCCCTGCGGAGTCGAACGGAATTCGGAACGGTGACGTCCTCGTCGGCCTGCATGTGTGGGAAACCGCCAAGCAGGAAGATGTGGACTACGTGCTGAATCAGCAGGATGTGAAGTCCGCGAACCCGCTCAAGTTCTACATCCTCCGGGATGGAGAGACCCTTTACGGACACTTCCAGATTTCCGGCCCGACCGTAGTGGGCCGAGTTCAGGGAACAGAAGCCAAGTAGGTTCCTTCGGGAATATGCAAACATCGCCGCGCCGGCGGGGTCGCTTGTCGACCTCGCTGGCGTTTTTTTGTTTTCTGGTCCTATCGCCGAGGAGCTGGCGACGCCCCGGAAACGCTCTCATGACGAGTGTCAGAGGTCTCTCTGCGAGCGAGTGGACCGCAGGTGGGGCGAGCTCATAGTCTCGTCAACACCTGCAGCGCGAACCTGCATGATCGCGAAACTCTCGTACCAATCGCGAGCGCCCACCAAATCCTCTTCGGCTTCCTGACGGATCAAGAGGCGAGGTGTCATTTTTCGTTACGCAATCGCTGCTGGACGACTTCCCACTCATCCCGCTTCACGGCAGCTTCAGAGGCATCGAGCCGGCGGTCCAACTCTCGCCGATGACTTTCGGGAACCGGCTCGGAATCCAATGACAACGATTCCCAGATCTCTCCAATCAGACGGAGGCGATCTTGGACGTTCAGACTATCGATTCCAAGTTCCTGAATGGTTGGCATGCTTGGTACCCTCCGAGAGTGTTCGAAAAGTATGACGCTGGATAGGTCGAAATGGAAGAACTTGTCCGCCTGATCACCAACTCCGAACGAATCCCGAAATTCCGATCAAATCGTTTTTGACGATTGCGGAGTTTGAATAGTCTGCGCCGTTTCCGTAGGATGACATCGCAAATCGCAACTTGCGGACAGGTTCGGGTGTGATACCCGGATTGTGCCGGTCGAGGGTAACTCCTCGAACTGGATCGGTGGGTCGCAGGTTTTCCGGCTTGGGCAGGCGATACAAAGCGCAAGCCATTCGAGGTGACCCGAACAGGGACCTCACACGGAGATTGGGTTCATGGCACGAACAAACACACGCACAACTGTCGGTCGGTGGTTTCGCGGAGGCGCAGCCTGCCTGTTCTTGGCAACCGCTTCCTCCTGGGCCTTGGAGGATCAGGCCTCTCAGGTCGGACTGCGTGGGTTGATTCCTTCCAAAGCCCCGGCCGGGCTGACTGATCGGGAATTCGAGCTGCTCGACGGCAAGTGGGAGACTTGGTCCACGGAAACCGTTGAACTCGTTGACAAGCTTTACTCTGATGAAGCCCTCGACGTTGCGGCCCAGAGAGAGCTGCTCTCGCAGCTGCAGTCCCGCGCTGACGTGATGAACACCGCACTGAACGACAGTGCCTATCGCCAGCTGCATGGCCCGCTGTCCGATCTGCAGGGACGTCTGGTCCGCCGGGTCGAGTTCGCCACAGCGATTCTGGACATTCTGGAAGCCGATCCCCAGGCCGCCGAACAGCGGAAGCTGCAGAGTGCCTATGGCAATTTGAGTTCGGCGATTGCCAGCGTGCAGTCGGATCTGAATTCGTTCCAAGGCGGTGACCTCTGGAAGCCGTACCTCGAATTGGAAGCTCTTTCGAGTTCCGCGGGTGCGCTCGATAAGTCTCCCTCGACCGTGGAGGCCATCAGCAAGGTCACAGCCCGGCTGACCCCGACTCCCGAGTGGACCGAGGCTCAGAAGCAGTTCGCCGCTCGTCCGGCCATCGCTCGGTTGAACGATGCGATCCAGGGCGTTTCGAGTGCGATCACCGCTCCCCCGGTGGACGCGAAGGCCAAGGTTCGCGAACTGGCTGGCCACCTGCTCGGCGGGCTGGAAGAGTACGAGACCAATGGGTCGACGGTTGGAGCGAACAACGCCCGCGTCGCCTACAACGAACTCAAGGCCTATGCCCCTGATGGCGGGGCTCGTCTGTCCGAACTGATGCGGGCGCATTACTACAACTACAACCTGCGTGTGGCTGCGTCGGAAGGTCTGCTGCGGCGGATCATGGGTGACCACAAGAGCGAAGCGTCGTGGATCAACCAGTGCGTGATGGGGGCCCGGATCAACGGCCAGCAGTGTACGAACTCGAACGTCACCGTGGACTTGCGGCCCAGCAGTGATTCGGCCCGCATTGCCCTGGTCGTCGATGGCACCGTGCAGGCCAACACGACCGGGTATACCAGCCAGGCAACCGTCTTCGCGACCGGTAATCACTACTTCCGGGCCGAGAAGGACGTGTTCCTCAACGGTACCGGAGTCTCGTCGTCGCCTGCGACCGTGGGGGCCAACGCCAATACCCACGTCTACGGGGCCAAGACGAAGCACAGCGGCTTCCCCATCATCGGTCGTATCGCAGACGGGATCGCTCTCGACATTGCCCAGAGCAAATCGGGCGAGGCGAACGCCTACACCGCCCAGCAGATTCGCGAAGAAGTTGGACCACGTCTGGACAGCGAAGCCCAGACGAAGTTTGACAAGGCCAATCTGGAGCTGGAAACCCGCGTGTGGGGGCCTCTGCGTGAGCAGGGCATGTATCCCGACACGATGAGCTGGAGCAGCACCGACTCCGAGGCGCTGATCCGCACCCGCCTGATGGATATCGACGAACTCGGTGGAGCCAACCCCGCTCCCACCATCTCGATCCCCACCGATGGAATCCTGATCCAGGTCCACGAAAGCCTGCTCAGTAACTTCGCGGATCGGTTCGAGCTGGCTGGCAAGACGATGAAGGAATCCGAGCTTCGCAAGTTGATCGAAGAGCGGATGTCCAAGCTGCTGGGCAAGGAAGTCGACATCGAAGACCCCGTCGTGCCTGAAGGGGAGAAGCCGGTCGACAATACGCTGGTCTTCGACGCGGTCGATCCGATCCGCTTCCAGGCCGAAGGCGGTCAGGTCAAGATCGTGATGCGTGCTGGCCTGAAGCCTGAGAACGGCGATGAAATTCCGGTTCAGATCATCAGCGTCCCACTCACCTTCAAGGTCGAGGGTAATCAGGTGCTGCTGGAGCGCGGCAATGTCGGCGTCAAGCCGATCAGCACTCCGGACAACGTCGGACTGCAGGTCACCCGGGCCCGCATCATGATCCAGAATATCCAGCGGGCGATTCCCAACAAGACCATGAAGGCTGACTTCACTCGTACGATCGAGGGGAAGACGGTCAACATGTCGATCGTCGGAATCGATGCCCGCGATGGTTGGGTCTCGATCCAGGCTCGCTAAACGGGGCTGTCACGCTGAACGCTCAAGCCCACCGGATGCAACCGGTGGGCTTTTTGCATCTGTCAGGTTGAGGACAGTTGAAGAATGAGTCTGCTCGCTGGCATTTTGCTGCCCTTCGTGATATCAAACCGCTAGTTGATGGGTCTGTACCGCGTCCCGATGGAAGGAGGCGCTGGGGTCTGATCCGTGTCCAGTGAACCCGAGGAGTCTCCAGCTATGTCATTCCACGTCGGTGAAGCCCTGTGCGGCGATGGTAACGAAATTGCTCACATCGATCTGCTGATCGGTGACAAGAGCGGTCCTGTCGGCGTGGCCTTTGCCAACGCCCTGGCCAACCAGTCTCACGGTCACTCGAACCTGCTGGCTGTGCTGACCCCAAACCTGGCTGTGAAGCCAGCCACGGTCATGATCACCAAGGTCACCATCAAGGGAGCCAAGCAGGCTGTCCAGATGTTCGGACCCGCACAGTACGCAGTCGCCAAGGCTGTGGCTGACAGCGTCGAAGAAGGGATCATTCCGAAGGATCAGGGCGACAAGCTCTGCATCGTTTGCGGCGTGTTCATTCACTGGCAGGCCGAAGACGACAAGAAGATCTTCCAGTACAACTACGATGCCACCAAGCTGGCAATCGCCCGGGCCATGAAGCACGAGCCCAGCGCGAGCGAAATGCTGGCGAAGAAGGATGCAGCCAAGCACCCGTTCTCCGGTGTGTAGTCACTGCTGACGGAATTCGTCGAACCACGAAGACCCGGCTTCCTTTCAGGAGTCCGGGTCTTTCGCATTTGTGTGGCATACAACTTTCGAAACTGGCTATAGTCCATGAATTCTGCCCGCAGGCGTGAGTCCACGGAGCTTGCTCATGTTAATACGACCGAAACAATCTGCAGTCCTGTGCGTGCTGGCTCTGTTCGGCTGGCTCAGCGGCCTGGAGAGTTCTCTCCGCTCGGACGAACTGAAGCTCGTCACGGGGGAATCGATTCGCGGTCAGGTGACCGGCATCGAGACTTCGGGACTGCGGTTTGAACCCCTGGATGCACCGGAACGCTCGGTTCCGTTACGAGACATTCATCAAGCGAGATTTGGGCCGAGTCGCCCCAAGGGGCCGCTGGAGGTTCGGTACGTTCGACTTGAGCTGCCGGGTAAAGACAAGTATCTGCATGTTCGGGAGCTGCAGGTTTTCGTGGGGGACAAGAATGTCGCTCCGGCGGGCCAGGCCCGCCAGAGTTCAACCTTCGTCTGGCAAGATTCCGCGACCTATCCTCCAGAACGGGCCATTGACCAGAATCTGGAGACGACGAATCACACAGCCGACTTGGTAGATCCCTGGCTGGAACTGGATCTGCGGAGCTCAGTGACGCCAACATCAATTGTCGTGCTGAATCGAACCGACCAGAACCTGCAGAGTCGACTCAATGGATTCCGAGTTCTGTTGTTTGACGAGAACTGGAAACTTCTCTGGGCGCGAGTGACGCCCAACGCAACTGCAGATCAGTTCGAGTTCAAGATTCCTTCCACCGGAGAAGAGATCGAACCGGGCGATGTCGCCACGATGGAAAGCTACGTGAGACGCCCGCCTCCCTGGACGCTCCCTTTGCTCAGTGAACCCCATGACTTCGTCTGGTTTGAAGACGATTTCCCGGATGCCAGGCCCTGGGAGAACTGGAATTTCAATGAGAAACAGCCCGTCTTTTCGGGGACCAAGGCGACGACCCGCATTGGGACCGGAGTCATTCAGGATGTCTTCGATAGCGCGCAGTACCCGCTACGAGTCGGCGAGGGAGACAAGTTCTTTGTGATGGCGTACCTCGACCCGGAGAACCCGCCGAAATGTCTGATGCTTCAATGGAGTGATGGCCTGAGCTGGAACCATCGCGCCTACTGGGGACCGGATCTGATCACATGGGGTTCGGGCGACAATGAAGGGCATCGCCGGATCGGTGATCTCCCCCCGGTGGGAAAATGGGTGCGGCTGGAAGTCGACGCCGCTCGTGTCGGGTGCCCGGCGGGAACTCGAATCAGTGGATGGACCTGCACGCAGATGGACGGGAAGTGCCACTGGGATCACGGCGGAATCTGGACGAGGACGCCACAAGATGAGCCACGCCCCCGATTCTTTCGAGGTGATGACTTCGAATGGAAGCTTCGCGGAGGATCGGTCCTGAGTGGGACCGTCGAGAAGTGGGAGTCCGGCGAGTTCGTGCTCAACACCCACCTGTCGTCCGCCAACCGACTCAAGGTGCCGACCACCGCGCTTCTGGAAGCCTGGACAAAACCCGTCGCCACGGGAACGCTCAGCGTGAATCGTCTCGGCGAAGATCTCTCCCAGGACAACATCTACGTTCAAAGTTCCTCCGGAGTCCAGCATGTCACCGGGGAGATTCGCGGACTGATCGAAGGGAGCCTGCATCTGCTTCATCAAGGGGAGGTCCGCAAGATCTCACGGGAGAAGATCGTGGGGATCGTATTTCGCGATTCCGAGTCGGTCGCCCTGCCAGAAGACACGTGCCGCGTCATACTTCCGGGTGAGCGAGTCTTCGCGGGCCGTCTCGTCGAGTTAACAACGCGGATGCTGAAGCTGATGACGCTCCAGGGAAACGAACTGGAGTTTCCTCGCACGATCGTGCAGCAGATCGAATTCGCCCATGGGCGCATCGTACGTCTGGCGGACCTCAAACCATCGGCTGTCGAAGAGACTCCGTACTTCGACCGGCACTGGAACTATCAGGTCAACAAGTCATTGACGGGAGAACCCCTGCGGATCGGTTCGACGTCCTATTCTCATGGCCTGGCGATGCACTCTCGTTCGATGCTGACCTATCAACTTGCCGGTCAATACAGCCACCTGGGCACGAAACTCGGATTCCAGGAGGACACGGGAGACTTGGGGAACGCGACGGTTCGAGTCCTGGGCGATGGCCGGGTGCTGTTTGAGAAACTCAAACTGACGGATACTGGCAAACCGGAGGAGCTGAACCTGGATCTGAGCGGAGTTCAGGTGCTGCAGCTGGAAGTCGATTTCGGAGACAATTTCGACATCGGAGATCACGTGATCTGGTGCGAGCCGGTCCTGTTACGCAATTAAACCGCCCGCCGCGTCGATCCAGGGCAGGTTCGAATTTCGTCTTCAGTCAGGAGAACGGAACGCTAATCTCTACTGATCAACACTAAACCGAATCCATGATGGTCACGGGGTGTAGTAATTTTTGATTGTGAAGTTCGGGGATCTGACAGGCAACGCATAACTGCTGTTCATCCCAAAGGGATGAGAGATCATAGCCGGTGGCCGAGCGCAGCGAGTCCACCGGTCACGATTCGCTTGCCAATCCATCCCGGAGGGATGGGAGAGAGACAACTCGTCGGAGCGTTCTCGCATCCCGTCCGGGATGCCAGCCGCCATCGCCCCCTTGTCCGGTGGTTTCGCGACCGCTCAACCACCGGCTATTCTCTCTGACCCCATCCGGGGTCGATGAGCAGGCACTTCGAGTTTCCGTAGAAACCGAAATCCCCTCCTACACCCATGGTCACGCTCTTTCTCTGGATTAGTGGTTATTAGTGAGGATTAGTGTTCCAGTCTCCCCTTCTTTCCGAGTCCTCAAATGAAGACCAATTCTGAATACGCTCTAGGCAGACCGCGGAGATCACCGCTACTCGGGCAACGCCGGCTCCGGGGAGCTCCCACGAGTTCCGTGGACCAGGCGATTGAATTCCTCGGGATCGAAGGCGTCCGGCTCCTGATTCTTCAGGAGTCGCTGGACCGTCTCGGAACGCAACCCAGAGCGTTGCTCATCTGGTTCATGGGACACGACCTCGGCCGCAGTGGTTTCGATTTCGGCGGGGGCCTCGACTTCCAGGGGCTCTTCGGCGGGAGCAGTCTTCGGTCGCGGGCGAACCGTCAAGCGGGGGCCTTCGCGCCAGTCGGCAACTTCCCGCCGGCGCGGGCGGGCGGCCACCTGCCCATGTTCCTGAGCCACTCTCTCGACCCAGGCCAGGAGGGTCTTGTACTGATCCGTGCCACGATTCCCGGTAAACAGGCCATCGTGGACTCCATCCGCCGTCCGGGGCACCACCAGCAGCCGGCTGTCGGACGGATAGGCTCCGTCGATGTACTTCAGAATCGCTTGAAGGTTCTGTTCAGAACGGACCTTTTGGGGACTCGAGCCAGTCCGCACAGCGGCCAGCTTCAGTTCACTGGTCGAGCCGGAGCCGTGGCAGTTTCCGTTGCCGCAGCGGTTTAGCGCCAATGGCTGAATCCGCCGGATGAACTCGGCTTGGGCTTCAGATGAGACCATCGTCACCGGGACCGGGACGCGATCCGCCGGAGGGGGCTCGTTGACTGGGGCCAGATTCAAGGCGACTTCGGCCTGACGGAGCAGTTCCACAGCTTCCTTACGCTGCGGTTCGAGAACGAGGGCATCCTCAGCCTCAATCAGCGCCTCTTCCATCAGCCCGTTCTTCGCGCACCACCGGCCCAGGTCTAAGTGCGCCGCCGCCGTCGGTCGCTCGTAGGAATCGCGAATCTGCTGATACGCCTCGGGAAGTGAATCGGCCACAACTCGAATCTGGTCGTAGTTGAAGACGAATGTCCCTTTCTGCGTGGCGATCTGATACCCGGCCGCCAGCTCGACGATCTTTCCTGTGCGAACGGTTCCGTCGCGGAGGACAATGCACCCCTCGCGGGTCTCCTCGGCTTTGCCAGCGGCAGGCGGCAATGGCTGAACCGGCTTGTCGGGGGCCAGCGGAGTCGCTTGCGGAAGCGGAACCAGCGGCTTGAGGCGACCTTGCGCATAAGCGACGACGCACAGACTCAGAACTGCAATGCAGCCCAGCGTCATCCGTGACCTGAAGTTTGTCATCGCGGAGCTCCGTTTCCTGCGAATTTGGGGACGGAGTTTATGTCTGAAGGAGAGAAACGGGCAAGATCTTTATCAGGAGGGCAGTGGGGAATGGGCAGTGGGGGCATCGAAATTGTTCGTGATTCTGATGCTTTCTCCCTCTCCCCAACGAAGAATTGGGGACGCGAAGAGATCGGGATTTGGGGAGAGGGCCGGGGTGAGGGGCTAGACAATTTCCCCCTCACCCCAACCCTCTCCCCCACAATGGTTTTACCCGTGCGATCCCATCGGTCATGGGGGAGAGGGGGAAAAACGTTTTGAGTCTCTGGCGTTTGCGATGCGGCCACTCCCCACTCCCCACTCCCCTCTTCCTTCCAGATCGCCGTTTGCAGTCCCGCCCGACATTGGTAAATTCCCGCCAGTTCACTTCTCATCTGACGAAGGATCGTCGATGTCGACACGGATTTCCCTGAGCGTTTGGACTCTCCTGGCGGTCGCACTCTTCCCTGCGGTTATCCCCGCGGCGGTGCTATTGCAGGAGCCGGAGTCGAGCGAGCGGACCGTCCAGGTCAGCGTCTCGGTCACGACCACTGGATCGGTTTTCACGGCGGGCAGTGCCACGAAGAGCCAGAAGCATCCACTGACGGCGAATGCCCGTTACCGCTTTCGCGAACGCCGGTTGCCACCGGGGGGGCGCGATGCCGCAGCGCTGCGGGCGATTCGCGAGTTCGAGACCGCCCAGCTCACGAACAGTATTTCCGGTCGCGATACCCAGATCGTTCTGCCTGCGAGTCAGCGGATCGCCGTCTCAGCTGGCGACCTGACCGGGGTTCACAGCTATTGCCCCACCGCCATGCTGTCGCGGGAGACGCTCGATCTGCTGGAGCTTCCCGGCGACCCGTTGGCTCTGACGGCTCTGCTCCCCAGCGAGGAAGTCGAGACCGGGGCCAAGTGGAAGCCGACCGACTGGGCGGTGCAGATGCTGGCTGGCGTGGACGCTGTGCAAAAGCAGGAGATGAACTGCGAGCTGGTCTCGCTCGAAGGGAGCGTCGCCAAGATCTCATTCACGGGGAGCGTGCTCGGCCAGCGCTACGGCGCGAACACCGATGTTCAAATGACCGGCGAGCTGACCTTTCAGGTCGAGCAGAAGCTGATCAACTCGGCCCATGTGAACTACACGGTGAAGGCCAACATCGGAACCGTCAGCCCCGGCATCGACGCCAAGGTCGAGTCAGTGGTGACCCGCGAACTGGCGTCCGCTCCTGGAAAACTGACCAGCGCCCTGATCGAAGCCACTCCGATCAGCCCTCCGACCGGCACCGAGTCGCTCGTGTTCGATGCTGAGCCCTGGAAGGTCCAGATGGTCCACGGTCGCAACTGGCATCTGTTTCAGGCTGTCCTGGAAGGCACCAGCCAGGTAGTGATCTTTCGGCTGATGGAGAGTGGCAGCTTGCTGTGCCAGTGCAACGTGGCCCGCATTCCGTCAGCGGCTCCTGGAAAGACCGCCCCGCTCGACCAGTTCGAAGCCGACATCCAGACCTCTCTGGGCAAACGCTTCAAAGCGATGCGCAAGCGGGAGCAGATTCCCTCCGAAGACGGAAGAATCATCCATCGCGTGATCGCCGAAGGCCAGAACTCGCTCGTGAAAGACAAAGAAGCTGTCGAGGTCCCGATGCAGTGGAACTACTACATCGTCACCGCCCCCACGGGAGAACAGCTGTCTTTTGTGTTCGCGATCGAGCCCCAGCTGGTCGAACAGCTGGCGGACCGCGATCTGGAACTGGTGCAGAGTGTCCGGTTCGTGAAGTAATGCAATCTGTTCGCCGTCGGGCTCGCCCGACGTGCTCAGACAGGGTCCACTTAGATCGCTCGACGGGACTCCGCCAGCGACAGTGTCCCCTCGTAAAGGGCTCGTCCGATGATGGCCCCGGCCAGATTCGGCTGAGACGCGTGTTCGTGGGCCAGGGCTTCGATGTCCTTGATCGTCGTCACTCCGCCCGATGCGATGATCGGGAAGCCGAGCTGGGCCAGGGCCAGCATGTCGTCGATGGTGCGGCGATCGACTCCCTGCATCATTCCGTCGTTGGCGATGTTGGTATAGATCAAGGCGGCCAGTGGCAGGCCTTGATACTGTCGAGCCAGGTCGATCGCGGGGGTCTTGGAAACATCCAGCCATCCAGCAGTCGCCACCATTGAGTCGCGGGCATCGAGCCCCAGAGCGATACGGTGCGGGTATTTCTCGACCATCCGGCGGAACCACTCCGGCTGCTTCAGAGCCTGGGTCCCGATGATCACGCGGGTGACACCGATCTCGTCGAGCATCAACTCAATCGACTGGTCATCCCGCAGACCTCCGCCCAGCTCGACCGGAATCTGCAGGGCCTTCACGATCCCGCGGATCGCGTCCAGATTGACCGGCTTCCCGGCCTTGGCCCCGTCGAGATCGACCAGATGCAGAATATCGCCGCCTTCGGCTTCCCAGCGGCGAGCCATCGTGACCGGATCGTCGCCGAAGACGGTCTCCTGGGCATAGTCACCTTGACGCAAACGCACACAGCGGCCACCACGGAGGTCGATGGCGGGCAAAAGTTGAAGCATGGATTGGGACTGGGGCAGAGTATTGATGGGAAGAGACAACGAGCACCGCAGAACTGTTCTGGCTGATCGCTGATGGCTGAAAGCTGATGGCTAGAACCCGGCGGGACGCTGCTGATTGGCCCCCGGAGCCCCCGGCACATTGGGACGAGCGGCCTGCGGCACGTTCGCCGACACACTAAACGTTTCCAGCGCGGTCCGCAGCTTGTCTTCCATCCGTTCGCGGATCGTCGCGGGGTAGATCGCGAGTACCGCAACATGGATCTTGCCGTTGTAGTGGCCGTAGTACTGGCCTTTGAGGGCGATCCCCACTTGCGGCAGCACGCCGGGCGGCACAAAGGTGACGCCGGTAAAGTGCTTCGACAGAGCGTATTTCGGTTCGCGGGGACAGACTTCCCGGTAGCGAACATTGTCTCCGACCTGGGGAGATTCCCCCGGCGGCAGCTGGACCTGCATGGTGGC
Organism: Planctomycetaceae bacterium; assembly: GCA_044337025.1. Classification (GTDB taxonomy): domain Bacteria; phylum Planctomycetota; class Planctomycetia; order Planctomycetales; family Planctomycetaceae; genus TH-plancto1. Next base: position 47,882 of record JBIIOI010000009.1, read on the forward strand.
CGACACCAGATTCTCAAACTCCGTCAGGAACAACTCCGGCTCGGGCGGGCGTTCTCCTTCGATCGGAGAGGCGTTGAACATCTGATGATTGCTGCAGACGTAAAGGAAAGCCGGCAGGTTCCCGTTGTCGCAAGGGAAATCTCCCTGCCACGCGGCGACCAGTCCCGGAAGTTCCATCCCCATGTAGGCTGGCTGTCGCGTATCCGGCTGGGCGGGCTCGCCTTCCTTAGGAACCGGGGGCGGACTCAATAGCTTGAATCCATGCGGAATCCGCATTGTGATCGTATTCGGACCTGCCCACGGCGCACTCTGCAGAACTTTGTCGAGCGACTGCCGGTACTCGAAGTAGGCATTCGTCTCCTTGAGGCGCGCTTCATACTGGTCCGTACCGCAGCTGGTCAGCAACAGGCAGCACGACAGAAGCCAAATTCGAGACAGAGGCATGCCGGAACTCACAGGAGGCGGAATCACTGATCCACATTGTGGGGCCAAACCGAACCGTGCGTCAACGCGCCCACGCTCAAGTTGATTGATCGGGCAGTGGGCAGTGGACAGTGGGAATTCGCCCAGACAGTTGGCCTTTGGTCAGATCGTGCGTTCAGGATGCCTTGCAAGAAACACCCCAAGCCGACACTGCCCATTCCCCATTCCCCACGGCCCTTCTCTCGAATTCGCTGTTTGACTTCAATTTTCCAGCGGGATATTGTTCATTCTCTCGGGCGAAGTGACCGGGCCGCCGCGCCGATCCCTGACAAACATCGCCGCCAGTGAATCACCCTCAAGGAAGACAAGCATGCTGGGCCAATTGGTCCCTGTGGGTGGAGGGGATCCCATTCCCCTCCTCAAGTCGCAGCTTTTGATCGGACGAAGAAGCAGCTGCGATATCGTTCTCGATTTCCCCAATGTCTCCTCGCAGCACTGTGAGCTGGCATTTATCAACGGATTTTGGCAGATCCGCGACCTGGGCAGCAGCAACGGGATCAAGGTCAATGGCGAGCGTCTCGACTCCAAATTCCTGCAGCCCGGCGACATGATTTCGGTCGCCAAGCATCAGTTTACGATCAACTTCGCGCCGGGAGCAGCGGCGCCTCCGCAGGAAGAAGAAGATCCCTTCCAGATGAGTCTGCTGGAGAAGGCCGGTCTGGAGAAACGCCGCGACGATGCCCGGCAGGCCCGCCGATCGGCTCCTCCCAGCAAACCATCGGCACAGAAATTCTCCCTCGAAGAGGATGAAGCCACGCGCTGGCTGACGGGAGATGAATAACATTGCCCGACGATCGTAGCCGAAAAATCCGCGTCCAGTTTCGCAAGAATCGAGGCCACCGGACCCGTCAGGTCGACCTGACGCGGCACGATGTCGAGGATCTGGCCGATCTCGCCAGCGACGAGCGGCTCTCGGGCAAGGGCGAGTTAACGCGGCATCGCACCCTGATTGTCGATGGAGCGGATTCGGCTCGGCGCGAGACTCAGGAGGCCGAATGCCTCACTGGTCGGGTGCTCTGGACGGTCGGAGCCAACCACAGCTGCGTCCAGACCGAGGATGGCCGCACCTTTGACTGCTCCGTCCGCCGCGTCATGCGGACGCTGGAACGCGAGTCCCGGAACTTGATCGCGGCGGGTGACCGCGTCGTGTTCCGCCCTGGGGACGGCCAGACCGGTGTCATTGAGCGGATTGAACCGCGACATTCGACCCTCTCCCGCGGAGTGGCTCGCTCGGCTCATATCATCGTGTCGAACATTGACCAGGCTGCGATCGTGGCTTCGGCCTCGGACCCGCCGCTCAAGCCTGCTCTGATCGACCGCTTTTTGGTCAGCTGTGAAGTCGGAGGCGCCAAAGGGATCGTCTGCATCAACAAGGCCGACACGATCCAGCCCGCTCACCTGCAGCCACTGATCGGCCAATACGCCCGGCTGGGGTGCGAAGTCATTCTGACAAGTGCCACCACCGGCATCGGCATCGAGCGGCTACGTGGTCTGCTGCGTGGCAAGGCGACCGTACTCACTGGTCAGAGCGGTGTCGGCAAGTCATCTCTGCTGAACGCCATCCAGCCGGGTCTGGGGCTGCGGACCGCGACGGTCAGCCACGACTCCGGCAAAGGGCGGCACACGACCCGCGTGGCGGAACTGGTCCCTTTGGAATGCGGAGGCTGGGTCGTCGACACCCCCGGAATCCGCCAGTTCCAGCTCTGGGCGGTCGAAGCCGAAGAGGTTGAAGCCTACTTCGTGGAATTCCGCCCGTTTGTCGCTTACTGCAAGTTTCCGAACTGCTCTCACACTCACGAGACCGGCTGCGCGGTGCTCTCGGCGGTCTCGCAAGGACTGATCTCAGCGCTCCGGTACGAGAGCTATACCCGCATCCTGAGCGGCGAGGCCGAGAAGGACGATGACTCATAACCGTTAGCCGTCGGGCTCGCCCGACGTGCTGAATGCCCGCTCCCCAAACCTACCACTCCACCCCACCGGGATCGAGGCGCCGGCGAATTGCCCACAAACTGACCCACGCATAGACCAACGCACCGATGAACCATAACAGGTTAAACACGACGATCTTCCATGGAGGTGCGGGGGGGCCAAAGAGCCCGAATGTCATCAGTGCCGAAATCAACACTGCAAAGTAGACCCCCAAGTGAACGGCTGCAGCCACCAGAGTCGCAACCCAGGGATTCCATCGCAACGAAAGCTGCGTCAATGTCAGCGAGCAGATGGCAATCTGGCTGACCAGATGGATTGCCACGGAAGTCGAAGCGATCGGTTGCTGGATGAAGTCACCTATCCACTCTCCAGGTAACCCCGCCATCCCGGCTCCCATGGCAGCTGCGGTGGCCCAGGGAATCAAGTGGATGGCAGCTCCCAGGATTTTCTGTCGGCAGATCGCCCCCAGAGGAACAGGCAGGGTCTGCAACGTCTCCCAGGTCTGAATGCGGACCTCGGCCCCAAACAGATTCACGGTCAGGTAAATCAGATCGGCCGCCAACACCCAGAGCGAATAATTCAGGATCGATTCCCCGATCCAGGAACTCGGCGTATCGTACATCGTACAGACAGCCAGTACGCCCCCGATCGCCACACCCGAACGCAACCAGAATCCGAAGCGACCGCCCCCCAGGAATGTGAAATCCTTCCACGCCAGCGAATTCTGCCAAACAGCCACTGCCGGTCGCTGACCCCAGCGGACACCGGATGAATGCTCAGTGGCCGGGAATGACCCCTCCGGGACAGTCGCCCTCTGCGAACTCTCCAGTGCCCGTTTGCGGAAGTATGTCCGGCATCGCTGCCACAGAGATTGAGTCGGTTCGCCGGAGATCTCATGAAGATTGAAGCGATCAAACAGCCCAATGGCCAGCAGCAGGAATCCCACGGACAGTGCCAGATGCAGTGCCACCGCGAGTTCAACTCCTTGCGAAGAGGCTCCACTCGCCTGCATCAGCTGGACATGGTGAAAGAGCGAGAACAGTGACCAATTGTTGCCGATCGCTCCCAAGACCGGTCGGGACAGATTGGACCAGAGCAAACTGGCGATAATGACACCCGCGATCGCTCGCCCGCTCGTTCGAAACAGGACCGATGACAGAACGCTCCCCGAAGCCACAAAGACCAGCTGGGTGGCAATCACCAGGACCGCTGCCCAGACGTGCGACCAGTCCACCCCGCCCAGCGTGACGGTCAGACAGAACATCGGAAACTGCACCACCAGTACCAGTCCGATCTGGATCAGCTTCGGCAGGAAGCTCCCCAGGATTAACGCAGCTGGGCCGATCCCCGTCATCCGCAGCAGCCCCAGAGTCCCGGCCTCCTTCTCCTCCGCAATGACGGGAGCGAATAGCAGGGCTCCACCCCAGGTGACGAAGTACAGGTTCATCCCGAGCATGGCGAGCAGCAGAATCCGCCCGGGAGCGGTCTCCGACAACGAGCTGTTCAGAGAGATCAATGCGAAGAACGAAAATGCCGCCACACCGACTCGCAGCCAGTGAAACCGGATCAATCTCGAATCAATGCGAAGTGATCGAAGCGTTAACGCCCAGAGACCATGCATGCAAAACAGGAACAGGAGGATCGGGTGAATCCCCTGAGTCTAAGGCATCTCGTCGATAAAACGGAAATCTGCGCAGCCCCAGGCAGGCCGAATGGCCCCCCGCTGGCTGCGACTTCATGGACTACGGACCAGACTATCGAGCCAATCCGGCGGTTGACTGACTTTCCCGGTGCAGCTGGTTGGCCGAGTCCAGCTTCTGGTACATCGGGGCGGGCTGCATATAGCCCTCGAATTTGCCGAGCAGATCGGCCCCCGGACTCAGCACGATCGTGCAGGGCAGAGACTTCACATCCAGGATCTGTGCAATCTTCTCTTCCTCGTCGACATCAATGTGGACTGAGACAAAGGTCGTGTTGATGTACTTGGCGAGCTGGGGATTCTCGAGCGTCGTTTTCTCAAGCTTCTTGCAATAGCCGCACCACTCGGCCCCGAAGACCAGCAGCATCGGCTTGTTCTGTTCACGGGCGAGCTTGTGAGCAGCCTTCAGGTTGGTCTGCCAGGTGATGGCTTTGTTCTCGGGGCCGCCTGCCAGGACCGAAACGGCTCCCGTCAGCAGCCCCAGAACTCCCCAAACTGCCATACGGCGAGTCATCAGACGCATCGAAATCTCCTGCGAAGCTGGTGGAATGGGAATCCCCCAGCGAGCGAATCCCTCGTCGGTAAGATCGGCATAACCGCTCCCGCAGGTTCGATCGATTCAACCGGATTCGAATACTCTTCCCAAACTGCCCATTGCAAAACCTCGTAGCACGGGCGTCCCGCCCGTGACCTGGGTATCTTCAGATGGTGCGTGACCTGCACCATGGGCGAGACGCCCATGCTACGGTGAAATTTCCGCCACAGTGGTGAATTGACCGCCTCTTGTTCGATCGTAAGTTGTTTCCGGTGCGGAAGATTCGCTGTTTTTTGAGTTCTTTGCCCGGCACGGGAGTTGCGTGACCTGGGATTGCCCCTAACGGACTCTGTCTCAGGATCTGCAATGCGTCGTCGTGGATTCACTCTCATCGAGCTGCTGGTCGTGATTGCGATCATCGCAGTGCTGATTGCCCTGCTCCTGCCTGCGGTCCAGCAGGCCCGCGAGGCGGCTCGCAGGTCGCAGTGCAAGAACAACCTCAAGCAGATCGCCCTGGCGATTCACAACTACGAGTCGACCTTCCGGATGATTCCCCCGGCGGTCTGTCTCAGCCTGAACTCCGCAGCCACTGGAAACAACGGGGCCTGGTCGATTCATGGCCGGATTCTGCCGTACCTGGATCAGGCGAATCTGCTGAACCTGGTCGACCCCACGATCGCCTGGGACAACCAGATGGCGATCTCCGGCAGGAAGGTGCCGGTCTATTCCTGTCCCAGCGATCCACAGTCGGACCGTATCCGCGATCCCGGTGGAGGTCGTGCCCTCCTCTTCCCCACGACCTATGGATTCAACTACGGATCGTGGTTCGTGTTCAATCCTACGAATGGCCAGTACGGCGATGGAGCTGTCGCTCCCAACGCCAGTTTTGGATTCGGTGCCTATACCGACGGAACCAGTTCCACGATGCTGGCTGCCGAGGTGAAGGCCTGGACCCCGTATCGCCGCAACGGAGGCCCGCCCTCCACGGCCGTGCCTGACCTGACCACCTGGCCGACCGTTGTGGCTTCGGCGCCAGACTTCAAAGACACCGGTCACACCGAATGGCCGGATGGGCGAGTTCACCATGCGGGCTTCACGACTGTTTTCGGCCCGAACACCAAGTCGCCCTGCCTGAACGGGGCCACCGTGCTGCCCGAGTGTGACTTTAACTCCTGGCAGGAGGGGCGAAACGGCACCGCCGGCGTTCCGACCTACGCCGCCATCACGTCCCGCAGCTTTCACACCGGGATCGTCCATGCCGCGATGATGGATGGCGCGGTCCGAGTCGTGACCGAGAACATCGATCGAGCCATCTGGCGAGCGATCGGCACTCGGGCCACCGGCGAGACAGTCGGCGAGTTTTAGTCAGTGTTCGCCGTCGGGCTCGCCCGGCGTGCCTGACGCGAGTTGCCAATCTCGTCAGTCTGGGTGCAGCGAGTCGGCGTCCTGAGTCTCGACGTCGATCTCCACAATCCGATAACGAGCCCGGCCAATCGGAGCTCCGCCATTGTGGAACAGCATCCCGCCCTGGCAATAGCCTTCCAGCGGTCGGTGCGTGTGACCAAAACAGACCTGCCGCACACCGTCTTCCGGTCCGTGCCCGATGTGTCGCAGGTATTTGATCAGGCGTGAGGCCACGACGGGCCGCCAGTAGACCGCATGCGGAATGATCCGGTGCATCTGCGCCCGCACGATCCAGTTGTAAACCTGATTGGCCAGGCGTTTTCGCCGTTCATGCGAAAACGACTCGCGGCGGGCCTTCAGACGATCCGGTGTCATCTGGCGGTCAGCTGCGTCTCCATGCAGAAAGATCGTGTCGCCCAGCCTCAGGTAAAACCGGTCCCAGAAAAAGTTGGCGTACTTCTGAGACAGCCCGGGCAACTGAGACACCAGTTCCGGATGATCGTCATGATTGCCAAGGACAAAGTGGAACTGACAGTCCGGCACAGCTTCCATCAGTTCGCTGAGCCAGGCAACCGCCCGCTCGACGGTCGATTCGACAGTGGGCAGTGCCGACCACTTGAAGTCAAAAATATCTCCGCCCAAGACGCAGATCCGCGACCGCCGCGCGGCGGCGACGATCTTGTCATCCAGCAGGTGCCCCCGCGAGCGGCGCGAAAACAGGTGCAGATCTGCGATGAAGCAGACCGGGATCTGATGCATGGCAGTCGAGAGTCCAGGGCCGCGTCGGAGAAGCAGGGCGCACTCCGACGACTTGCGACGTGACGTGTATCACAGCCATACCGCCGTGCCAAGGCCCACGCCCTCGCTCAAACTGCCCAGCCGCTCTTTGTGCCGGACCATCCTGGATTTCGAGCCATTCAGGCGTCATTCGCTTGACTGCCCCGGTTTTCGGACATAATCTTCCCTCGCTCGGCGGGTCACCCGTCGCCCGAAGCACCTGTAGCTCAGTTGGTTAGAGCGCTTCCTTGACATGGAAGAGGTCCCAGATTCGAGTTCTGGCAGGTGCACTGCAATCCCGGCTTCGCGAAACTCGCGGTGTCGGGATTTTTTCATGGATCTCGACACGACTCTTACGCGAGGCCGGGCTCGTCGGCCTTCTGTCCCGCGTGATAGGTTGAGTAAACCATGACTGGGATACTCAGGTCGCCCAGGTGCTGACGGATGAGCGGCAGTACCTCATCCCAGCTGAGACCACCCACGCCGGTGGCCAGCCTGGGGATCGCGATACTGGTGATCTTGTCGTCCATGATCTTCTGGTGCAGCTTCTTCAGGCAGTGCTCCACGTGCGACAGTGTGGCCCGTCCCGGCTTGGCTCCATGTTCGAAGCCGCCGGTCTGGGTCAGCAGATTGAAGATCCGAACGCCGAAGCCGCCCCACTCCCAGACATCGCCGGGGTGCGGATGCTTCTGATGTGAGAAGTGGCGATAGTCCTTGTGCATGATCGGCCACTTCTCCCGCAGGGCCAGGGCCAGCCCCTGATCAAACGGATCGTTGGGCGAAATGCCATGTGCGATGGCCTGGGCCTTGGTGAGCAGAATGTCGCCGGACACTTCGTGAATCATGGGGACTCTTTCGTAGAACGGGTTTCAAACCCGGCTGAAGCAGTCGGGCTTGAAACGTGTGGTCAGCGCAGACCTTGAGCGCAACGGTTGCGACGCCCGGTCACACGTGGTCAATTTGTCACGCTCGTTCTGTCACATCAGCGAGATGTCGAACGGCTCATGACTTCATTTTCGGCCTCGAACCAGAAGTCGAGACCATCTCCGCAAGGGCAACCGGCCTGCTCCCATTTAAGGTAGGCCAGCTGGCGGATTTCTTCTTCGCAGGCATCCATCCGCTGCTGCGGAGTCAGATGCGGAGCCTGGTTTCCACTCTCCTGCGAGCAACTCAGATGGCGGACCTCGGTTGTGTCGAGGACCGGCACTTCCAGCTCCGCAGTTGTGCGTTTCCGGTTCTTCATGGTTCTCTCCGTGAAACAGATCACGAAGTCAGAACACGCGAAGTGAACTGATCTCGCGATCAACTCCTGAATGGATCAAAAGCAAATTCAATGCCGGTCAATCAGAGAGGGACTGGTTCCGCAGTCAGTCAGTCGACGGGAAATCGCAGAATGATCTGGGCTCCTGTGCTGGGAGCACCCACGGTGGCTGTGCCTCCGTGCGATTCCATGATTCTGCGGACAATCGCCATACCAAGTCCAGTGCCACGGGTCTTCGTGGTAAAGAATGGTTCAAATATCCGGGCTCTCTGTTCGGCATTCATCCCGGGGCCGTTGTCGGTGATCTCGATCAGAATCGCCTGATTGCCGAACTCACTGACCAGCCGGGCCGACACATCGATCGTGCCGCCGTGTTCCGGCAGGACAGCCACCGCATTCTCCAGGATGTTGCGGAACACCTGACCGACTCGATAACGATCGATCGCGGCCCGGCGCGCGGCCTCCTCGCAGTGCGAAATCAAAGTCACGCGCTTCTCGGAGTGGACCGCTTGAATCTGTCCCCACGCTTCGCGCCACGACTCTTCCAGATCGACTTCGCGCCTTTCGAGCTGGATCGGAGCTGCATAGCTGCGCACCTCTTCGTAGAGCCGCTGCAACTCATCAATCGCCGAGACAGCCCGCTGCGACAGGCTGCGCAGCTGAGGGTTGTCACCCAGATCGAGCCCCATCATCTCCAGAGAGGCCCGCGCGCGTTGCAGCGCATTGCGACTCTCGTGAGCCAGGCCAGTCATCATCTGGCCAATCGCCGCCAGACGGGCCGACTGCAGCAGCCTCTCCTGAGCCGCCAGACGATCGGTGATATCGTGCCACAGCCAGACCTCGTGGTTGTTGTAGCGATAGGTGGCGACCTCGACCCAGGCCTTGTGACCGTCCTTACGCTCCAGTTCCAGCTCGCGCGACGTCCGAAATCCCGCAAACTGGTCCTCGTCGTGCAGTTGCTTGACTTCGGTGGCACGCTCACCAAACAGGAGCTGAAAGGCTTGGTCGAGATGAGTGAGCTCGTCGGCGGAATACCCGGTCATTTTCTCGAAGGCCCGATTGACGAGCAGCGTCTGATTGTCCAGTGACACATAGACCGCACCCGCGGGCAGGTTCTCGACCATGAACTGCAGCCGCAGGAGCGACTCTTCGTGCCGCTGCCGGGCCTCCATGGCCCGCCGGGGAGTGGCGTCGACAATATGAACCATGACGTACATCCCGTCCCGCAGGGCCAGAGGATGCAGTGACACATCGACGGGGATCTCTCGCCCGTCTTTGCAGCGGGCGAACAGATCGCGGCTGGTTCCCATCGGTCGCACGCGCGGGGCGCTCATGAAGCCTGCCCGCTGCATGGGGTGGTTGCCGCGGTACTTCTCCGGGACAAGCACCTCGACACTCTGCCCCAGCAGTTCGTCGCGGTGATAGCCGAACCATTTCTCGACCGGCTGGTTCAGAAGCACAATCTTCCCGTCCGAATCGGCAACGATCGTCCCAGTGGGCAGGGACTCGATAATCAGATTCAGGGTTTCCGGTTCCAGGTTGAGCATCAAGTCGGTCCAAGTCGTACGGTCAGTCGTGCCAGTTCCCGCTTAACGGCGAGTCTCGTGCCAGAGGCAACAAGGTCGGTTCGAGTTTTGATCGAGGCGGTTCAGAATGGCCGAATGCGTTGGACAGGGGATTCCCATGCACGCATTTTGCTGGCGATTCCGCACACAGTGTGACAGAATCGCACACATTGAGCTGCCGTAGGCGTTGGATCGTGTTCGATTTGTGCGAGAATTCCCCAGACCTCGAAACGGCACGCTGCCTGCTCTGGAAAAGTTCACGAAGGTGCTGGACGCGGCGCCGCGACGAGTTGGGGTGTCCGAAACCCCGCCTGGGAGAGTCGAAACATGCCGGAAACGCCGTTCGACCTCCTGGTCGTGGAAGACGATGATCAGTTCCGAGAGATGGCCTCGGAATGGATGAAACGCAAAGGGCACCGGGTTCAATCAGCTGCCAACGCCCAAGAGGCGCTCAAGCATGTCGGGCAGCAGCGCTTCGACGTGGTACTGGCTGACATGAACATGCCCGGGATCTCGGGGCTTGAGTTGCTGCAACGCCTGAAAGCTGATGGAGTTGAGTCGGAAGTCATCATCCTGACCGGGCAAGCGACGATTCAGACAGCTGTCGAGGCCATGAAACTGGGAGCCTGCGACTACCTCACCAAGCCGTTTCCGCTGTCGGAGCTCGAGCACCGCTGCGCCCAGGCGGCTGAGCGTGGTCGGCTGGTGCGGGAGAATCAGAATCTCAAGACGATTCTCGATCTGCATCGCCCCGTGACTCGGATCATTGGCGAATCGCCCCCAATGAAGGAGCTGTTTCGGCTGATTGAGCGAGTCGGGCCGACCGACAAAACCGTCCTGATCCAGGGTGAGAGCGGCACCGGAAAAGAACTGGTCGCCCGCGCGATTCAACGTGCCAGCCTCCGAGCCGATAAGCCGTTCGTCACAATCAACTGTGCTGCGCTGCCCGAGCAACTGGTCGAGAGCGAGCTGTTCGGCCATGAGAAAGGCTCATTCACCGGAGCGATCGGGACCAAACCCGGCCTGTTCGAAGTCGCCGATGGCGGCACACTGTTCATTGATGAAATCGGCGAGCTGCCAGGCTCGCTGCAACCGAAGCTGTTGCGAGTCCTGGAAGACGGCTCTCTGCGCCGGGTCGGCAGCGCCCTCGAACGCCGGGTCAATGTCCGGATCATCGCAGCCACGAACCGCAACCTGGAGCGGGAGGTCGAGCAGAGCCGGTTCCGCGAAGACCTGTTCTACCGCATCAATGTGCTGTCGCTGCAACTTCCCAACTTGCGCGAGCGTGTCGAGGACATTCCCCTGCTGGTTCGTCACTTCCTGCCCGAAGGCTGGAAGGTCAATGACGATGCACTGGTCGCGATGTGTGCTTATCAGTGGCCCGGCAATGTTCGACAGCTCAGCAACATTGTCGAGCGGGCGACCATTCTGGCGAACGACCGGGTCGTGACGATCCGCGACTTGCCGCGTGAAGTCATCTCTCCTGGAGCCGTGCGTGCGGCGACAACTGTGACCATGGCGGCAGTGCCCCAGGAGGAGCCTCTGGATGCAAGCCTCGCCTCGATCGAGAAGGCGCATGTGCTGGATGTCCTGAAGAGCCTGAATGGCAACAAGGCTCGCGCTGCCCGCGCGCTGGGAATTCATCGTCGTAAGCTCTATCGCTTGCTCGAACGCTTCGGCCTGAGCGAGCCAGCGACCTCGGCGAATAACGAAACGCTTGGGTAACGGGCCTATCGCTCAGCGGAGCGAAAGGCGACAATGGGTGCCTTCAGCTTATCGCCTTCGAGACTGGCACACTGTTTGCCCTCTCTGGAAGTGCAACGGAACCGCACATCTTAATCCTCTCAAGGAGTTGTCATGTCTCGAAAACGCTGGACCGCATCGCTGCTCGTGGTCGCTGTCCTGGCCGGAATCGGCTCCTGGTGGCATCGCTCCTCGCAGGCCGAGGAGAAAGAGCTGGCCAAGCGGAACATCCCCGTCAACCAGGAGCTCCGCGACTTCATGAGGAAGAAGCTGGAGGCCTCGAATGACATCCTGGAAGGTCTGACCACCGACGACACCGACCTGATTGAGAAGGGGGCCAAGAAGCTCGCCGAATTGAGCGGTGCTGAGCAGTGGCGTATCAGCAAGGACGCGATGTACAAGCAGTTCAGCGATGAATTCACCCGCAATGCGGAGAAGCTGGTCGAAGCCGCCAAAGAGAAGAACATCGACCGTGCCGCACTGCGCTGGATGGACACAACCATGAGCTGCATCGAATGCCACCGGTTCGTGCGGAACGTGCTGGTGGTCGAGAAGTAGCATTCACGGTCGCCCGCACACCACTTGCGTTCTTGGCCCGAGGAGTCTTGCGATGACCAAGCTGTTGATTGCCACTGACGGATCTGAGAACTCGCGGCTCGCCCAGGAGTTTGCAGCTGCCTTGCCGTTTCCCGAGAAGGCGAGCGCTCGACTGGTGGCGGTCACTCCGCTCCCGGTGACTCTCTCCGAGTTCTACGTTGAGGATGTCCTGTTTCAACAGGCTCATCAGATTCAGAACACGGTCGTCGCTCCAAGGACGACTGCGGAAGCAGAAAAGCTGCGATCCAGCTTCGCAAACATCGCGACCGACCTAAAGATTGGTGACCCGGCCCATGAAATCTTGGCCTCGGCCAAGGAGCATGAGTCGGACCTGATCGTCATCGGCGCCCGTGGACTGTCGGCGATTCCACGGATTCTGCTGGGCTCCGTCTCGGACTGGATCTGTCGCCATGCTCCGCAGTCCCTGCTGGTGGTGCGGCCCCACGTTGACGAGAAGGTCACACAAGTCCATGGCACCGTTCCCAGGCGTGTCCTGTTTGCCGTCGACGGCTCGGCCGGGTCGCTGCAGGCCGTCAGACGCCTGGCTGCGTGGAAGTGGCCTGCGGGAACGACAGCGCGAGCGGTCCTGGCCTTTCAGAAGATCCGCATCTTCCAGCCTGAGCAGGCCTTCATCGATGCCGAACGCCAGCACGCCGACGAAGTCCTGGCGAACGTGAAGTCGATTCTCGCCCCCGCCTTCACGCAGGTTGAAACCGCTGTGCTGGATGCCGATCAGATCACGCACACGATCGTCAGCGATGCCGAGAGCTGGAAAGCCGACCTGCTGGTGATCGGCAGCCGGGGAATGGGCCGCTGGGAGCGGTTCTTCCTGGGCAGCACGTCGCTGGGAATCCTGCACCACGCCCCTTGCTCAATCTGGGTCGAGAAGCCCACGCAGCCGTAGCAGAATTCGTAAGAATTCTGCCGTCCTTCGTCACTCTTAGATCACTACGTCCCCACTCTCCACAGGATGGAACCATGCCCTCAGCCAAGCTCTGGATACCGGCCCTGCTCGTTGTTGGCCTCGTCTACGCGGCGAGCGCCCACCGGCCTGCTCCGGCGGACGAAAAGACCGACAAGCCGTCTGCCGCAAAAGCTGCAGACAAGGACGACGACGACGACGATGATGATGACGACAAGGAGAAGTCGAAGCGTTCTCCCCTGGAGACCTTCATGCGGAAGAAGCTCGATGCTTCGTCCCTGATCCTGGAAGGGCTCTGCCAGGAGGACGCCGATCTGATCAAGCAAGGGGCCGATCAGCTGTCTGCGATGAGCAAGATTGAAGTCTGGAACGTCCTGACCGACGCGGAATACCGCGAGCACAGCCGCGAGTTCCGCGACAACACAGCCCGCGTCGCCGAAGCGGCCGCTGCCGGAGACTTCGACAAGGCCGCACTCCGCTGGTTCGACGTCACCATGTCCTGCCTGGAGTGCCACAATCACGTGCGGGGAGAGCGGAAGGACAAGCCGAAAGACGAAAAGTAGTCGGACGCGGAATCCGTGAGGTCTCTGACGACCCGTCGCATGCGTGGCGTGTTTTGATCGTCCGACGCTAAAGTCTTCGAATTGCCCAAGGCACTCCGGAGACGACAGATGCGTGGATCAGGTGGAACACCCGGCGGGCTCAGCGAGTTTTCGGTCGGCTTCATTCTCGCGGGGCTGGCGGTCTATCTGTTTCTTGATTCGGTCACGGTCTCCACGGGAATCGGGCTGATTGCGGGCGGACTGCACGGCATGCTGGGCGGGATGATCGGCGGCACCGCTTCGTCCGGGCTGATCTTTCTTCCGTTCTTCATCGGCGTGACGGCGTTGTTCTATAACGCCCATCAGCGCTGGGGCTGGACCGTGATGTATCTGGGGATTGCGGTCATCGTGATCGAGATCCTCAGCCAGATCCGCTTTCTGATCCAGATGAAGGTCTCGCACCTGCTCGGGATCATCGTCCTGCTCGCAGCCGGGACCGGTCTAATGCTCAGGTCGTACCGCGATCACAGCCAGACGGACAAGTAACCTTCTCATTGGAGAATTGCACGCTGGCAGTGTTGGGGGCGACTGCGGTCTGCAGGCGGCTTCGTCGGCGCAGAACCCCGCCGAGCCCCGTCGCCGCGATCAGCAACATCGACAGCGATGCCGGTTCCGGAGCTCCTGTCGGGGCGGGCAGCAAGCTGCTGCCTGCAGAGTGAAAGTCGCCCGATGATCCACCTGGCGAGGAAGTGGCATTCTGCCAGGCTCCAACAGCGAACGAATAGGGAGTGATTCCAGCCACGCTGGTCCCAGTGTATTGCAGCGAAGCACCGTTTGAGGATGTGCCATAAGTCAGTGTGAAGAAGTTGGAACTGGTGGCCGTGCTGTACATCGACACCGTGTCTCCGGTGGAGTTGTTCAGAATGTTCCATGGACTGACGAGTTGCACAAACAGCGTGCTGGAGGACAGGCTGCCATACAGACCTTCCCAGGCCGTCTGAGTTCGATTGGAAACAATCGCATAGCGCCCGCCCGCCAGAGTCCCGTTCAATGCGGCCCCATCGCTGGCGTCAGCATCGTCATCGAAACGGATCTGAGACAGATTCACGCTGGAAGATCCGGAGTTGTACAGCTCGAACCATTCGTCGGAATTCGAGGAGACCCCGTCTCCGGCCGACGACGGATTGTTCATGATCTCGGTAATCACGAGCGCACCGTCGCAGGTTCTGGCAAACAGCCAGCAGAAACGCACGAATCGACATTGAGGAGAGAGCCCGGGCCCGGACCAACCCGCAAAGCTAGCTCGCAATGTCCTCTGAGGCAGGGAAGTCGGTCGAGATGCCGTGGAAACTCGCGGCCTGGCGTGATTCCTGGGGAATTCTGCTCCAGCATCGTTTGCGGTATGATCCGGCCATGACAGCCAAACGCCAGCGTCCTGAATTGCTTTCCCCAGCCGGTTCTCCTGAGTGCATTCGTGCCGCCATTGAGAACGGGGCGGATGCGGTCTATTTCGGGCTGGATGTCGGGTTTAACGCCCGGGCGCGGGCCGTCAACTTCCCCGTCGAGCAACTCGGCGAGACGATGGCCGAACTGCACCGCCGCGGGGTCAAAGGGTATGTGACGCTCAACACACTGATCTTCTCCGACGAACTGCCCGAGGTCGAAGCCCTCGTCCGGCAGATCGCAGCCATGGGCGTCGATGCCGTGCTGGTCCAGGACCTGGGCGTCGCGCGGCTGATCCGGGCAATCTGTCCCGACCTGCCGATGCATGCCTCGACGCAGATGACTCTGACGAGCAGCGAGTGCATCGAGGTCGCCCGCCAACTGGGGATCTCGCGCGTCGTGCTGCCGCGAGAGTTGTCGATCGATGAGATGCGGGAGATTCACGCGGGGACCTCGATCGAGCTGGAAGCGTTCGTGCATGGAGCCCTGTGCGTGGCCTACTCGGGCCAGTGCCTGACCAGCGAGTCACTTGGCGGTCGCAGTGCTAACCGCGGCCAATGTGCCCAGGCCTGTCGACTTCCGTATGACCTGATCTGCGATGGGGAAGACGTCGACCTGGGCGAGGTGAAGTACCTGCTCAGCCCGCAGGACCTGTCGGCGATTGAGTACTCGCCCGATCTGATCGACGCCGGAATCCGCTCCTTCAAGATCGAAGGGCGCCTGAAGACTCCCGAGTATGTCGCCAACATCACACGGCACTATCGCCAGGCGATCGACACCGCCATGTCCGGTAAGCCCGTCGTGCTGACCGGGTCCGACAAGCGGGAGATGGAGCTGTCGTTCTCGCGCGGGTTCTCGCCGGGATGGCTCGAAGGCTGCGAGCATAAGCGGCTGGTGCCGGGCCTCTCATCCGCCAAACGCGGCGTCTACTTAGGCGAGATCACGGGTCTCGGTCGCGGCGTGGTGAAGGTGAACCTCGCCTCGCCGATTGCCAAGGGGGACGGCATCGTCTTCGAGGGGGACCGCTCCACTCAGAACGAACAAGGCGGGCGCGTCTACCATGTCCGTCGCCGCGGACAGCCGATCGCCGGACAGGTCTCGATCGGCGAAGTCGAACTCGAGTTCGGCCGCGACTCCATCGACTTCACCCAGCTGACCGTCGGCCAGGGAGTCTGGAAGACCGACGATCCCCAGCTGAACATCCGCCTGCGAAAGACGTTCACGACGGCGGACGCGATTCGGCGGCAGAAGGTCGACTTCTATGTGCGGGCTGCGGTGGGCGAGCCGCTGAGCATCGAGGCGTCCGTGGGGCGTTCGGTCCGAAGTGAAGAAGATTCACCACGGAGACACGAAGGCACGGAGAAAGTCGCTGGACTCTCCGAGTCCAGTGAAGCGACGCAAACCACGAGGAAATCGTCCGAGATACCGAACTCCCTCACCAAGAACCAAGAACCAGGAACCAAGAACTCCTCCGACTCTCAACCCTCAACCCTCAACTCTCAACGAGCGACAGCCACCAGCGACTCGCCGCTTGAAGCAGCTCGCAAGCATCCGTTGACAGTCGATGTGCTTCGCGAGCAACTCAGCCGCCTCGGCAACAGCCCCTACGAACTGGGTGACCTGCAGGCCGAAATCGTCGGTGGGCCGATGGTGCCATTGTCGGTTCTCTCGGGGCTACGGCAGACGCTGATCGACGAACTGCAGCGGATCTCCCAACTGCCTCCGGAACGCAGGATCTCCAGCGAGCCAGTGTTGCCCGCACTGCGACAGATGTTGCCTTCCCGCGAGAGCGCTACGACCCAGCCGGTGCAGCTGTCGATCATGTGCCGCTCGCTCGCTCAGCTCGAGACGGCTCTGGCTGCGGGTGAGAAGGAGCTGCTGGCCGACTTCGGCGACATCCGCGAATACAGGGATGCGGTGCAGCTGGCCCGCCGAGGGCAGGCACGGCTGCTGATCGCGACGCCCCGCATTCAGAAGCCCGGCGAGATCGGGATCTTCCGCTCGATGGCCAAGCACGAGCCCGATGGGTTCCTGGTCCGCAATCTGGCAGGGATGGCGTTCTGCAGCGAAGCCGGGATTCCGTTCGTGGCCGATTACACGCTGAACGTCACCAATGAACTGACAGCTCAATTCCTGATCGAACAGGGAGCGAGCTGGTTGACCTCGTCATACGACCTCAACCGGGATCAACTGCTGCAACTGGTTGAGTCCGTACCTCCGCAGTGGCTGGAAGTGGTGATCCACCAGCACATGCCGATGTTCCACATGGAGCACTGTGTGTTCTGTGCAGTTCTCTCGCCGGGGACCAACAAGACAAACTGCGGTCGCCCCTGCGACCGGCACGAGGTTGAGCTGCGTGACCGGGTCGGCATGGAGCATCCGCTGAAGGCCGATGTCGGGTGCCGCAACACGTTGTTCAATGCGACTCCGCAAAGTGCCGCGGAAATCGTGTCGGACCTGACCCGTCGCGGCGTCCGCCAATTCCGCGTCGAGTTCCTGAACGAAGGGACCGGCGAGATGCGGATGGTCATCAGTACCTACCGCGACCTGCTGGCCGGTCGGATCACCGGGCAGGAAGTCTGGACCCGACTCAAGGCGATGAACCGCGTCGGCGTCACGCGCGGGACTCTAGAAGAACGCCGGAACCCGCTGGCGATTCTGTAATTGGCACCGGACATCCCGTCCAGCGCCGCCCCAGTCAGCCTCGTGTTGATCGGGTCTTCTCACTACGATCAGTTGTCCCTCACTTTCGTTCACTGGCCCGTCCCTGTCGATGAGAACACTCGTCAAGCTGTTGATCGTCCTCGCCATCCTGGGAGGGATCGGGTACGCCGCCTGGAAGCCGCTGCAGACCTATCTCGCCAAGCGCGCCGAAGTCACCTGGCGAACGGCCAAGGTCGAGACCGGCGGGATGGTTTCGGTGGTCAACTCCACGGGAACGGTGAAACCCAAGCTGCAGGTCTCCGTGGGGTCGTTCGTTTCCGGGCCGATCACCGAGTTGCATGTCGAGTTCAATCAAGAGGTCAAGAAGGACGAACTGCTGGCGAAGATTGACCCTCGGATTTATGACGCAGCGGTTGCTCGGGACAAGGCCTCGCTCGCCAATCGCGAGGCCGATGTGTTCCGCGTACAGGCCCAGCTGCAGCAGGCCATCAACGATGAGAAACGGGCGATCGCCCTCCGCGAAGAGGACACGACATTTATCGCCCAGGCCGAAATGGACAAGTTCACGTTTTCCCGCCTGGGATTGGAGGCCCAGCTGAAGGTCTCCGAGACCGCCGTCGAACAGGCCCGCGCGACGCTGCAGAACTCGCAGATCAACCGCGACTACACCGAGATCCGTTCCCCAGTCGACGGGATCGTGATCAACCGCAAGATCGACCCCGGCCAGACTCTGGCCGCCCAGTTTCAGACTCCTGAGCTGTTCATCATCGCTCCCGACATGCGGAACGAGATGCACATCCACGCGAATGTCGACGAGGCCGATATCGGGCAGATCCGATCGGCTCAGGAGAAGAACCACCCGGTCTCGTTCACCGTCGATGCCTATCCGGAACTGTTCACCGGCAAGATTCTGGAGATACGGCTCAGCTCGACGACGCTTCAGAACGTCGTGACCTACCCCGTCGTGGTGACCGCCTCCAATCCCGACCTCAAGCTTCTCCCGGGGATGACGGCCAGCCTGTCGTTTCAAGTGGATGAGCGGAGCGCGATCACCAAACTGCCCAGTGCCGCACTGCGTTTCTATCCCGATGCGAAGTATGTCCGTCCGGAAGACCTGCCGATTCTGGAGGGGATCTCTTCAACCCAGCCCCAAGACTCGGCGGACTTTGGAGGGCAACCGCAATCTCAGACCGCCGAGTCCGCACTCGACCGGGCCGAGTCCCGCAAGAAACGCTCGCAGCGGCACGTCTGGGTGGCCGAAGGTCAGAAGCTCCGAGCGATTCCCGTCAGCGTCGGGCTCTCCGACGGCAAGTTCTATGAGTTGGTGAGCGGCGATCTGAAGCCCGGGCAGGAGCTGGTGACTGGCATCCAGACCAAGTAGTTCAGTTCGAGAGCCGCCAGGTACCTGGGCCTCGATTCTGCGGAAAGATTGGGAGAATCCCGCACCCGGTTGGTATGGGATTCTCAGTTATCTAACATACAGGGTAGCGGTTCCTGAAGGACCGCCCGAATCACTCTGTGTGTGCCCGCCATGATCTCCCGCATTCCGACCGGCATCGAACAAATTCTCGACAAGGCTGTCGCCGGTGAACGGCTGACTCCCGATGAAGGTGTCGAACTGCTGCGCTCTCACGATCTGACCGCCATCGGGGCTGCTGCCGATGCGGTCTCGCGCCGCCTGCATCCGGAGAACTACCGCACCTACAACATCGATCGGAACATCAACTACTCGAACGTCTGCGCGGCGGTGTGCGACTTCTGCGCGTTCTACCGTCCCGTCGATCATGTCGAGGCCTACGTTCTGCCGCTTGAGACCCTCTACGAGAAGATCGAAGAGACGGTGGCACTCGGCGGGGACCAGATCCTGCTGCAGGGCGGACTGCATCCGAAACTCCCTCTGGAGTGGTACGAAGACACGCTCCGCGCCCTGAAAACCAAGTTCCCGCAGGTCAATATTCACGGCTTCAGCCCGCCGGAGATCTACCACTTTCACAAGATGACCAAGCTCCCCTTGGAGACGGTCCTGCAGCGGCTGCGTGATGCGGGGCTGGGCAGCCTGCCCGGGGGCGGGGGCGAGATCCTGGTCGACCGGGTTCGCAAGCTGATCACGCGGGGCAAGGTCCTGACCGACGGCTGGCTGGAGGTCAACCGGGTCTGGCACCAGATGGGCGGCGTCAGCTCCAGCACGATGATGTTCGGCCACGTGGAGACCCTCGAAGAGCGAATCGAGCACCTCGACCGGCTGCGACAGCTGCAGGACGAGACGCACGGGTTCAAGGCCTTTATCTGCTGGACTCATCAGTCGCCGAAGATCGCCCCGTGGTTTGGCAAAGATGCCGATGAAGGCCGCAAGGGCGGTGTCGACATGTCCCAGTTGCCTGAAGTCGGGGCGTTCGAATACCTCAAGACGCAGGCCGTGGCGCGGTTGTATCTGGACAATATCCCGAACATTCAAAGCTCGTGGGTCACGCAGGGCGAGAAGATCGGCCAGATGGCCCTGATGTTCGGAGCCAACGACATGGGCAGCCTGATGATCGAGGAGAACGTCGTCGCCCAGGCCGGTACCGTGTTCCACCTGACACTCGACACGATCAAACGCTGCATCAGCGACGCCGGGTATACGCCGCGGCAGCGAAACGTGCATTACCAGCTGATTGGATGATCCGACTTCTTTTTCAGCCAAGGACCGCGATGAAGAAGAACACGATTGTGCTCGCACTGTTCCTTCTCGTGGCGAGCCTGTTCTGCATCTCTCGGTGCTTTCAGGAGCCGCCTGGCCCCTATTTGGCTGAGGCCATTGTTCCCAACTCTCCTTTTAAGTTCAGGCTGCTGAAAACTGCGGACAAGCCGTTTGAGTATCAATGGAAGGCCCCGGTTTCAGAAAAGATCATGTGGTATTTTCCGGACCGGAAAGATCACTATCGCATGAGTAATATCGATCTGCAATTTCGCGGAGTGACATTCTTTGATCGATTCCCTGCGACAGGGTTCCTATTTCGGTTTGTGGACAGCAGTGGTGACTGGGCACATCCCCGGAACAGCGTGGGAAACCTGCGTTTCCTGGAATCGACTGGATGGATTTTTCGACCTCGCAATGATCACACGGAGAGCGGAAGTGGGGCCATTCTCGAGAGCATCTCGGCCTTTCCACGACGAGATCGAACACTGCGAATCGAATGGAAAGATTCGATGGACAAGTGGCCACCCGCCAAAATGGAGCTTCCGAATCCGTACTTTCGTGAAGACTACCCGGTCTGGCAGCCTCTCCCTCTGCCACAGAAGCAAACTCGCGGTGATCTGACGTTGGAGCTCACCTCACTCAGTCCATACCCCCTAGACGCTGATGTGGAGTTCAAGATCAACTGTCCTTCGGAGTCATGGACGTCTGGGGACTCGCACAATGGCCGGTACGTATTTCTTCAGGACGCCACCGGGAACACGGGAGCGGTTCTGTCTCCCTTTGAGCCCGCCTGGAAAGTTGTCATTCGTGCCTTCCGAAGTCATCACGGGAATCATCCGTCAGATCGGATCCAATCGTTGGGGAAATACGTTTGGCCAATGCCCGGTGTGGTCGTCCCCATCGACCAGGACCTTACGGTTGGCGGAGGCCAGATTCGTGTTCATTACCTGGCGGGGGCCGGCACGGTCACAAACCAGAACGGCAAGTATGCCGCGTTGAAAGCCATGACCGCTCCCGCGCAGGGAGCAAAGCTTTACGGTTCCAAAGGTATCCATTGGATATCCAGACCTCAGCCGTTCGTGTGGGTCACGTTTGGTCATACAGCTCCGGAACGGAAGATCTTGTTCCGAAGCAAAGTCCCGGATGAACTGCCTGTGGTGACTGAGCTGGAGAATCGCCAGTGGCACACGCACGGGAAGATCATCACCCTCCCGATGGCCAAGGATTCCGCCCCACAGGGGGTTGAGTTGTCCATCGTGGATAACCTTTGCGAGCAGTTTGAATTCATCGTCGAGCCTCCCGAACAGACTCGTCAAAGCGTTCGAAACGGCGAGTTCGACAAATACTGGGAATGGCTTAATTGAAACGTGCGGATCGCAGTTCTCGCCGAATCGGGGCCGGCGCCGGGTGCAGGGCCTTGATGGCCGTCTCAATGTGGAACCTCCCTGTCGACTTCGGAAGTCTTCAATCTACTCAGCCCGGTCACTCTCAAATTTGGCCGCAGAATTCTTCAGTTTTGGGGATTGCTGTTCGGTGATCACGTCCTGATCTGACTTCGTTCAGGCGCACATCGCTTGCGGGCCCGGTCGGCCATGAAGTGCTCTTCATCCGAATCTGCTCGAGTGTTCCTTTTCCGGATTCAGAACCCCCACGAACTCAACAAAAACGCGGCGAGCATCGAATCGATGCTCGCCGCGTTAGTCATTTCTACTCGTCGCCACTCGCCCTTACGGAGCGGGCAGCCGATCCATCGTGATCTTCGGGAACTCGCCGGTGCAGGCTTTCATGAAGTCGACGATCTCCTGCTTCTCCTGATCGGTCAGCTTCAGCGGCTTGACCTTATCGGACAGGGTCGGGTTCGGAGTGCCTCCCTTGTTGTAGTGCTCGACGACTTCCAGCAGAGTCTTCAAGCTGCCGTCGTGCATGTACGGAGCGGAGAACTCGACGTTGCGAATCGTCGGAGTCTTGAACGCCCCCTTGTCGGCTTCGACCTTCGTCACCGCGTACCGACCCAGATCGGGCTCTTTGGCATCCATGCCGATTCCCAGGTTGTGGTACTTCTCGTCCGCCAAGTTTGCTCCCACGTGACAGGCCGAGCAGTTCACCCGCTCGCTGAAGAACAGGTCACGCCCGCGGGCCGCAGATTCGCTGAGCGGGTGGGCCTTGGCTGCGGCCTGAGCGGCCTCGTACTTGGCCCAGGCTGCATCGTCATCCTTGAGATCTGCGAGGTCTTCCTTAGTCAGCTTCTCGTAAGCCCGGACGCCTTCGGCAAAGTCGTAGGCCGATGGCCCGGTCACAATCACTCGTTCGAACGAGGCGAGAGCTTGACCGACCTGCTCGATCGTCACCTTGTCGGTCTTAAACACAGCTGCGAACTGCTTGGCGTAACCGGGAATCCCCTGCAGGGTCTTCACGCAATCCTCGTGCGTATTCCCCATCTCGATCGGATTCTGAATCGGACCGACTGCCTGAGCCTCAACCGAATCGGCTCGACCATCCCAGAACTGCAGCGTCGACAGGATCCGGTTGTAGCTGACCGGCGAGTTCCGACCGCCCATCTGGCCTCCAATACCAACCCCCGTCTTGGTGTGACGCGAGAATCCCTCATCGGGATGATGGCAGCTGGCACAGCTAACGGTGTTGTCCGCTGAGAGCCGCGTATCGAAGTACAACTGGCGACCGAGTTCGATCTTCGCCCGGGTGAGTGGATTGTCGGCCGGGATCGACAGCAAGGCCTGCCCAGCGGCCAGCCCGAGTGGCAGTTCCACTTGCAGCGTCTCGTGGTTCTTCGGGTTAGCGAGCCACTTCTCGATGTCGCCGACCGCGACCGGGCCTTTTCCGGGGAGCCCGGCTGTCAGTGTGGAATCGGGCAGTTTCACTTTCTCGGCAAACGCCTGACTGCCCACGGCAGCAGTCATCACCAGGGCAGCAGCGGCAGTCTTCCAGGACCGAAGAGCGAGCATGAGCGAGTGTCCTCAAGGCAGGGAGCGGGAAATTACCCGCACATGCTAACGATAATAGTCCTTCGATACGTTGCCGCCAACTCGGGCAGGCGAGTTTGTGATTCTGCCGGGTCGGGAGGGCGAGGCTCCTGCCGAGCCGCACGCGCGGGAGCAAGGTGATCTCGAAGTCGCGGCTCAACGGGAGCTTCGCCCTCCCAGTCATACAAACTTCCTCGATGCATTCTCAAGAGCTCACCCATCGTGATAGACTGATGCGAGAGAGCGAGCCAGCTTGAACGAGGTGGGGATTGAGACACGGGCGAATCTTCGACCTGGCACTGATGATTGTCGCGGTCATGGGCATGACCGGGAGAGTGCGGGCCGATGATTCGGCGGAGTTCTTTCACTCGCAGGTCGAGCCGATTCTGCGGCGGCACTGCTTTGAGTGCCACTCGCATGCATCGGGGCAAATGGAGAACGGTCTGGCCCTCGACTGGAAGAGTGGTTGGACGACCGGCGGAAAACGGGGTCCAGCCATCGCTCCCCACAAGCCCGATGAAAGCTTGTTGATTCGGGCGGTCGAGCATCGTGACCCCGATCTGAAGATGCCCGAGGAGAAACTCACTCAGTCGGAGATCGACGTTCTTGTCGAGTGGGTCCGGCAGGGGGCGTTCGATGATCGCGTGGCTGCTCCCCAAGGGCCGCCTACTGATGACTGGTGGTCATTGAAGCCACTTGTAGCACCACCCGTTCCGGGGGAAGGAACGCTCCATCCGATCGATGCCTTCATCGGAGTAAAGCTCGCCGAGTCGGCGTTGTCGTCATCGCACGCGGCGACTCCGCGTGAGCTGATTCGGCGACTGTACTTCGATCTCACCGGCCTGCCGCCTGCGCCCGATGAGGTCGCCCGCTTTGAGACCGATCCGAGCGAAGCCGCTTATCTGCAACTCGTCGATCAGCTGCTCGCTTCGCCTCGGTATGGGGAGCGGTGGGCTCGGCACTGGTTCGATACGATCCACTTCGCCGACTCGCACGGCTATGAACACGATGTCGAGCGCAAGCATGCCTGGCCCTATCGTGACTATGTGATCGACGCCCTGAACACCGACCGCCCCTGGGCAACGTTCATCCGCCAACAACTGGCTGTCGATCAGTTCGAGCCGGAGTCCGGCCATTTGATTCCTGCCTTGGGATTCCTGGGGGCGGGGACCTTTGACTACAGCACCTACGCGACCGGGCCGGTGACGTTCGATTACCTCGATCGAGACGACATGCTGACGCAGACGATGGCGGCATTCGTCAGCACGACCGCGAATTGTGCTCGGTGTCATGCTCACAAGTTTGATCCGATTGCCCAGGAGGATTACTACGCTCTGCAAGCCGTGTTCTCGGGGATCGTCAAGGGGGACATCCACTACGACGCAGACCCTCGAGTCCATGCGGAGCGGTCGCGTTTGAAGTACCTGCTGGAGGCTGCTCAGGGAGGAGATGCGGCCGCACTGCAATCCGAAATGAGTCAGTCACTGGTTGCGAAATGGACCAGCGAGCGCGGTTCTGGAGCGGACTGGAAACCGGTCGGTCTGCAGTCGTACATCTCCACAGATGGCGCCACGCTCTCGCGCGAAGCGGATGACCTGATTCTGGCGAGTGGCACCAATCCGGAACGCGACAACTACGTCGTGACGCTGACCAGTCCGTTGCCGCGTGTCACTGCGCTGCGGCTCGATCTGGTTCCGCACGATTCGCTGCCGATGAAAGGCCCCGGCCGTTGCCACAACGGGAATCTGCATCTGTCCGAGGTCATGATCACCGTCTTTCGACCGGGGGAGAAGTCCGGTCAGTCCGTCGCGATCTCGCGCGCCTCTGCCGACTTCAACCAGGAAGGCTGGGGCGTGACCCGCGCCATCGATGGTGACCCCGCCACAGCCTGGGGCATCTATCCGGCGGTAGCCCAGCCACATCACGCCGTCTTTGAACTGACCCAGCCGCTCGACCTGCCCGAGGGCTCTTTGCTGACGGTCTCGCTCAAACAGCTGCATGGCGGATCGCATCTGATCGGAGCCTTTCGGCTGTCCGTGACGGAGAGTCCCGCTGCTCAGACGCTGGCACTGCCGCGTGACATCGAAGAGGCACTGGCCATCGATCCCGCGCAGCGTTCGGCGGCTCAGAATCTGACGATCGCTGGCCATGTCGTGCGAGTGGCGGCCGAAGCGGAACTTGCCCGATTGCCCGCTCAGGCCACCGTCTTCGCAGTGGCACCAACCGTGGCAATCCCGCTCGGCGGCAGCAAGACGCTGGCAGCGGCGCTCCCGACTCCCAAGGTTGTGCATCTTCTACAGCGAGGCGACATCAACAAGCCGCAGCACGAGGTTCCTCCGGGAGCGCTGTCGGCCCTCAAGCATGCACCATCGCGATTCACCGAGATCGTCTCTCAGAAGGAGTCCCTGCGCCGGGCCGCTCTCGCCGATTGGATCGCACACCGCGACAACGTGTTGACCTGGCGGAGTGCGGTCAATCGCGTCTGGCACTATCACTTTGGTCGGGGGATCTGCGACACCCCTAGCGACTTCGGTCGCATGGGCGGAGTCCCGTCGCATCCCGAGCTGATCGACTGGCTGGCTGTCTGGTTTCGCGACGAAGCCGGGGGCTCGCTCAAGAAGCTGCACCGCCTGATCGTGACCAGTCGCACCTATCGGCAATCCGCGGAGCCTCGCTCCGAAGCTGCGGCGATCGATGCTGGCAATCGCCTGCTGTGGAGGCAGAATCGCTTTCGACTCGACGCGGACTCGTATCGCGACTTTGTTCTGATAGCGGCAGGACGACTGGACCTGACGATGGGCGGCCCTGCGGTCCAGCACTTCCATCAATCGCCCGGGGCTCAGCTGACGCCGAAGCTCGACTACGCCGCGTACGACTGGGCCACCGCGGGCTCGAATCGTCGCAGCATCTACCGCTTCGTCTGGCGCGGGATTCCTGACCCGCTGATGTCGGCCCTCGACTTTCCCGACCTGGGGCTGTTGGCTCCGATTCGCAGCGACTCGATCTCACCGCTGCAGGCTCTGGCCCTGTACAACAACAACTTCGTCCTGTTTCACAGCCAGGCGATGGCCGACCAGATCGCCGGGGCAGCGACTGATGTCGATCAGCAGATCAACGAGGCTGTTCGACGAGCCTGGCAGCGGGCTCCCTCGAAGCAGGAGCAGGAACAGCTTCGGGCCTATGTGCAAGTGCATGGTCTGGCGGCGCTGTGCCGGTTGTTGGTGAATTCCAGCGAGTTCCTGTTTGTCCCCTGAGTGATGTCCGATGCCCAGCTCGATCTCGACCCGTCGGCAACTCCTGCTTCAAAGCGGTGGCGGCCTCGCGCTGTGCGCCTTGAGTCACCTGCTGGGCCGGGACTCGAGTGCGTCGGCTGCAGAGGGCGGACAGCATGCCCCCGGCTTCCCCGTGCAGCATCATCCGCCGAAGGTGAAGCGGATCATCCAGCTGTTCATGACGGGCGGAGCCAGCCCGATGGACACGTTCGACTACAAGCCGGAACTGGAGCGGCTGCATGGGCAGATGCTGGGGCCGAAAGAGAAGCCCGAAGGGTTCACCGCTCCGGCCGGGGCGATCATGAAGAGCCCGTTCCCGTTTCAACAGCACGGCGAGTCGGGCCGCTGGGTCAGCAGTGTCTTCCCCGAGCAGGCGAAGCTGGTCGATGAGATGGCGTTCCTGATGGCGATGACCACCAAGACGAATGTTCATGGGCCCGGCACCTATATGATGAACAGCGGGTTCCTGCTGCCGGGGTTCCCGTGCATGGGGGCGTGGATCTCTTATGCGCTGGGAAACCTGACCGATGAGTTGCCGACGTTTGTGGTACTGCCCGATTCACGTGGCCTGCCGTACAACCAGAAAGGCTGTTTCAGTCCCGGGTTTCTGCCCCCGGTGCATGAAGGGATTGTGATCGACGCGACGGCCACGCCGGCGATTCCGGACCTGTTCCCGGCGAGCCGCTTCTCGTTCGCGAGTCGAAACGCCGACCAGGAGGGGCTCGCACTTCTGACGCAGATCAACCAGCGATATGCCGAGACTCACCCCGGCGATGATCGGCTCGAAGCCCGCATCGCCAGCTACGAACTGGCTGCCAAGATGCAGCTGTCCGCTCCGCAGGCGTTCGATCTTGCTCAGGAGTCGGAGTCGGTTCATACGAGCTACGGACTGGGTCAGCCGGAGACTGCGGACTTTGGCCGGAGGTGCCTGCTGGCGCGGCGTTTGATCGAGCGCGGGGTCCGCTGTGTGCAGGTCTGGAGCGGTCCGCAGGGGGCAGTGAATAACTGGGACAATCACGGAAACATCCCAAACGATTTGCCGCCGATGGCTCTGAGCGTCGACCGACCCATTGCGGCTCTGCTGCGGGACCTCAAGTCGCGGGGACTCGATCAGGACACGCTGGTGATCTGGACGACTGAGTTCGGTCGGACGCCGTTCGCCCAGGGGAGTATCGGTCGCGACCACAATGGCGGGTCGTTCGTGACCTGGCTCTGGGGGGCCGGAATCAAGCCCGGCGTGGCCCACGGACGCAGCGACGATTGGGGCTATCAGGCGGTTGAGAACAAGACCTGGTGCTACGACCTGCATGCCACCGTGCTGCATCTGCTCGGGATCGACCACACGCGACTCTCGGTCCGCCAGAATGGGATCGATCGAAGACTGACCGATGTGCATGGGCACGTGGTACGTGAGATTTTGAGTTGAAGTTCCGGTTCCTCAGGAGCGGCACGGCGTAAGCCTGCCGAGTGTTCGATCCTCCAGAGACCGGTCACCACTCGGCAGGCTTACGCCATGCCGCTCTCGTTGGCGGCTTCAGTCGTCTTTCTCCCGGCTTCTCGCAGCGCAGAGACACTCGACCATGTCGCCACGCAGTACGGCACCAGGTACGTCAATCCGATCTGCAACAGCCGCGTCCGGCTCAGATCTCCGCTCCAGATCGCGGGTAAGTGGTTGATCGTTACGAGCAGCGTTCCCACGACAGCTGACACCTTGAACCCACGCAGCACGACGCTGCGAGCCAGAGCCATCTGCAACCAGGATCGATCGTTGTTCGGCACAGGAGCCCTTTCGAGTGGCCACTGTCGCCTTTCGCTCTGCGAAAGAGCGCTCTTTCGCGGTGCGAAAGGCGACAATGAGGCAGTGTTGGAGCCGAACACTACGAACAGACTATGCTAGCACCTCGTCCAAAGTCCATCCGCTGCGGTCACGAGGCCATTCATGGAAGTCCACTCTGCGGCCGATCGCGAATCTCAGGCCCTGCCGCGCGTGCTGGGGATCTGGGACGCCGTGGCCCTCGTCGTCGGCGGCGTGATCGGCTCCGGGATCTTCGTCAAAGAGGCTTCGCTCGCCCAAAACGTCGGCAGCTTTGGGCCGATCATCGCGGTCTGGATTGTGATGGGGATCGTCACCTGCTGCGGAGCACTGGCGCTGGCGGAACTGGCGGCCCTGCTTCCGGAAGCAGGCGGGCCGTATGTTTACCTGAGGGAGGCGTACGGGCGGCTGCCAGCGTTTCTGTGGGGCTGGACCGAGTTCTGGATCATCCGCACTTCCTCGCTGGCGTCTCTGGCCTGCGCGACAGCGATCTACCTTGGCGTCCTGGTCCCCGTATCGATCGGGCAGCAGACCGCCATTGCAGCTGGGGTGATGGTGACGCTGGCCTGGGTCAATGCGCGGGGTATCCGCTGGGGCTCCCGCGTGCAGAAGGTGACCACCTGCATCAAGGTCGGGTTTCTGCTGGGGATCATTCTTCTGCCCTGGGTTCTGGGGAAAGCCGACGTCTCGCGACTCGAACCGTGGAGTCCCGCTGAGTTCAACATTAACTTCGTGAAGGTCATCGGCCTCGCGATGATCTCCGTTCTGTGGCCATACGACGGGTGGACCAACATCGGCTCGGTGGCTGAGGAGATCCGCGAGCCGCAGCGGAATGTCCCGATCGCCTTGGGGCTGGGGATGCTGGCAGTGACCACGATCTATGTCCTGGCGACTTTCAGTTATCACCTGGTGCTGCCGTTTGACGAGATCGCCAAGTCGCAGCGTGTGGCTGCGGACACGTGTCAGGCCTTGCTCGGTCCGATCGGGGCCAAGATCGCAGCCGTCGGTGTGATGGTCTCGACCCTCGGGGCTTGTAACTCCAATCTGATCGCTGGCCCGCGGATCTACTTTGCCGTGGCTCGCGACGGGATGCTGCCCGCGTTCGTCAGCCGGATTCGCCCGGGAGCCGGAACGCCGGCCAACGCGATCTGGATGCAGACGGTCTGGGCTCTGGTCCTGCTGACGGGTGTCTACCTGTGGGTGACACGTCCGGTGCATGGCTCTTCCGACGGTCATTCGGGGAACCTGCGAGACGTGTTTGACGAGCTGACTGACTTTGTGATTTTCGGGGGCCAGCTGTTCTATGCTCTCGCTGTGGGAGCTGTGTTTGTGCTTCGTCGGAAGTACCCGGACCGCCCGCGGCCCTACCGCACGTGGGGTTATCCGGTGACTCCACTAATCTACTTGATGGCGTTCGCAGCTGCGATCGTCAGCCTGCTGCTGGGAAAGCCAGTCCAGACATTGGCGGGCAGTGTGCTGATTGTTGCGGGGGTGGGCTATTACTGGGTTCGCAATCGAAACTTGTCGCCCTGACGAACCCGTATCAGTCGCCCCCCAGTGGTGCGAGGGAGGGGGGAACGGTACTTTGTGTCGACGAACTCTCCCGCCGAGACCTCATGTCGCCCCCGCCTGGCTATCACGGCTGCTACCTCTGCATCGATCTGACCATCAGATCGTCTGAGCGGCGATCTATTCCCGAAGCGGCTTTGCGAAAGTACCTCGGCGGTGTCGGGCTGGGAACTTGGCTCTTGTTGCAGGAAGGTCTCGACGGTGTTGACCCGTACGATCCGCGGATGCCGATCGTGTTTGCCTTCAGCCCGCTGGTGGGGACGACGCTGACGACCTCCGCCAAGTTTGCGGTCGTAGCAAAAAGTCCGCTGACGAACCGGCTGTGCGACTCCCTTTCATCGTCGCACTTCGCGATTGCCGGCAAGAAGACGGGCTGCGATGCGATCATGATTGTGGGAGCAGCCCCCGAGCCGCTCGCCGTTCGCATCGATGGAGAGGCGGTCACCTTCGAGACCGCGCGCGACTGGTGGGGGCTCTCCAGCCGCGAGACGGGTCAGGCGATCCGCGACAGCTGGGGGAACCGCTTTCGAGTCGCCTCGATCGGCCCGGCCGGAGAAAACCTGGTGCGGTATGCCACCATCTCGCACGATGGTCGCCACGCAGGCCGCGGTGGGCTGGGGGCGGTTCTGGGCTCCAAGAAGCTCAAGGCCCTCGCTGTCGCCGGGGACCGAGTCACCGAGCAGGCTCATCCCGAGCAGCTGATCGCGCTCAGTCGCGACCTCTCCAAACGGTCATTCGGCCCAGCCACGGAGAAGTATCGCGAACTCGGGACCGTCTCAAACCTGTTGACCTTTAACCGGCTCGGAACTCTGCCGACGCGGAACTTCCAGTCGGGGACCTTTGAGGGAGCCGAACAGCTCAATCCGGAGTTGTTCGTCGCGCAGCATCCGCGAACCCGCGAGAGCTGTGCCGCCTGCACGATTGGGTGTGAGCATGTTTTCCACGGGCTGGGACACGATGGCCAGGGCGGCGTGCGGCTGGAGTACGAGAGCCTGTTTGCGCTCGGTCCCTTGTGTGGTATCGCGGACCCCGAAGTCGTCCTGAAAGCCGCAGCTCTGTGCGATCAAGTCGGCATCGACACGATCAGCGCCGGGGCTACGATCGCCTTTGCCATGGAATGCGGCGAGCGCGGGCTGCTCGATGCACCGGGGCTGCGATTTGGGGATTCCGCAGCGCTGCTGTCGACACTGGAGTCGATCGGACGCCGCGAGGGACTGGGGAACCGTCTGGCGGAAGGCTCTCGCATCCTGGCCTCGCAGCTGGGGGCTGAGGCAATGACGTTCGCTCCGCACGTCAAGGGGCTGGAGATTCCCGGCTATGAGCCCAGGGCCCTGCAGTCGATGGCCCTGGGGTTCGCGGTTGGAACGCGCGGAGCGGATCACAACCGGTCCGGAGCCTATCAGGTCGATTTCTCGGACAAGGTCGATCGCCTGGATGTCACGCCGGATCAGGTCCGCTTTGCGATCGAGACCGAGGACGAGGCGGCTGCGATGGACTCGTTGATCCTCTGCAAATTCCTGCGAGGAGTTCTGGCGGATCGTTTCGCCGAGATGGCCCACATGGTCGAGCTGATCTCCGGCTGGTCGATCGATGCCGCCGAGCTGCAGGAGACTGCTCAGAGAATCGTGAACCTTCGTAAGTGGTACAACATCCGTCACGGCTGGACCCCAACCGAGGACACGCTACCGCAGCGGTTTCTGTCACAAGCCCTGCCCGATGGAGCGAGTGCCGGAGCAACACTGACCGGCGAGCATCTGGGCCAGTTGATCGCCGAGTACAACACGCAGCGTGGGTGGAGCCGTGATGGCTGGCTGCCCCGCGAGCAGATTGAAGAGCTGCAAGGGTCACTTCGCCAGCCGTAGCATGGGCGTCTCGCCCATGTTCCAACACCAAAAGAATTCATGGGCGGGACGCCCATGTTACGACTGCTTCTGGTCCGGGTAGCGGATTCGTCCGTGGTAGACCCCGATCAGCGATTTGACCAGCGACTGCTCGATCATGCGGATTTCCGTGAGCCGCAGTGAACACTCATCGAACTGACGGTCCAGCAGCTTCTTCATCGTAATGTTATGGACCAACGTCTCCAGCCGTTTGGGCGTGGGGTCGGTCAGGGTGCGGCTGGCGCTTTCGACAGCATCGGCGATCATCAAGACGCCAGCCTCGCGCGTCTGGGGCTTCGGCCCCGGGTAGCGGAAGGCTGACTCTTCGGCCTCGCCCTGGTCGGGCTGCTGTTCCGCCTGGCGCGCAGCTTCTCGATAGAAATACTCGACCAGCGTGGTCCCGTGATGCTGCTCAATGAAGTCGATCAGCTGCACCGGCAGATTGTGTTGCCGGGCGAGGTCGACCCCGTCTTTGACATGGCCGATGATGATCAGCGTACTCATGGCGGGGGCCAGATTCTCGTGCTTGCTCTCGCAACCCGGCTGAACGTTCTCGATGAAGTAGTGGGGCTTGAGCATCTTCCCGATGTCGTGGAAATAGGCCCCGACCCGCACGAGCAGCCCGTTGGCCCCGATCGACTCGGCAGCCGCCTCGGCCAGACTCGCGACCGAGATCGAATGGTTGTAAGTCCCCGGTGCCCGCCGGACCAGTTCCTGCAATAACGGGTGCGAGGGGTCGCTCATTTCCAGGAGCTTGATCTCGGTCACGACGCCGAACACTTGCTCCACTGCAGGGAGGACGCCCGAGACGAAGAACCCGGCCAGCAGCGACCAGGTCGCTGACTTGAGGGCGAACGACAGCAACGTGGCCTCGCGCAGCGTCTCGACTGACTGCGACTGAGCCACTCCGACGCCAGCCACCACGAGAAAATTCACAAAGGCCGCAGAGAGCCCGACCTTGATCAACGTCGAGCGTGAACGGACCCGGCTCAAGGGAATCACCGCAGCTGCGGCGGTGCTGACCAGTTCGACAAAGTGGGACAATTCCGCCGTCGTTCCCAGGGTGATGAGCAGGCTCAGCGCGAACGCGGTCAGCAGGGCCAGCTCCTGGTTATAGGCGATGGCCAGCACCATGGTCGTGACCAGCAGCGGGACGATCTCGGCCCGCAGGGGATCGTACGAGACCAGCCGGGACACGCCCGCCGTGAGAACAAACGCGGTCAGGTAAACAGCCAGCCGTCCCACATTCTGAACCAGGCGAGGTTCGTTATGGATCGCGTAGTACCCCGTCAGGATCGACAGCACGATGATCATCGCAAACAGGACTGCCACGCGCGTCGCACGGGTTGTCAGGTCCGATTGGCTGTCGACCGCCCGATATTCTTCATCGAGGTGCCGAATCGCATCGGCGGTCACCGTCTCACCCGGCCGGACGATCAGGTCGCCAGCCAGATACTGAATCATCACCGGTTCCACGGTCTCGCGCGCCGCAGCTCGCTCGTTGCGGGTTTCGACCTGTCCGAAGCGCAGCGTCGGACTCGCGCGTGCGATCAGCCAATGGCAGAGGGCCGGCTGGATCGAGGGTTGCAGGCTGGGATAGGACAGCCAGGTCTTTCCGAGTTCGCCAGCGTCATTGAGCTGTTCCGGGAGCCGGACCTGCGAGAGAAGCTTCTCCTGGGACTGCGTGGTGTCGGATTTGGAAATGATCCGAACCTTCTGCTCGCCGCCCAGTCGCTCGTTGCGGATCTCTTCCGGGTCGACGAATCCGGTCCGAGTCAGGGGCGCGATGAACTGCGCGAAGTCGCCCACGATGTCGTCAATATGCTGCTGAGCGGTCTCCATGCCGCCCGCTGTCAGATCGCGACGCAGGGCTTCGTAGCGTGCCTGGCGCTCCGCATCGTCTTTGGGGGTCCAGCGTGCGGCAGACTCTCGCAGGTGAGCAGGAAGTCGGCCTCCCAGACCGAATGAGATCTGCGTCGATTCGTCGAGGCCGGCCAGAGTTTCCGAAGCCGTGATCTTGCCCAGGTCGGCCTGAAGCTGTTCCGAGAGCGAGGAGAGCGACTGCGGATCGTGATAAAACGTGAGGGGCACCTGCCGTTCCGCGTCGTCGCGTTTGCGGCTGGTTTCCTTGTCATTCAGTTCGAGGAACCCCGTGCGGGCTGCGATTCCATGCTCGGCATATTGTCCGATCCGGTACGGAAACGGAGCCCGCCACCCCTGGAGAACGACGAGCAGGCCGATGATCGCCACCAGGCACATCCCCAGACGCAGCAATGCGTCTCGGTCGCGCAAGGCATCCCAGGCCCGGGCGATGGTCGTCCGTCGCGGCCGGGGAGCCGAAGACTTTGACACCCGCGATCGTTTGTGTCCAAACCCGAACATGCCGATGGACTGCTCCTGCGCGGATCGAACCGCCCCGAGTCAGCATCCAGCTGACCTCCGGAGGCGGGTTACCGCTTCCGGTGGGGCGATTGGCGGGAATCGTCGTCGTACGCTTCCACAATCTCGCGGACTAGACGATGACGTACGATATCGGCTCCCGTCAACTCCACGACGCCCACACCCTCGATATGCCGCAGCCGCATGACGGCATCCACCAGCCCCGATTTCATCGTCGGAGGCAGGTCGGACTGCGTCGTGTCACCGGTCACAACGATCCGCGACCCCTCTCCCATACGTGTCAGAAACATCTTCATTTGCGTCGTCGTTGTGTTCTGGCCCTCATCGAGAATCATGAAGGTATTGTTGAGCGTGCGGCCTCGCATGAACGCCAGAGGCAGGATCTCGACCACGTCTTCCTGCATATACCGCTGCACCTGCTCAAACGTCAGCATGTCGCTCATCGCATCCAGCAGCGGTCGCAGGTACGGATTCACCTTCTGCATCATATCCCCGGGCAGGAAGCCCAGCTTCTCGCCCGCCTCCACAGCGGGTCGCACCAGGACAATTTTGCGAATTTGCTGCCGCCGCAGGGCGTTGACGGCCATGGCGACTGCGAGGTAGGTCTTGCCGCAGCCCGCCGGTCCTGTGCAGAAGACGAGTTCGCACTTGCGCATCTCGTCGACATAGCCTTCCTGCCCGCGCGTGCGTGGCTTGACGCTGCGAGCCTTCTCGAACAGGTCAATCTTGGCCTCGGGAGACGGGTCGTTCGTCACCAAGGGAATCCCCAGCACCCGCGCCAGGTCCTCTTCCTTAAGGACACCTTTGCGGCGGACCAGCGGCAGCAGCTGCTCCAGGGCCTCGCGAGCCCGGGGCAGCCGGTTTTCTTCCCCATCAAGGATCAGGTTCTCACCGCGCAGGACAATTCCCACTCCCAGTGAGTCGCGAATCTGGCGCAGATAGACATCCTGTGGCCCAAACAGCAGGCGGATATCATCTTCAGGAGTCAGCGGAATCTGGAGCGTGTTCATCAGGCGGCACCGGCAGGAAGACATCGCCGAAGGAATCGCCGACGATGTTCGACCCGGACACTATTCTATGAGGCAGGTTCGCCGCCGGAGAAGCTGCATCCGCCGGAGTTCCGGAATCTCCCTGGATTTCGCGCTCAGGCCAAATGGCCATCGGAAGTTTGGCCCTTGGTCAGGTCGAGACGATTTCCTCGATCTTTCGCATGTAGTTCATGCTGTCCGTGGCAATCTTCTCGGCTCCGGGGCTGTAGTCAAACACCTCGACGGAGATCCAGCCCCCGTACTGGCTGTCTCGCAACGCCCGGAAGATTGGTTCGTACGGGGTATCGCCCATCCCCGGTCCCAGCAGGTTCGTGTCGTTGACGTGAAAGTGCCGGGTGCGGTGCTTGAACCGGTCGATCAGATCGGGGATCGGAGTCTGCTCGCCGCCGAGCATGGCCTTCACGTCCTGGTGGAGCTGCAGAGCGGGGTGGTTGACCGCGTGCATGATCGCCATCGCCTCGGCACAGGTATTGATAAAGTTTGTCTCTTTGGGGGTCAGCGGCTCCAGGCAGAGTGTCACACCGCGTTCACCCCAGTGGTCCGCACATTGCGAGAAGACCTCGACGGCGGCATCAAAGGCCTGCTCCCAGGTCACCCCCGGCTGCAGATTGCGCTGAGCCGGTGATCCGAAGACCATCACCTGTCCGCCCAGGTCCGCACACAGGTCGCCGAGCTGTTTGAGATAGTCGGCCGTCTTCTGACGCACCGACGCCTCGGGACTGGTCAGGGAATACCCAGTGGTCTTCGCCAGCATCCAGTGGATGCCGATGATCTCGGTTCCATGCCGCAGCGCAGTATCACGCAGCTGAGTCCGCTCGGCCTGGGACAGCTCGCACGGGCGGGCCCCCAACATGAAGGGAGCCACCTCGATCCCGGTGTAGCCGGCCTTCGCGATGAACTCGCACTGATTCTCCCAGGTCCAGTCCACGAAAAGTTCGTGACAGATCGCATATTTCATCAGGTGGTTCCGGGGCGGGTGAGTTGTGAGGTTTGGCAAGCTGGGAAGCGGTGCCGTGTGGTTCCGAACATAACGACAACGACCGGTTGTGACGAGGCTGAGCTACGAACCACGCGGTTCCCGGTGAAGCACTCCGCCCTGTCGAACCGATCCTCTGTGATAAGGATTCCAATCGCTCCGGGGCCACCGGAGTTTTCTGCCGGACCAGTTGTGCTGACTGTGACGGGGAGCGGGGTTGGGTATTCCTGGAAGAGTTCCCGAAGTCTCCAGTTCGCTGGAGTGGGCTGACTTTGACGACCGAAGTCTACCCAACAGGCAAGGTGTGCCGGTTCGTTCCTCGATCAGGGACCGCGCTCACTCAAACTTCCGAACTCGATTGGGGACACAGAAGGGACTTGAAACCATGCGTCACATGACTTGGTTATCCGTCTTGTTGGCAGCATTCGCGCTGCTGGGCGGATCACAATCCGAGGCTGGGCTGTTCTGCGGAATCGGTCGTTACCGATCCTGCCCGACCGACAGCTGCCAGACCTGCCAGGACTACTGTCAGGCACGTACGTGCAACAGTGGTTGTTACAAGACGGTTCGTGAAACCGTCTGGTGTACTGAGACGTATCAGGAATGCCAGACCGTCATGGACACCTGCTACACCAAGGTGCCCGTGCAGTGCAACCGCACCGTGCACGAGACCTGCTGGCGGGACGAGTGCTACACCGTCTGCAAGCCGTGCTACCAGACCTGCTACAAGGACTGCTGCTACACGGTTCGCGTTCCGCACTACCAGACCTGCTACCGCACGGTCTGCTGCCAGGTGCGTAAGCCGTGCTACCAGACCTGCTATCGCAACGTCACCTACACGGTCTGCAAGCCGTGCTATCAGACCTGCTATCGCAACGTTTGCTACACCGTCCGCAAGCCGCACTACCAGACTTGCTACCGCGATGTCTGCTGCACCGGTTACCGGACTCAGACCAACACGACCTACAAGAACGTCTGCTACACCACTTGCCGTCCGATCACCGAAACCCGGTGCGAGAACGTCTGCGGCGGCGAATGGCAGATCGTCAAGGAATGCGTCAACGTTCCTGTCGTGACCTGCCAGAACAACTGCCAGACCTCCACCTGTGGAACGGGTCGTCTGCGTGGTCGGTTCCGCTGGAACAAGTGCAACAGCTGCAATGAATACCAGCCGAGTTGCGACAGCTGTGCAGCTGCCAACGGCAACGGCGGATGCGATGGTTCTTCTGGATGCGGAAACGGCGATCCGGGTTGCAGTGTGCCTCAGGTGATCTGCAAGAAGGTCTGGGTTCCCAAGAACTACACCCGTCAGGTGACCTGCACCCGCTGGGTCACGGAAACGAAGCAGTGCCAGGTGCCTTGCACCACCTGCTGCCGGATTCCTTACACCTACACCAAGCAGGTTCCCTACACGACCTGCACGTGGACCTGCGAGACCTGCACCAAGCAGGTTCCGTACACCACCTGCACCTACACACGGGAATGCCGGACCAAGCAGGTGCCTTACACCACCTGCACCTGGACCTGTGAGAACGTGACGAAGCAGGTTCCGTACACGACCTGCACTTGGACCTGCGAACAGCGGGTCAAGAAGGTCCCGTACACCACCTGCACGATGACCAAGCAGACCTGCACCCGCAAGGTGCCGTACACCACCTGCCGTCAGGTTTGCGAGACCCGCTGGGTCACCAAGTCGACCTGCACCCCTCGTCAGGTGATGGTCACCAAGACCCGCTGCGTGCCCAAGACGGTTTGCCGTCAGGTTCCCGTCGATCCAGGTTGCGGCTGTGCTGAAGGCAGCAGCGGCTGCGGAAACGGCTGCCTGTCGGTGAATCCCGGCTGTGCCGCTCCGATGACCGCAGGCTGCGACGGAAACACCTGCGTCAAGTAACTGAATAGACCCGAACGGATTCGGAAGTGCCTTGACGGGGGAGAACGCAAGTTCTCCCCCGTCTTCTTGTTTTGAGAGTCGTCAGATCCAGGATCTCCCATGCGCGCTGTCGTTCAGCGAGTCAGTCAGGCCGAAGTCACCGTCGACGGGGAATCCGTCGGGAAAATCGCCCGAGGCTTTCTGGTGCTGCTCGGTGTGGCGGTCGACGATAAACCAGCAGATGCAGTTGCGGTCGCCAGCAAGATCGTCGGTCTTCGAGTCTTTGAAGACGAGGCGGGTAAGATGAACCTGTCACTGGCCGAGGTCGGCGGAGCGGTCCTCGCCGTCAGCCAGTTCACGCTGCTCGCCGATTGCCGTCAGGGACGCCGCCCCAGCTTTACAGCTGCAGCCCCTCCCGAACTGGCCAACCGGCTCTACC
The DNA here is from genome assembly GCA_044337025.1 of Planctomycetaceae bacterium. Taxonomy (GTDB): domain Bacteria; phylum Planctomycetota; class Planctomycetia; order Planctomycetales; family Planctomycetaceae; genus TH-plancto1. The sequence goes on from JBIIOI010000009.1 coordinate 86,375, forward strand.
AGGAGTTCATCGCCGAAGTTCGAGGGCTGGGGATCCCGGTCGAGACCGGACGGTTTCAAGCCGACATGCAGGTCGCACTCGTCAACGACGGCCCGGTAACGCTGCTGATCGACAGTCGGAAGTTGTTCTGAAACAGCGAGGAGGTGTAGTCGTTTTCATCGCAATTATGAGGACTTTGACACAATGTCCCGGAGGGATGAAAGAAATTAGCCGGTGGTTGAGCGATAGCGATACCACCGGTCTCTGAGACGTCACGAAACCGATCCCGGCAGGGATCGTAGAAGAATTCCCTGTCACGCCGCTCAGTTCTGGCATCCCTGCCGGGATGCGTTCTGTATCTGCGTTTTGACCGGTGGCGTCGCTTCGCTCAGCCACCGGCTAATCTCTGGGACCCCGCCGGGGTCACTCGGTTCAGGGATTACCACAATCCACGACCACACTCAACTCGATGCACTCCAGCTGAACTCCTTCGACGACCTGCATTCGTTCTGAGATCATTCGGGCGTGGTTGTAGCGGAATTCGAAAGAGTTCCGACATTGATTTCCACCGCACTCTCGGTGACGAGGCTTGCCGTGCGCCGCCTCAGCTTCGAAACAATCGCACGTGCCGCTTAAGATTCATAATCGACTGCATGGAGAACGGTTGATACTTGAAGATAGTGTCAGGAATCGGCTCACTTGCCATTGTCTTAACCTTTCTAGATAGCGGCGCTGCCCCCTACAGCGCCCGCTGGTAGATCTCCAAGATCTCATCAACGCTTGGTCGCTTGGGCGTCAGCAGCATCAGCCGCGTGATCGCGTGAGCCTTCTGAGCAAAGCCCGGTAACTGGTCGGTCGTCGCGTGCAGTTGCGAGAGCCGTGCGGGGACACCGATTCGTTCGCGAAGTGTATCCACGGCCAGGACCGCCGAATCCGCAGCTTCGTCGGGCGTCATCCCCTGCGTATCAACTCCCAGGAACCCGGCAATCTCGCCCAGTTCGCGGGTTCGCACATCTTTCAAATAGTGCATCACATGCGGCAGCAGCAGCCCGTTCCCCTCGCCATGTGTGCAGTGGATCGCACCGCCAATCGGGTACTCCATCGCGTGGACCAGGGCGACTCCGCTGTTGCTGAACGCCATCCCGGCCAGCGTGGCTGCCAGGGCCATATCCTCGCGGGCCTGCCGATCGGTCGGGGTCTCGACAGCTGTCACGAGTGAGCGATAAATGAGACGGATGGCCCGCTCGGCAAAGAGATCGCTGAGAGGGTTCTTTCCCTCGTAGGCGAACGGCTCGTCGATTCCGATGGCGAGTTCCTGGGCTCGCGTATTCGTGTAGCCTTCGATCGCATGCGTCAGGGCATCGATTCCGCTGTCGGCTGTGACCTTGCGAGGGCAGGTCAGCGAGAACTCCGGATCGACGATTGCCAGAGCCGGTCGCAGATAGCGGCTCTGCGTGCTGACCTTCACGGCGTTCTCGGTATCGGTCAGAACTGACGAGTGCGAGACCTCGCTGCCCGTTCCGGCCGTTGTGGGGATCGCCACCAGCGGAACCACGGGACCGGGGACCTTGTCGAATCCGAAGTAGTCCTTCGGAGTCCCACCATGCCGGGCCACGACACAGGTCATCTTGGCGACATCGATATTGCTGCCACCGCCCAGCCCGATGATTGCATCTGGCTGACAGGCCCGCGCGGCGTCGATGGCCGCCTGAGCCACCGCCACCGAGGGCTCGGGCTCGCCCTGATCAAACAGAATCCGCTCCGCCCCGGCAGCCCGCAATGCCTCGTCGACCGCAGCCTGCATCGGCAGCCTGGCAATCACGGGGTCGGTAATCACCAGAACTCGCCGCCAGCCGAAACGCTTCACAGCGGCAGCGAGCTCTCGAATGGCTCCCCAGCCGAAGGCGAGCTGTGTGCTGGAGGAAAACGACCAGTGGCGGATGGGTGCAGGCATCCAATTATCGTAGCAGAATTCGTCAGAATTCTGGCGTATGCACGGAGTGTCCGCAGGCACGGCGGGCAAGCCCGTCGGCTAACGTTGTTATGAAATCTCGCGACCGCGGACTAATTCCCGGCCGCTTCGAGTACCGGCAGTTCTGCGACCAGCTTCTGCCAGTCGACCCGCTTGGCGTCGCCCCACAGGTGTTCCAGATCGTACAGCTCGCGCGACTCAGTGCTGAAGATATGCAGCACAATGTCACCGAAGTCCTGCAGGACCCAGGTTCCCGTATCGCGTCCTTCGAGCCCCAGGCGGCGGTTGCCGGACTCTTTCATGACGCGGTTGACCTCTTCGGCGATCGCGTCCATCTGGCGACCGCTGGAAGCTGTGGCGATCACAAAGTAATCGAAGATCGCGGTGATCGGAGTCAGGTCGAGCACCACCACATCCTTGCCACGAAAGTCATCACAGGCCTTGGCGGCCATCACGGCATGTTGCAGGGACGAAGTCATCGCGATCTCGGGAGTGGTCAGAGGAACCCGTGCTGCCACGGGTTCGAGGGCAGGTGTCCCGGTATTCTCGGGAATTCCCTCTGAAAAAGTCTACGCAGTCGACGATCGACTTGCGCGGGTAAACGGAGGTGAAGGGTTTCGATTCTGAGGAATTGGGAGATCCGAGCCCTCGAAAACAACTCGCCCTCGGATTGCTCCGAGGGCGGCGATTGACTTGGAGAGCAAGCTCGACCGGAAGACGGCAGAATTCTTACGAATTCTGCTACGGCTTAGCGGCCGAGGATCCACAGGTGGAAGGCCTTCGACTTCAGGCCGACTTCCGCCAGAACCTGACGCACGGTCTTCGAGTCGTCCTTGGCAAAGGCCTGTTCGGTCAGCACACCGCACTCGTCACGGTAGAAGACGCCCATCTTGCCGTCGACGATCTTCTCAATGATGTTGGCGGGCTTGCCGCTGGCCTTGGCCTCTTCCGCCAGCTTGGCGCGAGCTTCGGAGACGCGCGCCGGATCGACTGAGTCGGTGTTGGCGAAGGTCGGCTTCATGGCCGCGATGTGCATCGCGACGTCGCGGAGCACAGGCGAGGCCATTTCGGTGCCTTCGGCCTGGAACAGGCAGGCGGTCTTGCCGTCGTGGTGGACGTAAGCTCCGACCGGCCCCTTCAGGCGGATCACGCGGGCAATGACAAACTTCTCGCGAATCTGGTTCACCAGATCTTCGAACTGCTGCTTCAGGCCAGCCTGGCCCAGCAACTCGTCGACAGAAGCTGCTCCCGGACCGGTCAGCAGCTGGTTGACCATTGCTTCGCCGAACGCGACGAATGCGTCCGCCTTGGCGACGGGAGCCGATTCGCACTGGATTTCGACGGCAGCCACTTCGCTGTTGTCGGCAGACAACTTGACGAAGATCTTGCCTTCTTCGGTCGCGTTCTCGGCCCGGCTGAGCATCAGCTTGCCGACCTGAGAACGGAGGATTTCGACTGCCTTCTCTTCGTCACCACCGGCCTCGATGAGGGCCTGCTTGACCTTCATGAGGGGCAGATTAGTCCGCTGACGGAGTGAGTTGACGACGGCTGCGGTAATTTCAGCCATGAGAGAAAGCTCCTGCGAGAAACGAGAAGGTGTTTTGGAACGGACACTCAAGCGGCGAAGTTGTTCACCACCGGGAGGCAATCTTGCCCTTAACCCGTTGGTGGCAGACCGGATTGTCTGCTGGACGACGCTGCTTTGCCAATGAAGAAGCCCGTGAACACTGTTCACGGGCTTGAATCTCTCCAGCAGCGGCCTTAGCGGATGCTGGGCACAGCCTTGAATTCTTCGGACTTGGCAGCTTCTTCCTGCTTACGCGGAATCGAAGCCTTGCCCTGGTTGATCGCGTCCGAGATGTAGCTGAGGATCAGCCGGATCGAACGGATGCTGTCGTCGTTGCCAGGAATTGCCAGGTCAACCATGTCCGGGTTGGAGTCGGTGTCGATCAGCGACACGACCTTGACGCCCAGAGCGCGGCACTCGGCAACGCAGTTCTTTTCCTTGCTCGGATCGACGATGAAGACCGCTTCCGGGAGTCGGTTCATCTCGCGGATGCCGCCCAGGTTGGTGCGAATCTTCTTCAGCTCGCGATTCAGCCGGGACTGCTGCTTCTTCGAGTACTTGGTCAGCAGTTCGCCGGTCGTTTCGAGGTTTTCGAGTTCCTCAAGACGACGCAGGCGGGCGCGGACTGTCCGGAAGTTGGTCAGGGTCCCACCCAGCCAACGCTCGGTGCAGTACGGCATACCGCAGGCGACCGCCGCATCCTGCACAGCTTCCTGGGCCTGACGCTTGGTGCCGACGAACAGCACGAGGCTGCCCTGTGCGGAGACCTTTTGAAGGTACTTCTGAGCCCGAACCAGGCCTCGAATAGTTTCCTTCAAGTCGATGATATGAATCTTGTTACGACGCCCGTAGATATACGGACGCATTTTGGGATTCCAGCGGCTGGCTTTGTGCCCGAAGTGCACGCCTGCTTCCAAGATGTCCTTGACGACGATTTCCGCCACGCCGATTCACTCCATGAGAGAAGTCGAGACCCAATCCAAGCGGGGGAGAATAGCGGACACGGTGCGAATGGTCAAACGAGTGGTAATGCTTGAGGGAAAATGCAATACGAATCTACGGATTGGTTTGTTCCAAGAACATCGAGATTGACTGTCATGTGAACAGATGGCCACGTTGAGGCCACCGTGTTCCCGTTTCCTACTTCCCACTTGGCTGTCGATCCGCCACTGACTATAGTTGTTCGAACAACAGTTGTTGAAACTCCCTTCCCGTCAGGAGCCCTCGATGATCCAGGTGAACTATCCTCCCAGCCGCGAATACTCCGGACCGGTTCAGGATCGGTATGACGTGATCGTCATTGGAGCGGGGCCTGCGGGGGCGTCGACGGCGACGCTGTTGGCAGAGCAGGGACACTCTGTTCTAGTCCTGGAACGCTCGACGGTTCCGCGGTTTCACATCGGCGAGTCGCTGATTCCTGAGACCTACTGGTCGCTCCAGCGGCTGGGGCTGATTGACCAGCTCAAGGCGTCGGCCTATCCCAAGAAATTCAGCGTGCAGTTCTTTTCCGAGGGGATGAAGCCCTCGAAGCCGTTCTACTTCGACGAGTACAACCCGCACGAAAGCTCCCAGACCTGGCAGGTTGAGCGGGGAGATTTCGACAAGATGCTCGTCGACAATGCCGTCGCCAAGGGTGCAACCGTCCGCGCCGAAGCTCACGTCACCGAAGTCCTGTTCGAGGGGGACCGTGCCGTGGGCGTGAAGGTGAAGCTCGACGGGCAGGAGCGGGAAATCCGCTGCCGCGTCGTCGCCGATGCCAGCGGCCAGTCGAGCTTCATCGTGAACCGCCTGGGTCTGAAGACTCCCGACACGCGGCTCCGGAAGGCCTCCGTCTGGAGCTATTTCCAGGGAGCTCACCGCGATCCGGGCCGCGACGAAGGGGCCACGCTGATCCTGCAGACCGAAGGGAAAAGCAGCTGGTTCTGGTACATTCCGCTGCGTAACGACATTGTCAGCGTCGGCTGCACCGGTTCGATGTCCTATATGTTCGCAAAAGGGAGCGACCCGGAATCGGTCTTCCAGCGCGAACTCTCGCGCTGCCCGGCTTTGCAGGAGAAGCTGCTGAATGCCAGGCGGCACACAGAGTATTTCGTGACCAAGGACTACTCGTACTTTTCAAAGCAACCCGCCGGTCCAGGCTGGGTGCTGGTCGGCGATGCCTGCGGGTTTATCGATCCGGTCTACTCGTCGGGGGTCTATCTGGCCCTCAAGTCGGGCGAATTCGTGGCGGACGCGGTGAGTGCTGCACTGAAATCCAACGACATCTCGCAACAGGCCCTCAGTGCTTGGTACCCCACGTATCGCGCGGGGGTCGAGAACTTCCGCAAGCTGATCTATGCGTTCTACACGCCGTCGTTCAGCTTTGGCGAGTTCTTCCGCATGCATCCGCAGTATCGATCCCACATGACCGACATCCTGATCGGGGCCGTCTACAAGCCCGGAGTCGATGAAATCTTTCAGGCGATGGGCGAGATCCTGCCGCCGGAAGAGATGGCTGCGGCTTGACGCGATCGAGAGTCGGTCATTGCCACACCTCCCGGCTTACATCGACTTCAGAATCTTGATCTCGCGCTGCACCGCAGCTTCGTCCACCCCTTCACAAGGATTGACGGGTTCTGCGGGTGCCATCTGGCTGAGATTGTCACGAATGCGCAGACAGACACGCTTGAGGACTTCCAGTTCCTCCGGAGTCACTCCCGAGATCGCTTCGTTTCGGACCTCGTGAGCCACCGACACGGAGGCATTCCAGATCTCTTCGACTTGCTCAGTCGGAGTCAGACGACATCGCCGACGATCATCGTCGCAGTTCTTCTTCTCGATCCAGCCATCGCGAGCCATCCGGTTCACGACTCCCGCGAGTGTCGGGGGCTCAATCCCCATCGACTGGGCAATCTGGCTTTGTGAGAGCGTCGGATCGCTGGCCAGCCAGGCCAGGACTTCCCACTGGCGCAGCGTAATTTCTTTCTCAACGAGCCGAGCCTCCAGAGCCCGGCGAATCGACTGAGTCGCCAACATCAGCCAGTAGCCCACGCTCTGGTCGAAATCGTACTTGAGCACTCCCGGCCTCCTCGCACCGTTCGTACAAACCCCGCACTGGCGGACATCGTACGAGAACTCAGGAGCGCGGTACAGCGGCAAACGCCGATCTGTCGCGCCGAGAGCGCGAGACGCGGTTGGCAGGTCGTGAAATGGCTGTGATTGCCTGGAGCATCACATGGGCGAGGACGCCCATGCTACGCGGGCCGCTTGCCGCGTCCGAGCCCCTCGTACACGGCAGCTTCGGTGACAACCTTGTCCATATAGATATCGTGATCCTGCATCGGGATCTCCGGGAACAGCTGGCACTCAAAGGCCAGGGCCACCAGGGGAGTCGCCGACAGAGCATGCTCGAGCAACTTGTCGTAGTACCCCTTACCGTGCCCGGTTCGGCCGCCTCGGCGATCAAATGCGACTCCTGGGACCAGAATCAGGTCGAGCTTCTCGACGGGAGTCCGCTTCGCAGCCACGGATCGCAGTTCGGCCTTCGGCTCCAGGATGCGATACATCCCGAGCTCCAGCTCATCCATCGACTCCAGATGGAACAGTTCCAGTTCCCCATCAACGCAGTAGGGGATAACGACCCGCTTGCCGCTGGCAAGGGCATCGGGCAGGGCCTGCCGCGTACGAACCTCGGTCCGTACGTCGACATAGAACATGACGGTCTGCGCCCGCTGATACTCGGGCAGCTGCATCACGCGGGCCATGACTTGTTGGCTGACACCGTCTTTGTCGGGCTGAGCCTGACGAGCGGCGTGAGCCTGCTCGCGGATCGACTTTTTGAGTTCAGACTTTTCAGCGACGGTAGACATGCGGAATTCCTGCGGGGTGGGTGCGGTGTCAAACCGCCTTCACAACGGAATTCTATTCCCGTTCCCGCAGTGTGCCACTCTGCGCCTGAGGATTTCTCAGCTCTCAGTTGGCTCCGAAAAGCCCACCCAACGACTGCAGCAGGGCACTGGCGACCGGAGTTCCTGGCTGGCTGACCCACATCGTCTTGACCAGATCGAACATCAGGAACATGCACAGACTGAGGACGAGAGTCGAGCCAAACAGCAAGGCCACCGTTCCGCCTCCCCAGGCATGCTCGTAGGCCACGCCCATCCGAGCCCCAACCGGTCGGGCGGCCCCTTCGTCGTCACCGGCGAACGCATCGTCGTCGGCTCCGAAGACGTCCATGTCCTCGACGTCGTCATCGTCCGAGAAGGCATCGTCAGCCACTTCCAGATCGTCGTCGTCGCTGGCACTGGCGTCATCATCGTCGACATCGAAGACCGCGTCGTCGAGAGTCGCCTCGCCGGAGTCCTGCAGATTGAGGACCTGGGTCGATTCGTTGCTCTGGCCTTCGTCGTCCATCCGCAGTTCGAACGCGCTGTCGTCGCTCTTGATCGCGGGGATTTCAAACTTCGTTTCGGGAACATTGTCGAGGTCTTTGGCCACGTCCATCATCGGGATCGTGCCGCCAAAGTCCGCGCTGTCTTCCAGAGAGATCCCGCTGTCGCCAACCGACTCCAGCGAGATGCCGCTGTCACCCAGGCTCAGCGAGATGCCGCTGTCGCTGGACCCGAGCGAGATCCCGCTGTCGTTCGAAGACACATCGAGGGTGATCCCTTCGTCCGACTCAGCGGACAAACCAATGCCGCTGTCGCTGGGACCTTCCAGGGTCAGCCCGCTCTCGGTCGCCAGCATCATCGCGCTGTCACCGCCCAGAGCGATTCCGCTCTCCTCGGAGAGCACCGACGCCGACTCGCTGTCATCGGGCGAGAAGTCGAGGGCGATCGACGAATCGGCAGCTCCCAGAAGCTGCACATCGCTATCGCTCGTATCGCTGCTCTTGATGACCTTCACGTCACTGTCGCTGCCCATATCGGGTGAGACCAGCTTCACGTCGCTGTCGCTGTCGAGTTCGTTGCTGACGATCTTCACATCGCTATCACTGTCCGGCGGGACCAGCCGAATGTCGCTGTCCGAACCCTTCTGGGCGGAGACTTTCTTCGACATGGCGAAATCGCTGATCGTTTCTTCGCCGACCAGCTTCACGTCGCTGTCGCTATCGAGATTGTCACCCACCAGCTTGATATCGCTGTCGCTGTCACTCTCGGGCATCAGGTTCCCGACCAGCCGCACGTCGCTGTCCGATTCCATCATGCTCCGACTGGATTCTGAGGGGCCGATCACCATCGGCTCATCAAAGACCAGACGCACATCGCTGTCGGAGCTACTGAGCGGATCACGGGACTTGCGGATGACCGTGGGGTCTTCGCTCTCGCCGTCATCATCCAGCACCATCGCGGAATCACCGCCCAGCGACAAACGGCTGTCCGGGTTTCCGAGCGGCTCGTCGAACATCGGGAGTTCGGGGTCCGAGTCGGCCTGCCGGGTACGACCGAGTTCCTCGACGTCCTCCACCTTGAACTTCCAGGTACCACGATCCGCAAAGCCGCGAATCTGGCCCTGCTCTCGCATCTTGTTGAGCTCGTCGTTCCGCATTCCGAGCTGCTGGGCGGCCTCTTCCAGACTCAGGTACTTCTTGGTCGACATGGAAGGATGGTCCCGGAGAGGTCTGAGAAGGTCGCGAGATTCCACGAACGGGAATTCGCCTTGTCGCTGATCGACCAAGGACAGCCATGTCCCCGAGAGATCACTGCAAAGTGATTGTTCTACGCACCTCAGCGGTTGTAGCGACAAATCGGTAGATATCGCCTGTGAGGACTTCATGTCGTCACAACTCAATTCTACGCATGCGGATAGGCAACGCAAGAGGTTTCTGTGTTCCCCCCGACCTTCCAGGGCAACGCAAATTCACCATTCCGTGATAACGAATCCAGCGGAAAAGTCAGCGCAATCGGAAAATTCCATCAAGTCGGCAATCTCGGATCGTCGATTTCCTCGATACGGACCTCCGTCACTGTCTGGGGCGGGGGACCCACTGGAGTGGAATCATGCGTGCTTGGTGTTTGCTGGCTCTGCTGGCTGTGGTGACTTCGGGATGCTGTTCGACTCATCGAGCCTGGCTGGATGGGTATTCGAACTGTGTGCCCGAGTGCGGCAGCTGCGATTGCGATTCCGGCTGCGGCCTGCTCGGCCACCAGTCGTGCCTGTTCAAGAAGAAGTCGCGAGGCTGCGATTGCCACTCCATGAGCAGCTGTGACCCCTGCGGCGGATGCGGCGAATGCTTCACCGGTTGCGAGGGCTCATTCTCAAGCTGTGACAACTGCTCTGGTCAGGTGATGTGGAATGGCACGATGGACACCGGTTGTTCCAGCTGTGCCCAAGGTCAGACGTTCTACAACGGTTCGGTGCCCTCGGGTGGTTGCCAGCACTGCATGCAGAACCAGATGATGCCTGCACCGGCCAATTCGCAATCGATGCCACAGGCCCCAGCTCCGCCGATCCCGGCTGTGCCGCCTGCCGAGCCCGCTCCCGAGCCGACCAAGGCTCAGATGATGCAGCTCCAGTCGATTCCGACTCAGCCGGTCCAGTACCAGGAAGCGGCGCCGCCGGTGCAGTACTCACCGCCCGTGACCAGCTACATTCCTCCCGCTCCGGCTGCCGCTCCAGCCGTCCAGCCCGTCCTGTGGGTCCCGGCACAGAGCCCTCAGGCACCACTGCTGGTTCCGCCGGCCCGCTAACTGCTCCCCTCTGCCTAATGACTCTCGGCTGCCACTCCGGTACAGTTCCGCCTGTCGCACTTCGAGAGGCCGAACCCGAGCGATGCGAATCGCCGAGATCTTTCATTCGATTCAGGGAGAAGGTCGGTACACAGGGACGCCCAGCGTCTTTGTCCGCACCAGCGGCTGCAACCTGCGCTGTTGGTTCTGCGATACGCCCTACACCTCGTGGAATCCCGAGGGCGATACGCTCTCTGTCGAAGCGATCCTGGCTGAGGTCCAGAAGTACGCCTGCGAGCATGTGGTGCTGACCGGCGGCGAGCCGCTGCTCGTGCCCGAACTGGTCGACCTGTCTCAAGAACTGCAACACCGCGGGCACTTTGTCACTGTCGAAACCGCAGGGACCGTCGATCTGCCGGTCGTGGCTGACCTGATGTCGATCAGCCCCAAGCTCGGGAACTCGACCCCCATCGGAGACAACTGGGCCGCTCGCCATGACCAGCGACGCGACGCCCCCGACGTGATCGAGCGCTTAATCCGTGACTACCCGTATCAGCTGAAGTTTGTGATTGATCGCCCCGCCGATGTCGCCGAAGTCGAGGCCTGGGTGGCCCGCTTTACCGGCGTGACGAACGAAAACGTCTACCTGATGCCACAGGCCACGACCTCCGATTCGCTGCGGCAGATGACCCCCTGGGTGCAACAGGCGGCGACGGCTCGGGGCTGGCAGTTTTCACCCCGGCTGCATGTGGAGCTGTACGGAGCACAGCGCGGTGTGTGACTGACCAGCGGATTCACCACGGAGACACGGAGGCACGGAGCAATTCAAGATAAACACTGAGACGTTCTGAGAAGAAGTACGACTGCGGACTCTTCAATCGATGGTGTTTCAGTCATAACAAGGCGGCATAGAAAAACTGTTTGATGTCACGTCAATAGACAGAACGACTCGTAAGCAAGACTCGACACATCTCTGCGCTGGGTGCTCCGTGTCTCTGTGCCTCCGTGGTGAACTGCTTTGCCTGCTCACTCCTCGATCCCGTACTTCCTTGACTTCTCTCTGAGCGTCCCACGGTGCCAGCCCAGCAGGTCCGCTGCCTTCGCGCGGTGTCCTCCGACCGCAGTCAGCGCCGCCCGAATCAGTGGCGGTTCAATCAGCGAGAGCAGGTCATCATGCCAGGTCGCAGTCGACGCCTCCTGATCCCCTTCGTGGCGACGCTTCACCCAGTCCGCCACGAACGCGGCGATTGACTCCTCGCTGAAAGTACCACCCACAGCCGGGCCCGCGATTTGCGGATTCGGCAGGTGCTGCGGCAGAACCACTTCCTGCCGCGCGAGGATGGCGGCATGCTCCACCGCGTTTCGCAGCTCTCGAACATTGCCGGGCCAGCTGCGCGCGTGCAGTTCCTGCAGGCACTCGGGTGAGAACCCCGCAGACTGTGGAGCGACCTGCCGCAGGAAGTGCTCGGCCAGGAGCGTGATATCATCGCCACGCGACCGCAGCGGAGGCAGCTGCAGCTGGAAGGCACTCAGCCGAAAGAACAGGTCGGCACGGAATTCCCCCTCGGCCACGAGTTCCGGCAGCGAGCGATTCGTCGCCGCGACCACGCGAAAGTCGCTCGGGCGGGGCCGGGGATCGCCCACCGGCGTGACTTCTTTCCGCTCCAGAGCCCGCAGCAGCTTGACCTGAATCGGTAGCGGAACATCGCCGATCTCATCGAGGAACACGGTCCCCTTGTCGGCCATCTGCAAGAGGCCCAGCCGAGGCGACTCCGCTCCGGTGAACGCCCCTTTCACATGCCCGAACAGCTCGCTCTCAATCAGCTGGGGGCTAAGAGCACCCAGACAGATCGGAATGAACGGGCCCGATCGCCTGCGCGAATTCAGGTGGACCGCGTCGGCGACCAGCTCTTTGCCCGTGCCGCTTTCCCCCGTGATCAAGACCGCCGCATCGGTGTCGGCGACGAGCGCGATCTCTTTGAAGACCCTCTGCATGGCGGCCGACCGTCCAAGGAGCGGAGAGCCACTGCTCGGGACGGCAGCGCTGGCCGCAGCTGGCGCCGCGCGGGTCAAGGCCCGCTGCACTACATCGACCGCCTGCTCCAGATCAAACGGTTTCGGCAGGTAATCAAACGCACCCGCCGATAACGACCGCACAGCCACATCCAGGCTGCCAAAGGCTGTCATAATCACCACGGGCGGAGGCGTTGGCCCCAGTTCCCGGATCTGGCCCAGGGCATTGACGCCGTCGATTCCGGGCAGGCAGACATCCATCAACACGATGTCTGGTCGCCGCGCACGGGCCAGCTTCAGGGCCTCTTCGCCGCTGTTCGCCACAGCCACGTCATGACCCTCATCGCTCAGGATCTCTTTGAGACCCCAGCAAATGGTAGGCTCATCATCAACAACGAGGATATGCGACATGGCGGACGAGACTCAGAAGGTGTCCAGTATCGTACTGCGTTGCCGGGACTTGCGATATCAGTCCGCTACATAGCGCGTTCTTCAGCCCATTGGCAGGCGCGGGGCTGGCCACTACGATTCCCGGTTGAACTCGTGCGCAGCGCGCGACGCCACCGGACTGCGGCTTTCACCCGCCAGGACCTCGACAGATGTCACAGAATCCCACAACTCCCTACGTTCTGCCTCCTCTGGGTCAGAACCCTTCTTCGACAGCCGCCGGGACGACTCCCGGAAGTTTTGCGAAGAAAGGTCAGATTGCGCCCGGAGTCGAAGGCCGCTGGACGTTTGCGTCTCCCGATACGCCGGGGATGCCGCAGCCGAGTGAGAAGACGGCTTGGGATTTTCTGCCGGAAGGGTGGAGTACGCGAGTTACACCGCCAAACCCCGTCAGTATCGATAACACATTCTGGGATCTCGACGTCGTCTTGCCCCCCTACTGCTTCACACAAGCAGATGGATCAACTCGCCAAGTGATTCTCGAGAAGAAGTGGGAAGGCTTCACTCCCAGTACCCAACTCGAACACGCCCGCCTCGGGATCATCACTCCCGAGATGACCCGTGTCGCCGAACGCGAAGGTCACCTCACCCCCGCACAAGTCCGCGATGAAGTCGCCGCCGGTCGGATGGTGATCCCGGCGAATAAAGTTCACTTGTCCTATCAACTCGACCCGATGGCGATCGGGCGGGCCTCGAAGACCAAGATCAACGCCAACATGGGAGCCTCACCGGTCTCGTCCAGCACCGACGAGGAAGTCGAGAAGCTGAAGTGGGCCGAGAAGTGGGGGGCCGACACGGTCATGGACCTCTCCACCGGCGGCAACATTGACGAGTGCCGGCAGGCGATCGTCAAGAACAGCAACGTGCCGATCGGGACCGTGCCGATCTACTCGATGATCATCGGGCGGAAGCTGTTCGACCTGAATGAAGAGATCATCCTCGAATCGCTCCGGCATCAGGCGAAGCAGGGAGTCGACTACTTCACGATCCACGCCGGGGTGCTGTATGACCATCTGCAATACGTGAAGCAGCGGCTGATCGGGATCGTCTCACGCGGCGGGTCGCTGCTCGCCAAGTGGATGATCGACCATGATGCCGAGAACCCGATGTACACCGCCTGGGACAAGATCTGCGACATCATGCGCGAGTGGGATGTCACCTTCTCGATCGGCGATGGACTGCGTCCCGGGGGATTGGCCGATGCGACCGACACCGCTCAACTGGCCGAGCTCTGTACCCTCAGCGAGTTGACCGAACGGGCCTGGCGGAAGGGCGTGCAGGTCATGATCGAAGGGCCGGGCCACGTGCCATTCGACCAGATCGAATACAACATGAAGCTGCAGCGGACGCTGTGCCATGGGGCTCCGTTCTACGTCCTCGGGCCGCTCGTGACCGACATCTTCCCCGGCTACGACCACATTACCAGCTGCATCGGAGCCACAGCTGCCGGCTACCACGGAGCCAGCATGCTGTGCTACGTGACTCCGAAGGAGCACCTGGGCCTGCCGAAGAAGGATGACGTCAAGCAGGGGTGCATCGCCTACAAGATCGCGGCTCACGCGGCGGATGTGGCCCTCGGGATTCCGGGGACGCGCGACCGCGACGACGAATTGACGAAGGCCCGCGCCGCTCTCAACTGGGAAAAGCACTTCGAGTTGAGCTTCGACCCCGACACCGCTCGGGCGTATCACGACGAAGACCTCGATGTCGACACTGACTTCTGCGCGATGTGCGGCCACGACTGGTGCAGCGTGCGGATCAGCAAGGAGATCGTCGAGTTCGCCAGCGGCAAAGAAGACGGCTACCGCTGGGACAAGGCGAAGGTCAGCGCCGCTCTGACGGCTGAGCAGAAAGAGATCCTCGAAAAGCGCGGAGTCCTCTCCCCGGACGAGATCCACAAGCTCGCCAGCAAGACCCGCAAGGCTGTCGGAGCCGATGCCGGCAAGAAGGCCGACTGCCACAGCGACTATGTCGACCCGGATAAGGCGAAAGAGTTGCAGGAACTCGTGCAGCTGGGCGGGTAATCGCCACGCCGAATCGCCGTGCGATTTGACAACCACTGGGGTTGATCGTGTTCCCAAACCGGGGAAGTCGCTGAACCTTCCCGGTTTTGTGATCAAGCAGGTCCGCGACCAGTTGCGAGACGGCGAGTTTCTCATCATCCTCTGTGGATATCACGACCTGCCCGGCGATTCCGCCGGGCTTCATTGATGGTGACTGCATGATGAACTCGGCCTCTGTCCGCGGCGCTCTCGCAGCCTGGCTGCTCTCGTCCCTGACTGCTCCAGCTTTCGCCCAGCGAGATCTGAAGGAGATCCCGGACCCCAATCCGGAACTGGAGCGCGCCACATTTGTGGTGCCCGAGGGATTCGAGGTCAATCTCTTCGCCGGTGACCCGCTGATCGCCAAGCCGATCCATATGAACTTCGACGCCCAAGGGCGGCTGTGGATCGCCAGCAGCGAGGTCTACCCGCAGATATCTCCGGGCAAACCGGCAACAGACAAGATCCTGATGCTGGAGGACGTCAACGGCGACGGCGTCGCGGACAAGACCTCGGTCTTCGCGGACGACCTGCTCATCCCGACCGGCATCGAGATCGGCGACGGCGGTGTCTACGTCGGAGCCAGTACCGAGCTGCTGCACCTGACCGATAAAGACGGCGACGGCAAATCGGATGACAAGCGGGTCGTGCTGTCCGGATTCGGAACCGAAGATACGCACCACATCCTCCACTCCCTGCGCTGGGGACCGGAGGGGTTCCTGTATATGAACCAGTCGATCTACATTCATAGCCACGTCGAAACGCCGTGGGGGGTGAAGCGACTGAACGCGGGCGGTCACTGGCAGTTCCGGCCCGAGACGCTCCAGCTGGAAGTGCTCGATCGCGGCCTCGTGAACTCGTGGGGGCTGGCGTTCGACAACTTTGGAGCCACCTTCGCGACTGACGGAGCGGGCGGTGAAGGGATCAACTACATCGTCCCCGGAGCATCCTACCTGACCGCTTATGGGGCCCCTCGCATCCTGCGTGGGCTCAACCCCGGTAGTCCCAAGCACTGCGGCCTCGAGATCGTCGACGGAGCTCACCTGCCCGATGACTGGCAGGGGAGCCTGATCACCAACGACTTCCGCGGCCACCGCGTCGTGCGGTTCATCGTCAAGGAGCAAGGCTCCGGGTTCGTCTCAATCGAACAGCCCGACGTCATCAAGTCGAACCACCCCGCCTTCCGCCCGATCGATGTGAAGCTGGGACCAGACGGAGCGATCTACGTTGCCGACTGGTACAACCCAATCATTCAGCACGGCGAAGTCGACTTCTACGACCCCCGCCGCGACCGCGTCCACGGACGAATCTGGCGCGTCTCCCGCAAGGACCGGCCGGCGACCAAAACGCCGAATCTGGTTGAGGCCAGCATCCCGGACCTGCTGAAGCAACTCGAATCGAACGAACGCTACACGCGGCACTTCGCCAAGCGGATTCTCAAGGAGCGGGCACTGCACGCAGGCAAGAAGGACGAGATCCTGGCGGCCCTCGGAACGTGGTGCCGGTCGCTCGATAACACGTCGGCTCTGTATAGCCGCCATCGGATGGAGGCCCTGTGGATGTTCCAGGCTCTCGATACTTACGAGCCGGAAGTCCTGGAGTGGAGCCTGCGGTCCAACGACCACAACCTGCGAGCCGGAGCGACCCGCGTTCTCGGGCACTGGCTGGCCCACGAACCCAAGGCGATGCAGTACCTGACGAAGCTCGTCAACGACAAGCAAGGCCGCGTCCGACTCGAAGCAGTCCGCGTGCTCGCTCTGATTCCGACGCCGCAAGCTGCGGAAGTCGCGATGCAGGCCCTCGACCACGATGTCGACGAGTGGCTCGACTATGCCCTGTGGCAGACCGCTCGCGAACTCCAACCGCACTGGCAGCCCGCTCTGACCGCGGGGACGATCAACTTCAGCGGCAACGCCAAGCATGTGGCATTCGCCCTCAAGTCCGCAGGCTCTCCCGAAGCTGTGCCCGTCCTCGTCAAGATGCTGCGTGAGAACCAGGTGAAGGCCGGTGACCAGACGGCGGTTCTCGACGTGATCGCTGAATTCGGTCGTCCGGAAGACCTCCAACTGGTCCTCGATGTCGCAACCGCCTCGGGTTCGGCACCCGAGATCCAG
The DNA here is from genome assembly GCA_044337025.1 of Planctomycetaceae bacterium. GTDB lineage: Bacteria > Planctomycetota > Planctomycetia > Planctomycetales > Planctomycetaceae > TH-plancto1. The sequence continues at coordinate 103,156 of JBIIOI010000009.1, forward strand.
GCGGGCTGCATCACCGCTCTGTTGAACGCCAAGCAGCGTCGCAATCTGCAGCCCAGTGGCTCGCTCGATGGAGTCGGAGCTCTGCTCAAGTCCGAGAACGACACCGTTGCTGGTCTCGCTGCTCGCGCGATCGGAATCTGGCATGTCGACTCGCAGTGGGCAGCCCTCAAGGACCGCCTCGCGAAGGGTGGCCCGGCGACCGATGCCTGCCTCGTGGGTGTCGCCAGCTTTGGCGGGGATGAAGCACTGAATCTGCTGATTCAGCATGCCGACGATGCCGCAGCGTTCCGCGCGGCGATCGCTGGCATCCTGGCCAGCCGTCCACAAGTCGCTGCAGAGAAAGCGGTCAAGTGGATGCAGGCCAAGGAGGTCGCCGCCAACAGCTATGAGCCGCAGATGAACGGCCTGTTCGGTGCCTTCCTGCAGCGGAAGGACGGAGCCGGTCTGCTGGCTGCCGCTCTCAAGGATCAGACAATCCGCGTCGACGCTGCCGTCATTGGACAGCGGGCGATCGGAGCCAGCGGACAGCCTCACGAAGCGCTGGCTGCGGCACTGGCCGCTGCGGCCAAGATCACCGCCGGGCCACGCCAGCTCAACCCCGAAGAGATGGCCAAGATGGTCGCCTCGGTCAAGGAGCATGGAGATCCGGCTCGCGGCGAGGCGATCTTCCGCCGGGCCGAACTCAACTGCCTGAAGTGTCACTCGATTGGCGATGCCGGTGGCCTCGTCGGTCCGAACATGCTCAGCCTGGGAGCCACAGCTCAGGTCGACTACGTCGTCGACTCGCTGCTGAACCCCGGCAAGAACATCAAGGAGGGGTATCAGACCGTTGTCGTGCAGACCACAGAGGGTAAGGTCCTCTCGGGCGTCAAGCTGCGGCAGTCGAACACCGACCTGATCATCCGCGATGCCGAAGACAAAGAGATCGCCATTCCGCTCAATCAGATCGACGAGCAGAACAACGGTACCTCGCTGATGCCGACCGGACTGGCGGATCGCCTCACCGAATCGGAAGTTCGGGACCTCGTGGCGTTCCTGTCAGCTCTGGGCCGGTTGCCGGAGTTCACGATCAAGCCGGACCAGGTCATCGCCCGCCGCTGGCAGACCCTGGCAGCGACTCCGCAGGCCGCTCACGCGATCACCCGCACGTCGATCAAGACCGCCGCCCAGGAGCACCCGGAGTTCGTCTGGCAAACAGCCTACAGCTCGGTGATCGGGTCTCTGCCGCTGTCGGAAGTGCCGCACATGCACTCGCGCTATGGCCTCAAGCCCGGTGATCTGGGAGCCAGCTACGTGCGGACCTACCTGGAAGTTCTCCAGCCCGGCAAGGCCAAGCTGCAGATCGAACCGACCCAGGGCGTCAGTGTCTGGATCGGGGAAACCCCCTATGATCCCGCGACCGCTCCCGAGATCGACTGGACCGCCGGTCCGCAGAAGATCACGCTGGCCATCAACCGCGACATCGCGGGCAGCGGACCGCTCGCGCTGCGAGTCGTGGCTCCCGAGAAGGGCGCTTTGATCAAGGCTGTGGGTGGCAAGTAGCAGTGCCCTATAGAACTATCGTTGCATCGAGCTTCGAGAGGTACGTCGCCGAATTCGGCGTCACTTCAGGGGGGCTGGTCGACGAGACGGCAGAACGCGAACTTCGAAAGTCGCGTTTTCCTTTCGCGTTGATGCTGGAGTTGTCGTTTGCCGAATTGGATTTCGCGAATCGCTGGTGCTGGCAACAATTCGGCGCACCAGATGGTGAGTGCCTCGATCGATCTTCCGACTATCGCGTCTGCCATATAGAGCACGATCACTCCCATATTGGCAAATGGTGCTGGAACTGGTTCGGCAAGACCGACTACAACTTCGGCTTCTGCGAATGGTACTTTTCCGACCAGGACGACTTAAGACGCTTCGAGGCGTTCCTTCCAGAGATTTGCTGGGGTGAGAAACATCCGTGAACAGAGCCTCGCAAGATCGGCGAGGCCTTTATCTCCTGGCTCCTCCCCATGCCGCTCAAAAAACAGTAACATTCGCCATCGGACAGGCTCTCTCAACTCACGTTTCACTTCCGTGGCATCTCGCAAACTCACCGTCGTCATCTCCCAGGGCCAGGGTCTGAATCCGGCCAAGCGCCAGCTTGAAGAAGAGCTGGCTGCGCGGCTGATCATGGACTCGTCGATCAACGTGTCGATCGTGCCGCACCTGTACGACATGTCGGGCGATCACTCGGGGTTGCTGTTCCTGCGGTCGGCACCCGGTGATCTGGTCGTGCTGTCGTGGCTCTATCCACGTGCCGCCCGCTGGACGCTCGATCGACAGGGAGTCCGCGGCAAAGAGGGGACCACGCTGCTGGTCACCGATGACGACGAAGACGAGACCCCACGCGAGGGGATCGGCTCGACCGATGTCCCGAATCGCCGCATCTACTGCATCGACTTTCGCGTGCGGTCCAAGCCCGAGCCGTTCCTGGACGAGATCCGCCGGATCGCGAATGACTCGACGGTCCAGACGGTGGACCTGATGTCTTGGATCACCGGGGCTCCCAGCGCTCCGCAATTGGAGCGATACTTAAAGCCCGTCGAAAGCCCCGGGGTTGCAACCCCGGGGATTGATCAGAGCTCACTGCTCAAGATCGACGAGCCCCCCAGTGCCCGCCGCTGGTATCCGGTCATCGACTACAGCCGCTGCACGAACTGCATGGAGTGCATCGACTTCTGCCTGTTCGGAGTCTATGGCGTCGACAAGGTCGAGCGCATCCTGGTCGAGGCTCAGGACAACTGCAAAAAGGGCTGCCCCGCCTGCAGCCGCGTATGTCCTGCTAACGCGATCATCTTCCCTCAGCACAAGTCCGCAGCCATCGCGGGAGCGGACGGTGAAGTCGGCAGCCTGAAGATCGATCTGTCCCAGCTGTTCGGCGGAGCCAGTGCGGTCGACCAGGCTGTGGCTGAGCGTGATGCCGAACTCGTCAAAGATGGTCGCGAAGCCGTCGGGGCCACGGTCGGCCTGCCGAAGCGTCAGGCCGGCCTGCAGGATCGCCCCAAGGATGCTCTCGACGATCTGATGGATGGTCTGGAGCAGCTGGAGTTTTAGATCGATTTCGCTCAGTTTTGCTTTTGGCCTTCCACGGCTTATCAGGAAGGCTAATCCACACTGATCTTCACTAATCCGGGCAGCCTGTGATGTCACTCCGTCTCCGGATTAGTGAAGATCAGTGGAGATTAGTGTTCCTGAATCTCTGGTTTTCTGTGAAAGTCCAAAATTGACTCTGCTCGAGTCCCCCTCCTCTTCCACCGGTCTTGCCGCATGTCTCAGTTCTCGTTCTCCCGCATTGGCCAGAAGCTGACCGGACGCAGTGGCATCCTGGAATTGATGGACGACCTCGGTCGGGCGCTGACCACCCAGCCCCAGATGCGGATGCTCGGGGGAGGCAACCCCGCAGCTGTTCCGGAGATCCAGGCTCTCTGGCGGAAGCGGATGGCGGACCTCCTCGCCGAGGGTACTGCGTTTGACAGCATGCTCGGGAACTACGACCCGCCTCAGGGGAACCCGCGATTTCTGGCCGCCATGGCCAAGCTGCTGCGCGAGCGGATGGGCTGGCAGATCGGACCCGAGAATCTGGCCATCACGACCGGGGGCCAGACCGCGTTCTTCTACCTGTTCAATCTGCTGGCGGGCCTCTTTGACGAGACCACCGCTACATCGCGCTCAAAGAAGATTCTGCTGCCACTGTGTCCCGAATACATCGGATACGCAGATCAGGGACTGTGCGAGGGCCTGTTTGTGGCCTGCCGTCCTCGAATCGAATGGCCTCACGGCGAAGCGGCTCGAGTCTTCAAGTACCGGATCGACTTCGCAGCTGTGAAGCAGGCCCTGGCAGCTGGAGACATCGCCGCTATCGCTGTCTCCCGCCCCACGAACCCGACCGGAAATGTGCTGACCGATGACGAGGTTCGGCAGCTTTCCGATCTGGCTCAGGCTCATGGAATCCCGCTGATCGTCGACAACGCCTATGGGGCTCCGTTCCCCGGCGTGATCTTTGTCGAGGCCCAGCCGCTGTGGGCTCCGCACATGATCCTGACGCTGAGCCTCTCCAAGCTCGGTCTGCCGGGGACGCGAACGGCGATCGTTATCGCTCCTCCTGAGATTGCCTCAGCGATAGGTGCCATGACCGCGATCACAGGACTCGCCAACGGCAACATCGGGCAACAGCTGGTGCTGCCGCTCGTCGAAGATGGCACGATTCTCGATCTGGGGCCGAAGATCCTGCGCCCCTTCTACGAGGTCCGAAGCCGTGCAGCGGCCGAGTGGGCCGCCGAAGCGTTCAACTCGCGCGGAGTCGACTGGGCCATGCACGCCAGCGAGGGGGCGTTCTTCCACTGGCTCTGGCTGCGAGACCTGTCGATCCAGACCAGCGTGCTGTATGAGAAGCTGAAGGCACGGAACGTCTTGATTGTCCCGGGCGAGTACTTCTTCTTTGGCCTCGATGGCGACTGGCCGCACAGCCGCGAGTGCCTGCGGCTCAACTTCTCGCGACCGGAGAACGTCGTCCGCGAAGGTCTCGCCATCATCGCGGAAGAGGCGGCTCGATACCGGCGGTAAGCACGGCCACTACTTGCGACGCGTCTCGGGCTTCCCCTCGTCCCAGAACTGGTGCCCGGTCGAGCGGATGAATACATCCTCAAGCGTCGGTTTCCCCAGCGTAATCGACCGAATGTCGCCCGCGAACTGGCTGGTCAGCGTGTGGACCAGTTTAGCCCCATCCGGAGCCTCCAGCCGCAGCTGGGCATCGAATCGCTGCGGGGCCAGTTGAAGCGTCGATTCGATCCGCCGCGCGAGATCGGCGGCCTGCTCGGGGCTGTGCGTTTGAATCGAGATGCAGTCACCGCCGATTCCGGATCGCAGTTCATCGGGCGTTCCCAGGGCGGCGAGATGGCCATGGTCCAGAATGGCGAGGCGGTCGCACTTCTCGGCTTCTTCCATCAGATGTGTTGTGACAAGGACCGTCACTCCGGAGTCGGCTCGCAGGCCCTGCAGCGCTCTCCACAGATCAAACCGGGCTCCGGGGTCGAGACCCGTACTCGGCTCATCGAGGAGCAGCACCTGCGGATTGTGCAGCAGGCTCTTCGCGATCTCGACCCGCCGCTTCAGACCACCGGACAGCGTCTGCACGATGTCGCCGGCCCGGTCCGCGATTTGAAAACGCTCCATCTGCTCATTGACACGATCTCGCAGCACACTGCCCGAGAGACCATAGAGCCGCCCCTGATAGACGATGTTCTCCCGTACGGTCAGCTTGACGTCGACGCTGGGTGACTGAAAGGTCACTCCGATCGAGCGCCGGACGTCATCGGGCTGGGTACGAACGTTGAAACCCGCCACCGACAGCTCGCCCGTCTGGACCGGCATCAGCGTGGTCAGCAGCTTGAAGAGAGTCGTCTTGCCGCCGCCATTGGGGCCGAGCAGACCGAAGATCTCGCCCGGCTGGACTTCGAATGAGAGCTGGTCGAGAGCGACTCGCTCGCCATACTTGTGAGTGACCGAATCGATCGTGATCGCAGGCATAGGTGTAGGACGGGCTTTCCAGCCCGTCCCTCCGGAAGAGAGATCCTGCGGAGTCAAACTCCGCGAATCGCGACTATCGATGAACCGAAACGCAAAAGCCAGCGTCCGATCAATCGTTCGCTGGCTTGCGTGAGTTTTGTCAGTTAGAACGCGAATCAGTGCCCGTGAGCGTGGTCGTCTTTGTGTTCCGCCGCTGGAGCCTCTGCAGGCACCTTCTCGCGATTCTGCGGGACGTCCGGCTGGTAGTAGTGCAGCCCGATGTCAGGTGCGAGGGCGAAGATCAGTCCAATCGCCAGGATCGTTGTTGGCAGCAGGACGATGAACTTCCAGTTCCCCTCGAACTTCAGGTGCATGAAGTACCGCAGCACGAACATCGCCTTGGCACAGGCCACTGCCATCACCAGCGAGATGATAACCCACTTGAGCGAAGGGCTCTTGAACAGGTCGAACACGATCGACAGCAACGTGCAGACACACAGCGCAATGAAGATCGAGAAGTAGTTCACATGCGGATGCGAACCGTGATCGTCATGACCGTGAGTGTCTTGTGCAGCAGCTTCGTGGGACATGATGCGAACTCTGACTGTGAACGGGAAACTCTGGCTGAATGCGGAGAGCTGATGGCTGACAGCTCGCTACGAGGCCATCATGAGGCCGGGCAGGATGTACAGCAGCGGGAACAGGAAGATCCACACAAGGTCCACGAAGTGCCAGTACAGACCGGCATTCTCCATGAAGTCGGTCCACTTCTCATCCAGCCCACTGCCCTGCATCAGCAGCACGGTGAACAGCGTCATCCCCACCAGCACGTGGATCGCATGGAACCCGGTCATCAGGAAATAACAGCTGGCGAACAGGTTCCCGTACGGCATCACGAACGGGTGGTGAATCTTGTGACCGATGTCAATCACCCCAGCGGGCAGCGACGCATTCACGATGTTGTCGGGAGCGATCTCGATCTTCTCGCCAGTCGGGACAGTCAGCGAGAACTTCTGCTTGTTCTTGAAGGCCTCGACGTTGTCGATTACGCCCGCGATGTGAGTCAGGTCGCGGCCGTCAGCGTGCTTCATGACCGGGGTCTTCGTGTCGACAACGACCGTGTTGTCGAAGTCGTGTTCCAGCCGATGGTGCAGCTGTTCCAGCGTCAGCTTGTTGCCCGAGACTTCGCTGCGCAGACGGCTGAACTCTTCATTCCACCCCATCCAGGCTCGCAGTTCCTTCTCGCGGGGAGTCTCTTCGCCCGGCTTGGCCTTGCCCAGTTCTTCAGTGAGCAGCACCTGCTTTTCGTGCGGTTTGCCGTTGCCAAGGATCAGCGAATCGAGCGAACCTTCAACCGCGGACTTCATCGCCTTGACGGTATTGTCGAGAGCCTGAAAATCATCCTCGGCAATCTTCCCCGGCAGGATGTAGTGGTCGAACTTGCCCTTGTACTCGTAGGACTTGATCCCCAGGAACACAAACGCCAGGACCATCGTGTATGTCAGAAACTGCCGGGCCCGCGCAAACTTCCGCAGACCCATCGCTTCATGAGCCACCACAACGAAGTAGCTCGACAGGATCAGCACGAAGGTATTGATCCCTCCCGCGGCGATGTTGATGTGCGTCTGGTTCGTATCGGTCGGCCAGCCCGGCGAACCGAAGAAGCAGACGATGTACGTTCCGATGAACGCCGTGAAGAACATGATCTCGGTGCCGAGAAACAACCACATCCCGAGCTTCGCGCGCGAGATGGGAATTCCCATTTTCACTGAGGTGGTGGCAGGAGAATGTGACATGCTTGATCGAACCCTTCGGCCTGAGTCTGGTCGTTCCGCTCGCCAGAGCGGACCCGCGTTCCGGGAACACGGCAACTAGCTCAACAGCCTCCAATGATCCAGTGTGAGAACCGCCAGCAGTGTGGGCAGATACAGGAACGAGGCCCACAGCACTCTTCGGGCGGAGGCATCGTCACCATGGCGCGCGAACTGAATCGAGCTCCACAGATAACCAACCCCCAGACCGATTGCAGTCAGAGAATAGAACGTCCCCGCCAGCCCGCTGCTTCGCAGCATCAGACTCGCCGGAATCAAAGCTGCGGCATAACCGACAGCCAGGAGACCAATCCCGCGCCCGCTCAGGAGTGGCATCATCTTCAGACCAGCTCCCGCGTACTGAGCCCGCAGCAGCCAGGCAATCGCCAGAAAGTGCGGGAACTGCCAGAGGAACAAGAGCGTGAACAGTGACAAGGCCCCCTCGTCGAGAGCCCCGCCCGCTGCCGTCCAGCCCAGCACAGGCGGCAGCGCCCCGGGGATGGCCCCGATGACAGTGCTCAGGCCCGAGTAACGTTTCAGAGGAGTGTAGATTCCTACGTAGCTGACCAGAGTGACCGCGCCGAGCGTGGCTGTCAGGGGATTGACCTGAGTCGCCAGCCACAGCAAACCGCTCACGCCGCAGATCAGACCAAAGGCCAATGCCTCCGCAGAACTGATGCGGGCCGAGGGCAACGGGCGGCGGGCCGTCCGGAACATCAGGCCATCCGTGTCACGCTCGATGAGCTGATTGAGGACACTGCAAGAGACCGCGACCAGTCCCACTCCGAACAACGAACTGAGCAGCAGCCCCGAATTCCAGAGCCCCTGGCTGCCGACGAAGAAGCCGACAGCCACGGTGAACAGGCCCATGACCGCGATCTTAGGCTTACTGAGCTCGACATAGGTCCGCACCCGATTCGCAATCGCGGGCGGTGCCAGATCGACGGTCCCATTCAGCGGAGCAGCCAGATCAGGAACGGAACTCATGCCGCACCTCCGGCCAGCTTGCTGGGAGACACTGGTTCAAACTGAGGTGGCTGTGCGACCGAGTAGACTCGACAGACACGAGCTGCGTACACCACGGACACCATGAAGGTGACGATCCCGACAACAGCGTGAGCGGTGCGAACGGAGACATGTTCGATCGAATCGGCCACTGCGACATAGCTCCCATGGCCATACTTCACGACCCAGGAGGCAAAACCCAGGAGGACTTGAGCCGTCACCACCCAGGCGAGCATGCTGCCGCTGCTTCGAATCCACGCCACTCCGCTGGACCTTGCCAGCCAGGCATTTGCCAGCAGCAAGAGCAGCGACACCAGCCCCATGGCCAGGTGCTCATGCAGCCCGGTGCCATGGTGCCGAATTAAGCCACCCAGAAAATACTGGAAGCCCAAAGCGGCGATGCACAATAGCGCCATCGGTCGCAGGTGCTCGACATCGGCAGTCGGAGAGTCCTTCTGGGCATCAATCCAATTTCGTCCCAGCATCGTGATCACAATCGCGATGGCCGAACAGACGACAGCTGCGAATGCTCCGTGCAGTTGGGCCAGCCCGAAGTCTTCGAGCCGCACGCGGAATCCTCCGAGCAGTCCTTGGCAGATCACTCCCAGCAGGACCGCGATTGAAAGTCGGCGGACCGACTTGCGAGATTCCCAGCGATGAACGACAGCGACGAGTCCGATGGCGAACAGACCGATCGCCATCCCGGCCAGCCGGTGTCCGTGCTCCAGGAACTTATCCCAGTCACTCGCGAAGTCGCGGAACCAGGGGTAAGTCACCATCAGATAGCCGTCGGAAGTCGGCCAGTCGCGGAAGGCCATCCCGGCCTTCATCGAAGTGACCAGTGTCCCCACCACGACAGTCACGAGCGCCACGCCCAGCGTCGCCGCTGCGTAACGAGTGAGCCAGGGATGGACACGAACTTCAGACATGGAACCTCGTCGTAGCAGAATTCGTAAGAATTCTGACGTCAATCAATCTGCTAGTGGGCCGTCTTCGGAGTCTTGCTCTTGGCTGGATCAGTCTGCAGCCAGAAGTCTTCCGAATGGTTCGGGTCGGAGTACTCGTACGGTCCGCGATAGACGTTCGGTACCGACTCGAAGTTCCCGTGTCCCGGTGGCGATGGAGCGGACCATTCCAGACCGTTCGCATTCCAGGGATTCCGACCGCACTTCTCACCACAGCGACGGCTGTAGAAGAAGTTGAACAGCAGGATGAACTGGGCACAGCCCATCAGGATCGCACAGATCGTCATGAACTGGTTCATCGGGAGCAGATGCTCCAGATACGGGTGCAGGTACGGGTCGGCATACCGGCGAGGCATACCCGAGACCCCCAGCAAGTGCATCGGGAAGAACGTCCCGTTGAACCCGATGAAGGTCAGGAAGAAATGCAGCTTGCCCAGCCGCTCGCTCATCATGCGGCCGTACATCTTCGGGAACCAGAACTGAATCCCTCCAAAACAGCCGAACAGCGTGGCTCCGAACAGCACGTAGTGGAAGTGGGCCACGATGAAGTAGGTGTCGTGGATGTAGATGTCGACCGGCACAGCGGCCATGAAAATCCCCGACAGTCCACCGACGATGAACATCGACACGAACGCCACGCTGTTGAGCATGACCGTATTGAACACCAGCCGACCACCCCACATCGTTCCGATCCAGTTGAACACCTTCACGGCGGACGGCAGAGCGATCATCACGGTCGAAACCATGAACGTCATCCCCAGAGCCGGGTTCATACCCGAGGTGAACATGTGGTGGCCCCACACGATGAATCCCAGACCGGCGATGGCGGCCATCGAGTAAACCATCGGCTTGTAACCGAAGATCGGCTTCCGGCTCATGCAGGCCAGCATGTCGCTGACCATTCCCATCGCGGGGAGCAGCATGATGTACACAGCGGGGTGCGAGTAGAACCAGAACAGGTGCTGCCACAGCAGCGTCTGGCCACCACCCACGGTCGGGTCACCGTCGTTCACGACGATTCCGCCGGGGATGAAGAACGTCGTTCCCAGCATCCGGTCGGCGACCATCATAAAACCGGCCGCGGTCAACACGGGCAAGGCAAACGACTGCAGAATCGCGGTGATGAACATCGCCCAGATCGTCAGCGGCATGCGGAACAGAGTCATCCCCGGGGCCCGCATGTTGATGATCGTGGTCATGTAGTTGATCGAGCCCATCATCGACGAGAAGCCGACGAAGGTCAGACCGAACAGCCACCATGTTTGAGCCATCCCCGAACCCGGCGCCGCTTCCTGCAGCGCGGACAGAGCCGGGTACGACGTCCAACCACTTGCAGCGCCATTTCCTGCACAGAAGAAGCTGGCTCCGAAGCAGAAGATGGCCGGCCACATGAACCAGTAGCTGAGCATGTTCAGGATCGGGAACGCCATATCGTCCGCACCGATCATCAGCGGGATCAGGAAGTTTCCGAATGCTCCCGCCAGAATCGGGATGATCACCAGGAAGATCATGACCGATGCGTGCATCGTCACGAGCATCGTGTAGAACTCGGGCGAGATCTGCCCCCCCTGAGCCGAGAACAGTTGGCCGAAGAACGGCATCGCTTCCCAGCGGAACGCCAGCTGCCAGCGGACGCCCAGAGCCAGCGCCCCGCCGACCATCAGGCACAGCAGGGTGGTGATCAGGAACTGCTTCCCGATCATCTTGTGGTCGGTGGAGAAGACATAGGTCGAGATGAACGACCCATGGTGGCCATGACCGTGGTCGCCATGTCCATGCTCTTCAGCATGTCCATGACCGGCTTCGGTTCCGATGGCGGGATTGACGGTACTCATCGACTCACTCCACTCGCTCTCGAACTCAGAGTTCGATTCACTCGGACTGCGGACTTCCGTGGAATTCCGCTACTCGCCCTTTGCCACTTCAGCAGTGGCCTCGGGCACTCCGTCGTAGTTCTGCTTCTTGGCCAGTTCCTGCAGGTAGGCCAGGTGTTCGGCTTCTGGTCTCGCGACCAGCTTGGCCTTCATCTTGTAGTGACCCCAGCCGCACAGCTCCGCACACAGCAGCGTGTACTCGCCACTCTTGCTGGCCTGGAACCAGACCGGGATATCGAGACCGGGAACTGCGTCCTGCTTGACCCGCAGTTCGGGCAGGAAGAACGCATGCTGCACATCACCGCTCTGCAGGATGATCGTGACCGGAATGTTGGTCGGGCAGACCAACTCGTTGACCGTGTAGATATCCGTCGGCTGCGGCTGGGGGCTGTAGGGCAGCTGCTTCCCATCGGGGCCGATGCCGGGGTAGCGAATCCGCCATTCGAACTGCCGGGCCGTGACTTCTGCCAGGATCACAGTTCCCTGCTTGGTCGCTTCCGGGAAGGCAGTCTTCACGCGGACTTCTTTCACGACGTCCATCTGATACAGGGCGATGAACAGCAGGATACAGGCGGGAACGATCGTCCAGATCACTTCCAGGCTGTGGCTTCCGTGCGAGTACCAGACCTTCTCTTCGTTCCCCTCATCGGTCATGGCGGCTCCCTTGAAGAGCACGTAACCGAGAGCGATCTGGGTCCCGACGAACGTCGCCGTCGTGATGTACAGGATCATGTAGAACAGGTCATCGATCCGCGCCCCGATCGGGCTGGCCGCCTTCATCTCGGTGGGACCATTGGACGGAAACCACCAGTTCATCTCTGGCGCAATCCAGCAGAGATAGAAGGCCACGATCGGCCAGAACATGAAGAAGGCACACCAGAATCGTTTCACGTTCACAGTCCTTGCGGTGCTGGAACCTCGGGTGAGGTTCGTTGCGGTCCGGTTGGTCTCACTCGTCGACAGCCAGAAGGTTACTTGCTGGCTGTGGTCTTGGGAGCGGGAGTCGTCGGGGCGGGAGCGATCCCGGTTCCCGGTGTCCGCGGCTCATGCGGCAGATACAGAACATAGTTGACGATGTCCCATTTCTGCTGCTCGGTCAGCTTGGCTCCGAAGGCAGGCATCGGAGTCCCCTTGATCCCCGCCTCGATGCGGGCGTAGATGTCGATTGGGCGGCGACCACCGCGGAACATCCCGAGCCGGAGGTTACGCGGCTTGAGCTTGTTGCCCCAGGTGTCGTACAGACCCGGTTCGAGATTCGGCTTCTGGGTCTCCCCATCGACGGTGATCGAGTAGGTCTGAATTCCGTCCCCCAAGCCCGACTCGCCGTGGCAGGCCACGCAGTTCAGGTTGTTCGAGAGATAGAGTTCGCGACCACGGGCGATCGAGGCTTCGTCGCTCGGGTACCGCTTCTCTTTCGGAACGATCGCCGATTCGGCGGCCTGAGCTGTGGTCCAGTCGCTGATCATCTTGTCGGTCCGGGCCGTCGCTTCTTCGTCGATCTCGCCTTCTTTCACGCGAGTCACGAACTCCGCCAGAATCTTGTCGCGAGATTCTTCGCCTTCGACTCGGGTGGCGATCGCAGCTTCCGAGTAGTCCGACTCCAACAGGCGATGCAGTTGGTATTCGGTCTCACCCCGCATGGCGAGGAACAATACGTATTCGATGATGGCCGTCGACTCTGCTGGCTTGAGCAGCTTGAACGACGGCATATAGGTCCCGGGGATCCCCTCTTCGATGATCCGGCCCAGGTCGCTGCGGTGAGCCCGCAAGTTCTCCTTGGTGGAGGTGAACTTGAAGATCCCCTTGCGGTAATCGCGCGGACGCGGGTTCAGGTACTGCGCTGTTGGCCCCTTGCCGTCGCCGCCGGTTCCGTGGCAGTGCTGGCAGTGTTCTGCGTACAGCATGCGACCGTGAGTCAGCACTTCTCCGGGGCCGATGACGATCTTGTCGCCGGCCTTGGCAGAGACCGCAGTCGTCAATGACAGCAGGTGATTGTCCTGGGTGTATTTGTCCAATAGAACCGCAGTGCCACTGGGCTGCGGGGTCCCTGAGACCCAGGCGACCTCTTGCCCAGGCTTCAATTCCAGGTTCGAGGAATCGATGATCACCGACAGGGTTTGGGAGGCCTCGTCCTGTGGATCGGCGGAAGCTGCAGCCGTCTTCGGTTCGCTCTTCGGATCGCCTTCCTTCAGCACTTTGGCGGAAATCGCTTGCGTATCCGTCAACGAACCGTCGGAAACCTGAACGACGACTTCGTAAGTGTTGTTCTTGTCGGCGTCCTGGGGGTCCGCGAAGCTGGGAGCAGAAACGAACGCCAATTGCCCGGAGGCACGATCGATCTTGAACAGCTTTGCATCCGCTCCGCCTGAGAGCGAATAGACCAGATCCGCCACGGGCCGGTAGAGATCATCAGCCGCCACGGTCACGACTTCGGAACTCTTCTCGGTCACCTCGATCGAGACCTGGGGATCGCCTTCGATCTCAGGGGCATCGTTCACGGTGGCGCTGGCGGCATGCGGCTTCAGCGGCAGCTTGTCCCAGACGCGAATCTGGTGCGGAGCCCCGAACTTCTGGTCCACCGATGTGCGGACATAGTCCTTCATCGAGGGGGCCAGGCCCTCTCGATAGCTGAATTCCGGCTCGGATCGTCCGCAACCGCTGACGAACGCCGCACATGTCACAACCACAAGGGCCGGCAATCTGGATCTCACGGATCCTCTCCCGTCCTGAAACGACCGGGCAGACCGTACGGTCCGCCCCGACTGAACCATGGCGAACCGCAGTATGGCGAACCGAAGTTCGCCGATCTCTACAGTCTGCCGATCACTGCACCTGAACTACGCCTGGTCGACGCAGCTACTTGGCCTCACCGACCGGGGCCTGGGGAGCGGGTGCACCGCTGACCTGGCTGTTTCCCTGATCGTCCACTTTGACTTTGGTCTGATCTTCGAGCAGCACGGATGTCGAGGCCCGAGGTCCGGTCTGCGGGGCGCAGCCCGCCAAGCTGATGACCAGCAGCAGACTCGCCCATCCCACCTGATTGTTCACTGCGATGCCCCCGAAACCACGGTCCGTGTGCTCGTGTCGAGCACATTCTCACGGATGAGGTCTCTCATCCGTTTCACCCGATGCTACTTCTTGACCAGCTTGTCCGCAGCCACCTTGAGTCCATTCGCTTCGGTGGTCTGATCCGGAACAATGTCGACCTTCAGAGAACGCTCGACATAGCCGACCTTCTCGTGCCAGACGACGAACTCCATCTTGCCAGCGGGCACACCCTTGATCTCAAAGGTTCCGTCCGGAGCCGTCAAGGTCGCCCACGGATGGTCAACCACCAGGTGGTAGCTGTCCATCCAGGCGTGGAAGTCGCAGACCGTCTTGATCGGCAGGCCCTCGGCCTTGTCGTAGGCCATTTCCATTCCCTTGGTGTCGTTCCCCTGAATGGCCGAGTTCAGAGCCCGGTTGTTCGAGAACGTGTGAACGTTGTGAGCCACCGGATCATTGTTGGTGATGTTGATCGGCTGCCCGACGTGAGCCACAAAGGCGTGCGGAACGAAGAAGCAACCCTTCTGGTCGAAGATGATCTTCTCGGTCGGCAGTGGAGGGACAGCCACCCCCTTGGGAACCTTCTTCAGGTAAACGAACACGTTGCCCAGCCCGCCCCCGGCACTGACAACCGATTCGTCAGGAACACCGTTGATCGAGCAAACGGCATCCTTCGTCGCGGCTCCCTTGGCGAGCAGCATATTGAGCGTGGGCGCAGCACCGTCGATGACGACCTTACCCTTCAGGACACCAAAACCGGCCACGGCTGCAGCGCCGCCGCTGTCGCCGCCAGTCCCCTCGGACTCGGCACCTCCCCCCGCTGTGTTCGACACAATCAAGGTCACTTCCGACGGGGTGTAGGCCCCGCCGCCCAGTCCTTGAATCGGACCTTCACTGAGCCCACAGCCCACCAGGGGCAAAAGAGCCAGTGCAAGCGATCCGAACGTGAAAGTCGTCTTGGTCATGAGTGTCTGATCCGTATGCCAATTACTGAGCAGGAGCTGGGGCCGGTGTGGCGGGCGGAGGCGAAGCCTTGCCGTGCCGTTCGAGCAGCTTGAGATAGTTCAGCAGGGCATCCACTGTCGCGTCGATCTGGCCCGCAGGCTGACCGCCGATGTACTCCGGCATAATCGAAGCGTCGGCCGCATAGACCTGAGGCATCGAGGTGTAAGGTGTCACCCACTTCGGATTGGTCACCCACAGCTGAACCCAGTCGGATCGCAGCCGCTTCTCGACCTGATCGAGATTGGGCCCGCGGATGTCCTTGGCGGGATCGAGCGAAACATATTGCAGACCGCCCACCTGATGGCACTTGGTACACTGACCGGTGGTCACGAGCTTCCAGCCCGCCGTCAGGCGATCGTGCGGGAGGTTCGGGAACGCCTGGGCATGAGCGGCTTCCGCTGCGGCCAAGTAGTCTGGATTCTGACGGGTGTTCTCCTGGTAGGGGAACTCCGCGTTGTCGACGGCGGCAAAGTAGTTGGCCAGGGCCATCGCTTCTTTGTCGTCCATGTTGAACTTGGGCATCCGCAGAACCGTGGTGTGCCGGATCTGATGCGGCTCCTTCAGGAACTGATACAGCCATGGCGTCTGAACCTTCACCCCTTCGCGAACGAGCGGAGGCGGCGAAGCCTGCCAGGCTCGGTCGTTATCACCCGCGGTTTCCTTCGCCTTCAGCTGAGGAGCCAACCAGTGGGCCAGGTCGCCGCCGCGTCCCATCGAACGAGACACCACCTTGGTTGCCGGGATCGTGATCGAGTCCCCCGGGAAGTAGGTCTTGTCACCGATCTGCAGATGGTCCCAGTTGTTGACAACGAGGATCTGATCCTCGGGCAATTCCTCGGGATCGGGTTCAGCCTTCACGAGTCCGTGCATCGAGAGCAGCAGATCACCGGACTTCGTCTTGGAGAGCTTCTCCGGGTCCAGCACGGTCGGCGGGACGAGCTTACTGAGCAGCGGCAATGCCGAAGCGAAGTTCTTCGTACCTAGCCCCGGAGGTGTCAGATCATCCAGTGAAGCTGCGAACTTGAATTCGGGCATCTCCAGAATGTGACAGCCACCGCAGTTGTACTTGGACAACAATCGCTCCCCTTCCAGCCGGGCTGCCTTCGCTCCGCTCGGCTTGAACTGATAAGCCGGAGCGGGAGGATCAGCAACCAGGCCGACAACGAAAGTCGCGACCGACTCGATCTGCTGTTCAGAGAATGGGAACTTCGGCATTCGGAGCCGTTCATCCCAGCCCTTGGTCTCGATCTTCTTGTAGTCGTAGCTGCGCGGATCGCGGAGCTTCTGCCACACGAATCCAGGGCGACCGTGGTGCAGCAGGCTTTCGACGAAGAAAGCGGCCGAGAGGTCGGCCGGAGCGGCGTTGCCATCGTTCTTCTGACGATCGATCGCCTCTTCGACGCGAGCCAGCGTGCTGGAGCCGTCGACTTCACCGTGGTGGTGCAGGTACTCGGCGATATGCTCGGGTGCAAGCTTGGACGTGTCCTTACGACCCCAGTCCTGCAGGGCCATTCCGATCGGGCCCGCATCTTCGAAGCCGGGGATGTCGTGACATCCGTAGCAACCGTAGCGGCTGACGGTCTTGCGACCGACGTAAATCAGCTTCTGGCGTTCCCACTCTTCGGGCGAGAACTTGCCGTCCTTCTGAGTGTGGGCGAGTTCGATCTCGTCCCCCTTGACGAAGTTCGACAGCGGCTCAACCTGGCCGTCCTTGGCCTCGAATGCCTTCCCGTCGACAGGGAACTGCTTGGCAGCCATGGCTGCGTTGACCTTCTCGGTCGAGCCCAGGGCCTTCTTCAGGTACAGGCGAACGAGGTCATCCAGCGC
>JBIIOI010000116.1:0-8328 GCA_044337025.1 Planctomycetaceae bacterium
GTCGAATTCGGGAAGCTGCAAAAATCCCGATCTGTCGTGCCTCGCACGACTTACTCCCTGGTAGCTCAATGGTAGAGCGAGCGGCTGTTAACCGCTAGGTTCTAGGTTCGAGTCCTAGCCGGGGAGCTCATTTTGACAGAGGTCGCCGGACACGTCTCCGGCGACCTTTTTTGTTGCGCATGCTATCGCCATATCCGCAATCATGTCAAAGGGTTGGCGAAAAACCGGGGTCAGTTCTCCGTCCTTCCAGGTGCAGTTCGAGAGGACAAAATCCAGCAAGCGGCGTTTCTCACTCGCTGGCTGGCGGTCAAATAACTCGCTGGCCCGGTTCGCCAGTTCCAAGAGCATGACGCCCTCTGAGATGTAGCTTTCATTGGCTTGCTGATGCTCGGCAATCGAGTCCATCAGCCGATTCTGTTCGTCTCGCCACTCTGCCTGTTTCTGGTCGAAAAAGCGGGCGTCGATGCGACCGTCGAGCTTGTCCACGTACATGATGTCGATGCGACGCTGGAGCCGGTTGTAATCAGCCTGGAGCCGCTGAACCGCCTCTTCCCGGTATCGCTGTTCGTCGGCTTGGCTCTCCCGTAGGGCTCGCCGCATCCAGTCGAGCACCTCGCCGTCGAAACGGAGGCCCCGCAGGAGTTCGGAGAACTTCTCCTCCAAGACCTCCTCCCGCACGTAGGGTTCTTCGCATCGTCCGCGATAGTACGTGCAGTGGTGTGAGCAGCATGGCCAGAGTGGACAGCGGCCCCTTTCCAGGAAGTTCTGCGGCTGCCCGGATGGCATTCAGCAGTTGGCGTAAAGAAACCGATGGCCCTGTCAGTCCCGGTGTCTCGCCGGTGTCACAACTTCGGTAGATACGTTCCATCAGGTTGCTCCGGTTGGAATGTACTCACTGGCCCTCGCGTCCTTGCGAAAAATCTCGCCAAGCGGAGCCAATTTGTTTGGTCATTGCACCCCGGCATGCTTGATAGAAGCATGCCGGGGGTGAGAGAGTGAAAGAGTGGAGCAGTGACCGGCGAGATTCACGTTTCGTAAAGCACACAACAAAAATGCCTTACATCGATTCCCGAGATCATGGACTTTTGGCTCCAGGGCGAGTTTTTGGTTACATTGCGAGCCTCCAAAGCGAGTTTTTGGTTACATCTGTGGTTACCAAAGCGAGTTACTCAACCTCGTTCTGGGATGAACTGCTCTGGTTCAGCCGAGAAAGAAGGTTCTCAGCTTCCCTGGCTCGCTCTGGCGGCCAAGGCCGTTTTGAATTCAAGAGTGTGGAGATGAATGGTCGGCTGACGCCGAGTTCGCCTGCGATCTCCTGTTGAGTCCGTCCTGACGCTCGGAGCCTGTCACTTAACGATTCGTGTTCAGCATTCTGTGGAAACGGCGATGACCACGACTCGATTCCGATTTCCGCGAATCTCGTAACGAAGTCCTCAGGGCCATAGATCCTCACCAGCAGGCCACCCAAGACATTCCAACCGTTGCGACGTCTCGACAGCTCCAACATCGCGGAAAGGCTGTACCACCGCGACTCGTTTCGCGAGTAACCGCAGACGACGATGCCTAGGCGGTCACTCAATCGAGCGAGTGACTGAAACAGTTGGCGAGTGACCTGCCGCTTGTCATCAGGTGAGAAGTTGAATCCTGCCTTGTAAAGCCAGCCTGTGCCCTTGCGACCTTCGATCGTGTAACCGTAGCCGGACTTGGCCCCGTTCCCATTGAAGGAAAAATACCGACCGTCGGTGGACAGAAGCGGGCAGGGGGCATTGTCCTTTGGGGTGATCATCCCTGACTGCATCTTGAATTCGCCGGTTTCTCCAGCAGTGAGCTCAGACAGGATGCCCTTTAGGACAGCGCGGTCAACCGGACTCAGCCCCAACATTTTCTTTCCGACAAACGCATTCAAGACCGGTCTCACGGGCATCGTGGCCGATCGATCGTCCTTTCCCACTTTGAAGTCGAAAGTACGGTGCCCATGCCCCTCTTGGATAACGCATTTTTCCAGGACGCCGAGAAAGGCGTGGCCAACACCGACCTGAACGTGGTGATGTCGTTGACTTGGACCCCACATGGCACAGGTTTCATCGCAGAATGGACCGAGTTCCCCAAGATTCCATGAGAACTCGACGTGGTCGATCAATGCAGACCTGGCCCCCAGTCGTGGTTGCCAACCGCGTCGAGTGAGGTTGATCACGTCAATCCGAAGATTCATGAGTGCCTGAAAGGTCCATTGCAGATCTCGCCGCCAGTCACGAGGCACTTGATCACAGGGCCAGAGCATTTCCTTCAACAGAAGGTCAGGCAATTGCACCAACGAACGACGTTGACGCATCACTTCGGCATGAATTATCCACAGCAGCTGTTCGGCTCGGCTTCCGAGTCGAACTTGCCCCGTTGACGAGCTGGCCGAATCGTGAGAACCATCAGTTGCATCTGCGGGGGATGTGTTTTCCTCAAGTTGCAGCCCGATGCCAAATCGGTGGCCCTGCTTGCGACCACGAATGAGCCGTACTGCGAGGTGTTTGCCATCTTCTCCCACGATGAACCCGCTGTTGAGTTGCTCGAAACGCCGCAACACTTCATCCGCAGCCTCCGAATCGGGCTTCAGCGTCAGGCCGGACTCACAACGGTCGCCTCCAAGTTCTCTCCATCGTTCGGCTCCTTGGGTGTGAAACAGGACTTCGGAGTGCTGCTGAAATTCATCGCCGAGAAAGGGCCACGTCTGTGCGTTTCTAAACGGTGATCTCAGCTGGCCCAGCTGGCCAAACAAGTCGTTGCGTTCCACATCAATGACGGTACTCCTCAACAGCGTTTCTGGGGTCATGATTGTGGAGCCTCCTGTTGAATCGTCGCTGCTGTGCGTTGACGTCGCGTCGGAAGTGATGGCCGTGGAGCCTGCTGCCGAACATCAAACGGGATGATGGTGGATCGCCGGTACTGGAACTCAATGGGAATATCTCCCAGCGTCATGCCGTCTCGCCCTTTCGCAACTCGAAGAATCAGCGGAGAGCGACCCTCCCCTCTCATTTGTTGGATGCGAGTTTCAGGGGCGTCGTTGCTGAACCCATAGTGCTCGTTGAGTTCATCCTTTGTCATCGTGTGTAAAAGGAGACCAGCATCCGCGCCGTATCCCAAGCGAGAACTACCCATGTAGTCAGCGAGCTGCGTTCCCCAAAGCTGATTCTTACGAGAATCACCCACCGGCTTACGGGCTTCCGAGATGGCCAAGACCGCGTCGCCATCTGGATTCTGAGGACCTCGCGACTTTTCCTGCACCTGTTGCAGGATGCGAAAGCGAGCCTTGTCGGCATCGAGGTCAGATCGCACCTTTCGGTCTTCCGGAAGCTCAAGAAGTTGCAGATAGTCGATTACAACCAAAGCCCGGTTTACGTTCGCCTGCCGTTTGGCATGTTCGACGATCGCGCAAATGCTGTCGGCAGTGTGGCTTGTCAAATGCGGTCGCTCGGCGATGAACAGTCGCTCTCCGATCCCCTGCATTTGCATCGAGGTCTCGGCCTGTTGCTGGCTCTCGATTAGATCCGGCGTAAACAGGAAGGAACCATCAGGTTGTTCACGACCACGTGTGTAGAGACTCCAGTCCGTCTGTGTGAGATGGCATTTGACTCGTGTGAGCAAAGCATCCGCTGACAGCTCCAGCGAAATGAACACGGCCACAGCTTGGTTGAAGACATGACGTCGACATACACCCACTGCCAATTGCAAGGCAAGAACCGTTTTTCCCACACCCGGCCCAGCTCCAAGCAGAGTGACCCCACGGAGTCCCAAAAGCCGTTGATCGATCGGACGAAAGCCCGTCTCAAACCCGACAAGACTCCGTCCGCGAAAACGCTCCAGTTGCTCTTCGTGGCGAGACCACTGTTGAGCAAGCGAACGTACCGGAGGTGTCTGCTGAGATGAAATCCGTCGTTCCTGCTCCAGGGCGGTCTCCAGGAGCTGTCGGACGGACTCGGGATCTCGGTTGATGCCGTGTTGCGAGGGATGTAAAACGCGTCGCAACGGATTTATTACCGTCCTCTCGCGAATGAAACGCTCTTGCAGGGTCGTTGCTGAGAGTCGCTCTGTATGTGAAAGCGGCCCTCTCGCCAGTGCGTTGTATACGTATCCTCCTGGACCACGTTGGGTGAGATCACCGAGCATTCCTCCGTTGAGCAAGGGAAAGCCAGGCGCAACCTCTTCAATGTGGCGGCAAAGAAGATCACAATCCCACGTGCCGAAGCGATCGTGCGTCAGGCACAGGGATGTGAAGACTGCTTCATACTGAGTAGCCATCTCAAAGCAGTCTTCATCAATCAGCGGGCGAGCCCGAAGGAATAGTTGTTGATCTCGAATCCAGTAATGAACCAGGTTCCTAATGTCGTCATTACTGATCCGTGTCACGGTGACTGGAGGTCTGCTTGCCATTTCCAGAAGAGAATCGACAGGGCGTGTCATATAGGGCCTCGCAACAAGGTGAATCGTGAATGGCGAGTGAGCGAACCGACCCGCCAAAGTATGTCACGGACTGGTTCGACAGATTCTGTTTCGCGTGTCGTTACAGGTGCATTTCGTCTGGAGAGAAGAACATCCGGACCTGCTCGCCGAACGGCCCGAGCAAGACCACAACAACGGTTCCGATGGGCAGACTGTGCGCTCGCAACTCGCGAACCGAGGCTGGCCTTTCTCGCCTAATCTCGTGCGGATGCTGTCGGAACCATTCGCGATCCGCAGCTGCGTCGATCCGGCAGGATTCGCGAGCCGCGTCGACATCGGCAGGCGGATCGCCGATGTGGATATGGAGATCGTTGTTGACGCGGTAGTTCCGCCGCTGGGCATGTTTAGACATCAGTTGGTTTCCTTAAACGAGGTTGGAGAAGTTGCGATGGCAGGCTGCACAACATGAGCAGTCGCTTGATCGCGTTCGGAAGCAGCCCAGTCGCGCAGTACGGTCATGAAGCCGAGGACGTTGCGCTGGATTTCCCGGCAATCGTCTTCGGTTAGTTCACGGCGAGCACGGGGCTGCCACACGCGGCGGGTGTGTTCCACCAGCGAGCGATCTTCGCCGGTGCTCATTCCGCTACCTCGCAGTTGCGAGTGGCCGAGCGGGCTTCCGTGTCACGGCTCGAATCGATGCGATCAAGCTCGGATCGAATGACCGAAACATCTTCGTCCGTGAAGAGTCGAGCGTTCCCGGCCTTTGCGGCGGGAAGAATGCCGCGAGATCGGATCACGTATTCCACGCGATGGAGCGGCACGTTGAGCCGTCGGGCGATTTCGCCAACGGTGGGTGCGGTGGGGACAGGCAGCAACATGCTTTCGGCCTCCAGAAAGCCTTGCCCGAGTGCCCGGTACAGACTGCACCGTATGCGACAAATGGGCCTCTGGAAGCCCGCAACTGGTCACGAGATTTCGAGTTGGCTCGTGACTTATTGGGGAATTGCAGCTCGTGACCGAGTTGGAGTGGTCATGACCACTTTTCTTTACTCCTCTCGCGGGAGTGCTGGCATCGCAAGGGGATTTTCCCCTCGCTCAAGTGTGTCGAGGAATTGCTCGACCTTTTCGTGCGAATCGACGTGATCGAGAATCTCCTTACGGAGAAAGTGCGACATCATTGGCGTGCAGAAAGATTGCGATTCAGAGCAGCGATTCAGCCGATCCAGTAACAGTTGGGTGTCCGCTGAAACTGGCTCGGAGTCGGACATTGTTTCGATCTGTTCGTCATCGACTGGGATCACTCGGACAGAGATTTTCTCACCCAACCGAAGCTCCTCTCTCAGCCTCGCGAAGACCTTCGACTCGCTCACAGTTCCTTCCGCCAGCCCTAACTCGCGTACCAGGGCGTTGCGTCCGAAAAACTTCTTGGCGATTCGAATGGCCACGGTATCTCCTGCTGCAATTTGACCTGCGAGGCTTTCAATCAACCACTGATTACGCATGTAGAAGTCTCTGAGGCGAGCCTCTGTTGTCTCCCTTGCTGTCTTCCGTGTTCGTGGAGTTGTAAGGCCCTTTTTACCAAGAAGTCGAAGCTCCGCGGCCTGAGACAAATGAGTCAGCATGCCCAACACGCGATCCAGGTCCTTCGCAATCTTCGCCAGCGCCTGTCGTTCCGCCTTCGCCTGGGCTAGTCGCTGTCTTCGATCCGCCTCGGTGTCCAAAAAGCCGGAAGGCTCGTCCATGTCGCCGAATGCCGGAATGATCCGCTCGTAACGCCCCTCTGGTTGCGGCTTCCACTGCGATAGGGACTTCTTCAAGCCGTCCCACGGTCTTTTCCAATGGCTCCCGTTGATTGCGAGCAGCCCGAGCTTAACCCCACTCGGCAACGCCACGTCCAAAGTTAAGACCTGGTCCACCAAGGCTTCCAGCTTCTTGAAGGCTTCTGATTTCCAGTGTGCTAACCCGTGTTCATGAGCAGCCCGCAGTTCTGACGCAAAATGTCTGATGCCCTCAACAATCTGGCGGGCGGTTTCGCGATCAAGGTCCGCATCGAACTGAATTGGCGGAATCTCCTGGCTGTTTCTGCTCATGTTCACCAATGCCTTGTTCAGCCATGCAGAGAATCCGGCATTAGCTGGGATCTGTCGGGTGCGATTTATGGACCGGTGGCCTGTCACCATTTTCCTCTCAGGATCACGCGCCGCCAAGTCCGAGGGCGCACAACAGCGAGAAAGGAGGCTTGGTTCTATTCCGGAGACCTGTCACGCCGCTCGGTAGGAGTAGTGTTTGAGCACGCCCCCGAGTCTCTCCTTGCAGACCAGTTTGATCGGTGCCTCAACGTCGTCCGAAGCGTCGCTCGTGGCCTTGCTTGCCACCAGGACGGTATTCTCCATCCCCTGGTGCGGTCGTTCGAAGTGATAGTGTTCGACCATCTCGGAGACCAGGTGATCCATGTGACGCTCCCCGAAGACGATGAACCGGTCCAGAACTTCCTGTTGCAGCGTTTGAATGAACCGTTCGACGTAAGCGTTCGTGTTGGGCGAGCGGAATGCCGTCTCTTTGGCTTCCCCATCCTTTGCGTTGAAGACCGCATCGAACTTGGGCGTGAACTTCGTGTCTCGGTCGTGCATCAGGATTTTGACTTCCTGACCTTCGGCTTGGACGTGTGCCTGGAACTGTTTGGCTCGCTCCACCACCCACTCTTCGTTCGGGTGGAACGTGGACTTCGTGATGAAGACCCGCCTGGTGGCCACGTGCAGGAAAATCAGCACGTACAGATTGCGGAACCCTTTGATCGTCAGTGTCTTCTTGGACAGAAAATCACATTGCCACAGCGTTTGGGCGTGTGACTTGAGGAACTCGTCCCAGGTCCCCTCGCCCCGCTTCGGGCCGGGATCGAGACCATGTTCCTTGAGGATGTTCTTGATCGTGTTGCGTGACGGCGGCGTGATCCCAAGTTTTTTCAACTCGCCCATAATCCGCGTGTAACCCCACTGGTTCTCGCGGGCCAGTTTCAGGATCAGGTCGCGGATCTCGTCCTCTGTCTTCGGACGCCCCCGCTTCGCGACCTTCTTTTTGACCGTCTGATTCAGCGCCCGAATCCACCGGCGAAGTGTTTCCGGGTGGACAATCGACACCAGTTCGTTGATCGCCGACCCGAGCTTGGCGGCAAACTTCGCCAGCCGATTCTTTTCCTTCTCGGTCACGGTCACCCTGGCAGGTAGCTTGCTCCGCAGGATTTCGTTCTCGACCTTGAGGTAACGGACCTGCCGCGCCAGCTCTTTCTGGGTCGCGCCAGCGATCAGCAACAACAGGGGCTGAAAGAGGTTCTTCATCGTGGTAGACTCAGCGAATCGCGGGAAAATGAGGGCCAATCTCATTTTTGCACTCTGGTGGCCGCCCCTGGGAATCCCAACCTGAGCCACGCCGGGCTGGCACTCACGATCTCCGGTTCGAATGTAGCGGTTGTTCTGTGTGGGCTTGGCCGCGACGAGGTCGCCCGCGAAGACACTGGCGAGCTTCGGCGTTGCGCTGGCTCGCTCACTCACTGAGTCTTTCGACGGCCGAGAGGTAGCCTGAGGGCGAGCAGCTCTGGCTTCCCCCGAGAGAATTCTTATCACCGCGATGCTCACGCCAGGGAGATCGTCCACGGATGCTCGCCCGGTGCAGCGCCCTTCTCCCTGGGCTACGCCGCGAACTCAAACGTGCGAATTGCCTTCAGCACGAGCAGTCCTTCGATCGGTGGATTGGCCAAAAAGTTCCGGTATCTGTCTAGAGCCGGTTTCAAAACCCTTCCACAACAACTTTCAGTTGGCAAGGCATTTGCATGAGTGTTGAGCAAAGGAGTGCTCAGTCATGCTCATCACGCTGTCGTGGTTTCCGTCCTATGGGCGGTAT
>JBIIOI010000117.1:0-8256 GCA_044337025.1 Planctomycetaceae bacterium
GCCCGCGTTGTTCCAAGGCCTCGTTCATGCCGCCTGCATGGTCATCGTGCTCAGACGGTTGTAGAAAACGACCATCCGGCGGCGACCCGCTTGAAAGCCCTGCAAACAGGTTTTGAAACCGGCTCTTGTATCTTTCCCATCAGTTCTAAACGCAACTTCTCTTCTTGTTTTTTCAATTCAAGATCTTTCGCAGTTTTCTCTTCTTTGGCAGCATCAGCTTTTGTAACGGCAGCAATCCTCTCATTCATCGACGCCAAATGCCCACTTGCAAAATAGGCCACCAACGAAAGCAACCCTCCTCCAACTACGGCTCCACCCAAAAGTGTGATTCGCTTCTTGCGTTCGAGTTGCCGCGTGAGTTCGGTAGCTCGCTCCACTTCCATTGAGCGAAGGCGCTGTTCGAGTCCGTTGCGGTAAGCGGCTAGGGCATCTGCGACCTCCTGGCCATTCTGATAGCGACCTTCTGGATTGCTGGCCAAGCATCGAGTCGCGATCGCTCGAAGTTCCGGCGCGATAGTTGGCTTTGAAAGGCGCTGCATTGCATCGTCCAGCTTTCCTTGCGATGCGAGCTGGATGGTTTCGATGGCTGAACTACCGACGAAGGCTGGGCTACCCGTGAGAACTGTCGACAGCATGCTTCCGATCGAGAACACATCGGCTCGGCAATCCACCGGCTCACCGCGAGCTTGTTCGGGTGACATGTAACCAGGCGTTCCCATCACGGTGCCAGCCATTGTGGCTTGATTCTCGGGCATCGCGTTTACTGAGGGCTGGTTGAAACGTTCTTCATTGCCAAGTTTCTTCGCAAGGCCCCAGTCCATGACCTGAATCTCGCCAAACGGCCCAACCATAATGTTCTGCGGTTTCAAGTCGCGATGGATCATCCCTTGCGAATGAGCGAACCCGACTGCTTGTGCGACTTGCTCCATAATCTGAACAAAACGCGAAACGTCATCGGTCTCGGAAGCTCGCTCCTTGAGCAGTGAAGCGAGTGTTGCACCCTGTATCAGCTTCATCGCCAGGAACGGAGTGCCATCCGAGAGATACCCCAATGCATGGACGGGTGGAATGCTGGGATGCGGCAATTGAGCCGTAATGCGTGACTCCGTCTCAAACCGACTGGTATCCATCCCGGGCAAGATGGTCTTGATAGCAATTGTACGACCGAGTGACAGGTCGGTCGCTTCGAAGACCTTGCCCATACCGCCGCGAGCGATCTCGCGAGTGATACGATAGCCGGGGATCGTGGGGAATGAATCTGTGTCCGCTTCGCCGGACGGCTGAATCAGTGTCTTCTCCAGCCAAGGACTGCCGATGCTGTTGGTTGTTTCACTCGTGCTCATTGGACTGTTCATGGGCGGTCGTTGAGTTGTCAGCCGTACAAGACGCCGGGTGCGAATTCTACGATAGTCTGTTACCCATCAAGTGAGAAGTTTTGGCCGGAAGTGAATGTCGCGACGGCGGTCGTGGCTGGGGCGAGGGTTGATCCCGGGTGGCTGGGGTCGACCAACGGGAGCCCCCAGCCGAGCGAACTGTGCCGGAGCGATTTGTCACTTCCGTCCAGTCGTTCGCGCGCCTCGCTGGGGGTTACGCTTCGCTCCGAGCCCAGCCAGCCGTCCGCGTGAAGATTGCCTCGTACTCGTCAGAAAATGGCTCACGCGACGGGGTGGCCCAGACATCGCCTTGGATGTCTGGGTGACGCAGGCACAAGAGGGAAGGATCGGCGGGTGCTTCCTGAGTAACCTCTTGTTGTTCCGCAACCCAGACGCTCAAAGCAGCGTATGGCCACCTCGCGGTGACTGATGGGCTGATGGTGTGGGTCGGGAAGAAGAAGTACTGCCGCGTGAGGATTGCTCCGTAGCTGACGAAATCGGCGACTCCGCAACTATCGGCCACGCCCCATTGGCAATCGCAATTGAATGCCACGGGGAGCTTCGTCGCCCACTGGCTCGGGGGCTTCGATCTCTTCTTTCGCCACGATCCGTAGCGGGCGGGTAATCATCGCCAGCGGGGCGAGGGCCTTGGGGGTCTGGCCGCGAACCACGACTGCGCTATCCTGAGTGGCAGGTTTGGCCTTGGCTCCGTTGAGGGCGTAAGCCTCGTTGCGAGGCAGGTTCGGGCTCCCCGCGATTACCCACTTGCCCCAGTCGACTTCGAGTTCACGAACTGAGTTGTAACCGTAGTGTTCCTGCAGAGCGTTGTCCCAGCCATCCGCCAGGGCGCTCTCGAGGAAGTCGAGGTAGACCCGCTTCCCCTCCGCACCTGTCTTCAGCACCAGATACTCAGCCAGGGAATACCCCTCCGCATAGAGGGTGTAGAGCGACTCCGGGTTGGAAGGATACTCGCGGATCTCGAACAACGTCTGCAGCGGCATCTGCTGCCCGCGCCCGAAAACGCGCGCCAGCAGGTCAACCTGCCGCAACCTCTCACTGGGGTGCTCCACCAGCGTGGCTGCTCCCTCATCCGCCCAGCGGGGCAGAGGACGCCGGAACTTGGTCGCAAAGATCGTATGACAGACCTCGTGGGGGATGACCGAATCAAGGATTCGCTCCAGCGACCCGCGGACTCGCATGTCCCAGCTGTGAACTTCGCCCCCTTCAAAGGTAAATGTCGTCGACCCGCTGGCCCCCATCGTGCCGACCGTGACCTGGATCGGGCAAACCTGGCCCCACTTCGGCAGCTCCGCTCCGGTCCATTCCACAGCCAGGACCTTGCGGAAGTACTCAGCTGTCATCGCGACTTTTTTCGCGACAGCCGCATCGGGAGCATGAGCCACGAAATTCGGCGTGGCATACGATTCGCCTTGTGCGACCCGGCCCAGACCGAGCACCGCCACCAGTGCGACAATCCATTGAATCCGCATAGCATCCCTGCCGCGAGTGTGACCGTCCGGATCGGCATCATGCCTGAAGACGGGAGCGAAAAGACTCTACCGGCATATTCTGCGCCAGGCGGATGTCGACATGGCTGAGATGACTGTATTCCTTTTTCCAAAAACAGGTTACGCCGAGAGGGCGGCAAGTTGACTGACCGACCGAATGTAAGAAGTACAACAGAACGCCCCTTCGATTGGAGGAATCTTCGATTTGCCGTTAGCCGTCGGGCTGGCCCGACGTGCCTCGTGAGAACTGACGACCGAAAACTTGCCCACTGTGAAACAGTGCGGCACCGTGGCCGTTTCCAGAAGCGAATTGACCCCCGCCCTGGGACGGATAGAATTCCGGCGTGCTGGATCGCTTGCGGTCATGGCACGCTCGGGGGCGATCGGTATTGACTGGTTCTCCGCGGGTGAAGGTTGCGTGTCGTGGTTGATCAGTTGGCCACGTAAAAAGCTGATCAAAAGACAACTGCCAACAAGCAGTTTGCACTCGCTGCCTAGAGATAGGCATCGCCGGTTGAGGAATCCCCGCCTGAGGAGTCCAAAGACCGGTCACAAATTCGGGCTGGTCCGGAATCAAGACAGCTTGCTGTCATGGGAGCTACGCTCCGGATAAGACCTTGTTGCTCCCTGACGGGTTGAGGCTCTGCCTGCCGTGCCAACCCCCGTGACCTCAAACGACCGGATACACACGTAGACGCCCCACTCAACGGTTCTCAGGACGCGGGTTCGATTCCCGCCGCCTCCAACTGCTTATCCTGTAAGGATTTGCATCGACTCGAAAGCCTCGGAATTTCCGAGGCTTTTGCGTTTTGGGGCTCTTCGGCTTCCCCCCCAATTCCCCCCGTTTCTGACAGGTACTGCGACTCATTGCGCGCCGCTTGTGCGCCACACTCATTGATCGCTCGTTCGAAGTCTCCGTCAGTCACATCGATGTAGTGACGCATCGCGACGGCTTGGGTATTCCCCAGCCATTTTGCGACTACAGCCAAGGGGAACTTTCGAGCTAGGTCTGTCTCACAACTGGCTCGCATGGAGTGCCACTGGCGGGGCCAGCTCTCCAACCCAGCGCGGCGGATGATCTTGGCGAAGGTCGTTCGGAAGTTCGTGTTCTTCCAGCCACCCGGACCGTGTGCTCGTTGGCGGTACTCGTCAGGAAAGACGAACTCAGCTCCTTCGGGAGCCAAGTGGAAGGCATCATCTAGGAATTTTCGGATCTGCGGAAACAGGGGGATCACCCGATACGCCTTCCCGGCCAGATGTTCCGTTTTCGGCGACGGAATCGTGAGCCGCTTGCGTTCCCAGTCGACATCGCGCCAACGAAGGCTGAGGGCTTCACTCGGAACTCGCAATCCGGCAAACCGCGATAGAGCAATCAAGAGCTTCCAGTGCGCGTTCGGCGCGTATTCGATCACACGCAGCACATCGGCTTCAGGAACATACGCTCGCCGCTCGGACGCATCGCCAGGACGGAGACGGACGAACTCAAACGGATTCTCGGTCACCAGCCCTCGTCGCTTCGCCTGAGAGAAGAACAATCGAGCGTGCTGCAAACGCTTGTGAATCGTGGTCGCTCGCAGATCCGAGGTCAGCATCGACTGCCGGAACCTTCGTCGGCCATCTCGTGGATTACATCGTCCTCGATGCACGAACCAGCCGGGGCCGAGAACGGATCGACTGCCTTGCCGAGACACTGGTGTCAGCGAAGCCATCGCAAGAAACCTGATGACTGAAGCTTTGACCTGTGGTAGAATGGGATCAGACAAGGAGACGACCATGACCTTGAACTTCGATCTGCCCCCAGCAATTGAGCAGAACCTGCGTTCGCAAGCTGCCATGCAGGGTGAAAGTCTGGACACGTATGTCCGGCAGATGGTGATTGACCGTTACGCCGAGGTCGAAACGCCGACTGGGTTTGTTCCAGCTCGCTCACCCGAAGAGTTCATGGCCCGCTTACAGGAAGTGGTCGACATGCACCCGACCGTGAAAACGTTTGTCGATGACAGCCGCGAGTCGATATACGCGGGACGCGGCGAATGAGAGTTCTGCTCGATGCGAACATCGTTCTTCGCCTGGGGCATCATGAAAGCCCGCAGCACGAAGAATCGAAGGCCGCTATTGCAAAGCTGGTCAGTCAAGGTGCGGTACTCTGCATCGTTCCGCAAGTCTTGTACGAGTTCTGGTCAGTGGCCACTCGCCCCGAAGCGAACAATGGGCTGGGATGTCCATCGCGCTGACTGACAGTGCAGTGACCAAGTGGCTGACGCTGTTTCGTCTTTTGCTGGATGAACGCGGAATCTTCACTCACTGGCGTGACTTGGTGGTCACGCACGCAGTGCATAGCAAGCTCACTCACGATGCCCGGATTGTGGCAGCGATGCAACGGCATGGACTGACCAATCTGCTGACGTTCAACCATTCGGATTTTGCTCGGTTCACCGGGATCAATGTGTTTACTCCCGCCGACATCCTGGCAGGCAAGCTCCCAGCTTGAAGCGAAGAGCGTTTCGCTCCTCTACAGCCTGACTCGGGACGAACAGCGGCTCGATGCGTTCCGGGAATCGGTCCGTGACACGATGGCCGAGATGGAAGCCGAGATGCAGACCCGCGTCCGCAAGAATCCTCAACGCCCGTTAATCATTCCGCAACCAGAATCATTCCGCAACCAGTGCGGGGGTATAATGAGGCATGTTACGGATCAATCAGAACAGCTCATCCGCCGGGGCGAAGTTGTACTACACGCAGGCGGATTACTACACCACTGAAGAGAAACTTGGCGGGCAGGAGCTTGTCGGCGTCTGGCGCGGGCAAGGGGCCGAGCGGCTTGGGCTGCGAGGCAACGTCGACAAGGCCGACTGGGACGCCTTGTGCGATAACCGGCATCCGGGGTCGAACTTGCCGCTGACTCCGCGAAAGAAGTCAGAGCGGCGGATTGGGTACGACTTCAACTTCCATGTGCCCAAGAGCGGCAAGAACGAGGACCGCACGACCGGGAACATGGTCTGGGGCGAGTTCGTGCATTTCACCTCACGGCCCATCGACGGTGTTCCCGATCCGCACTTACACGCCCACTGCTTCGTGTTCAACACGACATTCGACCAGCACGAGGACTCCTGGAAGGCGGGCCAGTTCAGCTCGCTCAAACGAGATGCTCCGTACTTCGAAGCCCGGTTCCATGTGCGGCTGGCTCGAAGGCTGGGCGAACTCGGTCTCGATTTCACCCGCACCAAGAAGGGCTGGGAACTGACCGGTCTCGATAAGAAGACTCTCGACAAGCTGGGCTGGGATTACGTCGCCGCGCTGGCCCAGGGCAAAACGGCCCTCGTCGTGTCGCCGACTCATAAGGAGGGCGACCAGATCACGACCGAAATCCGCGACCGCCTCAAACGCTCCGGCCAGCTGCGGGGTGAGGAGCATGTCCTGCAGAAGCTGGAGAGTATGAACCTGACCGAGGTCGAGCGGAGCGAGGCCGAGCAATACAGCCCCGGCGATGTGATTGAGTTTCACCAGAACGCCAAGGGGTTCACGAAGGGCGACCGCGTGGTGATCCCTCCGATCTCTTCCTCTCCTCTCCCACCGGGAGAAGGGCCGGGGGTGAGGGTGCCTTCAACTGCTGACCGGTTCTCTACAAGCACACGCTCTTTTGCGGAGCAAAAGGCGACACTACCTCTCGAACACTCCAAGCGTTTCCAAGCCTACCGCCCTCGCGAGATCTCCCTGGCATCCGGCGATCTAATCCGCATCACCAAGAACGGCCAAACCCTCGACCAGAAGCACCGCCTCAACAACGGGTCGGTCTATCGGGTCGCGTCGTTCGACCAACGCGGCAACGTGGTCCTGGACAACGGCTGGACCGTCTCGAAGGAGTTCGGCCACTTCACGCACGGGTACGTGATGACCTCACACGCCAGCCAGGGCAAGACCGTCGATCACGTCCTCATCGGCGAGTCGGCCCAATCCCTCCCAGCTGCGTCCCGCGAGCAGTTCTACGTGTCAGCTTCGAGGGGCCGCGAGCGAGTCACGATATACACCGACAACAAATCCCATCTGCTCGATGCAGTGCAAAGGGGTGACAACCGCCTGACCGCGACCGAGCTGGTGACCAGCGACCACCAACGCCGCCTCGCCACGATGCGAAAACAGGTCATCCGCCACCACGCGTTTCAACGACCAAACGTTCCGCCCCGCCTGCCGCCCAACCCGTCCCGCCACCAAGCCCTCGATCGCGGCGGATAGCTGCTCTCCTGCTTCCCCCTCTGGCTCTCCTCTCTCACCTCTAACCTCTGATCTCTCCCATGTCCGACAGCCTCCTCAACAAATACACCCGCCCGCAGACCGAACCGGACGACCCGCAACTCGAAACCGAAGACCTCGGCTCCTTCGGCTGGCTCCGCGGCATGCGAGAACGGGCGACAATGCTCGAACTCCGCAAGAAGGACGGCAACATCACCGCCATCGGCTACGCCTGGATCGAGAAAATCGAATTCGACCCCAGCGAAGGAATCACCATCCACGCCCTCGGACGGCGAGTCAAAATCCAGGGACGGAACCTAAACGTCGAAGTCCGACCGGGGGTGGGCTTGTTTCAGACATTGACAAGGCACCGCCTTTTGTGGTTAAGGGAATGTGACTATGTCGACCCCAAGGAGACCGCGATTGAAAAGATATCCGACCAGTAACCCGCTACGATGAAGCTGTCCAATCACTGAATCAGCGTCGAATTGCAAAGAATCGTACGCTCAGCGATAAACCTAAGAAGAGGGAGTTCCTTGACGAGAGCATGATCGTCGACAAAGGGTGTGTACTTCGCCTTGTCACCGTCCTTGCTATGGACCAACGCGTTGCGTGTAGCATAGATCCTTTTTGCAAGCGATTTGAAAACTGTATCGAAATCGCTTGCCCTAAGATCAATCTCGGATGCGTTTGCGAACACAACTCTGTTGTCGCGATAAAAGTCAACAATCGCTCCATCGTAGGCGATGAGGTCCGCGACGAGTGCAGGAATGTCGAGGTACTTCGCCAACGTGAGGCGCAGTGCCTGTTCTTCCGAAAAGGTTGTCGCGTCGCTCTGATACCTGAATGCCTTTTTTATCGTCTTTATCAAAGAAGAGATGTCCTTTTTGCGTCGATAAGAGAAGCTCGGTTCAGTGAGTTGGCTTTGGACGGTGGCAATCAAGTCATCTTGGAAGACCGCCTCGTAGAAGTGCTCAAGAACATGATAGTGTGAGAGATATGCGACAACGGGATTGTCCGTAGAGCCGGTTTCAAAACCTGTTTGCAGGGCTTTCAAGCGGGTCGCCGCCGGATGGTCGTTTTCTACAACCGTCTGAGCACGATGACCATGCAGGCGGCATGAACGAGGCCTTGGAACAACGCGG
>JBIIOI010000118.1:0-8204 GCA_044337025.1 Planctomycetaceae bacterium
GGATCGAGCTGCCAAGAGATCGGCCAATTTCCGGATTCGTTCGGCTTGAGGAACTGTTACCGACATCAGCCGTGGCAGGTCGGGCAGTTGCTGGTCCATCTCGTAAACGAAAGGACTGTACCACTTGGTCCGCACTCGAATCGCATCACAAAATTCGTTGAGTTCCCGTTCAGTTCCATCGATCAACTGGCTGATTTCCAGATTCTGATCTCGCGTCCAGGCACGTCTGAGAAGTTGATCGGGGACGCCTCTCCGGGACTCGCTGAACTCCAAAAGCTTCGATCCACGAATATCTGTCGGGATGTCGGCCTGCAGCAACCGAACGAATTCCGCGTGACTCGCCGGAGTGGTGAACCCACTCCCGGTCATTTTTGCAATCGCAGTGACTAAGTTCTCCTCGCTTCGAACATTTTGAGAACCTCGCCCGTTGAAGTAAGCGATGTAGTCAACCTGACCATCCGGCAGGACTGGTTCAGTGATCCAGGTCGTGTCACGACCGATGGTGAAACGCTCTCGGGAAAGAGAGAATTTCCCTTCGGCCAGCTGCTTACCCACCGTTCCTGCGAGATAAACCAACCCACAACCCACCGCAACGATGGCGAATACCGCCAACAGCTTGGGAATCGACACAACTCCCTTGTTTTTGGGCGTCTTTCGATTGCGCTTGCGGCTCGTCGTCATTCGCCATCCTCCCCTGTCTGCGGAAGACGCGCGTCTACTTCCAGTACTTCTGGGTCACGTAGAAGATCGTGGCTGGAGCTGTCAGGATGGCGACCCAGGGGATCTGGAAGATGAACGCGGGCAGCGTGATCCGGGCTCCGGGCCAGATGCCGTACAGCAGCAGCGGGAAGCAGGGAATCAGGATGCTCCAGGCCATGGCGATCAGGCCGATTTGCTTGCGCTGAGCCTTTTGATCCTCGGGCAGCTGATCGAACGGGACGTTCGCGGCGGCCTTGGCGGTGGCCTTCGGCTTGGCGGAATCGCCAGATTTACCGGCGGGTTTGCCGCCCTTGGTGACGACGGTGGTCGCCTCAGCGGCCTTGGCGTACGGCTTGGCATCGTCGCGGGTGCCGGGGGCGTAGTACTTGGAGATGGCTTGCGAGATCGCTCGTGGAGTGGCGATCACGGCTCGCATCGGGACTCCGTAGCGGAGCCGCATCTCGTCCTCGACTTCGTGTTCGGGCATGTCGATGCAGGCCACGAGCAGTCGATCATCGTCAATGAACAGCGGAATCGTCTGATGCTTGCGGACGAGAGCCCGCGGTGTGGCATCCAGGATATCATCCTCGGGCAGCATGTCGTCCAGATCGACGTACGAGAGCCCCAGATGCATTGCCAGAGCCTGAGCTGCGGGCTCCGCTTCGACAAGCTTCATCTGCACCACAGCATCCCGGTCGGAGAGGCCGCGCTTGCCCGCGAACTCGGCCGCCTCGCGGCTCTGTTCACGGGTCAGCTTGCCCTGCTTTACGAGAATGTCGAGCAGCGGCTGCCGCCCGTATTCATCCTTGGCTGTCTCGAAGACCCGCCCCAGGCTCTCGTCGTAGTCCCGCTTGCGCTCGGGATCGGTCAGGCACAGCATGGCCTTGGCGATCTCGTTGAGCAGGTCCTGCGACTGCACCGAGTACTGCCCGGTCGCGTACTTGCGCACGCTGCCGTTCAGCTTCTTGTAGTGATTCCGGACCTTGGTCGTGTCGTCCTCGAACCGCTTGAGCCGGAGCAGCTCATAGTGGTCCGGTGGACGCGGCCCATCCGGAATGCCCAGCCATTCCTTGTAGAAATCCATTCTCGGGCTCTTGAAGAGGGTGATTGGTTGAGAGTTGAGAGTTGAGGGCACCGGAAGACTCCGAGCCGGTTGATGGTCTGTGGTCGAGAGCGTTTCCTGTCGCTCCACCAGACACCATCAACGATCAACCCTTTATTCGACACTGTAGTCCTTGGCCAAGGTCTCGAACGCGTCGACGTTGTCGTTGGTCAGACCCTGATCGCGAACGATCTCGGTCTTGGCTTCGCGATTGCCCGTCAGCTCGCGAGCTGTGGCGCTGATGCGACCGTTCTTGTCGTAGTGGTAAGTGATCTCAACCGGAGAACCTGCGGGCAGGTTCGGTGGCAGATTCACGATCCGGAAGTCCCCAATGATGGTGCAGGCATCGGGATCGACCGCATCGCCTTCCAGAATGCAGACGTGAATCCGCTGCTGGTTCGGCGAGTTGGTCACGAACCGCTGCGTGATCTTGGCCGGCACGGTCGTGTTCTTCGGGATCATGATGTGATTGATCTTCCGCTGCCGATTGTTCGGGTCGGTGATCTTCACACCCAGCGAGTGCGAGTTGACGTCGCTGGCGTTGACGGACTTCAGGCGATCCGAAACGGCCTTGCCCAGACGGGTCGCGTCACCGGTCGCTCGGGCTTCCAGCAGAGCGGCATGCAACGCCGCTCCCTGAGCCACAGCTTCCTCCGGTTTCACGACATCGCGTGACGGCACCAGACCCGTCGTTTCCTTGAGCATGATCTCGACAGCGGGCATGTAGGTCGATCCGCCGACCAGCACGCAGTCATCCAGTTCTCCGACCCCGACACCGGCTTGCTGCATCACCAGCTCCGTGGTGTCGCGGGTTCGCTGCATCAGGTCCGCTGTCATCCGTTCAAAGTCGGATCGGCTGATCGCCACGGTCAGGCTCTTGCCCTTGTGGTAAACCGTGATCGGCGTTTGAGCCTTATCGCTCAGGTCGCGTTTGGCCTGCTCGCATTCCTGAGTCAGCATCATCAGCGTTTCCGGGTCGGAACGCGGATCGTCGTTGTACTTGCGATGGAACTGCTCGGCGACGTGGTCGACGACGCGGCGGGTCCAGTCGATCCCCCCCAGCATCACGTCTCCGTCGGTTGCCAGAACCTTGAAGTTTGTCGCGTTGTAGCGGACGACCGTCACGTCGAACGTTCCTCCACCCAGGTCGTAGACCATGATGGTTCGTTCACGCGTCATCCGATCCGGGCGGCCCAGTTCGCCCTTCATCCAGGCGTAAGCCAGCGTGGCTGCGGTCGGCTCGTTGATGATGTCGATCACGTTCAGGCCGGCGATCTTGCCGGCGTCTTGCGTGGCCTTACGACGCACGTCGTTGA
Organism: Planctomycetaceae bacterium; assembly: GCA_044337025.1. Lineage (GTDB taxonomy): Bacteria > Planctomycetota > Planctomycetia > Planctomycetales > Planctomycetaceae > TH-plancto1. The sequence goes on from JBIIOI010000118.1 coordinate 3,118, forward strand.
AGTAGTACGGCACCGTGATCACCGCGTTGACCACGGGTCCGATATGCAGCTCTGCATCCTGCTTGAGCTTCTTCAAAATCAGCGCCGAGATGAACTCGGGGGTCAACTTCTTGCCCTGATAGACAACAAAGAAGTCCTTGTTCCCCATCTGGCGCTTGATCGCCTCGACAATGTTCTTGGGATCTTCGATCGACATGCGCTCAGGCGAGGGACCGACGATGACCTTGCCATCATCGCCCAGCAACACGACCGATGGAGTGATGGGGCGTCCGTCGGCATTCGAAACCGAAACCGCGTCACCGTTGGCGTCGAGCTGTGCGATGGCGGAGAACGTCGTCCCCAGATCAATCCCGACGGTATTGCCCGGAAGGATGTTCGTCATGGTGCGTAGCCTTGAACTGGATGAGTCGTGAGACGCGAAGTGCCGGACACGCGCGAATGCGCGCCAGCGGGGACTGGACCAGTCCCAACTGTCTGGCAAGGCATTGTGGGCGACCGAAATACCGGAATCAAGCAGGGCGACCCAAAGTCACATGCGAAGTTCACGATTGGACGCGGTTCGACTGGCTTTTGTCCGTGTCAAATTGGCTCAGAGCCCGTCCCAAATTGGCATCACACGCAGGTCGGGTCACGAGCTAAGATTCCGGGAGTCCGATCCTCCCTCTCCACGCCGCATCATGCCTGAGCTGTCTGCGATTCAAGCCCGCCTGCAGAAATATGGCCAATCCCACCTGCTGCGCTGGTGGGACGAACTCAGCCCCGCCCAGCAGTCGAGCCTGCTGGAGCAGCTCGACGGGCTCGACCTGGAGCTGGTCAATCGGCTGTTTCACCAGAAAGACTCGGACGAGGTCTCGCCTGCGGAGCGCGCCGCTCTCGCGACCCCGCCAGCCCAGCTTGTGGCTCAGCCGAAGACCGTCGCCGAAGCCGAACAATGGCGGCAGGCGACCGCACTCGGGGAAGAACAGCTGCGCCAGGGCTGCGTCGGGGCGATCCTGGTCGCGGGCGGGCAGGGCTCACGTCTGGGCTTCGACAAGCCCAAGGGGATGTACCCGATCGGTCCGGTCACACAGCGCAGCCTGTTTCAGATCTTCTGCGAACAGCTACTGGCGATTGCGCGGCGGACCGGCAAGGCGATCCCGTACTTCATCATGACGAGCGACGCGACGCATGAGGACACGGTCGCCTTCTTCCACGAGCACAAGTTCTTCGGACTGAATCCGCAGGATGTCTACTTCTTCCGGCAAGGGAAGCTGCCCGCTGTCGATGACCGGACGGGGCAGATCCTGCTGGCTGAGAAGCATGAAATCGCCCTCAGCCCGGACGGGCATGGCGGGCTGCTCAAGGCCCTGCGAATGGCCGGACTGATGGAGGTGATGCGCGAACGGGGAATCGAGATTCTGTACTCGCATCAGGTCGACAACCCCACAGCCATCGTCGTGGACCCCGCGTTCATCGGGCTGCATCTGTTGCACGAATCCGACATCAGCACGAAGGTCGTCAACAAGGTCTCCGCCGAGGAGAAGATGGGCGTGCTGGTCAGCATCGCCGGTCAGACGCAGATCATCGAATACAGCGACATGCCCGTCGCCCGGACGCGGGAGCTGGAGCCGGATGGCTCGCTGAGGTTCCGGGCCGGGAACACCGCCATGCACGTGATCCGCCGTGGTTTCCTGCAAGAGCTGATCGATCAAGGCCGCGATCTGCCGTATCACCGGGCCCACAAGCCGGTCGCCTATCTCGACGCGAGCGGCCAGCGGGTCCAGCCTGAGCCGTCCGCCAAGAACGCCTATAAGTTCGAGCAGTTCATCTTCGATACGCTGCCGATGGCGCAGTCGGCTCTCGTCGTCGAAGCCGACCGGGCTCGTGAGTTCAACCCAGTGAAGAACCAGTCCGGAGCCGATTCTCCCGAAACCTCACGGGCCGCGATCTGCCGAATCAATCGCGAGTGGCTGCAGGCTGCGGGATACCAAATCGCGGACGATGCGAGAATCGAGGTCAGCCCGCTTCTGGATACGCAGTCACTGCAGGGGCTGATACCACCGGGCGAAACGATCAGCGATGGGACCGTTCTCTGAGTCGATTACTTGCGAGCTGCGATCTGAGCGAACGCCGCGTCGTTCTTCACGCGGGCTTCGCGAGCTTCCAGAATCGCGCTGCGGAGCCGGTCGGGATACGACACCCCAGCCAGGGTCGCCAGCACGGTTCCCTTGGCATCCCGCAGCTGGACATCGGCGGCGTGGTGGAACTCCTGACCCGGCGTGACCTTCGTGGTCACGTCCGCGATGTCAGCCAGTTCCACTCGCTTCTCGAGCTTGTTCCCGATCGACTTGCGGATCTCGACGCCGCGATTGGTCAGAATGTAACGATTTCCCACGACCTTATTGGCCAGATAGAGGGCAGCCCCGATCGGAGCCAGCGGCAGACCGAACAGCAGATAACTCAGCTTGATATGGCAGATTTTCGTCGGGACCGATTCGCAGATCCGTCCGATCAGCTGGCCCAGCCCCATCGCAGCCACAGAGGGGTATGTGAACTCAATCACGCGGTCCTGGCCCGCGCTAACTCCTGCAATGGCCTGGGGTTGAGTTGCAATTGCCACGATCACCTCGACACGACTCTGCAAGCGCATTTTGACCGAACCGTGCGCTCTGCCACGGTCTGCCACGGTATCAGACATCCCCGTCCGTTGCCACTGAACCGCCGGAGTGTCGCCCGCCTGAGAAAATCGGTTCTCGGAGCCCAGTCTGGCAGAACGTGCCGTTCCTCGTGAGAATCGAACTCCCTGACCGGAGACGATGCGATGCGAGTGACCCTGGGACTTCTGCTGGTTTTGTTGCCTCTCAGCCACGCCCAGGCTGAACTGCCCTGGCCGCGGCTGGACCGTCTGTCGGCTCTGGGAGTCAACCAGGGGAGCGAAGTCGACATCGAGCTCAGCGGAGCGGACCTCGAGGGTCTCACCGGATTGATGTTCGATCACCCGGGCCTCTCAGCCACCGCGATCGAAGGCAAGGAACGCTGGTACAAGTTCAAAGCCGCCCCCGACACGCCACCGGGGACTTATGACGTTCGCACCGTCGGGCGTTTCGGCGTCAGCAGCCCGAGGCTGTTCGCGGTCAGCCGGGGACTGAAGGATGTTGCCGACAACGACAAGAACCGCTCGGTCGCCGAAGCCCACGTGGTCGAGATCAACACGGCCATCAACGGCAGGATCGACGGGAACGCCGAGGACTTCTACAAGCTGTTGGGCGTGAAGGGGCAGCGGGTCTGGATCGATTGTCAGGCTCAAAGGCTCGACTCGGAACTGGACGGGCAGCTGAGCCTGATCGACTCGCAAGGCCGCACGCTGGCCACGAACGGGGACCACTACGGAGTCGATCCATTTATCGATGTCACGCTGCCGACCGATGGAGAGTACTTCATCGTGCTCAGCGATCTGTCGTACCGGGGCGGGTATCCGTATCGGCTGGTCGTCTCGAATCTGCCGCATGTCGAGATGGTTTACCCCGCAGCTGTGCAGGCCGGGACCACTGCCAATCTGACGGCGTACGGGGCGAACCTGGGAGCCGGTTCCAAGCCCTCGGGCTGGACAGTGCAGGACCAGATCCTCGATGAGCTGCCGTTCTCGATGGCCATCACCAGCGACGAGCTGAACCTGGGAGCCTATCGCTTTCGCAGCCATCCGACGCACCACTCGGTCCTTCCGACCGCAGCCACTGCGACGCTCCTGGGAACTCAGGTCTGGGCCGAACCGATCGATAACACGTTCAACGCCCAGCCTGTGCTGGTCACTGATCAGGCAGTCACCCTCGAAGCGGAACCGAACAACGAGCGCGACAAGCCACAGGGGTTGACACTCCCCGCCGTCGTCTCGGGTCGGTTCAACGCCCCGCAGGATGCCGACTGGTACGAGTTCAAAACGGCTCCCGAAGAGGACGGGAACTACTTCATCGATGCCTATTGCGAGCGGATCGCGGGACGGGCTGATCCGTATGTGGCTGTGTATGACGACCAGGGAAACCGTGTGAATGAGCTGGATGACTATGGTCACCGCATGGAGGCGTTCGACGGTCACCTGCGGGACCCGTCGTCGAATCCAGTGCGGCTCAGCAAGGACAAGGTCTACCGCGTGCTGGTCCAGGACCGGTATCGCCGCGGGGGCGGCCGCTACCAGTACGTGCTGGAGATTCGCCGCCCGACGCCGGACCTCTTTGCGGCCTCGATCCATAGCGACAACCAGCGTCCGCACAGTTTGAATATCTGGAAAGGGACAGCCGAGTGCGTCGACATCGTGGTCCATCAGTGGGAGGGGTACAACGGCCCGCTGACCGTCACTGCTGAGGGACTACCCCCCGGCATGCACTCAGCTCCGCTGCATATCTCGAACAACATCCGCGGCAGCCTGGTCTTCTGGACCGATGAGAACGCTCCCGACTGGAATGGGTCGATGAAGCTGATGATCGAGGGCGAGCGCGATGGCCAGAAGTTCCGCCGCGAGGTCCGGCCCTACACGCGGGTCAGTAACTCACTCTCCTCCAGCCGCCCCATGCGCGAGGTGGCTGGGTCGATCCGCGAACTCGGCCCATTCATGGTGACCGTCGAACCGGCAGAGCTGTCGATCGAGGCCGGAAAAGAGGCTCAGGTGAAAGTCCTCGTCCGCCGCCTGTGGTCGGACTTCAAGGACAAGGTGTCGCTGCAGCATCTGTCCTGGCCGGGGCAGATCCAGCTAAGTAACTTTGACATCAACGGCGACCAGACCGAAGCGACAGTCACGATCAAGGTCCAGGTCGGCACCCAGCCCGGAAAGCATACCTTGGCTCTGCTGGCCCAAGGGCAAGTGCCGTTCCATAAGGACCCTGCCTCCAAGGAGCGACCGAACACGCTGGTCGCGTTGCCCAGCCGACCGATCACCCTGACCGTGACCGCACCGCCCAAGGCTCCGTAGCGCGCGAACCTTTTGCTTCGCTAGTGTAGTGCCTCACACAGATGGTGTCTTATCCAGTGCTTTTCGGGCGCGGGAGACTTTTTCCAGGATGTCTTCGGCTTTCTTGGTCCAGACAAAGGCTTTCGGGTTTGCGTTGTGGTGAGCG
>JBIIOI010000010.1:0-112652 GCA_044337025.1 Planctomycetaceae bacterium
CGACAGCGTGATGAGCATGACTGAGCACTCCTTTGCTCAACACTCATGCAAATGCCTTGCCAACTGAAAGTTGTTGTGGAAGGGTTTTGAAACCGGCTCTAGTCATTCGTCAGGCAAAAAGCCTCGCTAGTCACCAGAAGAACGCCCATGCCCCCACCGAAAATCCTCATCAAATAGCCAGCCACCAGTAACGAACAACCAAGAACTAAGAACCAAGAACTCCCCCTCTCCCTTCCCCCCATCGCCTTCACACATGACACCACTCCGCGATCTCATCCAATCCCATGGCCATGCGGGCTTCTACCGCAAAGTCGTCGACCTGCTCAACGAGAAGCAGCTGACACCGGACGACTTCTCCTATCACGAACTGGCCTCAGCCTGCGGCGTACTTCCGCGATTGAAAGGACTCCGCGAGTCCCACCTGTCGTTCGATGCTCGCCTGAATTCAGTCGACGCGACCGCTCACCTGCTGAGCGAAACCAGCTCCAGTGTCGGGACGTCACTGTTCCAGGTCGTCACCGGTGAGCTGATCAGCCGTAAAGTCCTCGAAGGGTACGAAGATGACACCGGCTTCATCGGCGACAAGCTGGTGACCGTCCTGCCCAGCAAGATCCGCAACGCCCGCATCGCTGGATTCAAGGCACTCGGCTCGCCCAACAACGTGAACGAAGGCCAGTCGTATGACGAGTCGACCTTCGCCGAGAAGTTCGTCACGACCGCCGAATCGAAGAAGGGCCGCATCCTCAGCATCACCGAGGAACTGATCGCCTTCGACCAGACCGGCGAGATCCACCGCCGGGCGATGGCCCTGGGCTACTACCTGCGGCAGGAGCGGGAACGGACGATCGTCCGGGCAGTGACTGATGCCGACGCTGGGTCAGGGACGTTCGTCTATCGCCCGTCGGGAACCGGTCAGAGCCTGTATGCGGCCAACGGTTCGAACCGGAACTATGTCGGCCCGGGTAACACAACCTCGCCCGCCTTCAACGCAGCCGTCGAACTCAACGACTGGACCGACATCGAAGAGATCCTGCACTACCGCGCCACGCAGGTGAAGGACGATCGCATCGACGGCACGCCGCGGCCGATCGTCGCTCCGGTCCGCCAGCTGCTCGTTCCCGAAGCCCTGCGAGGCACCGCCCGCAGCGTCGTCAACTCGACCGAGATCACCGTCGCCACCGAAGACGGGCAGACCCGCTTCGCGAATCCGATCAACGGCATCGCCGAAGTTCTGGCCTCTCCGTTCGTCGACGAGCAAGGCACCGCAGCCAGCCGCGACTGGTACATCGGAGACTTCCGCCGCCAGTTCATCTGGTCGGAAATCTGGCCTGTCCAGACCTTCCTGCAGCAGGCCGACAGCGAAGCCGCCTTCGACCGCGATGTCGTCCTCCGCGTGAAGGCCCGCTACTTCGGAGGCATCAGCGCCGTCGACACTGTCTTCGTAACCAAGGTCGCCGGAGGCTAAAACGAGACGAGAGATCAGAGAGGAGAGACGAGAGCCAGCCCCGCTGCCCCGTCTCCCTCTCGCCTCTTCTGTCTTCTCTGGCTCTCCTCTCTCGTCTCTCCTCTCTCGTCTTTTTTCATGCACCTCCCCGGCCTCACCCCCTCCTCAGCCCGCGTCATCCAGCTCCCGCGTTCTGGCGGCCAGCCGATCACGCTCGCGATGCAGCCGCTCCCCCTCGGCTTCCATCGCCGGCTGCGAGGCCGGGGAGTCGTGCCTCCTCAGCCACCTCGTAAGGTCGCCCGAGACTCGAACGGCAAACCCCTCCGCGACGAGTCGAACCTGGCCATTCTCACGCAGGACGACTCCGACCCGGACTATCTGAATCAGCTCGACCTCTATCACCAGCGAGTCGCCGTCCTCGCCATCGTCGAGTCCCTCAAGTCGGACTCACAAGTCACCTTCACCACCCAACCACCCGCCACGAACTCCCCGGACGCCTGGTGCCATTACGCCGACATGCTGTTCGACGAAATGGAAACCGCCGGGCTGACCGCGGGCGACCTGGCCCTCCTGTCCAACTGGACCTGCAAGCTCAGCAATCTGATCGACACCAACCTGCAGGGGGCGACTCGAAATTTCTCGCCCGCGGCCACGAGCGATTCGACCTGACCGCTCCCCGCACTATCGACTACTGGGTCCTCCGGACCTGCGAACGCCTGCACCTCGCCGAGCCCGAGTTCCACGCACTCCCCTACGAGGACCAGCTCCGCCTCCTCAGCTACACCACACTGAGAGAAAAAGAAGAAGCTGTACCCAGCACCTAAAGCCCCGTGCCCCCACTTCTGCCTCCCGATCAACCATAAACCATCAACCATAAAACTCGTCCCCTCCTCCCCGCCTCTGGCCCTAGGCCCTAGGCCCTCGCCCCTAGGCCCCCGCTTATGGACCTCCCCGATCTCTCCACGCTGTCCGGAACCGAACTCACCCCGGCGCAGCTCTACGGCATCCTGAGCCAGATCGATCTCGACATCGCGAATCTGCTTCGCGATGGCAAGCTGGCCGCACTTCGGTACGGCGTCGGAGGCCCCGCCGGAGCCACGACAGATCGTGCCGCCAACCTGCAGGCCCTGCTGGCCGCCCGCGAACACTACCAGCAGCTCCTGTCCAGCCAGCCCGTCATGATCCTCAGCCAAGGCCTGACCGACTGCCACTAGCCCAGTGACTAAGGACCAAGGACTAGTGACTAAGGACTCCCTGAAATGCCCGACAATGAACGCGTTGATCGCCTCCTGGAGTCACTCTCCCGCGTCAGCGTGCAGCTCGAAACACTGCGAGTCTCCCTGAGCGGAGTTCACCAGGACCTTCAGGATCACGAGCAGCGGATGCGTGTGATCGAGCAATGGAAGCACAAACTGGCCCCGTTCCTGGCCGCGATTTCGTTCGTCGCCGGCGCTGCCGTCTCCGCCGTCATCAGCCACTGATCTCCCCGGAATCCCCATGAACTCCGAACTGTCTCCGACCGCTCTGGCTCTCCAGGACTGGGGCCGCCCGGCACTTCTCCGTCAGTCGCGAGTCGATTCCGAACCGCCCTTTCTGGCCTCGACAGTCGACCGGGAAGTCGTCGTCATCCCGCAGACACTCCGCATCAACCAGTTCGACGCCCTCGCTAGTCTGCAGGACGAGACGCGCTGCTTCCTCCTATCCACTGCGGACCTGCCGCCTGATCACATCTGGTCCGACTCTCAGCTGATCCTGGATGGCCAGCCCCATCGGATCACCACGGCTGAGAACTCGGAATCCACTGGCTGGATCCTGATTGAGACCCGACTGCTGACTCCTCTCCCAGCCGCCTGATCTCCAGACGCAGCGCCCCAGGAACGACATCGTTATGCCTCTTGTCCGCGTGCATCTTCCCGAAGATCAGATCACCAATCTGCGAAACCGACTCTCGGCGGCCATTGCCGTCTCTCGTCAGCAGTTCGTCCATGATGTGACGCAGGCTGTCGTCGAAGAGATCGCTAACACCGTGCCCATCGACACCGGCGAGACTCAGCAAGCCTGGCAGTCGGAATTGACTCGCGTCGCGAGTACCGCTCCCACAACCACGGGATCGGCCTCGTCCATGACCGCCAGCGTTGATGTCGAACAGATGCGGTATCTGGAATACGGCACGTCTCGAATGATTGCCCGAGCCCCCATCCGGCGCGCCCTGGAAGCGATCGCTGGAGTCATCGACTCCCTGTTCCGCTGGTAACCACTGAGCGGACGTACCGCCCTCAACATCACACTCCACTTAACCCCACCGGGACGCCGATGTCTGCCACTGATCTGCTCGCGCGACTCATCCTCCATTGCCGCTTGGCACTCCCGGAAGGGACTGTCATTCTGCAGCCGGGAGACTCCCTCCAGCAATCTCCGGCCGCAGCCTGGGCCGAGTTCTGGCTGGACCGCCTCTCCACTCCAGTCTCACGACGATCCTCGCCGCGTGAATCCGAATTCTCCCTCACGATTAACTGCTTTGCGCGACCGCCTCAATCCGCGTCTGCCGCCGCACAGCTGGCGAACGCCTTGAGCAATTGCCTCCGTCAATCGGACGTTTCACTCAACGTGCAAGAACCTTCCTGCGGAACTCTCAGACTCCGCGAACCGGAACTCCGGGATGTCAGCCGACCCGCGACCGCCAAGTCCGCCGGTCTCTGGCACTGGATCGTTTCGGTGAAAGGCACCGCCCCCTCGGAATAGCCTCGTCCTCTGTCCCCCTCACCTCCTCGTTTCGTATGGCCACACCGATGCAAATGACCCGCAACCTTCGCGATGGAGAACTCGTCATCAAGGACGGTTCCAATCCTCCCCTGGCTCTGACAGTGGTTCTTGATGAGGGCGACCTCAGCTGGACCAGTAAGCAGCAGACGATCGAAGTCAAAGACCGCGGTTCGATCTCCGCCGGGCACACACGCCCCGGCGAAGAGGAGTCGACCGAACTGTCGTTCACCGCCAAGTGGACTCAGCTGATCGGTCGCAGCCACAACGCCACCGATCCGCTGGCCCTGTACGAAACGCTGATGTTCCAGGCCGGAACCGGACTACAAAGCACTTCGCAACCTGGCGAGCAGAACACCCTGACGCTGGAGTTCACGGTCACCGACCCCGCGGGGCTGGCCAACGAAAAGATCGTCTTCTCGAAGGTCTACCGCGAGTCACTGACGATGTCCGAAGGCGAAAAGGCCAACCTGATCGCCTTCAGCGGAAAGTCCTTCAGCACCGCCCCCACCGTCACCCGCAGCTAGCCCAGTCTTCAACCATATGAGGTGAGCCGCCCCCCTGCCTCTTCACTCTCACCTCTCACCTCTTCACTCTCACCCCTAACCCCACGCCCTCCGAAGCACTCACAATCCAGATCCAGGGCGACTCCAGCAGCCTCACCGCATCGCTGGACGATGCTCTTTCGCGGATTCAGTCGCTGCAATCCGCCGCCGAAGCTGCGGGAACCTCCGCGGAGGGAATCAGCGGTCGGCTGAGCGGAGTGTCAGCAGCGCTCGCCCCACTCAATCAAATTGGGCAGGCGCTGTCTCGCATCTCTCAGCAGGCGGCAGCGATTGGTCAACAGCCGATCAGTATCAACGTTCAGCCGGCCCTGGCTTCGCTCCAGAGCCTGTTGTCGATGATTCAGTCCGTCGCCGCTCAGCTGCAAGCTTTGTCGAGCCCGATGAGTGGATTCTCGTATCCCGGATCTGGCCCGACGGCGAGTCCGAACTCCGGAAACCCCAGAGCTGCGAGCTCTTCGATGTCCGCACTCGGACCGGCTCGCATGTCGAGTGTCCAAAGTTCGCTCGCCATGCAGTTGCCGAGGACGAGCCGTACTCCAGTGACCTCGGCGTCCGGTCCCATGTCGTTCATCACGATTCCAGGCCAGTTCAACTCATCAATCGAGCGCCAGTTGACTCAACGTGAGTCACGGACCATCACGCTTCCGGCTCCTGAGCCAGCTGACATCCCAGAGCGATCGCTGAATTGGACAGCCCCCCGAAAAGCAAAAACACCCTCGCCGCCGTTTCAGTCTGCTGAGACACCGCTGGTGACGGACCGCTCCACCAGTTCCGCAGTCACGAATCATTTCGGAGGGATCACGATCGCCGTTCGCGAGACCGCCGACGTGAACTCCCTGATGCGAGATCTCCGTTTGCAGGGACTGTCACTGCGCCATCGCCATGGATGACTGGATTGCCCGTCGAATACTTCTTTCCGTGACCGACGACACAGGATCATTGTCTTTCCATGTTTCACTTTCGCCCCTCGATCGTCCGTTCCGGCTCCAGTTATGAGCTCCCGCGACCAATTACATCGCTGCGAATTCAAGATGGCTTTGACTTCGCCCGCTGGAAGGTCCCTCTCGTGGCAGGCGACTTGCTGATCGGGCATACCTCCTCCGGTGTCGACATCGCGATCGAGGGCCAGATCGCCTCTCAGGCCGGTCAGCTGCAGTTAACCGAAGACCAGATGTTTCAGACGCTCGAAGGGCTGCGAGCGGCAGTCCAGTCGGCCACGCCCGATGATCGATACCGGCTGTTCCTGTATCTCGACCCGGCCACGGCGACGTATCGTTCCTTCCGCGACTGCGCGACCGTTCGGTTTGAGTACGATCTTTCACAGAAGCACCTGTTTACCTACACGCTGGTCGTCCACGCCAGCCGGCCCGCAATCGAGACGACCGCCCCCTGAAGTACGGTCAGTCACCGGCACAAGATACCGCCACTTCATTACGCTCGCCTGAGAATCGAATATGCGCCAGATCCTGCACCACGGTCCGACCCCGGGCGGAACCCCGGTGATTCTGGATGATCGGGCGATCAGCGGTTGTTGGTTTGAACTCCATCGACAGGGGGGCTGCGGGGCGGGTGAAGTCGTTCTGCAGCGAGACTTCCACGAACGACGCGCCATCGAGATCGGCGACTGGATCAGCTTCGAGACTGCTCCCGGCCAGCGCGTCTATCTGGGCCGAGTCGAAGAGTGCCGCTATCAGGTTCCGGGGCTGTTGCGACTGCGGCTGATGGGGATGTCGATCGAGCTGAACGAAATCTTTCCCGGCGGCTTTGGAGCCTCTCCACCCGAACAGCGTCCCCATCGTTACGGTGCGACCGACCTGTTCTCGAACGACCCGGACCGCCCCTGGGAAGTGGCTTACCCTGCAACCACTCTGCAGGAACTCGTTCGGCTGCTGCTCACGCATCACGTCCTCAATCAAACTCCTATTCAGTACATCCCCTCGCGCGTCGAATCCCCTCGGGTTCCCACGAAGGCTTTGTCGGTGAAGTTCCGGGGCGAAGAATCGATCCGCTCGATCCTCAAAGACCTGGCCATGCGGGCCCAGGCCAACTGGGGCGTCGATGCTCAAGGCCAGTTTTTCTTCATTCGCAGACGGACATCTCTGCTGTCAACGCTTCAACTCGGACGTGATCTGCTTTCCTGGGAAGAGCTGCGAGATCGCGAACTCCTGTTTAACCGTCTGCTGCTGACTGGCGATTACATTTACGATAAACGCGATCAGAGCGCACAGATTGCTCGTCGCGTCTACCGCTGGCGCGCGAACTACTTTGAGCCGACCAGCTGTCAGCGTCACGGCAATTGCCGCCTGAGGCTCTGGGTGCCCTGGATTCGGACTCAGGCCGACTCGTTGAGTTTCGCGAGGGAGTTCTTCCGGCAGTACGCTGAGCCCTCCCCGCGTTTCTTCGTCGAAACGATTCCCGGGCAGCCGATTCTCCTGCCCTGGGAAGGGGAGGTCGGTCTGGAAGACTCTCAAGGGGCGATGATCGGGCGCGGGATTGTCGACAAGGTCCGTGTGCAGTTCGACCATGCTCCCCGCATGCGACTCGAGATCGGCCCCGAGGATCCCCGCGAACAGTGGCCCGAACCGCCCCAGGACGAGCGCTGGGAACTTCCCGATCATATTCCGTCTAACGGAGGCGATGTGTCGGTGACCGACCAGTCCTCCGGCGGCGGTGGCGGAGGTGGTTCCAGCTCCGAGCAGAATTCCACTCAGCCTCCCGTCACATCGAGCGACCACAGCTCCGAGGACTCCAGTTCGCAAAGTTCGGATGGCAGCTCCGAGGACAGTTCCGACGGTTCGGATCACTCCTCGGTGTCCTGGCCACCCACGACCGATTCGACGGCCGTCTCCTGGAGTTCGACAGAGGACAGTCAGCTCTCCTCGGAAGCCAGTAGCTCCGGAACCAGCGGATCTGAGGCCGATAGCTCCGATGTCGAGACCAGTGCCCCCTCCAGCCAGCAGTCCTCCGAACAGACCTCTGAGTCCGGAACCAGCAGCCCGTCCTCCGATCACTCTTCGGGAGTCGCCAGCTCCGATCAGTCGAGCCTCCTCAGCAGCGACCTGTCAACGTCCGAGTCGGATGAGTCGATCCACTCTTCCGGCCTTTCATCCGACGAGTCGGAGTCGGAGAGCGATTCCCATTCGATTGCTGATTCCAGTTCCGCCGCCGACTCCACGGTCAGCCAGACAGACAGCTCCGCACAGACCAGCGGCTCGCCATCGTCCGGATCAGATTCCGATCCGTCCATCGACTCAACCAGTCGCTCGAACGGTGTCACGAGCGATCCATTGACTGACTCCAGTTCAGTGACTGACTCGACGCAGAGCCTGCAGATCAGCTCTGACTCCTGGTCGGGGACCACCGATCCTCCGTCTGAAGAGGTCGGCAGCAGCCAGTTCTCAACCGGGAGTTCTCTGATCTCCTCGGACACGGACTGGATATCCACAGATCTCAGCTCAGATCGCAGCTTCAGCGGCTGAGCCCTGGCCCTGTGACGTCGGCAGCGGAACAGTCGCTCCTGGAATTCCGGTGAGGGGAACAAATGTTTTTTCGGATCTCGACCGATGGCCTGGAATCGCCCGCGTCTCTGGCTGGTGCCTATTCCGGTGCGACGCGAAGCTGCTGCTGGATTGTGGGCGGTGGTCCGTCGCTCGGACGACTGCCTTGCGACCTGATCGCGGCATCCCCCGCCCCCAGGTTCTGCGTCAACCTGGCGGGGCACGGGTTACTCCGGCCGACTTTCTGGACGGCCTACGACCCGACGACTCGGTTTCAGAGGTCCACCTACCTGGATGGTTCCATCCTGAAGCTCCTGCCGCGAGGGCGTGCCATGGATGTAGTCCCCGGCACAACCGCCAAGGTCTGCGATTCTCCGAACACGGTCTTCTTCGATCGAGACAAAACGGTCGGCTTTCGCGACTTCCTCGGTGGAGAGTTTCGGGGAGTCACTGACTGGCAGGACTCCCTGATTCAGGCCATCGACATCGCCTACCGCCTGGGTTTCCGGGTGCTCTATCTGGCCGGCTGCGAGATGCACGTCCGCCCCAGCCAGGACTGGATCGAACTCGGTCTACAATTTGGAGTGACCTACCAGCCCCGCGAACTCCTGCGAGAATTCCACCAGCGCTGCCAACAGAATCAAGTCCCGTTTCAACAGCTCGACCCCGACCGACAAACGCAGCAGTATCATTTCGAAGAATCCAAACCGATCGCCGCGGCCATCCAAACCGACCTGCATTATTTTCGAGTGGCCCAGTACCTGCGGCTCTCCCGCAAGGCGATGGCTCTCTCTGGCCTCGAACTGATCTCTGTCACCCCCGACAGCCGGCTCAACGACTACTTTCACTACGAGCCCGTCGAACGAGTCCTGAGCCGAATTCAATCGGAAGTGGGAGATCCCACCTGCGAGCCCACGCGAGGATTGTATATGGAACAGGTCTCGCGAACCCCGTCTGGGCTGGGCCCCATGCGCGACTTCAAGCCTCATAACTGGACTCGCGATTCTGCCCCAGCCAAGCCCGCACCCGCTCCACGGACACGAGAACAACGGCTCCTTCGTGTGGCGGAAGCGGTTCAAGAGATTCCGGTCTCGATTCGCGAGGACGGCTGATCGCCTCATGAACACCGCAGCGATTCCTTCCGACACGACGATTGTCATTCCCCAATACAACGAAGTCGAACTCACCATTCAGGCCATCGAGTCGATTCGCCGGCACGAACCGGTCGTCTGGCCGATTCTGATTGTCGACAACGGCAGTGAACCCCGATCGATCCGTCAGCTCTCTGCTCAATCATTTCCCAATGTAACTGTCCGCTCACTTCCTCGTGCGGGATTGACAGTGGCCTGGAGCTTCGCGTCCCGTCATGTCTCGACGGAGTCGATTGTATTCCTCAACAACGACACGGTCTCCACAGGTTCCTGGGTCGAGCCCTTGATCTCTCCCGTCCGAGACCGGCTCAGCCCGGTTTCCGCCCCAGAGATCCGCACGGAGTCTCTCGTTTCACCGCCCGTTGATCTTCCGGCAGGCTGGTGCTTTGCAGTTCGCCGTTCCGCGCTCGAAGCTGTCGGCGGATTTGACGAGGCTCTCGCTCTGTACTTCTCCGATACCGACTTCTTACTGCGAATCCGGCAGCGTTTCCCCGAATGTCCGTGGTCAATCGTTCCCGGTCTGCCGTTGTCTCATCTCGCGCATCGGACGGCCCATCGTCTCCCTGACCGCAAACAGTACTGGCTCTCGGATCGCGAACGCTTTCTGGCCCGCTGGAAACGAGGGACGCCCGATGCCGTCTGATACCCACATCCTCCAGATCTGCAACGTCGGCCAGATCGCAGGCGGCACGGCGGCCTGTGCCTGGAGCCTGACTCAGGCCCTTCCGCAATGTCGGCATTCCGTGGCCTTCCTGTCTTCCGTCTCGGATTCGACTCGGCAAGTCTTCCAGCCGCATCGAGTCGAGTCATGGCCTCACTGCACCAGTGATCAGATTCAGCGTCTGGCCCCGGAACTGGTCATCCTGCATAACACTTCGCCCGCTCATTCCACTCTCTGGGACGAAGTTCCCACGATTCAATACATTCACTCGGCAGGACGGAGACTCTCCGCTGACCTGACCGTATATTGTTCCGAGTGGCTGGCCCGCGCCTGCAAAGTGGACAGTGCCTCGATCCTGTGGCAAGGTGTTCCCCGGCCGTTAAATCCTTCATCGTTCGATCGCACGCTCAATCCGCGATTGAAAGTCGGTCGGCTCTGTACTCCGTCGAATCGCAAGTGGCCGAAGGATCTGCCTCAGTTTTATTCCTCCCTCGCGCAGCGCCATTCCGAAGTTGACTGGGAATTCGTCGGTTGTCCCCTCGCGCTGCAGCCAATACTCCAGACGGCTTGCCAGGGGCGGGCCACCTTTCATTCCGCCAGCTGGGACGCGCGATCACTCTTCTGGTCGTGGGACGCCATGTTGTATCACCACGCCACCTTGACGGAATCGTTTGGTCGAACAGTCGCCGAGGCCGCTCGGACCGGCTGTATTCCGATTGTTGATGACCGCGGTGGATTCACAGAACAGCTGCGATCACTCAACCTTCGCGGTTGCAGTTCCTGGTCCGACTTCTCGGCACAGCTCACCGCGATTCAGGAACCACAGCTGCGGCGTTCGATCTCGACGAGCATCCAGAGTCTCGCCGACGAGTAGTTTTCCATTCGCGCATTTGGCCAGCGCATTCAGACTCTGCTGCAGCGCCTCAATTCAATACGAACATAGAAAAGAAAGAAACGGCACCAGTGGGGAACCGGTGCCGTTTCTGCGAGAGAAGGGAGGGGAAGTGGGGTGGGATACCGAGAGGGGAGAGGGGGAAGGGAGGGACTTAGTCAGAATTCGCGTCCGCAGAGGCACGGACATCCACGGGGCCACGAATGCAGCCCCGAAGTGGTTCGTATCGGCCAGGTTCGCTACGGCTTCGTCGAGGCGACGGTCGTCTTGGCCTTGAGAGGCTTGGCCACCACCGGCTCGCTGGCAGCCGCAGTGTGTGCCGTCCAGCCATCCGACTCAGAGACGGTCCCGGTCGCCCGGCGGGTGACCTTGGCCACCTTCTGAGCCGCTGCAGGAGGCGCCTTCTGAATGACATTGTGATCGTTCAGAGTTGGCTGTGCGGCAGGCTTGGGGAAGGAAATCCCCTTGTGCGGACCGTTCGCGGGAGCTGTATCACCTTCCGCAGCGCGGGTCGGCTCACGACCGGCATCGGCAGAACGAGTCGCCGGAGCGGGAGCAATCGCCATTCCCGTGAACGGGTCAATCGCTGCGAAACGAGTCTCTGGCACTTGAACGGTCTTGGTGACAACCCTCGGTTCCATTGTGGTCACCTTCACCGTTTCGTAGTCCGTGTAGTACTCAGCCACCTGCTGTGTCGTCTCGTACGGCACCATTTTGGCTTCCTGATAGGCAACCTTCCGGGTTGTCTGGACGGCCACCTGACGCTGGACGGGAACCTTGCATTGGCAGACCTGCGAGACCTGCTGGCGATGGGTCAGATAGTTCGGCTGGAACGCCGACCGCATCTGGTAACCCATCCGGTTCATCGAACCGATCATGCCGGGCCGATTGTCGTACTGGCAGGGTGCCATCTTGGGGACCGGCTGCACGACGGTGCGCCACTGTGTCTTGGGAATCACCCGCGTCTGGTATTCCGTGACCGTCTGGTACTGCATGGCCGGAACTTCGACGACCTTGGTCTCCATGACCTGCCGATAGGCGGTCGCCTTCTTGGCGACGTAGCGAACACGCTGGACCGGTCGCTTTTCTTCAGCGACCCGGGGCACGTACTCCGTGACTTGCATCTCGCGAGACACCATCTGAGTCACAGGCTGCAAGCACTGGCAGGCGGTCGTCACCACCGGAGCCGGGGCAGTCACGTACTGCTGCGGCGCGTAACAGCTGCAGTCGCTGCCCCACTGGGCCATCAGGGCGACGGGGCTGGTCAGGGAGGCCACCAGGGCGGCCATCATCGTGCGGGTCCGGATTCCAAACATGGGGAGAATCCTGTCGGGATCGAGTCTTTGAGCAAGCGGCCGAAAGAACATTCGCTTGCGGAGTGAAGGGGCCTGGCAATCACCAAGGCGGGCGGGTTTGTACCGGGGTTTCGAAAAACAGGTCAATAAGACGGGCGAGAATTGCCGGTCCACTTCCCGGGGTTTGTATTTGTTACAGCTGTGCCGGTTATTCCGAAGATTCGTTCAAGTGTGTGAGTCCGGGCACTCCAACCGGGACCGATGTTGAGAAAAGTCCACTCACGGTTTGACCCGTCTCGAATCGGACCTAGGTTTCGACATCCTCATTGATCGTCATCACCGACCGAACTCACTGCCGCGATGAAAACCTCGACCGCCTCGTTCCGACTACCGGATCCCGCCCCCTCCCGCCCCGCGCAATGGCCCGCCTTTGCCTTCATTGCCGCGATCGTCGGGACCAGCCTGATTGCACTCCACCCCGGAGTCAACGATTGCTGGTCTCAGATCAGCTATCCGGTCATCGCTCGCGTCGACGAGAAGCTACTGGATTATGGGTTGGTCATTGGACCTGTTCCTGAATCGAACGCGGTGCCCACCAAGCCGATGATCGCCGTCGTATTTGGCTGCATCAGTGCGGATGACGAAGTCCCGGAAGCGGAGGAGTTTCCTCCCCAGTCGATCGAGCCCACTGTTCCAGCGACATCGGTCGTTCGGCCCGCCACCTTTCAAACCAAGCCGCCCCGCGAGCACTCCGAGGCCCAGGAACTGCTGAATTAGAGCGACTTCCGAATGACTGTGCGGGTTCTCGCGGGCGGTCGCGAGGTCTTTGCCTAAGATCTGCCTTCATCCGCCCGCACACGGTAGAGCAGAATGCTCTCGCTGGCGTGCAGTGCTATTGGGGGCGATACATCCGCACCCGGTGATTGTTGCTGTCGCCGATATAGACGTTTCCCGAACCATCTACGTAGACCCCATGGGGGCGAGCCAGTCGGCACTTCCGGGGATCTCCATCGGGACCATCCCCTTCTGTTCCATCTCCGACCAGCGTTTCAATCTTGCCAGTCGCCTTGCGAATGACGCGAATCGTATGGCTCTCGGTATCGGCGAGGTAGATATCGCCTTCGAGGCTCAGCGAGACCCCCTTGGGCCCCGCCAGTTGGGCCAGCTGGGCCGGTCCGCCGTCTCCAGAATAGCCGCTCTTGCCGGTCCCGGCCAGATGCTGATAGGTCAAGGCCTGCATGTCGATTCTGTAGACGGCGTTCCCTTCCCGCAGAGCCAGAATCAGCGCCCCCGCCGGATCAAAGTCGAGGGCTCGTGGACCGTTCAGCGGAGTCCCTTTCACCGGTGAACCATCGGGAGTCCGTTTCTTCTCACCGGTACCGCCAAAGGTCTCGATCAGGCCGGTCGCCAGTTCCACTCGGCGGACCCGGTGGTTCCCGATGTCGCAGATGAACAGGTGCCCGGAATCATCCAGGACGATGGAGTGCGGCTGCTTCAACTGAGCCTGAGTTGCGGGACCTCCATCGCCTCCGAAGCCGGCTTTCCCAGTCCCTGCGACGGTGGAAATCAACCCCGTCCGTGAATCCACTCTCCGCACAACTTCTCCGCGCATCTCGACGAAAAACATGTGACCGTCTTTGTCGAAGCGGATCTCGTAGGGCTCATGCAGCAAAGCCGCCGTCGCCGGTCCGCCGTCTCCCGCATAGCCCGACTTGCCTCCCGTGCCCGCGATGGTCGTGACATTCTGAGTTTGGGGGTCGATGCGGCGGATCACATGCGATTTGGTCTCGCAGACATAGATGGCATTGTCCGGTCCCACGACCAGTCCAAACGGTTCATTGCACTTGGCCTGAGTGCCCGGACCACCATCCCCCGACCAGCCCGCTTTCCCCGTCCCCAGAATCGTAACGACCTCCTGAGCGGGCAACACCGATCCCGTTCCGACGAGCAGAACCAGCACGGACAGCCAGAGAGTACAGCGGCGGATGGACGACATCAGGTTCTCCAGTGGGGAGGAAAGTTATGTGATTCTGATCGGTGGATCGGCCCAACGCTACGGAGCGCCTCGATTGCCTCATTCACATCGCGGGCATCGCAGCAGCGGCTCGATGCTCTGGCTCAAGTTCATCCGCTGCATCCGAGCCATCCGGGCCTCGACACAGGCGGGGCAGGTCGCGAACCGCTGGGCGTCCCATAGGTCGACAAAGACTCGGCCCTGCGGAGAGTATCTCTGCAGGGCTTCGAGCTGGACTCGTTCCAGCGAGCTGAGCTTTGGCGGGGCGTAGTGTCCTTGCTGGCCGAGCTTTTCCATGATCCCGTTTCCATCGCGAGTCGGGATCACACAGCAGACACGGGCTCCCTGTGTGAAGGCGTGCTCGATCGACCGCAAAGCCCACTCGATCCCCTCCTCCTCTTCCACATACGGAGGCTTGAGCAGGATGAAGACTCGCACTTCGATCTCGTGGCTGCGGAGGAACCCTGCCGCTCGATCAAAATCGGCGAGCGTCATCCCCTTGTTCAGTCGCGGCAGCACCTGGGGATGAACCGTCTCCAGCCCCAGGGCGATCTCGAACTCTCCCGGAACTCGCCGGCGGAACTCAACGGCCCGGTGATCGGTCAGCTTCGGATGGTTCTCGACGATGACGGTTTGAAACCCCTGCACCAGTGATGCAATCCGCGCGTGATCGGCCTCGGGGATCGCCTGGCTGTCGAAGAAGTTGCCGCTGTTGTACAGCTTGATGTGCGGTGCCGGGGGCAGCTGCGACAAGGCATATTCCATCTGAGCCGGGATTTCGCCCGCGGCCAGTGACTCACGGATCGTGTTCTTCCACAGGTCACAGTACAGGCAGCGAAACGGGCACTCGCGGTTCGTCAGAAATAAAGTCGCTACGGGCTCAATCAATCCGGCTGCGGACCGTTCGTCCTCAACCATGAAGGCATACGGGCGAGTGCGATCCACCGAATTCCGTGGGCCACGGGCGTTTACGATCTCAGCGGATGTCACCTGCGGCAGCGTCACGGCTGAGGCTCCAGTCGCGGCTGAGGCTCCAGTCGCGGCTGCAACTCCTTCTCCAGCGCGGCATACTCGGCCTTCAGGCTCTCTCCACCCAGCTCGGGATACAGGATGCGCGTGACTTTCAGCAGCTTCGCGCACTCCGTCTTGTCCCCCAGTTTGAGGCTGACTTGTGCCACCTGGAGCCGGGTTCGCAGCCAGGCCGCACTTCCCGCTGGATCGAACCCTTCCAGTTGGCGATAGATCGCCTTGGCCCGCTGCAGATCGTCCGGGGTCGCATGCTGGATTCGCAGCTGTGCAATCGTTTCCAGCAAGGTTCGATCGCGCGGACGTGAATTGAGCTGAGCCTCGTAAATCCGAATCGCCTCGGGGAGATCTCCGGTCGCGGTGTAAGCTTCGGCCAGGCAGCGATCGACGACGGGCCCCATCTCCGCAGGCAGGTCTGTTCGCTGCGAACTGACGCGTCTGGCGGCAATGAGTTGCACGCGTCCCAAGTCGTGTCGGGAACGTTCATCCAGGCGGTCCGCCATCTGCGCGAGTCCCGACAAGATCGCGAGCAGTTCCTGGGGCGATGCATCCGTACCTGACAACAGCGTCTCAGCAGCTCCCATCTGGTTCTGCCCCGCCAGAGCCACAATCCGCAGCTGGGTGGCTGCGGGAACCAGCCGGTCCCAGGCCGGATCGATCTTCGAGCCATCGCGGGCCACTTCGCGCAGCTCGACCTCTCGACTGTTCAGGACCTGAGTCAGCAGCTGATCGATCTCGCGGTAGGGCCGGTTACGGAATCGCATCAAGGTCCGAGCCCAGCGGATCGCAGCCTCGCAGGCAGCCAGACTCCAGCCTGCAGGGGGCTTTGGCCAGCGGGCGACCTGCCGACCGAGCTGCGCACCGGCTCGCCCTTCCCAGGCATGCTTGTGGTGATCCTCCGTCTGCGACGACATCGCCTGCTCGTAGGCATATGGCAGCTGGGCAGCCACGTCTCCCGACCGCGGATGTTCTACGGCAATCGACTCCAGGAACTCGACGGCGGCTGTCCATTCCTGATGCTGAATCGCGTCCACGGCCAGCGACCAATGGGCTTCACCAGCACTGGCGTGATCGGGATAGAGCTCTATGTGCCGCTTCAACTCTGACAGATAGTCCGCGCGACGAGCGGAGGTCGGCTGCTGCTTCTGCAGCTTGCCGAGCGTCCAGGTGGCGAGCAGGTGCGCCTCGGGAACCTTTCCGTCCTGCGGGAACCGCGTCGGAAACTCGCGCAGCTGGGACGCGGCCTGCTCATACTGGCCAGCTTGAATCTGTACCGAGGCCAGCGTGAAGGCCAGCTCAGCCGCGAGTTGCAGCTGGGCTTCTCGTGTCGCCTGTTCAACGGCTTGAGAGTAGGCGGTCGTCGCCAGTTCCCAGTTCTGACTCTGGACCGCGTTCCGGCCCTCCCGCACGAGTCGGGCCAGCTGTTCGCCATACTGCTTCGTCAGCGCAGAGCGCGTCAGCAGGGAATCCGCATAGGCCCGCCAAGGGCCCGTGATCAGGGTCTGCTGGGCGGTCATCTGTTTCCAGAGATCGTCCGCCAGTGCGGTCTGCTGCTTGTCGCGGGCCGCCTGCCAGGAGTGCAGCAGACACTCGATGGTGACCGTGCGAGACTCGGGTCCGAGGTGACCGCGTGATTGGCCATGATCGAGGATCAAGGCAATGGCGTCCGCTTGCTGCTTCTGAGCTAAGAGTGCTCGCGCCTGTTCGGCCACGATCGCTTCGGCCAGGTCGCTGTTTAGTTCGGGAGTGAGATACGACTTTGCCAGTGTAAAGGCCCGTTGCGGATCTCCGTTCAGTCGTAGCGTCTCGACCCGCGCCAATCGTGCGGGCCACAGAGACTCGCTATTCACGCGCTTGGCCAAGTCCGCACTGCCCGACTCGGCCTGCAGGAGAGCTGCGGCTCGATCTGGGCCGACCTCCAGCAGTTGGGCCAGATGGAGGTTCATCCGAACCTGCAGAGAGAGCAGTTCGTCATGCAGAGCCCGAACCTCGACGGCGGACAATGTCCCGGCGGACTGCCGCGCCGCCTCTGGAGTTCGGTTCCCGCGCAAAGCGGGTTTCCCGGCGGTCTGGAGACCGGGCAGCACCGCCGCGATCACTTCGAGTGCTTCGCGGCTGCGCTGAATCGCTACCTTCTGCTGAGCGGGCGAGTCCGGGTCCAGACGGTAGTGCCAGAACTCCGCGTTCGCCCGATCGGCGGCGAGCGTCGCCTGGCGGACGCGGACGGCGATCCAGCGCGGCGAGTCGGCTTTCGCGGCGAGTGGCTCGATCACCTCGGCCGCTCGGGTCCACAACTCCTCGGCGGATGTCCCGCTGAGTTCGGCCGCGTGTGCGGCGTAGACCTTCGAGAGCTCCACAGCCACGATGGCCGCTTCGACTGGGGACCGATCAGGCTCCGCCAGCCGCGCAGCTCCGTACTCTTCGGCAATCGAGAACAGGCCCCGCAGACGCAGCTCGGAGAAGTAACGAGACAGCTCCGACTCGTCACTGGCACGGGCCCCGGATGAGAAGATCAGTGCGCAGAATGCTGCACACTGCAGAAGATTCACCACGGAGGCACGGAGGCACGGAGAACGCCTGAGACAGGTCACCTTGCTGCTGGATGACGCCATGCCGCTCTCCCGCTCAGAAGTTCAGGTAGAAAAACTCCTCAGCCTGCTTGACCGTATCGGGGTCCTTCTCCCGCAGTGCCTTCAGGTGCTTCTTGGCCACTTCCACATGTTCGGGCGCCGCTTCCTTGGGGTCCTTCGGCTTGGCCGCTTCGGCGGTCAGATAGAACCGTACAATCGCCCGCTTCGTGGAGGGGATGTCGTACCCCTCCTTCGCGTACAGCTCCATCAGCCGGTCAGCCACGGACCAGTCCTGCCAGCGAGCCAGGTCGACAACCACCAGATCGGCCAGTTCGGGACGATCGAGCAGGATCCGCATCGACTGACGCAGACGGTCCTTGGCAATCTGGCCATCTCCATACTGCCACATGAACCGCAGGGCCTGCATCGTGGCATAGGTCTCGCTGAACGGGACCGACTTGTTCTTGAGCTTCGAGTCCTCCAGGACGGTCAAACCACTGTCCTTGGCCAGCAGCAGGTACCCGCCCATCATCCCGTCGATCCCGAGCCGGAACCCCTCGACCGGTTCCAGCAGCTTCTTCTCGAGATACTTCGCATCGTCGTCCGTGCCACACAGTCCCAGCATCAGGCCGTACAGCCCGAGCCGCGACGGAGAGGTCTGCGGATTGTCCAGCCACTTCCGGACCTTCTCGCGAGGAAACTGATCCTTGATGGCGACGATGTCCTTGTACTGAGCGTTCGCAAACTCGCCATAGGCATCATCCGCCACGATCGTGTCCGGGAACTCCAGGAACTTCAGGAAGTAAGCCAGTCGCTCTTTCGCGGGGGCCTCTTTCGAAGGGGCCTGCGTGATGTAGTTGAAGCTGGTCTCCGTGACTTCCAGCGGGCTGCCCCACTCCAGTTCGGTCGTCTTGGTCCCCATCAGCAGGAACATATCCCCCGACTTGGCGGCCCGATAACGATCGAGATTGATCTTGCCGCCGACCTTCAGCTCGCCCGTCGAATCATGAACGACCTTCAGGATGCTGTACTGCGTCGAGCCAGCGAACCCCTTGTCGCGATCCGCGGGCTTCCCTTCGGACCACTCGACCAGCACCACGGCATCTGCCATGTTGAGCTGTTCGCACAGCGTCAGCGAGGGGGCCGAACAAAACGGACAGGCCCAGCTCAGCCCCGAAACCAGGACTGCGAGCAGGAGGGCCAGAATTGAGCGAAGTGCGAAACGGAGCATGAGTGAACCTCACCTTTCAGGATGTCGCCAAGGAGCTCATGATCGCATCGGCGAGGGGAAAATGCCAGACGAATTGCTGTTTGCGTTTCGATTCATCCAGTGGCTACGAGACGATCTCCCGGACAACATGTCCGTGAACATCGGTCAGCCGGTAGTCCCGCCCGGAGTAGCGGTAGGTGAGTTTCTCGTGATCCAGCCCCATCAGGTGTAGAATCGTGGCGTGCAGGTCATGGACATGCACGCGATTCTCCACGGCGGAGCAGCCGAACTGGTCGGTCGCCCCATAAGCCATCCCGCCCTTGACTCCCCCGCCGGCCAGCCAGACTGTGTAGCCGTAGTGGTCATGGTCGCGGCCTTTCTGGCCCTCGGAGGTCGGGGCTCGACCGAACTCGCCGCCCCACACGAGCAGCGTCTCGTCGAACAGTCCACGCTGCTTCAGGTCGCGGATCAAGGCCGCGATCCCCTGATCGCACGCCAGCGCCAGCCGCGAGTGGCCGCCCTGAATGTCATCGTGCCCCGTATCCCAGGCGATGTCGTAGCCATCGATCGACAGTGACAGCTGAACCGCGCGGACCCCGCGCTCGATGAGACGTCTCGCCAGCAGGCACCCCTTGGCGTATTCGCTGGTCCCGTACATGTCGAGGGTCGCTTTCGTCTCGCCCGAGGTATCAAACGCCTCCGGCACGGAGAACTGCATGCGGAACGCCATCTCCATGGCGGCGATCCGCGACTCCAGCCCCGCGTCGTGCTGTTCGCGCTCGGCATGGATGCGGTTGAGCTGTCCGAGCAGGTCGGCCTGCCTTCGCTGATCGCGCGGCGTCACGAACTGGTTCCGCAAATCGGCCAGCACCGACTCTGGCTTCATCTCGGCGATGTTCACGTAACAACCGCTGTAGGCCCCTGGCAGGAAGCTGTTGCCCCAATTGGCCATTCCTCCTCGCGGCTGGGCACGGGGCGACATGGCGACGAAGCCCGGCAGGTTCTGGTTCTCGGTGCCCAGGCCGTAAACCATCCAGGCTCCCAGGCTGGGCCGGTTGGGCTGCAGGTGGCCGACATTCATCATCATCATGGCCCCCGCGTGCTCGGGGATGTCGGTATGCATCGAGTGGATAAAGCAGATGTCGTCGACGCATTGCCCGACGTGCGGGAACAGATCGCTCACCCAGCGACCGCACTCGCCATACTGCTTGAATCCAAAGGGAGACGGGAACAGGCCATTCTTGGTGTTGCGCAGCGACTTGCGGTCGACCTCTGCGGGGCGCTGGCCGGCGTACTTTGCAATCTCGGGCTTGAAGTCGAACGTGTCGACCTGCGAGGGACCGCCCGGCATGAACAGCTGGATAATCCGCTTAGCTTTCGGCGCAAAGTGCGACATCCGCGGCAGAAGCGAATCGGCCGCGGTTGGAGCTGCCGAGACGGGAGCCTGTGCCAGCATCGAGGCCAGCCCCAGCGTGCCGAACCCGGCTCCGATCCGGCGCAGCGATTCGCGACGCGAGATCGGGGGGAAGGGATTGGTGTGAAACATCGATGTCTCCGTAGCGGAATTCGTCAGAATTCCGGCGAACCGAGGAATGGTTACGGGATGTGCATGAACTCGCTGGCACTGAGCAGCACCTGGGCATACTGCTCCCGCGGAGTCAGCTTTTGCTCAGCTCCGGCATCGGGCTCAGAACGCAGGAACTCAGCACCGAGTTGTCGTTCCTGGTCCGTCGGCGAACGCCCATACAACAGCCGGTAGGCTCGCTCAATGCGTGCGTTGTCATCGACCGCTTCCTTCTGCAAGCGAGCTGCCAAGGCCTTCGCCCGGGCGGCCATGAAGGGACTGTTCATCAGGAACAGCGACTGCTGCGGGATCACGCTGGTCTTGCGGCCTTCGCTGGAGGCCCGGGGCAGCGGGAAGTCGAACAGTCTCAGGAATGCATCGGCGGCGAACCGGTCTCCGTTGCGGCTGACAGAGGCGTACAGCGTGCGACGGGGACTTTGCAGCAACGCATCGACCGGCGGGCCGCCGACCGTGCGATCGAGTTCCCCGGTCACGCTCAGGAAGGCATCCCGCCACGCCTCGACGTCGAGCCGACGCGGGTTCATGCGCCACAGCTTCCGGTTGTCGGCATCGACCTCGAAGGCTGCCGCGTCGAGGCTGTTGCTCATCTGGTAGGTCGATGATAAGACGATCGCGCGGTGCAGCTTCTTGATCGACCAGCCCTGCGTCGTCATGAACTCCGACGCCAGCCAGTCGAGCAGTTCCGGATGAGTCGGTGATTCCCCGAGTTTGCCAAAGTTGCTGGGAGTTCGCACCAGCCCCTGACCGAAGTGCTGCAGCCAGATCCGGTTCACAAACACACGGGCCGTTAACGGATTCGAAGGGGCAACCAGCGCATCGGCGAGAGCCAGCCGCCCGCTCCCCTGCTGAAAGGCCGGAGCATCTTCTCCCGCCAGAATCCGCAAGAACCGTCGCGGGGCAATCGGCCCGGGCTTACGCAGGTTGCCACGGATTGCGAGGGCCATGTCGCTGGCACCGGAATCGGCAATCGTGTGTGCGACTGGATACTTGGCGGGTGCGGTCTTCTTGAGTTCCTCGAGCTGGGCGGTGTCGGACTCGATCTGCTTCTTTTCGTCGTCCGTCAGTTCACGCTTCTCGGCCTTGGCTTTTTCGGCAGGCTGACGAACTTTGGCCTCCTGGTCGCGGATGCGCTGCTGGTGCTGCTGATAGGCCTGGACAGTCTCGGTGGGAGCCAGCGGGTACTCGTTCAGACGCGTGTTATGGAAGACTCCGGCGAGTGAGTAGTAGTCGAGCTGCGGGATCGGATCGAACTTGTGATCGTGACAACGGGCACACGCAGCTGTCAGCCCGAGCAGCCCGCGCGAGAGAGTATCGACGCGATCATCGAGCGTCTCAGATTGAGCCTGAGCTGTGGCGTCCGGGTCACCGCCGTCGGAGATATAGGTCGGGCCCAGCGCCAGGAACCCGGTCGCGACTGCGTGCGGTGGGTCCAGCTGATCTCCCGCAATCTGCTGCCGGATAAACTGATCGAATGGTAGATCGTGATTGAACGCCTCAATCACCCAGTCGCGATAGCGCCACGCTTCGGGCAGCGCTGCTCCATCCAGGAATCCGCCAAACCCGTCGCTGTAGCGGGCCACATCCAGCCAGTGCCGGGCCCAACGCTCTCCGTAATGAGGCGATGCCAGCAGTTCATCGACGAGAGCTGCGAGGGCAGTCGCGCGGTCCTGTGCAGCGGCGGCGACGAACGCGTCGATCTTCTCCGGCGGAGGAGGTAACCCGATCAGATCAAAATAGACTCGACGAATCAGCGTCGCGGGATCAGCTGCGGGGGCCGGGGAGAGCGAGCTGGCCTCGAGCTCTGCCAGGACGAAACGATCGATCTCGTTCGTTGGCCAAGCGGCGTCCTGAACTGCGGGAGCAATCGGCCGCTGAACCGGTTGCCAAGCCCAATGCTGGGACCGGAGCTCGCTCCAGTTGTAGGTGGCGGGCACGGTGGCTGCGGCCTGTTCATCGTTCGCGGGCCAAGCCGCTCCACTGTCGACCCAGCGCGTAAGGATCTCGATCTGATCTGCCTTGAGCTTCCCCTGCGGCGGCATCTCGAGCGACTTCCAGAGAACCGCATCGATGATCAGGCTCTTGGCGGAATCTCCCGGAACCAGTCCGGCCCCGGAGTCACCGCCCTGCAGTGCAGCTTCCCGCGAGTCGAGCTTGAGGCCGCCCTTGAGCTTCTTGGCATCGACACTGTGGCACTCGTAGCAGTGCTCGATCAGTAGCGGGCGGACTTTGCTTTCAAAGAATTCAAGCTGTTCGGCAGAGGGAGCCGCTTCCTCGGCCCGGATCGAGTGACCAACCAGGAGTCCCCAAAGCACGAGAACGCAGGGCCATCGCACACCGTTTTGAGACGGCCTGTTCAGCACTTCCAAGAGACGCCTCCGTCAAAGGATCAACGAATTTTTATCATAACAAGGCCCGGCGCGGGGGTGGAAGACTGAGCGATTCGGTGGCGGTGCCGACGGCTCAATGCGGCAGCCCCTTCAGATCCTCGGGCAGCACTGGGGTGTCTTGAGCTCGCTCCTCGTCCAGCTGTCGGTTCAGCTCGGCGACCTTGTCCGGGTACTTGGCAGCGACGTCGTCTTTCTCATACGGGTCGGTCGAAATTTGGAAGAGCTCGGGGGAGCCCTGTTTGCGACGGATCAGCTTCCAGTCTCCGGAGCGGAGGCTGGCTGCTCCCGGAAGGGAGATGTAGATATTCCGAGGTACTGAGGACCCCGAACCAGTCAGTGCGGGCCATTGGCTGATGCCGTCCCATTTCAGATCGACAGGGGACTGGTAGCCCGTCAGCTCGGCAATCGTCGGAAACCAGTCAACACAATGCATGGCGGTCGAGAATTTGTGCGGTTTGAGCGTGCCCGGCCAGTGAGCGAAGGCACAGACGCGCGTGCCGCCTTCGTAGAGCGTCCCCTTCTGGCCCCGCAGGGGGTCGTTCTCGCTGTTGAGAGGTGAATCGGCCACCTGGCCCGCATAGGCGTTTTTCAACGACTCGATCCCGCCGTTATCACTGGTGAAGAGGATCAGCGTGTTGTCGCGTTGCCCGGTCCGCCGGAGTGCCTCGACGAATTGACCGACCTTGTCATCGATCTGAGAGACCATCGCCGCCATGCGCAGCCGCGAGTCGTGCTTCTGCGGGTCGCTGTGGAACTCGATGCCCTGGTAGAGAGCCTTGTATTCGTCCGGAGCATCGACGGGAGTGTGAACGGCGTGAAACGGCACATAGACGAACCAGGGTGTTCCCGCAGCCTCGATCTGCTTCAAGGCTTCAGCGGCGACCAGCTCTGTGGCGTTGCCGTCTTCGTGAAACAGCTGGCCATTCCGATGCCATGTGTCTTCGTAAGGATTCCCCTTTCGATATTTGTGAGTCCACGGATCAGCGGCTCCGGTGAGCGTTCCGTAGCTGGTGTCGAATCCGTAGGCATTCGGAATCCACTCCGGGCGGGCTCCCAGATGCCACTTTCCAGACTGATGCGTGCGATAGCCCAGCGACTTGAGCATCGACGCCATTGTCAACGTTCCCAGTGGCATCGCTCGTAGATTACTCGGCGAGAGGGCCTGCGGCCCGAATCGTCCGGGATAGCGTCCGCTCATCAGCGCGGTGCGGGTCGGCGTGCAGACCGGCTGTACGTAGTGCTGATCGAGTTCGACCCCCTCGCGGACCAGCTGGTCCAGCACCGGGGTCTTGGCAAATCCCCCATGCCAGCCGACATCGCTCCAGCCCAGGTCATCCGCGACGATGAGCAGGATATTGGGCCGGGCTGAGGGCACCGCTTTCCCCTCCGCATGCGTGGACACTACCGGGCCGAACAGCCATAGGGCGATGAGGCCGATGATCACAGACAGTTTCGAAACACGCATGAGAACTCCGCAGATACTCTGGGATGACGACGTTTTACTGAGACGAATCGCCCGGGTGTCGAGCCACAAGGCACCCTCAATTCGAACTGCTCAGCTGACCTGCGGGCCGCTGATGCTGCTTGATCTCGGACTCGCGAGTGTTCGCTTCTGCCCGCAGTCGCGTCACGATCTCTGGATGCTCGGCAGCCACGTTCGTCGTTTCGGCGGGATCGGTCGCCAAGTTGTAGAGCAGGGGGGGCGTTGATTCGGGGGCCTCCTTCTCAGCCTTCTTCTTCCCGCCCGCCTTCTTCTGCGGATCGGTCAGGAACAGCTTCCAGTCTCCCTGGCGAATGGCGGCCAGGCTCTGGTTGCTGGCGAAGTAGAGATGAGTGTCCCGCACCGGCCCAGTCTGAGGATCGAACATCAGGGAAGAGATATCTCGACCATCCAGGACTCGGTCGCCCTGCAGTTCCGTCCCGACGAGTTTGGCGAACGTGGGCAGCATGTCGATGTTTCCCGCGATCTGATTACAGGTCGCTCCGGCAGGTATTCGTCCCGGCCAGCGCATGATGCACGGTTCGCGCACGCCCCCTTCAAAGTTGGTCCCCTTCTTGCCCCGCCAGGGAGCCGATGTGCCCGTGGCTGCTCCGTTGTCCGAGGTGAAGATCACCAGCGTCTGCTTGTCGATCTGCAGGTCCTTCAGAGTCTGCAGGATCTCTCCGACCGAAGCATCGAGTTCTTCAATGGCATCGCCGAGCAGTCCGTGGGCACTCTTTCCTCGAAAACGATCCGACGCCGCCAGCGGAACATGAACCATGGTGTGCGGAAGATAGACGAAGAATGGCTGGGACTGGTGCTCGCGAATGAACTTCACGGTCTCGGCGGTGTAGCGCTGCGTGAGTGTGGCCTGGTCGGCAGGGTACTCCACAACTTCGTCGCCACGCATCAGCGGGACGGTGTGCTTGATCGCTGCCGCGCGGGCCTTGGCTTCCGTCATTCCTTCGCGAAACACGCAGTCCTGAGCGAATCGTGCGTTCTGCGGATCGATCGTCATATCGTTGCTGTAAGGGATTCCAAAGTAGGAGTCAAAACCCTGCCTCGTCGGCAGGAACGGATCGCGGTGCCCCAGATGCCATTTGCCAACACAGATCGTGGAGTAACCCTGCTGCTTGACAATCTCGGCCAGTGTGACTTCATCGGAATGCAAGCCGATCTGGCTCCCTGGAAACAGCACACCTGGAATCGATACACGGGCGTTGTAGCAGCCCGTCATCAGGCAGGCCCGAGACATCGAGCAGACGGGCGTAGCATAGAAGCTGGTGAACTTCGTCCCCTCGCTGGCCAGCGTGTCGAGGTGCGGTGTCCGGACCTGGGTCGCCCCGAACGGGCCAATGTCTCCGTAGCCCAGATCGTCGACAAAGATCAGGACAATGTTCGGTCGGGGCACTGGTTCTGCTGCGTCGGAGAAGTGTCCGCAGGCCAACCCCAAACATGCCAGCCACAGCCAACAGTACCGCATGCGAGACTCCTCAGAACGTTGTGAGACACCAGACCCGGAATGTGGTCCCTGCGTGAAGTGACTTCAGGTCTATCAGGCCGAGCTCCCGCTGCCAAGGCACGGCATCTCGCGAGACGCGACTGGTCAGCCGGATGGCTCGCCACCACTGCCCCCTGCTCACCGCTCTCACGATCTCTTTCGCAAAGCGGGCCTCGCGCCTCAGCATCTGATGAATCTCTGGGGACAACACTTGGAACTCGCTCGCGAGTTGCATAGTCTCACAGTTCATCCCACTGGAGAGACACACCCCATGACCACTCCCCGTCACGACCAGCGGACGCCGCGTCAGCTGCGACCGATCACCATTGAGCGTCCGTATTTTGGAGCGGCTCCTGGGCGAGTATTGATCCGGGCGGGTCGTACAACCGTCCTGTGTACCGCCAGCATCGACGAAGGGGTGCCGCCCTGGAAGAAGAATGACCCGGTTCCCTCGGGCTGGGTGACGGCCGAGTACAGCATGCTGCCGGGCAGCACAGCTCCTCGTAAATCCCGCGACCGCAGCGGGAAGATCGATGGTCGTTCGACCGAGATTCAGCGGCTGATCGGGCGCAGCCTGCGGGCGGTGATTGACAATGTGGCGCTGGGGCCCCGGACGATTTCGATCGACTGTGATGTGCTCGAAGCGGATGGCGGTACGCGTACCCTGAGTATCACGGGCGGGTTTATCGCTCTGGTCGATGCGGTCAATTCGCTGGTTCCGCTGGGGGTCGATCCGTCGAAGGTGATCACGCAGAGTGTGGCCGCGGTCAGCGTTGGGATCGTTGATGGGCGGCCAGTGCTGGACCTCGATTATGTGGAGGACAGTACTGCCGGAGTCGATTTCAATGTCGTCATGACCGGAGATGGGCGGTTTGTGGAGGTGCAGGGGACCGCCGAGCATGGCACATTCAGCCATGACGAGCTCTTGGCCCTGCTGGATGTGGCCCGGAGCGGTTTGCAGGATTTGCAAGCTTTGCAGAAGCGTGAGCTGGGAGGCCAATGGCCTCTCGACACGAAGAGCTGAGTTGAGGCAGAATCCCGGCACGTCGGTCAACTTCTGAGAAGGCAATCCCCCCTCGGGCGGTTCTCGCCCTGCCTTTTCATGAGACCGGTCCTGTCTGTGATCCCCTCACTCCCCGATTGGAGGCTGCGTCATGCGCTGCTTCATGGGTCTTTGCGTTGCAGCTGCGTTCCTGATCGGAACGCTGCCGGCGAATTCAGTTCTCGCGCAGGGGAACCTGCTGCGTAAGATGACAACCAAGATCGAAGCCGATCCGGGCAAGGTCTATACGCTGCATAAACAGCATGGCCCGTGGATGATCATGGTGGCCAGCTTCCAGCAGCTGCAGAACAGCGAAGACAAGCCGGGAGCCACGCCGGAAGAAGCAGCCAACGCCCTGGTCCTGGAACTGCGTCAGCAGAAGATCCCGGCGTACGTTCACATCGTGAAGGACAAGAGCGAGGTCATCAACGCTGCCGACCTGCAGGGGCGAACTCAGAAGATGAAGAAGGCCCGCCTGATCGATTCGGTCTGTGTGCTGGCAGGGAACTACACCAGCATTGAAGATGCCAAGGGGCAGGACACGCTGGCGTTCATCAAGCAATACCACCCCAAGTGCTTCAAAGACAAAGTCGTGTACGGCAAGAGCCCCGGTCGGCCCGGCCCGCTCAGCAAGTCGTTTCTCACCTCGAATCCCCTGCTGACTGAAGCCGAGATTGAAGCGGCCAAGCAAGCCTCGGACCCGCTGCTGGTTCGGCTCAACAACAACGAACGATTCAGTCTCTCCGAATGCCCCGGCAAGTACACACTCGTGATTGCCAAGTTCAGCGGCAAGTCGGTCAATGTGGTGAACGAGACGATGGAGAAGGCGGAAAGCTACTTCGCCACCGACAATGACCTGGATCAGGCGGCCCTCAATGCCCGGAACCTCGTGCAGGCCCTGCGCAGCCGTGAACCGTTCACCGACCCCAGCCACCCGGACAACGCGGAGTTCCAGACCTATTGCAAGATCGAAGCCTACATCTGGCACGACCGAACCAGTTCGTTCGTAACGGTCGGGGCTTTTGATTCACCCACCGATCCGAAGATCAAACAGTTTGTGCAGAAGCTGGGGCCCCGTCTGGAGGTCGGACAGGACGGCAAGCGCGGAGTTCACTACCGCTATGTTCCTGTGAGAGAAGAGTCCGGCGTGCTGAACTTCCTGCCGCTGGACCCGAATCCCAAGCTGATCGCAGTGCCGAAGCTGTAGTGGTGCGTAGCATGGGCGTCCCGCCCATGTCAGTTCTGTGAAACAAGACATGGGCGGGACGCCCATGCTACGAGGCATTACGCCTCCCAGGACTTCGAGCGGTCGACAGCCCGCTTCCAGCGCGACACCCACTGGTGCCGCGTCTCATCAGCCAGGCCTGGAGTGAACTCACGATCGAGTGCCCAGTTGGCGGCAATCTCGCTCTGATTCTGCCAGAACCCCACAGCCAGCCCGGCCAGGTAAGCGGCTCCCAGCGCGGTCGTCTCCTGCACGATCGGGCGGCGGACCCGGGTTCCCAGCAGATCGGCTTGGAACTGCATCAGGCGGCTATTCCGCGAGGCACCTCCGTCGACCTTCAACGTTCCCAGCGGGATGCCGGAATCGAGCTGCATCGCTTCCAGTAAGTCGAACGTCTGGAAGGCCATCGAGTCGACCGCTGCGCGGGCCAGATGCGCCTTGGTCGTTCCGCGGGTCAGACCGATGATCGTGCCGCGTGCTGACGGGTCCCAATGCGGAGCTCCCAGCCCCACAAACGCCGGAACGAACAGCACCCCGCCCGAGTCCTCGACCGAGTCGGCCAGGGCTTCGACCTCAGCTGAGGTGGCGATGATCCCCAAACCATCTCGCAGCCACTGGACCACAGCTCCCGCGATGAACACGGAACCTTCCAGGCAGTAGGTCGTCTGGTTGCCGATCCGCCAGCCGACCGTCGTGATCAGCCCCGATTGCGACTGAACCGGCTCGCTGCCGGTGTTCATCAACAGGAAACAGCCGGTCCCGTAGGTGTTCTTCACCTCTCCGGGTGAGAAACAGGCCTGTCCAAATGTGGCAGCCTGCTGATCTCCCGCACAGCCGGAGATCGGGATCGCTCGACCAAAGTGCGTCGGATCGGTCTCGCCGATCTGATCGGAAGACGAGCAGATTCCCGGCAAGATGGCCCGTGGGACTCGAAAGATTTTCAGCAGTTCGTCATCCCAGTCGAGTGTCCGCAGATTGAACAGCAGCGTGCGGCTGGCATTGCTGACATCGGTAGCATGTACGCGCCCGCCCGTCAGCCGCCAGATCAGGAAGCTGTCGACGGTCCCGAACAGGATTTCACCCTTCTCGGCACGGGATCGAGCCCCGGGAATCGTATCGAGCAGGTGAGCAATCTTGGTTCCCGAGAAGTAAGCATCCAGCACCAGGCCCGTCTTGTCACGAACGGTGGCCTCGTAACCGGCCTGCTTGAGCCGCTCGCACTCGGGCGAAGTGATGCGGCTCTGCCAGACGATGGCGTTCGCGATCGGCTTCCCGGTTGCACGATCCCAGAGGATCGTGGTTTCCCGCTGGTTGGTAATGCCGATCGCGGCAATGGCAGCTACCCCTCCAGGAGTCTGCGAGATCGCCTGCCGCGCGGTGGCCAGCTGCGATTCCCAGATCGCCTCGGGGTCATGTTCGACATGACCCGGAGTTGGATAGATCTGAGGGAACTCCTGCTGGGACTGGGCGACGACCAGTCCCGAATGGTTAACAGCCAGAGCACGACTGGAGGTGGTTCCCTGATCGAGAGCGAGGACGAAACTCTGCATATGACACCCCAGCGAGTTCACAACTGTCAAACTCGGAGTATGTTGCGGTCGGGATCGCTCCGCAAGAGCCGGTCGAATTGGTACAGGGTCACTCGGGCACGTCGGGCAAGCCCGACGGGTACAGTCTGTGAAGCGTGGCGCCGGACGCGAGACATGATGTCGGCGAAGGACAGTGTTCCGGAAAGAAGCATGTACAGGTGCATGACATCTAGGAGCAGAAGTACCGTCTTTCGGCCAGGTGCTTGCCTGATGGCAACGCTGGAATAGCCGGAGATCGAAACCATGACCCCCATAGTGTTATCAGCCTTGTCATCGACCTTTGCTCTCGGTGAGTCAATGTCTGTAGCGGCAGCCTGTGATCCAGTGAACTTGAGTTATACTAATCCGTTCTTCTTCGATGCCACGGCCTGGACCTTGTACCAAGAACGATTTGGACGGGAGATGGAACTCAAAGTGTCGTATGAGGATCTGTTGGGGAACAAGGACCGATATGAGGCGAAGATCGACGCCAGCCGGGAGATCGAACCAACTCGAATCACTGGTGCATCTGTAGAGAGTATTGCGAATTCGCTCGCCGAGATCGCTAGGACACTACAACGATTTCGCCCCGGTGGCCTGCCGATCGGTGACTCGGCAGGCTGACGCCGTGCCGCTCTTGGGGAGTTTCGGGCGGGCGGGATTGGTTCCCTAGGAGAGGCTGCCTACAGGAGCCACAGCTCCCGCCGCCTGCAACTCAATTAGCCGCCGGTAGTACGGGCTCGATCGGGCCAGCTCTTCATGCGTCCCGATGGCAGAGATTGTGCCGTTCTCCAGAACGAGGACGCGATCCGCGCGGCGCAGTGTGCTGAGGCGATTTGCCACGACGACAGTCGTGCGGCCCTGCATAGCGGATTCGAGGGCTTCGCGGATCTCATGCTCGGTCTCCGGATCAACCGAGGCCGTCGCGTCATCGAACAGCAGGATCGGTGGATCGAGCAGCAATGCCCGGGCGATCGACAACCGCTGCCGCTGGCCTCCGGACAGATTGGCTCCATGCTCCCCGACGACGGTGTCGTACTTCTCCGGCATCTCTTCGATGAACGGCTCGGCACACGCAATCCGTGCGGCCCGCTGGATCTCCGACAATGGCGCATCCGGTCGGCCAAAGGCAATGTTCGCTGCCACCGTGTGACTGAACAGAAACGCCTCCTGAAACACCAGGCCCACATTCCTCCGCAGCGAGTCGATTTCCAGCAGTCGCAGATCGTGACCATCCAGGCAAATCTGGCCCGTGTTCACGTCATAGAACCGCATGATGAGGCTCAGCAGTGTGCTCTTTCCCGAGCCCGTCTCACCGGTGATCGCCAGGCACTCACCCGACCGAATCGTGAATGACAGATCGTGAAGCACCGGGCTGTCGGGCTTGTAGCCGAAAGTGACGTGCTCGAACGAGATCTCGCCCCGCGCTCGTCCGAGCTTTACGGCATTCGGCGGGCTGACGATCTTCACGGGAGTGTCGAGGACCTCAAACACACGCTGCGATCCGACCAGACTCGCCTGAATCGTATTGGCCACAGCTGTGATCTGACCGACCTGGTTTGCGAACTCATGCAGCAGGTTCGCAAACACGAACAGCCCGGACCCGAGTGCCATCTCGTTGTGAATCACCAGCCAGCCACCATAGCCGATCAGGATCAGCATGTTGATCTGCGTCAGGAACCCGATCGTCGGCTGCCACGTACTCAGCTTCCAGAAGATCGATTCCTTCTCGTCCTGAATCTTGTCGTTGGCGTCGCGGAATCGAGCGATCTCTTCCGGCTCGCGGGCGAACCCCTTGATGACGTGAATCCCCTGCAGGTTCTCGACCAGCGTGCGGACCATCTCATCGCCCAGTTCGCTGGCCCTGCGGTAGGCGGGCTGCACCGTACGTGAGAACCGGCTGGCTCCCCACCACAGCAGCGGAGTCGTACAGAGGCACACGACCGTCAACGGGACATGCACCCGCAGCATGTAGGCCAGATAGACAACCAGTGTCAGCAACACCGACAGCACCTTAATGATCACGCCATCGACGAAGCTGCGGACCGAGTTCACATCGCCCGCAGCCCGGTTGATGATCGAGCTGCTTTCCCCGGCGTCGTAGAAGTCGAAGTTCAGTTGCTGCAGCTTCGCATAGACATCGGATCGCAGCCGCAGCAGGATGCGCTGCGTGAGCTTGGCCGCAGCGATCGCCGCAAAGTACCGCAGCAGGGCCGTCACGAGCGCGACTGCCAGCACCGCAGCTGCGATGGCCAGGACGACTTGCTTGGGAGTCCAGTGCGAGGGCGGGATGATGCCTAATGGCCAGTCGGGCTTCGCGCTGCCTGGTTCGATCACCGAGCGAATGTAGTCGATCCCCAGCCCCGTCAGCCCCAGTCCGCTCAGCGTGAGTGCCACGAGCCCCAGATGCATGGCGATCATCTCGACGCAGCCGCGGCGGTATTCGAAGCCGATCGCCATCAGGCGGCGCAGCAGCGCCCAGTTGGAGGGCGGCGTGGCGCTCGGAGCGGGAGCGGCAAGTCCAGGGACTGTGGGAATGGAGGACGACACGGGTGGGGACTCAGGATCTCTATGGCCCGCAAATCATAGAGAGTCCGGGTTTTGAACATGTAGCCACGGGCAGACGGGTGCGAGTCGTAGATTGCTCGCGAAGCCCCACGTTCTGGCGAACGTGGCTACGGATCACACTCCCTTGGGCAATTCGTCACAGGGGTCCGGCTTCTGGGGGGCCTGCACGTGGAACTCTTCGATCAGCTTGTTGCGCTGAATTTCCATCTGCCGGTCAAATGCGGACAACACATCGAGCGCCCGATCTCGCGAGGTCACCAGCCCAATGATCAGGTACTGGATAATTGCCAGCAGATAACAGACCCAGCCAATCACGCCAGGGAAAATCACTGCCAGGATCGCAAACACCGGGGATGAACGGCTCAGATGCTGGCAGGCCAGCCCCTTGAGAACCGGCATAACGGCTGCCTTGAGATTGGCTCGCAGTCCCAGCTTCTTGTCCCACGGAACGCCGTGAATCCCCGGATGGATCACGGAGAACAGCTGTTGATCGGGCATCGACTCGATCACGCCGATGGCGACCATCAGGCGCCCGGCGGCGATCAGCACTCCGGCCATGCTGGTCTCTTCGGTGACTGAGAAGCTCATGTTCCAATGGACGTTGAACTCCATCGACAGCCACTTGTCGAGCCTCTCGCTGAGAAACCATTGCAGCCACCTCTCAAAATTGTGAGTGGCGACCAGCAGCAGAAACGCCCCACGGGTCCACTGCTCGATATCTTTTTCGAGTTCTTCGTCCCAAGCCTTGTTTGTGAACTGCTTGCGTACTTTGCGGAAGGTGGGGACCGCCAAAGCACTAATGAGCAGCCGCGTGCAGGGGCGCACGATCGGCGACAGGAGTTGATCCACGAGCCAGAGCTTCCCGAAAGCCGGCACGGTGCTGCTCCACAGATGCGAAGACGGACGCTGCCCCGCCGAGCCGGATCGCGGGTGATCCAAAGGTCTCACCGGTGCAAACGGCTTTCGCGGGAGGACGGATCATAGCGAATTTGGCAGATTGCCCCAGCTTGCGTGCTGCAGAGGAGTTGCGGCTGGAACGATTCTCATCGCAGTCATCGCACCAGTGACATCAACGAGCATGAAGCCCAGAGCCCATGGGCATTCGTTCGACATGACCCGATTGCGATTCTGGATTTGATCCCGCTACGATCTGCAGTCCGTCGCGACTCGTTGCGACGACATCGGGGTGAGCTGCGCAGCGATCCCTTCGACTGTTCCCGATCCGTGGCCCGTGCTGATCCCTCAAACAATGACTCATGCTATTGCTCGATTTCTGTGTCTCCTTCTTGTCACTGCCTGGTGTGGGTGGGCCTCTTTGCTGAGTGCCGCCCCACTGACGTACGAAGGCGGCGACGGAATTGGTCACGGCAAACACATCGTGTTTGTCGCGGGAGATCACGAGTATCGCTCGGAGGAGTCGCTGCCCGCCCTCGCGCGGCTGCTGGCGAAGCATCATGGTTTCAAGTGTACGGTCCTATTCAACATCGATCCGGAGTCCGGCGAGATCGTGGCTGGGACCCCGTCGAACATTCCGCACATGGAGGCCCTCGACACAGCGGACTTGGCGGTTGTGTTTCTGCGGTTTCAGAATCTGCCCGCTGAGCAGATGCGGCACTTCGATGAGTACCTGAAGCGGGGAGGCCCAGTCGTCGGCCTGCGTACGGCCACACATGCGTTTCAGATTCCCGGAGGCCAGCCCTTTGCCAAGTACGATTACCGCAGCAAAGAGTCCGGCTACGAACTGGGCTTCGGGCATCAGGTGCTGGGCCAGACCTGGGTCGGTCACTACGGTCGCAACCACCAGCAGAGTACACGGATCACCGTCATTGAAGCGATGCAGTCGCACCCGATCCTGCGCGGCGTGAAAAACGTCTGGGTCCAGGCAGGGGGCTATGTCGGCAAGCCAGTCGACGGCGAAATCCTGACGATGGCGCAGCCGCTGAACGGAATGACTCCCGACTCGGCCCCGTCCGAGACCCAGCCGCCGATGCCCTCGGAGTGGACGCGGACGTACAAGTCGGAATCCGGGAAGGTCGCGCGCGTCTTTACGAGCCTGTATGGCACTCCGGAAGACCTGACGAATGACGGGTATCGTCGGCTGATCTGTAACGGCGTCTTCTGGGCGGTCGGCCTCGAAGACAAGATCACGCCCGACATGAATGTCTCCACCGTGGGGCCGTTTCAGCCCAATACCTTTGGCAATCAGACGCACGCCCGTGGAATCAAGCCGGAGATGTACGCCGGCTTCGAAAGCCCGATTCCGGCGAACAACAATACCGGCAAACCGGACTCCAAGAAGGACAGCAAGCCCGACAAGGCCAAGCCCCAGACGGCACAGGTTGATGTGAAGACTCCTCCCGCCCAGCCAGCCACCGGCAAACTCGCTCGCTTTGTTCGTATCGAACTCCCGGGCGAGAAGCGGATTCTGACTCTGGCGGAAGTCGAAGTGATCAGCGGCGGTAAAAACGTCGCTGCGAACGGAGCCGCCACGCAGTCCAGTACTCATGGCACCGGAGCCGCCTCAAAGGCCATCGACGGGAACAAGTCGCCCGATTGGAACAAGGGCGGGCAAACGCATACCGCCAACGCGGGTGAGACGAATCCCTGGTGGGAACTCGACCTGAAGACTCCCGCCGAAATCGAGAAGGTCACCATCGCGAACCGCCAGGGGTTCGAAGGGCGCCTCGACAACTTCACGATCACAGTCCTGGATGCAGAGCGCAAAGAGCTGTTCCGTGCGGAGAAGGTCGCCGCTCCCGAACTCCTGGACTTTGATGTCAAGAACGGCAAGCAGACCTACCTCGCGTATAACGGGAAGCCCGGAGCCCCGGTGAAGGGCAGCAAGCCCGAGTCCCAGCCCTCCGGCGATCCGACCTTGGCGGATGTGCCCGCCGACTATCGCGATCCCGTGCCATTCGCCTTCCAGGAGAGTGATGTCGTCGCAATTCTGGGTAACGGACTGCCCGATCGGATGCAGCACGATGGGTGGATGGAGACGCTGCTGCAGAGCGAGCTGCAGGGCAAGACAGTCCGCTTCCGTAACATGAGCGTCAGCGGCGACCGGCCCGACTCGTTCCCGCGCAGCAGCGGGTTCATGTCGATGACGGAATACCTGCGCGAAGTGAAGGCCGACGTCGTCTTGGCGTTCTTTGGCTACAACGAATCGTTCGACGGCGTCGAAAAGGCCGACGACTATCAGAAGAAGCTGGTCGCCTTTGTCCAGAGAACCCGCGGCTCCAAAGCCAACGGAAAATCGTTCCCGCGGATCGTACTCTTCAGCCCGATCGCTCACGAGAACACCCGCAACCCGAATGTTCCGGACGGCCAGGCCCACAACATCCAGCTCGCGGCTTATACAGCTGCGACCGAGGCTGCGGCGAAAGAGGCGGGTGTGGGGTTTGTTGATCTGTTTCATCCGTCGCTCAAGCTGTTCGAGTC
Organism: Planctomycetaceae bacterium; assembly: GCA_044337025.1. Taxonomy (GTDB): domain Bacteria; phylum Planctomycetota; class Planctomycetia; order Planctomycetales; family Planctomycetaceae; genus TH-plancto1. The sequence continues at coordinate 35,881 of JBIIOI010000010.1, forward strand.
GGCTCGTACCCCACTGACGATCAACGGGGTGCATCTGACCGAAGAGGGGAATCGCCAGCTGGCAGAAGTGATCGGGACCGCATTGCTCGGTAAGCAGGTCGCGACCTCGCCGACGATGGAGCCGCTGCGAAACGCGGTTCTCGATGCGGCCAATCACTGGAACAACCGCTTCCGCGCTCGCGATGGAAACGATGTGTGGGGTGGACGTTCGACTCTCAAGTTCACGAACGACCAGAGCAACGCGGAAGTGCTGCAGCACGAACTCAAGATGCTGGATGTCATGACCATGAACCGCGACGCCCGCATCTGGGCCGTGGCTCAGGGCAAAGAGCTGGCCATTGATGACAGCAACGTCCCGAAGCCGATCCCCGTGATCTCCAACGTTGGTGGCGGCAGCAAGAGCTCCGACGCCGGCAAAGAGGGCAAGCTGGACTACATCAGCGGCGAAGAAGGCCTGAAGCACATGGCGATCGCCGACGGGTTTGAAGTCAATCTCTTCGCGGACGAAGCCCAGTTCCCACAGCTCGTCAATCCGGTCCAGATGCAGTTCGACACGAAAGGACGGCTGTGGGCCGCTGTCTGGCCGACCTATCCCAAGTGGGAACCGCTGAAGGAAATGAACGATGCTCTGGTCATCGTTCACGATGACAACAACGACGGGAAGGCCGACCGTGTGACCGAGTTTGCGCGGGTGCAGAACCCGCTCGGCTTTGAATTCTGGAACGGTGGCGTCATCGTGACCTGCACGCCGGAGATTCTGTTCCTCAAAGACACCGACGGCGACGATGTGGCGGACGAGCGCACCATCCTGCTGCAGGGTCTCGATTCGTCGGACACGCACCATGCGGCCAACAATCTGATCTACGGGCCGGATGGAGCGATCTACTGGCAGAGCGGAGTGTTCATGCAGCACAACCACGAACACCCGTGGGGCTCGTCGCTGCAGTCCGGGGCCTCAGCCATGTACCGGTTCGACCCGCGGCAGTTCACGATCTCGTTCCATGCGAACAACTCGCCGAACCCCCACGGTACGGCGTTTGACTACTGGGGCTATCAGTATGCGACCGATGGAACCGGCGGGCGGGCCTACCAGGTGCGACCGCAAGGCCTTGGCTTCGAGATGCATGAACTCCTGAAGAAGGAAGTCCGCCCCGTGACAGCCTGCGAAGTGGTCAGCAGCACGCACTTCCCTGAGTCGATGCAGGGCGATTTCCTGATCTGCAATGTGATCGGGTTCCTCGGCATCAAGCACTATGACCTGGAACGCAACGCGGAGAAGGGGACCGTGTGGGGCGAACCCGCCGGAGCTGAGCTGACCGTCACGACGATCCACGCCGACGGCTCCAAGACTCAGGACAAGTCGCGCGGGCTGATGATGAGCGGCGACAAGAACTTTCGCCCGTCCGATGCGATCTTCGCCCCCGATGGATCGCTCTATATCAGCGACTGGCACAACGCGATCATCGGCCACATGCAGCACAATGTGCGTGACCCGAATCGCGATCATACTCATGGTCGCATCTATCGGATGACGGCCGTCGGTCGTCCTCTGCAACAACCCGTGGCCATTGATGGCCAGCCGGTTGCCGCCCTGCTCGAGAACCTGAAGTCGCCGGTCGATTCAATTCGTCATCGCACGCGGGTCGAACTCAGCGAACGCGAGTCAGCCGAGGTGATCGCCGAGACCAAGAAGTGGATCAAGACTCTCGACCCGAACTCTCCCGCCGATGCCCATCATCTGCTGGAAGGTCTGTGGGTCCATCAGCAGCACAACGCGCGGGATTACCAGCTGATGGGTGAGCTGCTGAAGTCTCCCGATCCGCATGCCCGGAATGCAGCCAATACCGTCAAGCATTTCTGGTTCAACGTCGAACGCTCGATGCGTGGCGGCGTGATCGCGGGTGAGAAGCTGGCCGCTGCTGAGAAGTCGGGCGTCCTGAGTGACACTCCCGAACTGACGACGATCCGTGTCGGAACCGTTCCGGAGCGGATGCTGTATGACGTCACCGAGCTGACCGTGAAGCCCGGTAAGAAGGTCAAGCTGACCTTTGCGAATGCCGACTTCATGCCGCACAACATCCTGCTCGTGAAGCCGGGGACCGACAACGATGTGGGCCTCAAAGCCATGGCGCTGGGTGCCGGTGGCTTCGCGGTCGGCTTCGTTCCCGAGAGCCCGGACATCCTCTGGTCCAGCAAGCTGGTCGACCACGGTCAGCAGCAGGTGATCGAGTTCACAGCTCCGACTGAGGAAGGAGCCTATCCGTATATCTGCTCGTTCCCCGGACACCACCTGCTGATGCGCGGCACGATGTACGTGACCAATGACCTGCAGGCGTTCCTGGCGAAGAACCCCAAGCCGGTCGTCAAGACGACCGAATGGACGATTCGGGACCTGCAGGACGATCTGGCTCGCGCGGGCCAGCAGCGGAACTTCCATCAGGGACAGCTGCTGTTCAACAAGCTGGCGTGTGCCCAGTGCCACAAGATGACCGGTGCCGACCCGACTCCGATGGCCCTGCTGCATCAGGCTCATGCCGGTCACTCCCACGGTCCGAGCCTCACGGTCGGCCCGGACCTGGCCGAGGTCGTCAAGAAGCACAAGGGCGACCCGAAGGTCGTGCTGCGGGAGATCCTGGAACCCTCGCTCAATGTCGAGGAGAAATACCGCAAGTTCATGTTCGAGATGGAGTCCGGCGTCTATGTCATCGGCAACATCGTGACCGAAGACAAAGAGAGCGTGACTGTCCAGACCGGACCGACCGCCGATCATCAGCAGAAGATCCTCAAGAAGGAGATCGAATCGAAGCGGCCTTCGCCCGTGTCGATCATGCCTGCTGGGATTCTGAATACGCTCGACAAAGAGCAGATCCTGGACCTGCTCGCCTATGTGCTGGCGACAGGGAAATTCGATCAACCGGCCTTCCAGAAGAAGGCTCAGTGATCTTCGGAACGCGGTAGGAACCGAGATAGGAGTGCGACCTCGTACTCCTATCTCATTTTGCTCGCGACGTCTCAGATTCGCAGGTCGTCCGCTGGAAGACTGCTGAGTGAAAATAGCAAACCCGGTGTCCATGGTCTTGAAGACCACCGGACACCGGGCTTGGTGAACGCAATGAGGAGAGCTGCCACTACTTGGAGGCAGCGCCTTCTTCGTCCTTCTTCTTCTTGCCGATGACTTCGGGCTGAGCCGGAGCGGCGTTCGGATCGACGACCGGAATATCGACGGCTCGCGGTGCGATCACATGGACGATGATCTGATCGGGAGTTGCCTTGACCGTAACACCGGAAGGCAGGTCGGTCAGGTCGCGAACGTGGATCGCCTGGCCCAGTTGGAGGGTATCGATCTTGACGAAGATCGCGTCCGGCACGTCAGCGGCCGAAGCCTCGATGTGCAGGCTGTGAACCGGCTGTTCGAGCACTCCACCGGTCAGGATTCCCGGAGCGGTGCCGCGGAGGGTGACTGGCACCACGACGTGGACACGCTCGTTGACGTCGATGCGGACGAAGTCGATGTGGGTGATCTCCTTGGAGTAGGCGTCCCACTGAACTTCACGGACGAGAGCGGTTTCAGTTTTGCCGCCGCAGCTGATCTCGACCAGCTTGTGACCGCTGAAAACCAGCGGGCGGACGACATCTTGTGAGAGGGTCAGCATCGACGAATCCTGGCCGTGACCAAACAGATTCGCGGGGACGAGCCCTTCCCGACGGAGGCGTTCCGAGGCTCGGGAACCCTTGCCCGTGCGCTGCTGAGCTTCGATTTTCGTTGCGTTGGCCATGACTGCGTTCCGAAGAGGGGACCGAGCGCCCCCGTGTGCCGACACCGCTCCCCGGGCGGGGGCGGAAAGGAAGCGAGGAATGATACTGGGGGACGATTGGTCACGCAACTGGCTGCCAGACGCAACCTCCGAGGACGGAAGTGAGTCCCATTCCTGGGAGTCGCCCAGTTGTGAACGAAGACGAGCCAGCTCCCTCCGGTCGTGGAGCGCCGCAACTGTCTTCAGGGCCGATGTTTGAGGAATCCCCCACGGCAAAGCGGTGCCGACGATGGCCTGTTTCGACTTCACGAGGAACACTCGGGTTCTTAACTCCCTGCGCCGCAAGGGGATTCGGCCTTTTCATTGCCGCCCATCCCCGATAAACTTCTTCGCCCCCGGAATTCCGCCCGTTCATGACAACTGCGACTCCCGGACGGAACTCCCTGCTGGCAAAGGCGTTAGCGCCCTCTTTCCACCCAAAGCCAGCCCTTCAGTGCCTGCTGTTCGAGGACAACGGTCCATGCGTCGTGACGAAATTCGAAACATTGCCATCATCGCCCACGTTGACCATGGGAAGACGACCCTCGTCGATGCGCTCATGAAGCAGAGCGGTCTGTTCCGCGATACCGAGCTGGCTCAGGAGTGCCTGCTGGACTCCAACGATCTGGAGCGTGAGCGCGGGATCACCATCCTCGCGAAGAACATTGCGATCGCCTACAAGGGCGTGAAGATCAACATCATCGATACCCCGGGACACGCCGACTTCGGCGGCGAAGTCGAACGCGTGCTGCGAATGGCCGACGGAGCTCTGATGCTCGTCGACGCCGCCGAAGGCCCCAAGCCGCAGACCCGCTTCGTGCTGACCAAGGCCCTGCAGGTCGGACTCCAGCCGCTGATCGTCGTCAACAAGGTCGACCGCCCGGACAGCCGCGCGGATGACGTGATCTTCGAAACGATGCACCTGATGGAAGAGCTCGGTGCCAAAGACGTCACCAACATTCCGCACATCTTCGCCAGCGGTCGCTCGGGTTACGCCAGCGAGGACTCGTCCGCTCGCTCGGGTGATATGGCTCCGCTGCTGGATATGGTGCTCAAGCACATCCCCGGCCCGGAAGTCGATGTCGACGTTCCGTTCCGGATGACGGTCACCTCGCTGATGTGGTCCAAGTATGTGGGCCGGATCGCGGTCGGTCGCATCTACTGCGGCAAGGTCAGCCCCGGTCAAAAGGTCGCCGTCATCAAGGAAAACGGGACCGAGACCGAGACGATCGACACCGTCGAGCTGTTCGCCAAGCTCGGACGTGAGAAGGTCGATGTGGCTGTGGCGGGCGACATCGTCGCGATCACGGGTCTGCCGGACGTCGAAATCGGCGACACGATCGCCTCGCTGGAAAATCCAGTCGCTTTGCCGCGGATCAAGGTCGACGAGCCGACGCTGTCTATGACCTTCACGATCAACACCTCGCCGCTGGTCGGCAAGAGCGGCAAGTACGTCACCAGCCGCCACTTGCGTGAACGTCTGACCCGCGAACTCGAATCGAACGTGGCCCTCAAGGTCGAGGACACTGACCAGAAGGAATGCTTCCGCGTCTCGGGACGTGGTCTGCTGCACTTGTCGGTGCTGATTGAAACGATGCGCCGCGAAGGGTTCGAACTCTCGGTCGGCAAGCCCGAAGTCATCCGCAAGCAGATCGACGGTGTCTGGCACGAGCCGTTCGAAATCCTGGAAGTCGACGTCCCGCAAGTCGACGTCGGCTCTGTCATCGAAATCGTCTCGACCCGCAAGGGACAGATGACCGACATGACTGCCGGTCAGGGATCGCATACGCACCTGGTCTTCACGATTCCCGCTCGCGGCCTGATCGGCCTCCGTACCCGGTTGCTCAACGCGACCAAGGGCGAAGCGATCATGCACCACCAGTTCGACAAGTACCTGCCCGCCGAAGGGGAACTGCCCCGCCGCAAGAACGGCGTGCTGATCTCTCAGGAATCGGGCAAGACGACCGCCTTTGCCCTGTTCAAGCTGCAGGAGCGAGCCGCCTTCTTCGTCGGTCCGCAGACCGATGTCTACGAAGGAATGATCGTTGGCGAGAACAGCCGCGATAACGATCTGGTGGTCAACCCGATCCGCGAAAAGAAGCTGACCAACATGCGGTCCAGCGGCGCGGACGAAATGATCATCCTGGAACCGCCCCGCGACCTGTCGCTGGAACTGGCTCTGGAGTACATCGAGACGGACGAGTACGTCGAAATCACTCCCGATGCGATCCGCCTGCGGAAGATCCTGCTGACTGAGAACGAGCGCAAACGCGGCAACCGGTCACTGGTCGGGGTCTAATCTCCATCACTCCACGAAAGCCCGAGGGTTACAACCCTCGGGCTTTTTTGTTGCATCACAGTGTTTCGCATCACAGTGTTCCATCGATCAATCGATCGGCCAGTTGATTGGCAAAATACGGTGCCTGCAGCGAGCCCTTGGAGGCCAGCCCGTTCCAGAGGACCAACTGCGGATACTCCGCGCTACGGATCGCCAGCGGATGCGGTTCATGCAGGATCGGGCGGACAGCGGCCACGTGATCGACAACGCGATACGGACGATCCAGCATCGATCGCAATCTCTGCTCCAGCAGTTCGCGCCCCTCTGCGGTTGGCCCCGCATCCAGGTTTGACCAGTCGTAAGTCGCTCCAACCTGATAGTAGCCCTGAGAGCTGGCTGTCCGCAGCGGCGCGATCCAGACAGCCCCGTGCAGCACGCGGGGCTCAAGCCAGCCCGGAATCTCCACGGTCAGAATCTCGCCACGAGTCGCATTGAACCGGCCGGGCGAAAAGAACGGATTTGTTCTCGCAGCTGCGCCATCGGCCAGCACGAGGGTCTGGCACCGCAGATCGAATTCCGGGAGTTCGACACCACCAGGAGTCAAAACCACTCGGTCCCAGGCGACTTCGCCGGGCGTGAAGCGATCTCGCAGTTCCAATCTCTCGCGAGTGAGCCGCAGGTAGGTCGGAACATCGAGCTGGGCTCCGCCTCGCAGTTCGATCGAACCGAACGAGGTACGCACAGACTCCGGCAGCGACTGAACCTCGCCCAGCAGGCCCGCGTAGTCCGGGTCATCCTGGCGCTTTCGCAGGTACCCTTGCTCTTGGAGATTCCCCAGCAGCCGCACCATCGGTCCTTCGTAGAGCAGTTTCTGCCCCACGAGTGATTCGACCCGTTGATAAAAATCCCACGCGACCGGCTGCAGTTCGTAATATCTCCAGGACTTAACCAGCCGCATGCCGGTGACGGGCGTAATCAGCCCCGCTGCGACTCGCGAAGCGGTCGAGGGCTCGCCGCGGTCGATCACGAGGAAGTCGGCCCCGCGCTGCTCCAGTTGCCAGGCCAGCGTCGTTCCCGCGATTCCCAGACCGACAATGATGTACTCGATGTCTCGCATGTCGTTCTGTCACCGGGCGCCCCGACTGAAGCCTGAGCCGGAACTCTGGCGAGTTCCGCTACCGACGAGGCCGACAAGCGGCCTGTTGTGGATCGTACTGAATCAGATCGGTAACATCCTCCACGTCCAGCGGTCCTGGGGCGGTTCATGAGCGACGTGCGCGAGAGCGATTCCCAAAGCGACGATTCTCACGAGCGTGACTCGACTTCGGTCACGCTTCTGGGGCGGTTGAAATCGAACGACCCCGCAGCGTGGGAACGGCTGTCGCAGCTGTACGGCCCGATGGTCTATGCCTGGGCCCGGCGGGCCAGCCTGCAGCCGGAAGATGCTGCCGATGTGACGCAGATGGTGTTTCAGGCCGTCTTCACGGGGTTCCATCGGTTCCGCAAGGAGCACCCCGGCGACCGCTTTCGGGACTGGCTGTGGACGATCACTCGAAATCGAGTGATCGACCATGTCCGCAAACTCCGCTCCGCTGCGATCGGAATGGGCGGCTCGACCGCTCAAATGCAGTGGCAACAGCTTCCCGAGGATCTGCTGCCCGAGGAAGTCTCACCGGCCGTTGAAGTCTCGGAAACGACTCAGCTCGTGCGCCGGGCCTTGGAACTGGTGCGGTCCGAGTTTGAGCCCAGAACCTGGCAGGCCTGCTGGAAGACAACGGTCGAGGGGATCGCCGTCGCCGATGTCGCTGCGGAACTGCAGATGTCGACCGGAGCCCTGTACGTCGCCAGATCGCGAGTGCTGAAGCGGATTCGCGAGGAGCTTGAGGGGCTGGTCCAGGTCCCCGCCGAGGGTGCGGACTCAGATAAGCCCACAGGGTCGAATTCATAACTTGAGGATGCCGGGCCATGGTGAACTCAGAAAGACCTTCGGACCACTCACCGCAGGCTGGGGACGCGCTCGCGCAGTGCCCGACAATGCAGGTGCTGCAGGAGTTTCTGTCGGGTTCATCGAAGGTCCAGTGGGCTCCCGAACTGCTTGCGCATCTGGAGACGTGCCCGCGCTGTTCGAAGATGCTGGATGAACTGGCTCAGGGAATTCGGGATCCGCTGGTCGCCGCGTTTGAAAACGGTTCCGGAGAGGACGACTATTCCTCGGAGCCAGATTGCCTCAACGTCGTCCGCAATATCGCTCAAGGAAATCTAGGAACACGAAAAGTCGAACGCCCGCATCTGACGCAGATCGGGAGCTACGAAATCGAAGAGGTGATTGCCGAAGGCGGCATGGGGATCGTCTATCGCGCAACCCATCGGGAACTCGGCAAGGAAGTCGCCATCAAACTGTTGCGGACTCACCTGCCGCATGACCTGACCGTGATCAAGCGCTTTCGTCGAGAGTGCCGAGCGCTGGGCAAGATGCAGCATCCCAATCTGGTGGGTGCCAGTGATGCAGGGGTGATCGATGGAACTCCGTTCCTGGTGATGGAGTTCGTGCGGGGCAAGGATCTGGGGCGTCTCTTGAAAGAGCGGGGCACCTGTTCAATCGCGGACGCCTGCGAGATTGTCCGACAGGCGGCCCTGGGGCTGGAGCATGCGTGGAGCAAGGGGGTCATTCACCGCGACATGAAGCCCTCTAATCTGATCATCACGCAAGACTCGCTCGGGGCCGGGCTCGTCAAGATTCTCGACCTGGGCCTGGCGCGGATCGTGTCGCAAGCCAAGTCGGGCGACGAAAGCAGCCTGTCGACTGCCGGGCAGGTCATGGGCACGCGGGCCTATATGGCTCCGGAGCAGGCCATCGACAGCCACAGCGTCGACATCCGGGCTGATATCTATTCCCTGGGAGCCACGTTGCAGGAGCTGTTGACCGGTCGACCGCCCCACTCCCTGAAGCCGGAAAACGTCAGCCCCCGGGAGGAGATTCCGGAGTCGTTACGAGGCATCCTGGGTCAGTTACTGGCAGAGGACCGCGCCCTCCGCCCCACGACGCCGGGCGAGGTGGCATCGCTGCTGCGACCGTTTTGCGAGGGGCAGCGGATTCACGAACTGGTCCGCTGATTCAACGATAGGAATTCACCACGGAGTCACAGAGACGGCATAAACGTGAGGCGGCGAGCAGATGCTCAGCGATTGGATGCATGCAGATCTCGCAATTCACTCTCTGCACTTCGATTCCCGTCCCCTTCTCCGTGTCTCTGTGCCTCTGTGGTGAAACTGCTTTTTTGCTGCCCAATTCGAGTAACCTCGTCCTGAGGCAAGACTCTCAGCGGAGGCAGAACTGGTAGTACGCCTCGGTCGCCAGTTCCAGTTCATCGATCGCCAGCCATTCGTCCTTGGTGTGGGCCTGCAGGATCGAGCCCGGTCCGAACACGACTGACGGGACCCCGTACGACGCAATGGTCGAGGCGTGGGTTCCGTACGGCACACCGATCTTCTGGTGCGGGCCAGCGACTCCAGCCACGACCGACAACAGCTCATCCGCGAGAGGCCCGTTCGCATCATCTCCCAGGGCTCGGCTCACGATGTAAGGAGGCTCCATATCGATCTCGAAATCGAGCCGTGGTCGCAGCCAGGCTCCCAGCTGCTCAATGACACTGGTCGGATCTTCGCCGGGCAGAACGCGACGATCGATCTCAATCACGCAGAAGTCCGGAACAACGTTCACACTTTGGCCACCGGTGATACGCCCAACACTGAGAGTTGCGGGCCCGACCAGTCGGTGTGGCGGGTTGATCCCGCGAACAATCTCGGCGAACTGTTCGAGTTCCGTCAGCACGCGGGCCATGCGGTAGATGGCGTTGGTCCCGTTGCGAGGTTCCGAGCTGTGACAGGCCCGGCCGCGCGTGATGATCCGCCAGCGAGTGGCTCCACGATGAGCAACCACCGCGTCCAGGTTCGTTGGCTCGGCAATCAGAGCCACATCCGGGCGACGTCGGAACGGATTGTCGGCCCCGGAGGTCCAGGCCTCGCAGAACGCTTCGATCCCGATCTGCGTATGCTCCTCGTCACAGGCACACGTCATCAGGACATTCGCCGCTCCGGCGGGCTTCTCTTTGACCAGCCTGGCAAACGCCGTCAGCATCGCGGCCATCCCGCCTTTAATGTCGCACGAGCCGCGGCCATAGATCTTGCCTCCTTCGATCGTCGGCGTGTAGGGCGGGATCGTCATTCCATCGACCGGCACGGTGTCGAGGTGGGCATCCAGCATGACCGTTCGCTTGGCCCCGGGGCTCTCGAAGTAGGCGACGACGTTCGGTCGGCCGGGCGCGATCTCCGTTCGCTCGTACCGCACGCCCAGATCGCGAAAAAAGCTCTCGACAAAGTCCGCGAGTCGTCCTTCCAGGAAGTCCGGACCGGTAACATCCCGACCCATCGGGTTCTGGCTGGGGATCGAGATCAGCTTCTGCAGCAGTGGCAGTAACATGGACGCACACGACGAGGAGGAAGGGGACACTGACCACTGGTTATGCCGTTCCACTGCGGAATGCAAGCCTGTGGGGGGCCGGGGCGGGCCAAACGCACCTCGCAACCGCTCGCATGACCGATTCTGAACCGGTAGCATCACCGCAGTTCGTTCCGGGCGAGGCTGGCCTCGTCGATCCCATTCCTGTGGTGCAACTGATGGCTCGGCATCATTCGGCGGTTCTCCTTTCGATCCCTGGTCTGCGGCAAGGCGACTTGGCCCACATGCCTCGTTTGACGGGGCTGATGAGCCAGGGAGCGACGGTACCACTGTCGCCCGGGTTCCCCGCGATGACCTGCCCGGTGCAGGCCAACATGACCACCGGAGTCGGCCCCGAGCAGCACGGTGTGATCGCCAACGGCTTCTACTATCGCGACAAGGGCGAAGTCGAGATGTGGACCGCCTGGAACGAGTGCATCCAGGCTCCCCAGATCTGGCAACGACTCAAAGAGCACGATCCCGCGCTGACCTCCGCTGTCTGGTTTCCTCTGCACAGCAAGGGGGCCAAGGCCGACTACATCTGCACGCCGGCTCCGATCCACAACCCGGACGGGTCGGAGTCGCTCTGGTGCTACACGGTGCCGACGGAGCTGTACGGAGAACTCCGCGACAGCATCGGGCACTTCCCCCTGATGCACTTCTGGGGCCCGCTGGCCAACATCAAGTCGACAGCCTGGATCGTCGACTCCGCTGTGGTGGGAGCCAAGAAGTTTCAGCCCCGGTTCAGTTACATCTACCTGCCGCACCTCGACTATGCCGCGCAGAAGTTTGGTCCCGACAGCCCGCAGGCGATCGCCTCGCTGGGGGAACTCGATGCCTGCATCGGAAAGCTGGTCGATGGCTACACGGACGCGGGCCTGACCGATGTCCTGTGGCTGGCCGCCAGTGAGTACGTGATCAACGCGGTGAACGCCGTATCGTATCCCAATCGCATTCTGCGGCAGGCGGGGCTGCTGGCGATTCGCGAGGAGAACGGGCTGGAGTACCTCGTCCCCGGCGAGTCCGCAGCCTGGGCTCTGGTCGATCATCAGGTGGCCCATGTCTACGTGAAGAACCCGGCCGATGTCGCGAAGGTCGCCGCACTGCTGAAGGCCGATCCGCAGGTCGAAGAGGTCCTCGTGGGAGCCGAGCGAGGCCAGTATGGTCTCGATCATGAGCGGTCGGGAGAGATCGTGCTGATCTCGCGGGCGAACGCCTGGTTTGCCTACTACTGGTGGCTGGATGATGCCAAGGCCCCGAGCTTTGCCCGGACCGTCGACATCCATCGCAAGCCCGGCTACGACCCGGCGGAGCTGTATATCGAGATGCCCGCCAAGGCGATTCCGCTGAATGCAACGCTGGTGAAAGGCTCGCACGGCTACCCCGATCGCGATGGCAGCCGATCGGGAGTACTCCTGGCGAGCGATGGAGCTGGCATCGGGGCTGGCCTGCGGGACACCGATATCGCGAAGATCGTGCTCCAGAACTTTGGAGTGAACTGAGGCCCGGTTCGGGAGTCCCGCGATGTGGCGTCTCGGTTTCTTAACGGTGTGTGTTCAGTTCGGTCTTGGCAGCGATGTACTGGGTCCCGTGATTCAGGACCAGACGTTCACAGCCACGCTCGACCAGACTGAGCAGCGGTATGTGGTTCTGACACCTCCCACGGTGGCCGAGCCGCTGGATGTGCTGATCGCCCTGCATGGTCACGGTTCGGACCGCTGGCAGTTCGTGAAAGCTGAGCGCGACGAATGCCGAGCGGCTCGCGATGCGGCCATCCAGCGGGGAATGCTCTACGTCTCTCCCGACTACCGTGCGAAGACCTCCTGGATGGGGCCCGCAGCTGAAGCGGACCTCGTGCAGCTCATCGAGATCCTCAAGAAGGAACGCGCGGTCCGGCATGTCTACCTCTGCGGCGGATCGATGGGCGGCACAGCTGCGTTGACCTTTGCGGCCCTGCATCCCGATCTGATCGCGGGAGTCGCCTCGATGAATGGGACGGCGAACCTGGTCGAATACGAGAACTTTCAGGAGGCCATCCGCGAGTCATTCGGAGGCGACAAGCAGACCGTTCCCGAGGAGTACCGCAAACGCAGTGCGGAGCTGCAGTCCGAGGCCTTGCGCATGCCGGTCGGATTGACCACGGGAGGAAAGGACACCGCGGTGCCGCCGGCCAGCGTCCTGCGACTGGCCGAGAAACTGAAGGCGCTGGACCGCCGAGTGCTGCTCGTTCATCGCGAGGCCGGCGGTCACGAGACGAACTACGAGGATGCGATGAGGATTCTTGATTTCGTCTTGCCTCCCAAGAAGGCTGCCGACTGAGTTCACTCTCGTGGGGTTGGTTCTACCTCAGCACTGAACTCAGTACCATCGTGTCCTCGCGGACGCCCGCTCAATCCTCCCGAGACACATCGTGAAACTTCGGATCCTGACTCTGACTGTCTGCCTCGTCATCCTGTCCCAGACGGCATTCGCACTGGAGATCGGTCCGGATGGCAAGGTGACCTTCCGCACCTCAGCGGGAGAGGCGAAGAAAGTCGAGCTGCAGGGCCAGTGGGCCAAAGATCGGATCGCACTCGAAAAACACGGAGACAAGTGGAGTGTGACTGTCGATGCGGTCCCCGCAGGAGTCTGGGAATACAACTTCGTGATCGATGGGATCGCAGTCATCGACTCATCCAACCCCCATCTGAAGCCCCAGCGCAAGCCCAGCCGCAGCATCCTGCATCTCCCGGGCACGCCGCCGAATCCGTGGGACTGGCGCGATGTTCCGCACGGAACGGTCCATCACCATGACTATCAGTCGAAGGTACTGGGCCGTCGCCGCGAAGCTGTGGTTTACACGCCGCCGGGATATGAGAAGTCGGGCGACCGGAAGTATCCGCTGCTGGTCCTCCAGCACGGCTCGGGCGATCAGCACGATACGTGGGTCCAGCATGGCAAGGCCCACTGGATCCTCGACAACCTGATTGCCGACGGCAAAGCAGTCCCGATGATCGTGCTGATGATCGACGGACACCCCATGGGACAAGTGACACGGGAGGCTCCCTTGCAGGAACGCGAGGCAGCACTGACCGCCTTCGAACGAGAGCTCCTGGAGGATGGTCTCCCGCTGGCTGAGTCGCTGTACCGGATCGAAGCTGGCTCCGACCGGCGGGCTCTCGCCGGGCTCAGCATGGGTGGGGCACAGACCCTGGGTGTCGGGTTGCCGCACGCCGACCGGTTTGCGTGGCTGGGCTGTTTCAGCGGGGCGATGCCTCCCGGAGACCGGATGCAGCAGTCTCTCGTTCCCGAGAAACTCAACGGCCAGCTGAAGCTCCTCTGGATCGCCTGTGGCGAGGGCGATTTTCTCCTGAAGGATAACCACGAGTTGATCGCATCGCTGAAAGAGAAGGGGATCCGGCACGAATGGATCGAAACCCCCGGAGACCACTCCTGGCCAATCTGGCGAAATTACCTGTCGGAGTTTGCTCCGAAGCTGTTTCGCTGAGGGCAGACCGCGCTTCCCAGACGCCACTTTTCGGAAGAACCGGAACCATTGTTACTTCGTGACCAACCGGAAGATCCTCCGCGTTGCGAAGCCTTTTCGCACCAAGACCAGATTACCTGCCTTTCCTTTGCGATCCTTTCGGGAAAGATGACGATCTCTTAGGGCGTGGAAGCATGGATGCCTCGTCGGGACCAGGGATAGCCCCTGCACGGCTTTGACCCTCCGCATCCAGATCTTCCCAACATCATGCAAAAAACGGCCCGCAAGCGTCCGTCCGGATCTGTCCAGAACCCCCTCGAAACCTATCTGAAAGAGATCAATGAGACCGCACTGCTGAATGCTGATCAGGAGAAGGATCTCGCCCGTCGAATCGCCCAAGGGGACCTCTCCGCCCGCGATCATATGGTGCGTGCCAATCTGCGGCTGGTCGTGAATATCGCCCGTGGTTACTCCGGGAAGGGGTTGCCGCTGCAGGACCTCATCGAGGAAGGGAACCTGGGGCTGCTGCGAGCAGTCGAAGGGTTCGACCCGGACATGAACACCCGGTTCTCGACCTACGCCAGCTACTGGATCAAGCAGTCGATCAAGCGGTCGATTATAAACTCCGGAAAGACGATCCGCATTCCGGCCTACATGGTCGAGCTGCTCACCAAGTGGCGACGGGCCAACGCCCGGCTGTCGGATGAACTGGGCCGCACCCCCAGCACGGAAGAAGTCGCCAAGCATCTGGAACTGCCCGCTCGCAAGCTGAAGATCGTGAAGAAGGCGATCCAGCTCTACAACGCGACGCCCCAGACAGAAGAAGCCGGTTCCAACTGGAATATGGGCGACTCGGTGGCGGATGAGCGGCACCCCGGCCCGGAAGATGAGCTGCTTGAGACCGATAACCTCAAACACGTCAACCGGATGCTCGAGACGATGGACAGCCGTGAGGCGACGATCCTGCGGATGCGGTTCGGTCTGGATGACGGACAGCCGCGGACTCTCAAAGAGATCGGCGAGCTGTTGGGGCTGACCCGCGAACGCGTGCGGCAGATCGAGAGCGAAGCCCTCGAGCGCCTCAACAAGGGGCTGACCGGCGAGTAGTTGTTGGCAAGACAACATCCCAAAGCCCAGGGGTTGCAACCCCTGGGCTTTCGTGGTTTCTGAGAGGCATCATGAAGTCGATCTGTGTCTACTGCGGCTCTAGTTTCGGCGTCGATCCCGAGTTCACCATCGCAGCTCGGGCTCTGGGAACTCAACTTGCCAGTCTCGGTATTGAGCTGATCTACGGCGGCGGTCGAGTGGGATTGATGGGAGCCGTGGCCGATGCGGTTCTGGCGGCCGGTGGCCGAGTCCAGGGGATCATCCCCCAGGCCCTCGCCACGCGCGAAGTCGCCCACAGCGGCCTGACCCAGCTGCATGTGGTCGACACCATGCATCAGCGCAAGTCTCTGATGGCGGAACTTTCAGACGGGTTCATTGCTCTGCCTGGCGGCCTGGGGACGTTCGAAGAGCTGTTCGAGATCTGGACCTGGGCTCAGCTGGGGATCCATCACAAGCCGATCGGCCTGCTCAATGTGGCCGGTTACTTTGACCACTTGCTCGCGTTTCTCGATCACGCGACGGCGTCTCAGCTCCTAAAGCCCGTTCACCGCGACACACTGATCGTTTCGTGCGAGACCGCAGACCTTCTCCATCGTCTGCACAACTTCGTCCCGGCGCAGGCTCCCAAGTGGTTTCCTGATCCGCCGCCTACGGCTTAGAGCACGTTCTGAAAAGGTCTTCAGTCGTACCATGCGAAATGAAAAGGAATTGGAACACTAATCTCCGCTAATCCTCACTAGTCTGATTCCAGGAGAAGCTCTTCCGGATTAGTGTCTATTAGTGGTGATTAGTGTTCCAACCTCTTGACTGAAGGTCAATTCCGAACATGCTCCAGGTTCATTCACGCGAAAATGTGGGTTGCGGAAAACCTCAATCACAGACGGCAGAATTCTTACGAATTCTGCTACCGGCTAGCCGTTGGCCTTGGCAATCGCGACGATGGTGCCGACCACAGCTGCGATCGTCAGCACGAGAGCCAAAATCTTGACCCAGCTGTAGGGGCGTTCCCCCTGGACCTCGCCTGTGGCGGCATTCACAAAGACGCGGTAGGTCTTGTCGTGGTAACGATAGGCCAGTGTCCAGACTGGCAGCAGCAGATGCTTGAATGTGATGGCATCGTGCCGGGTCTTGAGAGAGTGAATCCTCTGGCGGTCGCCCCCAATTCGTCGGCGTGTGTCCGATTCCAGATGGGTCCGCATCTTCGCACGGGCCAGATCGAAGCCGCCGTCCAGCTTGATGTCATAGGTGCGAGCAAATAGTCCCGACAGGACCTGCTGAGTAAACGGGATCATCTTCTCCATCGGCCACGGGGCCAGCTCATCGATCAGCTCGATTGGCATTCCGTTGGCCGCACAGATCAGCACATCGTCGAAGAACCTCTGAAACCGACCGGATGCGGGGTACCAGCGCGTGCGGGTCTCGGTCCGCCGGTTCTTACCGGTACCGACTGTCACGGTGTAGTCCTCTCCGCGCTCGCCAGAGTAGGCATTGAACGTCATCGAGTCATACGTCCAGAACGGCAGATAGATCCCATCGAACCGACCCTCAATCCCGCGCTTGCGGAACTCGTTGGGAGCAAACCACCGCGAGCTGATCCAGTCCTTGAGGCGGCTTTGAGCTTTGGCCTTCTCCACGAGAAACGGCAGCACCGCATCGACGGGGATACGATGCGTCGCAGTGTGAATCCGTTCGCGCTGAATGGCGGCATCGCACCAGGGGCAGTTCTGGCTGGTCAGCGAGCCGCTGAACATCACGGTGCCGCCGCACGACTCACAGTGAACTTCCTGGTTCCCCGCCTCGTCGGTGCGGCCCTTTTCGTGCAGGGCTTCCAGCCGCTGAAGGGCTGCCTGAAAATCCTGCTCGGCGATGACCGCGTCGTCGCGGATCTCGATCTCTTTGGAGTATCCGCAGTACGGACAGTTCAGCTTCTGCTGACCGATCGAGAACTCCAGATCGGCCCCGCAGGACTCGCAGGGGAAGACGCGGGCCTGACCCGCATCGAACGATCGACCTTGGCCTTCCTCTTCGCCGTGCGATTCGATCTCGACGGGTTCGCTCTCCTCCACTCGTTCATCACGAGTCGGCTCATCGGGCGGCAGAGGATTCCGTTCAGAGGACATGGCGGGATCATAATCGAATCGTGGAATCTCCTTGAAGAGCGGCACGTGGGTGACAGTGTGAGACGCAGTTTGTCCCGCGATATCGAGAGGGCAGTGGGGAGTGAATACCATGCACTGGTCGCAAACCCTCACCCCCAGCCCCTCTCCCGGGGGAGAGGGGAGCCAGCGGGGTGGACGCGAGGATCGCCGTACACGTGGCGTGATTTACCTGAGGCAACGCGCCCTTTAGACTCAGCGTCTGAGTTTCGGGAACGAATCCACACCTTCTTCCAACAGGCCGCATCATGTTCACCCGTCGTCAGGCTCTGGGAGTTCTGGGAATGACAGCTGCCGCTTCGGTTCTGGCTGCGGAGAGCAAAGCCACGTGGGTCGATTCCCACTCGCATATCTGGACCCGCGATCTGTCCAAGTACCCGCTGGCGGGACAGCAGACAGTGGCCGACCTGAAGCCCGGCAGCTTTACCGCCGAGGAACTGCTGGATCTGGCCGGAAAGCATGGAGTCGGGCGTGTCGTGCTGATCCAGCACAAGCCGTATCACGGTCTCGACAACAGCTATATTACCGACAGCATCGCCAAGTTCCCCGGCAAGTTCTCGGGCGTCGCCTGCATCGAAGCGGAGAAGCCGCATCCCGAAGCCGACATGGACAAGCTGTTCAAGCTCGGCATGCGGGGCTTTCGCATTCGCCCCGGCGAAGGAGGGACGGCTCTGTGGAAAGACTCTGCCGGAATGTGTGCGATGTGGGCTCACGCGGCGAAGCAAGGCAGCTCGATCTGCCCGCTGATTGGCCCGGATGATCTGCCGCAGGTCGAGACCCTCTGTACCAAGTATCCCGACACGAGTGTGGTGATCGATCACTTTGCCCGCATCGGCATGATGGGGGCCGTCGATGACGCTCAGGTGAAAGCCCTGTGCGATTTGGCCAAGCACAAGCATGTGCATGTGAAGATCTCGGCCTACTACGCGCTGGGAGCCAAAAAGCCGCCGCATACCGAGTTGATCCCGATGATCAAGCGTCTGCTCGAGTGCTACGGCCCGGCCCGTTTGATGTGGGGCAGCGACAGCCCGTATCAGATCGTCGAGCCCAACACCTACGGAGACTCGGTTAAGCTGATCACGGAGAAGTGCGACTTTCTGAGTGCGGCGGATCGCGAGCAACTGCTGCGTGGGACGGCCGAGAAGGTGTTCTTCGGGTGACCTCCGCAGGACGGCTTTCCAGGCCGTCCTGTGCAGAGCCGAGTCGTGTCACAACGATATGGGTGATTCGGACGCTGGAGGCTCTGGCGGGGTCGGGCTGGAAAGCCCGACCTACGGCTCGGGGAGAGACGCCAGGGTTGGACTTGAGGAATTCCGTCGGCCAGATTCCCGTTTCGCGGTGGTGGCCGGCAAACTCCCCTTAGCTTTCCGCAGTTCGCCTGTTTGTTTGACCTTTCCGTGCTAACCGGATCGCGAGGTTCGTTCGGTATTGTCGTTACAGTCGCTCCTTGCCGTTGGTCGAGAATGGAAGGGCATAGTCCCGCCCCGCGCCGGGCTGTGATGACGACTTCTGGAGACCTGGTTCATGTCCGATCTGTCCCTCGAAAATCCCCGCCGTCGGCTTGGTCGCGGTCTGACCGCTCTGCTCGGATCAGGCCCCGCTTATTCCGAGTCGGAGCCCACAGCTGCGGAACTCCGCAACATCCCTGTTGATCAGATCACCCGCAATCCGTTTCAGCCCCGCAAGGACTTCAACACGGATGAGCTGAACGAGCTCTCGGACAGTATTCGCGAGCATGGCGTGCTGCAGCCGCTGCTGGTCCGCGAACTGGACGGCTCGTTCCAGCTGATTGCCGGGGAGCGTCGCTGGCTGGCCTCGCAGCGGGCGGGCCTGACTCAGGTGCCGTGCCGGGTCGTCGACGTTATCGACCAGACCGCGTTCGAGTACGCTCTGGAAGAGAACCTGAAGCGTAAGGACCTCTCCGATATCGAGAAGGCTTACGCGTTCCGCGAATACCTCAGTCACTTCAGCTGCTCGATCGAGGAACTCGGCAAGCAGCTGAGCATGAGCCGGTCGGCCGTCAGCAACATCCTGCGGCTGCTGGAACTGCCCGAGCCGATCCGCAATGCGATCTCGTCCGGCAAGATCAGCTCGGGGCATGCCCGCTCGCTGCTGCCGCTGGGTGAAGCGGAACAGCTCGCCCTGTGCGGTCGGATTCAAGCCGAACAGCTGTCGGTCCGTGCGACCGAGGCCACCGTGCGTCAGATGCTCGGTCGCGTGAAACCGGAAGAGGCCGCCGCTCCCATCGCCGAGACACCAGCCCCCGAGTCCGCTCCGCTCGCTGAGTTCACGGCACCTGTTGCGAGTGAATCCGCAGCTCCCGCGTTTGAACACCAGGATCCACAGCCTGTCGCATCCGAGCTGCCACAGGTCATTTCGTTTGAACAAGCTCGCGAAGAATCCGAACGGACACCGCACCTGGTTTCTCTCGAAGAGCAGCTCCGCAACCTGCTGGGAACCGCCGTCGAGATTAAGCTGAAGTCGAAGGACGCCGGCACGATCCTGATCCCGTTCACCAGTAATGAAGAGTTCGAGCGGATTCTGCGGTCTCTGCACCGCGCCGCCGCGTAGCAGAATTCGTCAGAATTCTGACGCGATGCTGGGATGTCCAGGCTCCGGAACAATCGTCATCACCCGCGTAACCCGATTTCGGCAGATTCTGCTGATCTGGGTTCGCGGGTGTTCCGATGAAACGAGGGCTGGAGCATTTCTCCAGTGTTACGGGTGGCATGAAATCGGCTTGTCTCGGCGCTCGCGCTGGATGAGCCACCCCCTCGAGTCTGGTCCTTTCTGGAAACGCCATCCGTCCGTTCTCGCAGCCGCCGAAGCTCCTCCCCCTCGGAGCTCCGGCGGTTTTCTTTTTCGAGAGTCAGTCAGTTGCCAGTTCGCTGGAATCGGGGAGACTGTGTGACCAGCTTCTCTGAACTGACGACTGAGAACTGCGAACTGACAACTCACCCTCATGCCTCCCAAGTCCGACGGACCCCGCCCGCATCCATTTCAGCCTCCCCAGGGGGCGCTCGCTCTGATTGCAGGCTCAGCCAGTCCGATCCTGGCCGGTAAGATCGCCGCAGCGATGGGAGTCCGTTTGACTCCCTCAGAAGCCCATCTGTTCAGCGAGGGGAACGTCTTCGTCCGCGTGCTGGAGAACGTGCGCGGCCGAGACTGCTTTGTGATCCAGGGAATTCATCAACCGGTGAACGACAACTTCATGGAGTTGTTGTTCTGGATCGATGCCCTGAAGCGAGCCAGTGCCGCTCAGGTCACCGTTGTGATCCCGTTCTTCAGCTACGCCAAAGCCGACAAGAAGGACGAGCCCCGCGTCTCGATCCGGGCTCGCGTCTGTGCCGATGCGATCGAAGCTGCGGGAGCCGACCGGTGCCTGATGATGGATCTGCACAGCCCGCAGATTCAGGGGTTCTTCCATATCCCGGTCGATCACCTCTATGCCCGCTATGTCGTGGCCGACCATATCAAGACGCTGGGGCTGACCGATCTGGTCGTCTGCAGCCCCGATGTCGGCTTTGCGAAGAGCGCCTCGGCGTTTGCAAACTATCTGGGAGTGCCCGTCGTCATCGGGAACAAGACCCGCCAGGACCACACCGAAACGGCCCGCGTGCTGGAGCTGATCGGAGACGTCACCGACAAGAACGTGCTGATCGTCGATGATTTCACGATCTCGGGCGGCACGCTGATCTCGATGGCCGAGGTCTTGAAAAGCCGCGGAGCCAGAGACATCTACGCCGCCGTCTCGCACGGAGTCCTGACCCGCGATGCCGGGGCCAAGATCGAGGCCAGCCCGATCAAGCGGCTGTTCATGACCGACACGATCGAAGGGAAGGAGATGACCCTGCCCTCGAACGTGACCGTAGTCTCTGTCGCGCGGCTGTTCGCGGAGGCGATTCAGTCGATCCACGACCGGACGAGTATCTCGCAGCTATTCCCGGATGGACCGATTGCGTAGTGGCCTTACGACCGCAGTTCCCGCAGCAGCCAAGCCTTGGCATAAGCCCAGAGCCGCTCCGCCGATCTCAGCGGCATCTTCATCGCCTGCGCCGCTTCCTCTTGAGTCAGCCCGGCAAAGTACCGCAGCTGAACCAGCTGGACCGCTTCCGGTTCTGCCTCGCGCAGCCGATCGAGTGCTTCGTCGAGTTCGACCAGGTTCTCGTAGGGCTGTGGGGCCGCGATCTCGAGCAGGTCGACATCTTCGCGTTCCAGATCCCCACCACGTTTGAGCCGCGCTTTGCGGCGGGCACTTTCGACCAGAATCCGCCGCATCGACTCGGCCGCAGCTGCGAAGAAGTGCCCGCGGCCATCCCAGTTCTTCTCGGCCGTCTCACCGCGCGTGACTCTCAGCCAGGCTTCATGTACGAGGGCGGTCGCCTGCAGCGTCTGGCCCGGTCGCTCATCCGCCAGATGAGACCGCGCCAGCGACCGCAGCTCGTCATAGACCAGCGGTAACAGCTGGCTGGCGGCTTCCGGTTCGCCGCGTTCGATCCGCTCCAGCAGCTGCGAGATATCGGCCATCGCCTTGCCTCGCTGTCTAAAGCTTCAGGTCAGCGGGCAGGCGGTAGACCGTCTTGGCATTCTCGGACCAGAGCTTCTTCCGGTCCGCTTCGGAACGCTTCTCGATGATCCGGGTCAGTGACGAGATCCAGTCGTTGAGCGAGGCCCCCAGCAGGCAGACCGGCCAGTCGCCTCCAAAGACCGCCCGGTCGGGACCGAACGAATCGAGACAGTGATTGATGACCGGAGCCAGCGTGGCATCGTTCCAGCCCGGTTTGGCCTTGGCAATGATTCCCGAGATCTTGATAAAGACGTTTGGGCGTCTCGCGATCGCTTCGATATCCCGCTTCCACTGATCCGGATCGTGCGAGGTCTTGTCCCTCGCCTCGCCAAAAACATTGACGTCGGCGTTCCCGCAGTGGTCGACCACGAACCGCGTGTCGGGACACTGCTCCGTCAGCTTCTGAGCGTCTGCAATCTCACCGGGCCGCATGCAAAGATCGAAGTTGATTCCGAGCTTGCCGAGCAGCTTCACCCCGCGCACAAACTCCGGAGTCAGGCAGTGCCCCTTCGCGGTCCCTTCCCCATGCAGCACCTGCCGCACCCCCTTTACATGGCCCGACTCGGCATGCTTCTTGACATAGGCCTCAAAGTTCGGCGAATCGGGTCGCCCGCCGATGACTGCTCCGACCATCGGATGCTTGGGATCTTTACAGAGCCCGATGACGAACTCGGCTTCGGCGTCATGCTGCTCAGCGGCGACGTCGACCTCCATGTAGACGGTCCGCATCAACCGCCCCGCTGTGGCAGCGGCATACTCCTGGGTACGGTAATCGTGCTTGAGGATCACCGGCGCCCCAGCCAGCCAGGGGAGCTTCTGCCGAGACAGGTCCCACAGATGCTGATGGGTATCGATTCGCAACAACTCCGACTCAGCGGCCAGCAACGGCTCCGAGCTGGCCAGAGCGAGTGCTCCTGCCGCGAGGGCGGAATTCTGAAGAAACTGACGGCGGGTCGAAAACATGAAGGCACCTGAACGGCGAGCGAGGGAGGTGATGACAGACCATGACTTTCGGGGAGACGAAATGCAAGCGGACTGGTAGGTCGGGCTTTCCAGCCCGACCCGCCGGAGCGTCCCGCGTCCGAACAAGGAATTGCGTCGTAACAACAACTGGCCCCGAGCAGGACGGCCTGGAAAGGCCGTCCTACATTTGTGAAACACGGCGTAACCCTGAAAGAAACTCAATCGCTCTCCCATTGGGTCCACGAACCACGTTAGAATCTCGCCTTCGTCGGGGCCGAGTACCGACGGGCGCGGAAGTTCGAACTTCGGGATGACTGTCGTCTGAGATGCCTGACTTTCAATACAGCGCCCGCGATGCGTCCGGAACCGCCGTCAGCGGTCTCGTGGCAGCCAATTCCCCGCAGGATGCTCTCGCCCAATTGGCAGCGCGTCAGCTGTTTCCGCTCAAGATCGAAATGGCGGAAGCGTCCAAGGCTCAGCAGAAGCAGGTTTCGCGGCGCGTCCCGGCCCGGCATCTGGCGAGTTTCTATTCTCAGCTGGCCGATCTGCTGAAGTCCGGCGTGCCGCTCCTGCGGTCGCTGGAACTCCTGGAAGGCCAGACGCGGCAGCCGGCTCTGAAGGCGGTGCTCAGCGAAGTCCGGGCTTCGGTCGCAGACGGATCGCGGCTGTATGACTCGATGCGGGTCCACCCGAAGGCATTCAGCGAACTCGTCTGCAGCATGATCCGCGCCGGGGAAGAAGGCGGGTTTCTGGAGGACGTGCTGAAGCGGATCGCGACGATCACCGACCATCAGGAAGAGATGAAGGGGAGCGTGATCGGAGCACTGGTCTATCCGCTGTTCCTGGTCGTCGTGGGCAGTACGGTCGTTTCGGTACTGATTGTGTTCTTTGTTCCCAAGTTCGCTCCGACGTTTGAGCGGATGGAGGAACGCGGCGAGTTGCCTTGGGCGACAACGGCCCTCATGGGACTCTCCTCCAGCGTCCAGAACTACTGGGTCTACGGTATCGCGTTGCTGGTGGCAGGCGTCTTCGGGGCGATTCAGTATCTGCAAAGTGACTCCGGCAAAGAATTCTGGAGCCGCTTCGAGCTGAAAGCTCCGGGGCTCGGTCGCGTCGTTCGCAGCCTGGCAATTGCTCGCTTCTGCCGCGTCCTCGGGACCTTGATGCAGAACGGCGTGCCGCTGCTGCAGTCGCTCAAGATCGCCAAAGATGCGACCGGGAATAAAGTCCTCGCCCAGGCCATCGATACAGCCACAGAGAACATCACCGCCGGAAAATCGCTGGCCCGCCCGCTGGCAGCCAGCGGTCAATTCCCAGTCGAGGTCGTCGAGATGATCTCCGTGGCTGAGGAAGCGAACAATCTGGAGAACGTGTTGATCGGGATTTCCGACAACCTGGAACGTCGCAGTGATCGCGAACTCCAGATGGCGGTCCGGCTGCTGGAGCCCATCCTGCTGCTGATGATGGCCTTGGTCGTCCTGTTCGTATTCGTGGCCCTGCTGGTTCCGATCCTGCAGAGTTCGACAGCGGCATAAACAGAGTCGCTGGAGCCTTCGAGACCGGGCACAGCTCCCGAGGCGAACGGTTGTGCCATCGAGTCTCTCTGCAGAATCGCTGCAATCGTTGATCTCGGAATCTTGCGCTTGTTGGTACCGGCCTCTCCGCATTGGACGGCGTGGAAATACTCCAGAATCGCAGTCCGTGTTGCAAAAAAGCAACGCGACGTTGCGTAAAAGCCCTACGTTTTAAGTGAGTTGTCCTTCCTTCGAAAGGAAACGCCCGGCCGGAGTCGTCCCATGCGCATCATCTTTGTCATCCTCGTTGTGGGGTTGGTTCTGGGCCTGCAAAGCCCAGTTCGCGGAGCGCTGGCGGTGGGCGAAGTGGCGATTGTGGCTGTGAACTCCAACGGGACGGATGGCTTTGCCTGGGTCGCGCTCGCCAACATCGCCGCCAGCGCGACCCTAAAATTCACGGACAGCTCGTGGCAAGGGACCAGCCCGGGGGCGTTCCGTGCCGGAGAGAGCGGCGGCGGGTCGACCGCCCTGACGTGGAGCCATACGTCACCGGTCGCAGCTGGGACCGTGATTCGCTACACCGGCACCACCACGAATACCTGGAGCGTGGGGACGCGGGGTGGTTCGACGATTCCTCTGTCCACGAACGGTGACCAGCTCTTTATCTTCTCGGGGGCGTCAACGTCGCCCACGTTCCTGTACGGACTGAACTTTGCCAACACGGGCTGGGTCGCCAGTTCGACGACTTCGAACTCCAGCAATACCAGCAATATCCCCGGGGCACTGACCAGTGGATCGACTGCGGCCCACATGGGGAACTTCGACAACGGGTACTACAGCGGGCCGCTCTCGGGGACGCCATCGACGATCCTGACGAACCTGGCCAATGCCTCCAACTGGACGCGGCGGAACACCACCGCGTACTCGTCGGCACTGTGGGCGAGCTCGTTCACAGTGTCCACATCCTCGGCACCGGAACCGTCCAGTCTCCTGATGTCCGGGATCGCAGCTCTCTTGGGAGGCGCGTACTGCCGCCGTCGAAATGCGAAAGTGAACGCACCGAACTCGCCCGATGCGGAGCCCAATGGTGAAGCTACTGGACTCGTCGATCGGGCATGAACACGCGACCCGCACGCTTTCTCGGTCGTCGCTTTACTTGCGAGCGCTCGGGTGCTGCATCGAGACCCAGGCCCCGTTCTGCTGGCTGCTGGCGACGCACTGCTGGATGAAGAACATCCCTTCGACTCCGTCGTACACGTTCGGGTAGATCGTGTCGCGGGTCTCGAACTTCTGTCCCGCAGCCCGGGTAGCCATCGAGTCGTAGGCGAACCGGTAGACGTTCGCGAACGCCTCGAAAAACGCCTCGGGATGTCCGCTCGGCAGACGGCTGCTCGCCCCCGACAAGGCACTCAGGTAGGGGCCACCGTTACGCGTATAAATCTGGTGCGGCTGGCCGTTCTTACGAACGATCAGTTCGTTCGGGTTCTCTTGACGCCAGGAGATGGCCCCCTTGGTCCCATCGACTTCGATGAACAGGTCATTCTCGCGACCGTGGCTGATCTGGCTGGCGGTCACGGTGCCCAGAGCCCCGTTCTCCATGCGGACGACTGCGTGGCCGTAATCATCGAGAGCCCGACCTGGCTCGAACACCTTGAAGTTGCAGGAGATCTCAACCGGCAGCAGCCCCGTCATGTAGCGGGCGAGGTTATACGCGTGGGTGCCGATGTCGCCAAAGCAACCGGAAATTCCCGACTGCTTCGGGTCAGTTCGCCACTTCGCTTGCTTCTGATCGCTCGACTCGAGCCGCGTCCGCAGCCACCCCTGAATGTAGTTCGACCGGAATGCGTTGATCTCGCCCAGTTCGCCCGACCGAATCATCTCCCGGACCTGCCGAACCAGCGGATAACCGGTGTAGTTGTGTGACAAAGCGAACACCACGCCGCTCTTTTCGACCAGCTTCTGCAGCTCTTCCGCTTCCTTCAGGTCGAACGTCATCGGCTTGTCGCAGACCACGTTGAAACCGGCTTCGACGGCCGCCTTGGCCACGGCGAAGTGGGTGTGGTTGGGAGTGGCCACCGTCACGAAGTCGATCCGCTTGTCGGCTGGGAGTGCCTTTTCGGCAGCGATCATCTCCGGGACCGACCCGTAGGCCCGATCAGCCTTGATGTCGTAAGCGGGGGCCGAGGCCTTGGCGCGGGCCGGGTCGGACGAGAGAGCCCCGGCGACCAGTTCAGCTCGATTGTCGAGGACAGCTGCGGTGGCGTGAACACGACCGATGAAAGCCCCCTGCCCTCCGCCCACCAGAGCCATGCGGAGTTTGCGATTGAGCGAGCCGTTGGTGGTTTCCATGGGGTGCCTCTGTCGAGTGAACGCGGTCGGGTCAATAATGCAGTCTGGTCGATCTCGCCGCAGAACTTCGGCTGCGGGAAAGAACGGCAGGCAGGATATCCGCCACTCCGAGGGACAATCAATCGAATTGGCCTACCGCGCCTTCGCTGCGTCTGGTTCTGACTGCATTTGCGGGGATCGATTCCGGAATCCAGATGTTTCCG
Source organism: Planctomycetaceae bacterium (assembly GCA_044337025.1). Lineage (GTDB taxonomy): Bacteria > Planctomycetota > Planctomycetia > Planctomycetales > Planctomycetaceae > TH-plancto1. The sequence continues at coordinate 62,776 of JBIIOI010000010.1, forward strand.
TAAGCGGATTTCGCTAGAGACGTGAATCAATCGGCTCTTCAAACCGGTCGTTTCCACTTCCGGGAAGTCTCGGTTGCGACCACAGGGGTCATCCGTATAATCCAAAATCGGTGTTTGTGTTGCGTCGTTCCCAGCGGATCCCCGCGCGGGTCGGCTGGACTGTGAATCGAGGCTCGGATGAAGGCCTTTTTCGACTGGTTCCGCGATGTCTACCTCGCTGTCACCACGGTGGCAGAGGGGATGTGGGTGACGGCGCGGACAATGTTCAAGACCTATGAGCGCAAGGCGTTCGCTCAGATCTACGAATACCCGGAAACCCCCGTGCCGGTCAAAGCCCGGTACCGCGGGTTCCACCGGTTCGACCTGACGGTCTGCATCGGCTGCGAGAAGTGCGCCGCCGCCTGCCCGGTCGACTGTATCTACATCGACAAGGAAAAGAGCCCCGTCGGCAAGGGGTTCCGCATCAACGGCTTCACGATCGACTACACGAAGTGCATGTTCTGCGCTCTGTGCGTCGAGCCGTGCCCCGTGGATTGCATCTTCATGGGGTCCAACTTCGACCTCAGCTGCTACAGTCGCGATGGTTGCATCGTCGACTATGCCAAGCTGCCGCTGGAGATCGCGTGGGGCAACACGACACTGAACCCGACGGCGGTTTCGGAGTCCAAGGTTCTGCACCAGCCGGTCTGGGTCAAGGGCGAGCCGTCTCCCTACGACTTCGAAGCCGCCGAGCATTGAGTTGATAATTCTCACGAATTCTGCGACGTCACTCAGCCACAAAGCCATCCAATGACAGCCCAGCAACGCCCCGCGACGAAGCGCTTCACCCGGACAGAAGCCCACAAGGCTCTGCCACTGGTGACCAGCATCGTCCGCGACATCGTCGAACTGCACGCCGACCTGGAGCAGCGTCGCGAGCGGCTGGGCGAACTGCGGGTCAGCCGCAAGGGACCACGGCAGCGTCCGGAAACCGATCCTTACGAGGAAGAGTTCCGGCAGATGGAAGATGACTTGGCGACGGATGATGGCAAGCTGCGTGGGTACTGCGACGAGCTCTCCAAGCTCGGCGTGGAGCTGAAAGACGCCAAAGCTGGCACCGTCGAGTTTCCGTCCGTGGGTCTGGGCCATCTGGTCTGGCGACTGGGCGAAGCGGACGTGCAAGAGGTCTACACCACGGGGGCTTAACGGCCCTCAACCCTCAACCCTCAACCCTCAACCCTCAACCCTCAACCCTCCCATGGACGATCTGAATCTTCACCTGCTGCTGGCCATCGTCGCCGGAATCGGGTTCATCATCGCTCCGCTGACACTGGGCTGGCTGGTTCGTCCGAACACGCCGACCGAGGAGAAGCTGGCGGCGTACGAGTGCGGTGAACCGGCCATCGGTTCCGCCTATGTGCAGTTCGACCTGCGGTTCTATGTGGTCGCCCTGCTGTTCATCATCTTCGACGTCGAAGTCGCCTTCTTCTTCCCGTGGGGCACGATCTTCGGCGGAGCCACCCAGCTGGCCGACCCGCGAATTGCAGACGCCACCCGCATGGCAATCAGTGACCGCCTGCTCGACGTTCCCGCTGGTACCACCAGTGCCGAAACCGCGATCTCAGCTGCGAATGCTCTGTCGCTGGCCTGGGTCAGCGTGATCGACATCGCGGTCTTCTTTGCAGTGCTGCTGGTGGGCTTTGCCTACGTCTGGAAGCGCGGCGACCTCGACTGGGTCCGAGCGATGGTGGCTCAGTCCAAGGAAAACGCCGCCAAGGCCCGTGCCCGACCGATTATGGCACCGCAGGAACCAGCACTGACAAGTCGTTGAGCGTTGAGGGTTCAGAGTTGAGGGCCAGAAGTGGCCATTCGACTCATCCTTCACGTGATCAAAGCGGTCGAGCGTAGCGAGACCTCAACCCTCAACCCTCAACCCTCAACCCTCAACCCTCAACCCTCAACCCTCAACCCTCAACCCTCAACCACTCCATGACGATCCAAGAAATCCACCAGCGGCTGGTCGACCGGTTCGGGGCTGAGAAGATCACGGGCCTCAACGACAAGGCGATCGATCCCTGGGTCGAGGTGGCTCCCGCCGCGATCCCCGAAGTGGCAGAGTTCCTGAAGTCGGACCCCGATCTGGCGTTCGACTCGCTGAATAATCTGACCGGTGTCGACTATCTCGAAACCGACGCGAAGCTGGCTGCCAAGTTCCCTTACCAGCCACATCTGGAAGTCGTTTATCACCTCTACAGCTTCTCAAACAAGCATCGCGCCGTCGTGAAGGTCAAGTTGCCGCGCTGGAAGAATGACCAGGCTGGCCAGATTCCGGAAGTGCCCACCGTTTCGCACGTCTGGGGGATCGCTGATTGGCACGAACGGGAAGCCTACGACCTTGTGGGTATCCACTTCGTGGGCCACCCGAACCTCGTCCGCATTCTCTGCCCGGACGACTGGGAAGGCCACCCGCTCCGCAAGGACTACGAATTTCCGCTGGAATACCACGGCGTCCGCGGGCAGTAGTCAGCTGGCAAGGTTACTCTGGGCTCAGCTCCGTAATCGTCGTCATCCCGAGTGGATACTGCTCGATCAGTCGCCGAATGTCGTCCTTGGTGACCGCGCGGTAGGCTGCGATCTCCTGCTCGACGGTCTGGTACTGTTGGCGATAGACCCACTCGCCCCCCACGACCGAGAGCCGCCCCATGGGGCGCTCGCTACGCAGGACAATCCGCGACGCAGCCTTGTTGAAGGCTTCTTCGAGCTCTTCATCGGTCACGCCGTGCTCGTTGATCTCGCGGAAGATCTCCCGGATGCGGGCGATGTTCGGCTCGACGCTGTCGGCCTCGCAGCACAGGTAGCCGCCCCACAGGCCATTGTCGAAGAACTCGTTGAACGACAGGTCACACGACTCGGCATGGCCCGGGTCGACCAGCTCCCAGTAGAGCCGGCCGCTGTCTCCGTCGCCGACGATGACCGACAACATCTCAGCCGCGAACCGCAGCGGATCTTGAGCGGAAGGAGCGGGTGAGAACAGCATCGCGTGGGACTGGGACAGGCTGGGCCGAGTTTCGCGAGTCCGCGACTCGTGGGCCTGCAGAGGCGACAGTGTTTCCTGACGCTGACCGACGGGAAGACTGCCGCAATGCTGGCCGGCCAGATTCAGGATCTCGTCCCATTCGACTCGCCCGGTGGCGACCAGTGTGATGTTCCCCGTGTGATACCGCTGCTGGAAATAGGTCCGCATCTGCTCCGCAGTGAGGGCGATGATGCTCTCGCGACTGCCCAGGATCGATTGCCCCAGCGGATGACCCGCAAAGTGGTGAGCCATGGCCCGATCGTGGGTCAGGAAGGCCGGCATGTCGTCGTACATGCCGATCTCTTCGAGAATCACCTGCTTCTCGACCTCGAAATCAGCGACCTTCAAGCTGGGCTGCATCAGCGCAGCCAACAACTCAAACGTCCGTGGCAGATACTCCGGCAGCACAGCTGCGTAGTAGAGTGTGAACTCTTCACCGGTCTGAGCGTTGTAGTTGGCCCCGAGTTCGTCGAAGACGCGATTGACGTCGGCCGCCGAGAACCGGTCATTCCCCTTGAAGGCCATATGCTCAAGAAAATGGCTGACCCCGGACACGTCGAGCGTTTCGTTCCGCGACCCGGTTCGGACGTAGAAGCCGACTGCGGCGCTCTGCGATCGCGGATTGATCTCTCCCAGACAGCACAGGCCATTGGGAAGTGTTGCTTGTCGAAATTCCATCAACGGGTCCAGAAGAGTCCAAGTGTCGCGGCCACCTCCGTAAGTTAGCGGTTCCGGCGAACGGTCGCGAGTTGCCAGGGAGAAGTTACGCAGCCATGTCACTATCGCCGAGGCCATCGCTCGCAGCGGAACGGATCATCACACGCCGTCGTTCCGTGGCACTCTTCGGCCCACAAAGTTACAGTCCGGCGCTTCGTGTCCTGGAACAAGTTGCATCATTTCCGAGTCACTCAACATCGCTGACCGTCTGCGTCAATCGGCCCGCCAGTGGCCGTGGCGGCGGGCTGTGGTCTGCCCGGCGGGACGGGACCGCGCGGGACGGGCGACTTATTCCCAGTTCACGTTTCGCCAGCTCGACTTGGAGAGCGACCGGCTGGCGCAGGGGCTGCAGCAAATCGGCGTCCAGCCGGGCCAGCGGATCGTGCTGATGGTCCGACCGTCACTGGAGTTTATCTCGCTCACATTTGCCCTGTTCAAAGCCGGGGCTGTGATCGTGCTGATCGATCCCGGCATGGGACGGACGAACATCTTCAACTGCCTGGAGGAAGTCGATCCAGACGGGTTCGTGGCGATCCCGGTGGTGCATTGGATTCGAACTCTGTCGCGGAAGTTCCCGCGCGCCCACCTGAATGTGCGAGTCGGACGCGGATGGGGACCGGGGTGCACGGCGACGTATCGATCATTGTTGGAATTGGGGGGAGAGTCGCTCGCAGGCTCAGGCCCCCTCACCCCCAACCCCTCTCCCAGAGGGAGAGGGGAGTCGGAGCCCAGGGAGTTTCCGATTGTCCGCACTCAGCCGACTGACCCCGCAGCTGTGATCTTTACGAGCGGCAGCACGGGTCCGCCCAAGGGGGTGTTGTACGAGCATGGGATGTTCAATGCTCAGGTCGATCTGTTGCAGGAGTTCTACGGCATCGAACCGGGCGAGGTCGATCTGCCGGGGTTCCCGCTTTTTGGGCTGTTCAATGCGGCGATGGGGGTGACGACCGTCATCCCCGACATGGACCCGACGAAGCCTGCTCAGGTTGATCCACTGAAGATCATCGAGGCGATTCGCGACAACGGCGTGACGCAGGCTTTCGGCTCACCGGCCTTGTGGAACCGAGTCGGGTCTTACTGCGTCGAGAAGGGGATCGCGCTGCCTTCTCTGCGAAGGGCCTTGTCGGCGGGCGGACCGGTTCCGATTCGCGTGCTGGAGATGATGACAAAGGTCCTGACGGGGACAGTTCCAGCCCCAGAGGACTCACCACGGAGGCACGGAGGCACGGAGAGGGGAGCCGAGCAAGAGGAACCGGGAATCACCTCACTTGAATCAGTATGTTCTTCTGGAAATGAAGACGGAACTTCCGATGCCATAGACGATGTGAAGCGACCTCTGTCGTTCTCCGTGCCTCCGTGCCTCCGTGGTGAATCTTCTTCCCGCATCCGACTCGCGAATCTCCACACACCGTACGGAGCCACGGAGAGCCTTCCGGTCGCGTCAATTGGTGCCCGCGAAGTGCTGGCTCGGACCGCCGCGAAGACTCGCCAGGGGGCGGGAACGTGTGTCGGTCGGGCCTTCCCCGGAGTCGACATTCGCATCATCCCGGTAACCGACGGGCCGATCGTAGCCATGGAACGAACACGGTTTCTCCCGGTCGGCGAGATCGGCGAGATCATCGTCCGCAGCCCGTCGGTCACTCGCGAGTATTTCCGCCGTCCGGAGCCAACCGCAGCTGCGAAGATCCCGGACGGAGAGACGTTCTGGCACCGGATCGGGGATGTTGGGTACCTCGATGAGGAGGGGCTGCTGTGGTTCTGTGGGCGGAAGGCTCACATCGTTTATCCCCCGGCTGGTCCGATGTACTCTGTCTGCTGCGAGGGGATAATCGACACCCATCCGAAGGTGTTTCGGTCCGCAGTGGTCGGTATCGGACCCCGAGGGCAACAAACACCTGTCGCGGTGATTGAATTGATGCCTGGCACGGAATCAAAAAATGGGATCGCGCAAGAGCTTCGGGAGTTAGCAATCACATTTCCGCTGACTGCAGGAATCGAGAAATTCGAGTTCATCAGCTCCATGCCGGTCGATACGCGTCACAATGTGAAGATCAACCGCGAAGCGCTCTCTGAGTGGGCCGCCAAGAAACTGTCTCGTTGATCGAAGAAAGCCCAGGGGTTGCAACCCCTGGGCTTTGGAGAATCTTTGATCTCATCGAGCATTAGAATGCCGGTACGACCGGGGCATTCGACATCTGCTCGACCGGAACCGCATTGCCAGTATTCCAGGCCGGGGCATCACCGTAGCCGGTGTTGAACGTCTGTGTCCCGGAAACCGGTTGCACCATCTGGGGCTGCTGGTAAGTCTGGTTCATCGGCATCGGGGTCGAAGTCATCATCTGTGGTGCCATGCCACTGCTGAACGACTGCTGAGGCTGGAAGAACTGCCCCTGAGACTGCCCCTGAGGCCGTGCCGTGCTGTACTGCACCGGAGAGGTGTACGGCACCGAGACCGCATCCGGGTATCCCGAGACCGGAGTACTCGCTGCGACTCCCATGGAGTTCTGCCATTCCGGCGTGGCGCTGTAGGCCCCATTCATCGGCTGGTTCATCATGACGGGCCCCGATGGCATCGGTTGGCTGTACTGCACAGGGTACTGTGACTGAACCATGGAGCCAGTGTTCATCGGGCTGCCCATCATCTGGTTCTGCATCATCGGAGTCCCAGCCATTTGCGGCTGTCCACTCGGCATCGTGAACGGCGGCGAGTTGGCCATCATCGGGTCGTTCTGCGGCATCGCACCAGCCATCTGCAAAGCGGGCGAGCCATACGGTCCGTACTCCATCGAGGCCAGTTCTGCCTGCGTCTCGGGCTGCAGCGGGTCGACGAACAGCGAGCGGGCATACTCTGCAGCTGCGTCCTGACGGCGACCGGCCTTGCCGTGAATCTTTCCGAGCTGGGCGAGGGCCTTGGTGTTGCGGGGATTCTGTCGCAGAGCCCGCCGCAGTTCGCGGTCAGCTCCATCCAGATCGCCGGTTTCACCCTTCAGCCAACCCAGTTCCGTCGCAGCCTCGGCCGAGTACGGCTGAGTCGCAGCCCAGGTTCCGATCAGGTCGTTGGCCTGCTCGGTGCGTCCCTCTTCCATCATCAGAGCGGCCAGACCGTGGTAAGACGGCTGGTGACCCGGATCGAGAGCCAATGCGTGGCGATACATCTTCTCAGCGGCGGCGTGGTCGCCTTGCTGGTCCATCGCAGCTGCGACGTTGTAGGCGTAGTCGGCCTTGTGCGGGTTGTCCATCAGAGCCCGCTCGAACTCCCGGCGGGCGTGAGAGTAATCGCCACGGCGATAGTAGCCCTTGCCGGACTCATTCATTGCCCAGCCATTGACCGGGCTGATCGGGCTGCAGCCGCACAGAGTGGCTGCGATCGTGACCCACAGGATCCCGGCAGCACCCAGGAACCATCGCGAGACGGTCCGGAGCAGCGGATGAGATGACATTCGAGAACTCGTGGCCAAGGTCATAGCTCGATTCCTGACGCAGGACAGCCGAGGAGGGCTGAGAAGTGCGAGGGGAAGGGAGTCACCGGTCCGGGGGACGGACCAGCGGCAGGAACGAGGCTTATAGGACTGCCGTTTCGATCGAAGCAATATGACCTGACCGGTAGAAACGGCTGTATTGCGAATCTTGCAAAAATGTCTCAAGTTTCCCGGGGGGCGGGCAGTTCGCCTCTCGCAATCGGTGTTGCCTTCCGGCAACATCTGCCGCATCGAAGTTGCGTGCAGGCGACAGCGGCGATCCGTGGCAGACGCGAGGGGCTCGGTCTGCCACGGATCGTCACTTTGCCGCAAACCTTGAAGACAATGCGACTTGCAAGAGTTTGCCCTGCTCCGGAGTCGCGGCCGGAGTGCGGGAACTTCGGCTGGGCGCTGGAATTGCAAAGCCCAGATATGCGGTCTGTGCCCAGTCACCGGTGCTCCGCACAAACTTCGGCAATCCCGTCAGGACGTGCATAGTGAATCAACGAGACCTGTCCGAAGCTGCGGCCCTGATTGCCCGGCATGCGGATCTGATCATCGACCGTGACCGCCCGCTGGAGACCGAACGGGTAGAGGAGTACTGGGTCGCCAGCCGACGTCGCTGGAAAGCCTGGTTAGAGCGTCCGTGTCCCGACTTCGCGACCGGTGCCGCTCTCGCGGAAGAGATCATGGTCTCCGAAATGGCGACCCGCGTCTGGACCGCAATCTATTACGTCCACTGCTCCAATCACCCGAACTCCGACGGGCTCAGGCTCGTTCGCCAGGCGCTGCGCTGGCATGTTCAGGTCCGACAGTCGGTCATCGAAAACCTGATCGACAACTACAGCCGGACAGAGGTCAGCGGGCTGCTGCGCCTCGATCGTCTGCGGCGGCGCGTCGAACGCTGGACCGACTTTCTGATTGGAACGATCACACGGCACGGCGTGGCCCTGAACGTCGCCTTTGATCCCGACCGGTGCCGAAACAACTCTCAGGCGGTGGTGAACGAGCGGCTGTCCGATGCCGTCTGGCCGCTGACCGTTGCGGGCCTGACTCGCAGCTTCCCGGTGACTCCGCTGCTGGATGACGAATCGGCCCTGCACGAGGCCGCAGTGCTGAAGGCGCTGCTGGGCGCCTTTCCCGGCGATGCCTTCCTGACGACTGGTCGCACGCTGTCTCCATTCCAGAAAGTGGTCCGGAACGTTCTGGACTGCGTTCCTCCCGGTCCGAATTGAGATCTCAAGATTCAGTCTGAGCCCTCGATCACTCATCAGAGAGACGGTCGGGAATCCTTAACCTTTGTTGCCGTACCACTCATCCGGCGAGCGATCCGCCCGCTGCAGCCGCTCCAGTTCGTGCGGGCCGGGAATCGTCGACTCGGCGGGGGCGTCGACTCGCCGGGCGTGGATCGCATCCCACCGCTGAGCTTCATCCAGGTCGTATTCGCCCGCATCGTAGTCGTCATACCGACAGATGTATCCCGGCAGCTTCGAACGTTCGAGTTCGAGGTCGTACTCATCCAGAACCCGGTTCTGGATCAGGTCCCGGCACTCCGAATTGATCGGATGAGCAATGTCCGCGTACAGCTTGGCCCGCCCATCGAGTCCTTTGGGAGCCCGCTCGTCGCGCAGCCTCTGCCCACACTGGGCACAGTAGTTCGAACGCAGGGCATTCTTCCCATGGCAGCGATGGCAATGGTCCGTCAACTTACGGCTCGGCATCGCTACGAATGGCCCCTTGATCCCCCGAATGATCTTCAGGTCCCGGACGACGAAGCAGCCATCGATCGTCATTGAGCAGAACGCCAGCAGGCGTTCAGCATTGTCACTCATCAGTTTGATGCGTACTTCCGTGATCTCCACGATACCGTCCTCCTGAGTGGATCGCGCCCACCAGCTGGGGAGCCACGCTCGAAAGAACGTGGGCCGCTCACACTCGTCGAACCATGCGGTTTACAAGTGGCAACACGAGCAAGCAACGAACCTCAGGTCGCCGTCTGGACGACGTAGACCTGGCCACGAGAAAACGAACGGAGCTGTCGCGCAGCCTGCGCTGTCTGCCCACGATGGGCACACAGAGCAAAGCAGGATGACCCGCTCCCGGTCATCAGCTGACCCACACTCGAAACGCGTCGCAGAGCCGCCAGAGTACTGGCCACCTCTTCGCTGAGTTCCCGAGAGGGGACTTCCAGAGAATTGTGCAGCGCTGTCCCGATCGCGCCGATTTGCCCCGCCCCGATGGCCCGGCAAATCGAGTCGCAACCGCGCGGACGATCGATCTTCAGCTGCGAGAACACAGCCCCTGTGCTCAGCCCCCCGGGCGGCTTGACCAGCACGAAATGCAGCGGACGTCCGAGTTCGATCGGCTCGATCTGTTCTCCCCGCCCCCGGCAGATCGCCAGCGGGGCCGAGTCGAGAAAGAAGTTCACATCACTGCCCAGTCGAGCCGCCAGCGGATGCAGCTCTTGTGATGTCAGACCGAGTTTCCAGAACGCATTGAGCCCCACCAGCGCCGCAGCTGCGTCACTGGAACCGCCGCCCAGGCCGGCTTGCAGTGGAATTACCTTCGCCAAGCGGATTTTCACGCCTTGCTGACAGCCGGTCACGTCGCGCAACAGCTGGGCCGCTTTCAGAATCAGGTTTCGCCCATCCAGGGGCAAGAGCGGCAGCATCTCGCGGGGGATGCCTGGGGAGGCTGGGTCCAGTGACAACTCCAACCCACCGCTGTCGTTTGCTTCAAAACGCAGGGTATCGAACAGGCCGATCGAGACCATCAGGGTCTCAAGTTCGTGGTAGCCGTCCGGTCGTTTTCCGAGAACGTCGAGGAACAGATTCAGCTTAGCCGGCGTTCTCACGACAAGGGACGACCCTTGTCGATCTAGGCGCATCTGCGTCACATCCTGGCGAAGAGACTCACGCTGTTGTGACTTCCGAACGGCATTGATCGATGCCGTCTCGGGAACTCCACAAGACGCCGGAGAGTTCCGCGCTCGTGGGCGAGAGAGGTTGTTAACGCGATGTTAGGTTTCTGGATCGGAAAGTCAAGAGGCGATTCGCTACCATCCGCACCAGTGAGCACGCCCAGATCGCCGATACCAGAGTCGGCGATCTGGGCTGACTGCGATCGGAGTCGTCCCGACTCGTGCCTGTCGCTCTCCGATCATGTGGCGGCCTCGCCCGACATGACGGATCCCGATGTTGAACGGAAAGTGCCTCTGATGTCCGACGTTCAGAACTACGACGTGGTGGTGATTGGCTCCGGTCCCGGAGGCGAAGGGGCCGCGATGCAGGCCGTCAAGCACGGCCTGAAGGTCGCCGTCGTCGAGAAGATGCCGATGATCGGCGGCAGCTGCACGCATACGGGAACAATCCCCAGCAAGGCCCTGCGGTTTGCAATCTTCCAGGCGATGGAGTTCCGCTCGAACCCCCTCTTCCGGACATTGGGGACTGCCGCGGAAGTCAATCTTCCCCAGATGCGCAAGACAGCGCAGCGCGTGATCGACCAGCAGGTCACGATGCGGCAGAGTTTCTACGACCGCAATGATGTGCCCGTTCTGAATGGACTCGCACGTTTCCTGGACCAGCAGACAGTCGAGGTACTGCATTCGGACGGAGGTCACACGGTCCTGGCTGCGAAGAACTTCGTCATTGCAACCGGAGCTCGCCCCTATCGCCCGGCCAACGTCGACTTCAATCATCCGTGTGTGTTCGACAGCGACACGATCCTGGGGCTCAATCGTGACATCAAATCTCTGACCGTCTACGGGGCCGGGGTCATCGGGTGCGAGTATGCCTCCATGTTTCGAAACATGGATGTGAAGATCAACCTGATCAACACACGAGACAAGCTGCTCGACTATTTGGATGAAGAGATCATCGACGCTCTCAGCTACCACTTGCGTGAGCGCGGGGTTCTGATCCGCAACCGTGAAGAGTTCGATCACATCGACTGCGCGAGCGATGGCGTGGTGGTGACACTGAAGTCGGGAAAGAAGCTGAAGACCGATGCGTTGTTATGGGCCGCGGGCCGCACGGGAAACTCGGATGGCATGGGACTCGATACCATCGGGATTCAGACTGACAGCCGCCAGAACATTCCGGTCAACGCCCAGTTCCAGACCTCGATCCCCAGCATCTATGCCGTCGGGGACGTGATCGGCTTTCCCGCACTGGCCAGTGCGGCATACATGCAGGGACGTTCCGCAGCCAGTCACATCTTGGGAGAAGGGGATCTGAGCCAGATCAAGGACATCCCGACCGGGATCTACACGAGCCCCGAGATCAGCTCGCTCGGCAAGACCGAGAAGGAACTCACCGAGTCCAAGACTCCCTACGAAGTCGGCCACGCCCTCTTCAAGAGCTTGGCCCGTGCCCAGATCACTGGCCAGACCGCCGGGATGCTCAAGCTGTTGTTCCACCGCGAGACGCTCGAGCTGCTCGGCATCCACTGCTTTGGAGCCAACGCGAGCGAGATCATCCACATCGGCCAGGCGATCCTGATGCAGCCTCCGCCGCACAACACGCTGAAGTACTTCGTGACGACCACGTTCAACTACCCGACGATGGCCGAGGCCTATCGCGTGGCGGCTCTGAACGGACTGAACCGCTTGTTCTAGTGCTCCGTCCATGCTAAACGTTCGGGATCAGCCGGAACGCGCTAGCGTCCGGTTTCCTGGCGAAAACCGTGGGCTAGCGCCCAGCGGCTGATGGATTCAACAGGGCTTGACCGACGCGCACTCGCTCATTGGGAGGCCCTTTGTCATTTCCCAACCTCGCACTGCTGGGTGGCCCAGCTGTCCGCCCTGAAGGACCGCCCGAGTGGCCGCGTCGCACTGCGGGAACAGATGCGGTGCTCGCCCAGTTGCGGGACTCTGGCGACTGGGGACGCTACCACGGGCCGCACTCTGACCAGATCTGCCAGACGATTGCCGGCACGGTCGGAGTCGAGCATGTCCATCTCTGTTCGAGTGGAACAGTGGCTGTGGAACTGGCTCTGCGGGCGGCCCAAGTTGGCCCCGGCGACGAGGTGATCCTGTCGGCCTACGACTTCAAGGCGAACTTCACGAACATCGCCTTACTCGGTGCGACCCCGGTGCTGGTCGATTGCCGAGAGAACGACGCTCAGCTCGATGTGTCGCAAGTCGAAGCGGCGATCACCGACAAGACGAAGGCGATCATCGCCTCCCACCTGCAGGGTGGGCTCGTCGAGATGGCGGCGCTGCGTGAGATCGCCGACCGCCGCCGGATCATCCTGATCGAGGATGTCTGTCAGGCTCCCGGAGCCAGCGTGGGCGGTCGGCCCGCCGGCGCCTGGGGCGATCTGGCCCCGTTCAGCTTTGGCGGTTCCAAGCTGATCACAGCTGGTCGTGGAGGAGCTGTCGTCACCTCGCGCCCCGAACTGGCTCAGCGGATCAAGCTCTTTACGCAGCGCGGGAACGACGCTTACCCGCTGTCCGAGATGCAGGCCGCTTTGCTGCTGCCGCAGTGGAAACAGCTTGAGACCGACAACGCCCGGCGCTGGGAGACGGTTCGACAGCTCGGCGACCTGCCGGGGCTGCGGCGTTTCGGGGTTACCGATTCCAATGATCCCGCCTTCTACAAGGTCGGGTTCTGGTATGATCCTGCAGCGTACGGCGGTCTCCCGCGGGATCGGTTCTGCGAGGCCCTGCGAGCCGAGGGGATCCCGTTCGATCCGGGGTTTGCCGGGCTGCACCAGATCCACGCTCGGCGAAGGTTTCGGGCCGTCGGTGAACTGCCGCAGGCCACGCGGGCCTGTGCCCGGGTCGTGATGCTGCACCACCCGCTGCTGCTGGAAGGCCCCCTCGCCGTCGAACAGATTCGAGCGGCCCTTGACAAGGTGGCCCAGCACGCGACGATGCTCCGCGACGCCTCACTTCCCACCGCTCCGAACCACCGAGACTGACATGGATTTCGCAGCCAAGTTTTCCGAAGGCCTGAGCTACTCCGCCTTCCTCGACAAGTACGGTTCGTCCGACCAGAAGCGACGGTGGGCCGACTTCTTCAAATGTGTATCGCTCTCGGATGCTCAGAAAGCTCTGCTGGGCTCGTTCAAACGGCAGATGAAGGTCATCGTGATGGCCGGAACCTGGTGCGGCGATTGCGTCAACCAGTGCCCCATGTTCGAACACTTTGCTCAGGCCTGCCCGCTGATCGACATCCGTTACTTCGACCGTGATGCCAATCCTGATCTCGCAGCTGCGATGCAGACCTGCGGAGCCGCCCGCGTCCCATCGGTTGTGTTCCTGAGCGAAGACGGACATGTCTGCGGTCGTTACGGAGACCGCACCCTGTCGAAGTACCGCAGCATCGTCGGAGCGACTTCCGGAGCGACTTGCTCCACGGGGATTGCCCTGGGCGATGACCTGACGTTGTCGGTGCTGCAGGACTGGCTTGATGAGTTCGAGCGCATCCAGTGGATGCTGCGGACCTCAGGTCGCTTGCGGCAACTTCACGGGGATTGAAAAGGCCGAGCCCCCTGGCGATTCGGGTCATACCAATCAGCCGCAGGGCGCTAGCCCCCGGTTGAAACCGGACGCTAGCGCGTTCCGGCTGATTCATCTGACAAACTCCAGGGGCAGTAATCAGTTCTGGCCATGGGCCATCCGCGATCAGTCACGAGCCATTCACATGCGACTGGGAATCTACGGCGGGACGTTCGACCCGATCCACTACGGCCATCTGCTGCTCGCGGAACGCTGCCGCGAGGAACTCCAGCTCGACGAGGTCTGGTTCATCCCGGCAGGAGTCTCTCCGCACAAAGTCGGCAAGCCGCTGTCGCCCGGCAAAGCCCGCGTACAGATGGTCGAATTCGCCGTCTCGGGGTTCCCGGAGTTCCGGGTCTCCAAGATCGAGCTGGAACGAACTGGCCCCAGCTACACGGTGCAGACCCTGGAACAGCTGCGAGCGGCCGACCCTTCCCGTGAACTGTTCTTGCTGATGGGTGCCGACTCGGTCACGGAGTTCGCATCGTGGCGCGAGCCCCAGCGAATTCTTGAGCTCGCCCAGGTCGTGGCTGTGAACCGCGCTGGCGAGAAGCCGGACCTCTCCAACGTCGAACCCCTGTGCCAAGCAGTGGGCCGCTCGATCCGCGTCGTCGAGATGCCCGCGGTCGATTTCGCAGCCAGCGACATTCGCGCGCGAGTCGCCGCAGGCCGCAGCATCCGCTTCCTGACGCCGAGGCCAGTCGAAATGTACATCCGGGCGAATCGCCTGTATCAGGGCGACTGACCCGCCTGCAACCGTTACTTCCCGAAAAATCGTCAGCTCCTGCCGGCCAAGAATCTCTTTCCTGACCCATCCATATTCTCAGATTCGCTTCCCACCGGTCCGGCGACCGACTAAGGTATCTATCTGGGTTGATGCTTCCCGCCGTGATCCCCGCCTCTGAATCCCACCTTCACAATTGGCTCGCCTGATGAGTTCCTCACTCTCCCGGCCTCTGGCGTCATGGGTTTCGCTGGCTGCTCTCGCAGCTTCGCTCGGGTTCTGCGATCACGCTGAGGCTCAGGCCCCCTCGATTGGGGCGATCACTCCCGGAGCCGTCGCCCCCGGACAGCCAGCGACGATCACGGTCAACGGCGGCGGGCTCGACGGCGTGACGGCCATGTGGTCGACGTTTCCCTGCCAGTCCGCTCTGGCTCCGGGCGACATGAACGGCAAGCAGGCCGCTTCCGTGCAGTTCGCCCTGACCGTTCCGCCGGAAGCTCCGGTCGGGATTCATGGCGTGCGGGTCTACTCTCCGCGCGGGGTCAGTAACCTCAAGCTGTTCTGCGTCGATGACCTGCCGAACGTGGCAGAAGCCGCGGGCAATGGCTCGCTGAAGACGCCGCAGGAGCTGACGATCCCCTGTGCCGTGGATGGCTTGGTCGACAACCTCACTCGCGACTTCTTCAAGTTCAAGGCCGAAAAAGGCCAGCTGATCACCATCGAAGTCCTGGCCCGGCGGCTCGGCTCACCGCTCGACGCCAGCCTGTATATCTATAAAGAGAACGGCACCGAGATCGCCTACAGCGACGACGCCGAAGGCCTCAGCTCCGACCCGCAGATCGCCTTCAAGGCCCCCGCAGCTGGGACCTACATCGTCGAAGTCCGCGACATCCGCTACGCCGGCAGCGGCAACCACCGCTATCGCCTCCGCATTGGGGACTTCCCCGCGGTCCAGATGGCGTTGCCGGTGGCAGTGCCGCGCGGGCAGAAGTCCCGCATCGACTTCGCTGGCGTGAGCGTCGAGGACGCAGCCCCCGCTTGGCTCGAAGCCGCCGCCGATGCCGCGCCCGGATGGACGGTCGTGAATTCGAAGCGATCAGGCGGCAAGTCGTCCGCATTCGCCTACGCTGAACTCAGTGCCACCGGGGAAGTCCTCGACCGCGAGCCGAACGACACGCTCGATCAGGCTCAGGCCATCGCTCTCGGCCAGCAGATCAGCGGTCGCCTCGACAAGCCCAAGGACACCGACAAGTATCGGATCGACGCCAAAGCCGGTCAGCGGTTCATCTTCACCGGACTCACCCGCTCCCTCGCGGCCCCGACCGACATGATCCTGCGCATCCTGGATGCCAAGGGGAATCAGGTCGCGATGGCCGACGATGAAGGCAAAGCGGAAGGCCGTCTGAACTATGCCTTCCCGGCAGATGGCGTTTACTTCCTCGAAGTCGGCGAGCTCAACCGACGCGGCGGCAGCCAGTTTGCCTACCGCGTGGCTGTGGAAGAGTACCATCCGGGGTTCAAACTCGCCGCGAATGTCGACACGCTGAACGTTCCGGCGGGCGGCACAATCGCGGTCACGGTGACCTCCGCGCGGCTCGATTACGGCGGGCCAATCGATCTCCAGCTGACCGGCCTCCCCGCCGGTCTGACCTCGGTGCCCACCCGCATCGGTCCAGGACTCAACGCTGCAGTGCTGACGGTGACTGCTGCCAAGGATGCCCCAGCCGGTGGATTGGCCCACGTTCAATTGGTTGGCAAGGCCACCATCGGCGACAAGGTCTTTGAGACTGCCAGCGACGTCGAAGAGGCCCTCCGCGGCCAATGGAGCGGCACCCGCCTGATCCCGCCGACCGTGTCGAAGGCGATGGCTCTCGGCGTCGCTCCGGCCGGCAAACTGGCTCTGCGAACCGAACCCGCCGAGATCGTCTTCGGCAAGGAGTTGAAGGCCACTGTCAAGGTGATCGCCGAGCGGGGCGAGGGGATCGACGAGGCCATCGCCCTCGCAACCGACCCCGCTCAGAACGCTCTGCCCGGCGGGATCGCTCTGGCTCTCAAGCCGATCGACAAAGGTCAGAACGAAGTCGTCCTCGAATTCACCGCCAATGATCAGGCCCCACTCGGGCCGTTCACGGTGGTCCTCGTCGCGACTCACAAGAAGGGGAACGACACCGTCGCGGCGGTCGTTCCCGGCATTGCCTACAAGACCGATGTCCCGTTCACCGTAGCTGTCGCGGGTGGCAACAAGCTCGCCAAGGGCGCCCAACTGCCGATCAAGGTGACCGTGGCCCGAAACCCGGCCTACGCGGGTGAGATCAAGCTGACCATCGACAAGGCGACCGCCGGACTGACGGCCGCCGAAGTTGTGATTCCTGCGGACAAATCGGAAGCGGATCTGGTGCTCAGCGCCGCCGCCGATGCCGCAGCTGGCCCCGCCGCCGAACTGCGGGTGAATGCGGTCTCTCCGGCGAATGGCAAGCTGACAGCCTCAGCCCCGATCGCCGGAGTGGTCGTGGAGTGAGTCTAAGTGGGATGGGCCCATCGGCCCGTCCGAGTCATGTGTCGCACAGCACGTCGAACGAGTTCGACGGCTAACGTGATCTGGAACGTCAAACTCGGAGTGAACCATGAACTGCACCTCTTCTCCGTGCCTCCGTGCCTCCGTGGTGAGATTCTGGATGAACCGGCCTATGGGCTCGTTCCGCATCGGGGCGATCCTGCTGGCTCTGTCGAGCCTCCTCCCCGCGCAAGACTCCGCGATCCCCGAACGTCTGGAGGTCACTCCTCCCGCGTTCACGCTGATCGGCCCACGTGCCAAACAACAGCTGGTTATCACCGGACTGTTCAAGGCCAATGACCCGCGCGACGTCACAGCAACAGCCGTGATCGAGTCCTCGAACCCGGCCATCGTCCGGGTCGAGAACGGTCAGGCCCTGCCCGTGGCAGACGGAGAAGCCGACCTCAACGTGAAGATGGGCGACAAGATTGTGACCGCTCATGTCACCGTCAAGGCGTTCGGCACCGCGGATCCGATCAGCTTCAAGACCGAAACACTGGCCGCTCTGACCAAGGCCGGTTGCAACATGGGAGCCTGCCACGGTTCGCCCTCCGGCAAGGGCGGCTTCCGCCTGTCGCTGCGGGGCTACGATCCGCCGCTCGATATCTTGACACTCAAGTCCGAAGCCTACGGTCGCCGCACCAACCCGATGCAGCCGGATGAATCGCTGCTGCTCAAGAAGCCACTGATGCAGGTCGCTCACGGCGGCGGACAGAAGCTGTTCAAAGGCGACCCGGCCCACGTTGCACTGCGGACCTGGATCGCGGAAGGCCTGCGTCTGGACCCCGCCGAAGAGCCCGACCTGCTGTCGATCGAGCTGTTCCCCAACAAGCGCGTCTTCCAGCCCGCGGGCACGCGGCAGCAGACCGTCGTGATGGGGACCTTCAGTGACGGGTCGGTTCGCGATGTGACCGCGCTGACCGTCTTCAGCTCCTCTTCGGAAAGTGTGGCCAAGGTCAACGAAAAGGGCCTCGTCGAGAAGCAGGGTCGCGGCGAAACCGCCATCCTGGCCCGTTATCTCGACAAGATGAGCACCTCGTTCCTGACGTTCCTGGATGATGTCCCGAACTTCGCCTGGAACGATTCGCCCGAGTACAACTTCATCGACCGACACGTCAACGACAAGCTGAAGCAGCTGCGTATTCTGCCTTCGGACCTGTGTACTGATGAGGAGTTCCTCCGCCGGTCGACCCTCGATATCTGCGGTCGCCTTCCCTCCATCGAAGAGACCCAGGCGTTCCTGAACGACCTGTCGGATGACAAGCGGGCCAAGCTGGTTGATACGCTGATCGAATCACCCGATCACGCCGCCTTCTGGACCTTGAAGTGGGCCGACGTGCTGCGGGCCAATACCGGCAAGCTGACTGCTCCGGGCGTCGCCAAGTTCGACCGCTGGATCTATGACGGCATCCTTCACGATCTGCCGATGGACCAGTTCGCCCGCGACCTGCTGACCGCTAACGGCAGCGTGTTCGAGAACCCGGCAGCCAGCTACTGGAAGGCCAGCCGCGAGCCGACCGACGCCGTCGAAACCACCGCCCAGCTGTTCCTCGGCATCCGCATCCAATGCGCCAAGTGCCACAACCACCCGTTCGAGCGCTGGACCCAGGACAACTACTACGGACTGGGAGCTGCCTTCGCCCGCGTCGGTCGCAAGCCCGGCCAGGTCGACAACGAAGAAGTGATCTTCCCGGCCCAGGGCGGCGAAGTGACCCAGCCTCGCACCGGCAAAACGATGCCCGTGCATCTGCTCCTCAAGGGCGATGTGCAGGTCCCGAACGATCAGGACCGCCGCGAAGTCTTTGCCGAATGGCTGACCTCCGCCGAGAACCCGTTCTTCTCGAAGGCAGTCTCGAACCGCATCTGGGGCCACCTGATGGGCCGCGGAATCGTGGAGCCAGTGGACGACTTCCGCGACTCGAACCCTGCTTCGAACGCGAAGCTGCTGAATGAACTGGCTCAGCAGTTCGCCGAGCACAACTTCAGCCGCCGCTGGTTGATCAAGACGATCATGGCCAGCCACACCTACCAGCGTTCGTCCCGCACGAACGACTTCAACAAGACGGACGAGATCTACTCGTCACACGCCACGGTCCGCATGCTGGGCGCCGAGCAGCTGCTCGATGCGATCAGCGACGTGACCGCCGTGCCCGAGACGTTCGCCGGTGTCCCCGCCGGGACGCGGGCCACCCAGTTGCCCGAGCCGCCGACCGACAACTACTTCCTGAAGGTCTTCGGCCAGCCGCAGCGAGAAATGGCCTGCGAGTGCGAACGCTCCAGCGAGTCGAACCTGTCCCAGGCTCTGCAGATGATTAATGGACCAACCGTCCATAACAAGCTGCGAGCCGACAACGGTCGCGTGGCCACGATGATCGCGGCGGGCAAGTCCGATGACGAGATCATTACGACAATCTACCTGGCCGCCGTCTCAAGGGCCCCCAGCACCGGCGAAATGGAGACCTCGAAGAAGCACATCGCGAGCGTCCCCGCCGACCAGCGCCGCCTGGCCCTCGAAGACATCGGCTGGGCCGTGCTGAACTCGAAGGAGTTCCTGTTCCAGCATTGATCGTGCATGTTCACCCCAGAAAGTGGGACGGGCCCATCTGGCCCGTCCTTTGGGGTAACAGGCGCCGTCGGGTGGCTCGGGTCGACCAACGGAAGCCCCCTGGAGCGGCACGGCGGCGGCGCGGCGTCAGCCTGCCGAGTCTTCTCGACCGGCCCCCAGAGACACGGCGATCCCTCCCAGACCGATCCCCACTCGGCAGGCTCACGCCATTCCGTTTCCAGTTTCATCCACCAACAATCGCGAAGAACCTAAGTCCCCGCGAAAGATTTTTGGAACGATTCCCGGCTTGCCCCGTCTTACGAAGGTGAGATCAGTTCTCCGTTCGGAATCACTCCGAATACGTCACCCTCGATCCGAGAAGCCGTCGTGAAATCCAAACTCACACTTTGTCTGATGTTGGTTCAGTGGGTTTTGTGTGCCGGTCTCGGCTCCACCAGCGCGGATGATGCCCCGGCCACGAGCGGCAAGAAGCTGAGCCCCGCAGAAGTTCGAGCCCTTCTGGAGAAGGGGCAGGCCTCGGGGGCTTTGCCCGAAGGGATGGTCATCCGCGTCTCGGCCTGCCTGGGGGAACGCAAAGAAGAGGTATCGAAGGATGGAAATCCAGACCTGCTGAAAGAAACGTGGGAGTTCACTCGCAATCAGGTCCGCCGCATCGCACTCGAAAACAGCGATGACGGTGACCAGCGCGAGCGGGTGGATGCCGTTTCGTTTGACTCCAAGAACCTCTGCCGCGAACTGCTGGACGGCCGAGCGATCGAGATCCATGCCGAACAGGGAACCGGGGAGGAAATCGGGTTCGTGGGTTCAAGCTACGCTCGAGGATCACGTTCGATCGAAATCAAATTTAGGGGCGAAACCGTTCTGGCACTGATGGAAGTCGATGGTCCGTATCTGAAGCTGTATCGCGAATCGGATGCCCGCGAGTTCGGGAAACTCTACGAGCAACTGGCCGTTCAGGCCCGGACTCGGTTCAAGTCGAAGAACTCCGAGGCCACGACGAAGTAGATCGGACCTCGCTCAGTGAACATCCCCAGGAGCGGCACGGCGTCAGCCTGCCGAGTCTTCTCCACGGGCACCCAGAGACACGGCGATCTCTCAGAGACCAATCCCCACTCAGGCTCACGCCGTGCCGGCCTCGCGCCTGGCCTCATCGAGTGTCGCTCGATGTCGCCCTTCCAGTGGTGAGCCGGGCTCTGGGACGAGCATCACGATCTCATCCAGCTCGTCCGCCATGGCCCGCACCTGCACATACTGGCTAGCGAGCTTGCCCTGGACGAAGTGATCCCAGAGTACGGTGATCGAGGCAGTGAACGCCGTTCTTCCACCCGCCACGCGGGGTGGGAGTCGGAGCGACCGCAACAGCGGGATCTGGGTCGAGAGCACACTCTCCAACAGCCGCTCGGTTTCGTCCGTCATATCCTCTCGTTGGAACTTCCGAAATCGGTCAGCGATCGCGACCAGATCGGTTCGAAGCTGCGGGTCATCGGGATCGGTCGTGTATACGACCTGGGCGTAGCTGTGGTCTCCCGACGGTCCCTTCTCATAGAGCACTGGATTGGCGTAAACGACATAAGCCACTCGCTCCACCCCGCGAGTCATCAACTTGAGCAGACGCTGGTTGTTGGCCCGATTGATCTTCGGCGCGATAAATATCCGAAAGTAGACAACGAAGGCCACCAGCAGAGCCAGAAGCACTAAGGCCACGATGACAGCGACTTTGAGCAAGATGTTCCCTCCAGGTTCGGCAGAATCGAGTTCCGACGATGGGAACGTCTGATCTGCGTGTCGCGATGGAATTCTTCCGAAGCATCATGGGAACTGTCAACAAGAGGGCTCGGTCCCTCAAGCGACAGGGGACCCACATCCCCAGGAGCGGCACGGCGTCAGCCTGCCGAGTCTTCTCCACGGGCACCCAGAGACACGGCGATACCCCAAAGGCCGATCCCCACTCGGCAGGCTCACGCCGTGCCGCTCTTGATGTTGGCAGACCTCTGGATCTCTGTCCCACACTCCGGCAGGGTGGCTGGGGTCGACCAACGGGAGCCCCCAGTCCGAGCGCGGTGTGCCGGAGCGAGTCATGAGTGAGGGCCAGTCGTATGCGCGCCTCGCTGGGGGCTCCGCTGCGCTGCGACCCCAGCCACCCTTCTTTGTTTGTTTTCCCAACCAAGTTCATACAAGATGATTGTCGTCATTCACACAACGATCAGGGGCCCCACCATGACGAGGCGTCATCGCGTTAACATCAACGAACCGCTTCATGCTCATGAGCTGACGTTCTCTTGCTACCAGCGTTTCCCATTTCTGAAAGCCGAACGTACCTGTCAATGGCTGGCCGACTCGATCCAAGTTGCGAGGCAGCAATTGAACTTCGCCCTGTGGGGGTATGTCTTCATGCCCGATCATGTGCATCTGATCATCTGGCCCCGACAGACTGACTATGACATCAGCCAGATTCGCCAGGCGATCAAGGCCCCGGTGGCGAGGCAGGCAATTGAGTACCTGCAAGTCCATTCTCCAGAGTGGCTGCCGCGGATCACGCGTCAGCGAGGTCTGCGGACGGAACGACTCTTCTGGCAGTCTGGAGGGGGCTACGACCGGAACATCGTCAACGGAAAGACGCTGCTATCGATGCTCGATTACGTTCACGCAAACCCGGTCCGCAAGGGGCTGGTCGAAAGCCCGTACAGCTGGCGCTGGTCGAGTGCCGCCTGGCACCAGGCACAGCGTTCGATCCCGCTTGCAGTGGACGAGATACCCTTTGAATGGTTGGAGGGGACGTAGCCCACGGCGGATCGGGTGGCACGGTCGGAGGCTTGGCGAAGGCCGTGGTCTTCCGCTCAGGGTGTAGTCCCAACTCCCCTGCCAGCTGCCAGACTCACATCTGCCGCTCGCTAAGACAGCAACTCCGTGACTACCCGTGCCCCTTCCACCCCTGTCAGCTTCGAATCCAGCCCCTGGAACTTGTACGTGAACCGGTTGTGGTCGATCCCCAACTGGTGCAGCAGCGTGGCATGCACATCGTGGACGGAGACGCGGTTCTCGACGGCGTGGTAGCCGAACTCGTCGGTGGCTCCGTAGCTGTGGCCGGGTTTGAAGCCGCCGCCGGCGAACCACATGGTGAACCCGGCCAGGTGGTGGTCGCGGCCGTTCCCCTGGGCCATCGGGGTGCGGCCGAATTCGGAGCCAAACACAATCAGCGTGTCTTTCAGCATGTCACGCTGCTTCAGGTCCGTAATCAGCGCAGCCACGCCCTGGTCGACTTCCTTGGCGGTCCCGGCGCTGTGGTCTTTGACCGCTCCGTGGTGGTCCCAGTCGCGGTGGTACAGCTGGATAAACCGCGTGCCGCGTTCGGCCAGGCGGCGGGCCAGCAGGCAGTTCGAGGCGAACGAGCCGTCGCCTCCCTGGGTGCCGTACAGGTCGAAGATATGCTTGGGCTCTTTCGAGACATCCATCAGCTCGGGAACGCTCGACTGCATGCGGAACGCCAGCTCGTACTGGCTGATGCGGGTAGCGATCTCGGGATCGGACAGGCGTTCGTTGGCCAGTCCGTTCAGAGACTGCACCGCGTCGACGATGTCCCGCTGCCGCTGGGTGGTGACTCCCTTGGGGTTGTTGACGTATAGCACCGGATCGCCCGTGCCACGGAACTCGACTCCCTGGAACTGCCCGGGCAGGAATCCCGAGTGCCACTGCCGCGCGGCGATCGGCTGCTTCTGGCCGTACTTCCCGGTCGAGACCATCACCACGAACCCCGGCAGGTTCTCGGTCTCGGCCCCCAGCCCATAGAGCAGCCACGACCCCATCGCAGGTCGACCGGCAATCATGGTGCCGGTGTTCATGAAGGTGTGGGCCGGATCGTGGTTGATCGCATCCGTATGCAGCGAGCGGACGATGCACATCTCATCCGCACACTTATCGCCGAGTAAAGGCCAGATCTCCGAGATCGACTGCCCCGACTGGCCGTACTGCTTGAAGGCGTGCTGCGGGCCGAAGCAGTTGAGCTTGGCCCCCTGCAGCTGGGCGATCTGCTGCCCCTTGGTGATCGATTCGGGCATCGGCTGCCCGTGCAGCTCGGCCAGCTTGGGCTTGTGGTCGAACGTTTCGAGGTGCGTCATCCCTCCGGCCATGTAGAGCCAGATCACCCGCTTGGCTTTCGGCGGGTGGTGCGGGGTCAGCACTCCGTTCCACTTCGGAACCTCCTGCCCGGCGTGCCCGTCTTGAGCCAGTAGTGAGCCGAGTGCCATCGAGCCCAGGCCCACTCCGCTCCGCTGCAGGAACGAACGACGGGCAATCGAAGTCGGGATCGGAAACATAGCGAGGCTCCAGCGTCAGGTCGATGGTTGAGACCGAACAAGAGTTTCGCAAATTGGGGGCCTCGCTGGCTACTGTGCGAAGTCATGCGAGACGGATGTACCCGGTTTGACTGCCACTCTTCTCCGCCCCGAAGCAGGGCGTGCCGGGGTCAGAAGCGAAGCGGATGGCCCCGTGAGAGGCGACGGGCCGTGACCTCATCCCGGCCAAGATCGGAGCCGAAGAACAGATCGGATCTACGATCACGACTCCTCTGTGCTCGGGGGGGCCTTCCGCGTTGCTCCAGACCCCGACCCCCGTGAATCAGATGCATGTCTCAACTCCAGCCCCAACGTGTCTCGCTGGTCCGGAAGTCACTTGCGTCTAGACTGTCAAAGACACCCAGATTGCCCGAAGGAGTGCGTGTGATGAGTTCTCGATTGATCTACCTGGCCATTGTGGGATTCGTGGTGATGCTGGGCACACTGACGTGGAATGTCGCAGCCCGGGCAGCCTATGAATCGGCACCCTACAAGGTCGTAGAAACGGACGGTTCAATCGAAATTCGCGAGTACCCTGATCTGGTGCTGGCTTCGACGGAATCGAAATTCGAGGCTCGTGGGAACGACGGCAGCTTCATGCGGCTGTTCGGATACATCAGCGGCAAGAACGAAGCCGACCAGAAGATTGAAATGACGACGCCAGTCTTCATGGAGCCGGGCAACGCGAACACTCCGGGAAAGATGGGGTTTGTGCTCCCACAGGATGTCGCGGAAGCGGGAGCCCCCACTCCGAAAGCTCCGAACGTTTCGATTCAGAAGCGACCCGGCGGAAGGTTCGCCGTGATTCGCTTCTCCGGTTCAATGAATACCGAGAAGGCCGCTGTGCAGGAGTCCAAGCTGCGCGAATGGCTGAAAGCCCGTGGATTGGAAGCGGAACCGACTGCCGAGCGAGCGGGTTACGATCCACCGTTTACGCCGCCGCCACTTCGGCGGAATGAGGTTCTGATCCGGTTGAAGCCGATGGCTGCTGCACCTGCCAGCTCATCGGAGAAATGAGTCGTTGGCGATCGGATCGAGAGTCACATCGGTCCACCAGACTCGGGAAGTGCCCCGCCGTGATTCTTTCGGACCTGTTGAAGTAACTCGTGAATCGCGGAGGTGATCTCCTTCGCGCCGAGTTTGTAGATGTCGTTGTGCCCGGCTCCGGGGATACTCACAAACCGGCTGGCGATTCCGACCCGCGACTGGGCCGGCCCCGCCTCGAAGAGCCGCTTCCCGAGTGAGAACGGAACCACTTCGTCCTGGTCCCCGTGATAGTGCAGCCTCGGGCAATCGATGTGCGCGATCCGATCGATCGAGGGGTAACGATCGATCAGAATCGACCGCACCGGCAACCACCAGTAATTGTGAGCAGCTGCATCCACCATCGAGGAAAACGTGGCTCGCAGGATCAGCCCCGCCGGAGATTGCTGCTGCTGGCAGACTTGGCTGCACAGGGCGACAGCCACTCCGCCGCCGAGGGACTCCCCGGAGATCACAATCCGCTGCGGAGGGACGCCGAGCTCTTCGGTCGCGTAACGCCAGACCGACTTCGCATCCTGAACGAGCGCCGCTTCGGAGGGAGAGCCCGCGTTCTCCGCGTAGCCTCGGTAATCGCACAGCAGCGCATCACAGCCCAGCCCGTTGTAGAGCGCCAGCTGGGAGAGTCGGGAGGCGCGGTTCCCGGCGTTTCCAGCGAACATGACGACCAGCAGCCGCTCGCTGTGGGCGAGTTGGCCCAGCGGTTCCGTTTTTCCGACTGGGCTCTGGGGATCGTGCAGGCTGAGCCAGCCGTGCAGCTGGGTTCCATCGTCGGCGGCGACGCGGACCTCGCGCAGATGCGGAGCCTGATCCCCGGCCTCGGCGATGGGAACTGGCCCACGCCGCGGATGGTACATCAGGGTTCGTTGCAGTCCCGCCAGCAAAGCCACAACTCCCAGGTAGACCACCAGCCCCCGAACGAAGAGTCGGATCGCCAGCCGCCGCCACCGCGACGGAGGTCCAGAGGAGCTGGGGGTCTCGAGCACGGGCAGACGTTCTCGCGGTCGGAGCAGGTCGGCGTCTTCGCAGTTGAAGACGACAGAACCAATTCTGGCCTCGGTGGAACGGACTTACCAGCCTGGCCAGTTTGGTCTGGGAGGGCGAAGCTCCGGCTGAGCCATGACTTTGAGTACACCTTGCATCCGCGCATGCGGCTCGGCGGGAGCCTCGCCCTCCCGACCCGACAGCTTCACAAACCGGCCAGACATGTTTGGCTGTCGGTGCCACACAGTGTGCTGCCCTGTCCCTCGGATCGCGTGTTGAGGGAATTCGAGAAATTCGGCCATTTGCTGACTCCGCACGGCGACAGAATTCACACACGTTCTGGTACGGTGTATGCACGGCCCTTCGCACAAGCAGCCCATGAGTCGAGGTCCCCGTGCCCCACCTGTTGATCGACAACCAGCCTATCGAGTTCGTCGAAGGTCAGACGATCCTGCAGGCGGCCGCTTCGGTCGGGGTACGGATTCCGACACTCTGCCATCATCCCGACCTGAGCGACGTCGGATCGTGCCGCATCTGCCTGGTCGAGCTGAACGGCGATGAACGGCTGGTTCCGGCGTGCAAGCAACCCGCAGCTGCGGGGGCTGTGGTTCGCACGCATCCGCCGCAAGTCATCGCAGCCCGGCAATTGGTATTGCGTCTGCTGACTGCTCAAGGGGGATTCGCTCCGCCGACCGAGCACACTCGCGAGACCGAACTGGACCAGCTGCTGCGCGAATACCAGATCGAGCCGAGCGGCGAGCAGCCTGCGCGGTACGTCGTGGACTCGGACCCCAGCCCGTTTCTGCATGTCGATCTCAACCAGTGCATTCTCTGTACGCGGTGCATTCGCGCGTGCGACGAAGTCCAGGGACGGTTCGTCTGGGGACTGGCCGAGCGCGGGCACGAATCGCACATTGAGGCGGGGGCCGGTGTTACGCTGCAAGAGGCTGCATGCGAAGGGTGCGGAGCGTGCGCCGCGTATTGCCCAACCGGGGCGATCTCGGACCGTGGAGCGATCGGCCTGCGCGAGCCGGATCGCCGGGTCACGACGACCTGTGCCTACTGCGGCGTCGGGTGCCAGTTCGATCTGAACGTAATCGATGACCGCGTGGTCCGGGTGACGTCCAACCCCGAGGCTCCTGTCAACGGGATGCACCTGTGCGTAAAGGGGCGGTATGGGTTTGACTACATCCATCATCCCGAGCGATTGACTCGGCCTCGCGTGCGTCGGGAGGTCCTGGAAGCGTACCTCGGTCAGGTCAGTGGACGATCTCCCTCTCCCCCGCAGAGAGCTGAGACCTTTGATGTTGAACTTCCGTGCGGGGGAGAGGGCCGGGGTGAGGGGGAACACGCTGCCCCCTCACCCCAACCCTCTCCCCACAATCCAGCTCGACATGCATCTCCCACAATCTGTGGGGAGAGGGAGCCAGAGCCTGGGATGTCTCCCAGATCAGCGCGGGGCGAGTGGGTTGATGTCGACTGGAATACCGCCCTGGACCTCGTTGCTCGTCAGCTGACCCGCATTCACGCCGAATCGGGACCGGACGCGCTTGGGTTTCTGGCATCGGCGAAATGCACGAACGAGGAAAACTATCTGATCCAGAAGCTCGCCCGGCAGGTCTTCGGGACGAACAACGTCGACCACTGTGCGCGGCTGTGCCACTCTTCAACGGTGGCAGGCCTAGGGATGGCGATCGGCTCGGGGGCGATGAGTAACTCGCTCGATGATGTGGCTGAGCAGGCAGCGGCGTTCTTCGTGATCGGGTCGAATACGACCGAGCAGCATCCTGTGTTTGGCTCAATGCTGCGGCAGGCGGTGCTGCGGCGCGAGGCGAAGCTGATCGTCGCCGACCCGCGGAAGATCGATCTGGTCGAGTTCGCTGCGCTGCATCTGCGACATCGACCGGGCACGGACATCGCCCTGCTGAATGGGCTCATGCACTTGATCCTGAAGAACCAGTGGGAGGACCGCGACTTCATTGCCAGCCGCTGTGAGAACTTTGAAGCCGTTGCCGAGTCGCTGCAAGCCTGGTCTCCGGAACGAGCCTCCGAGATTACCGGCGTGGCAGTTCGTGACCTCGAAGAGGCAGCCCGGATTCTGGGAACGACGAAGCCCGCCGCCGCGATCTGGGCGATGGGGATCACGCAGCACGTGACCGGTGTTATGAATGTGCTGTCGTTGGCCAATCTGCAGATGCTGCTGGGGAACTTTGGCGTTCCCGGCAGCGGAGTGAATCCGCTGCGGGGACAGAACAACGTCCAGGGAGCCTGCGATATGGGGGCTCTGCCGAACGTGCTGCCGGGGTATCAGAGTGTGGGGGATGCGGCGGTGCGCGAGAGGTATGCCCGCGCATGGAGTACCCCCTCTCCCGGAAGGAGAGGGGGGCCAGCAGACGCGATGTTCCCGGAGAAGCCGGGGCTCACACTGACGGAGATGATCAGCTGCGCCGGTTCGGGGGATTTGCGAGCACTATGGATCACGGGCGAGAACCCGGTGCTGACCGATCCGAACTCGGCCCACGTGCGGCATTGCCTGGCACGAGCTGAGTTCGTGGTCCTGCATGAGATATTCCCCTCGGCCACGTCTGAGTTCGCGGACGTGCTGCTGCCGGGAACATCGTTTGCCGAGCGTGATGGCACCTTCGTGAACACCGAACGCCGCGTGCAGCTCATCCGGCAGGCGATCCCGCCGGTGGGTGAGGCCCGGCCCGAGTGGCAGGTGCTCGCTGAACTCGGCCAGCGCTGCCTGACGTTGCAGCAGCGAACACCGGCTGCCGAGTCGGCTGCGTATGACTATGCCTCCCCTGCCGAGATCATGGAAGAGATTCGGCACCTGACGCCCATCTATGGAGGAGTCACGCACGAGCGACTGGAGCAGGGCGAGCGTCTACAGTGGCCGGTCAAAGACCTGCAGTCTCCCGGCACACCAATTCTGCATCAGGGCACATTCACGCGCGGGAAGGGCCGGTTTCATCTCACCGAACATCTCGATCCGCACGAACTCCCCGATGCCGAGTTTCCGTTTCTTCTGACCACGGGACGCGTTCTCTACCACTGGCATGCGGGCGAGATGACCCATCGCAGCCAGGGTCTGCAAGCGGCCTGTCCACTGCCGGTCATCGAGATCTCGCCGCCGGATGCTGCGAAGCTGGGGGTTGGGGATCGGGACACCGTCCAACTCGAATCCCGTCGCGGTACGATCACAGCCTCCGCCTGGGTCACGGATCGAGTGGCGGAGGGCGTGGTCTTTGCCAACTTCCACTTCAACCAGCCGAGTAACGCCAACGAGCTGACTCAGTCCACACCGCTCGATCCCGTGGCCAAGATCCCGGAGTACAAGGTCACCGCTGTTCGCGTCACCCGTTGCTGAACCTCTCGCCAGTCGAGTTACGGACGCTGGCTGGCTGAGGTCAAGGCTTCGAGCTTCTTCGCGGCGTAGCCAGAGTCAATGGCATTCGCAGCCAGTTCGACGGCTTGTCGAAGTTGGTGGGCCTTCCCGGCAGTCAGCAGAGCGGCACCGGCATTGGCGAGAACGATATCCCGCGCCGGTCCGCGTTGTCCGGCCAGGACTTTGCGGATGACTTCGGCACTTTGCGCCGGGGAGTCGACCGTCAGGGCTTCCACGCGGCACTCGGAGAGCCCCATGTCGGCGGCAGTCCAGTGGTGTTCGGTGATCTGGCTTCCCTGCACATCGAACACCGTGGTTGTCCCCCACAGCGAGACCTCGTCCAGCTGGTCGGCTCCGCAGACGACCAGCGTGCGGGTTCCTCCCAGTTCGGCCTTCGCGATTGCCAGCTTCTTCGCTGTTGCCACACGATTGGTGCCGAGAAGCTGATACTCCGCTCCCGCGGGGTTGGTCAGCGGGCCGAGTAAATTGAAGATCGTGCGAAAGCCTAGCTTCTGCCGGACAGGGGCGACATGCTGCATCGCCTGGTGCAGTAGACGGGCAAAGCAGAAGCCAATGCCGATCTCGTCGATGCAGCGGCCGACTGCATCGGGAGTGAGGTTAATATTCACCCCCAGCGCTTCCAGGACATCAGCGCTCCCGCTCTTGCTGCTGGCCTGACGGTTGCCGTGCTTGGCGACCGGGACTCCCGCAGCTGAGGCCACGATGGCGGCAGCTGTGCTGATGTTGAAGGTATGCAGCTGGTCCCCGCCGGTACCGCAGGTGTCGAGCAGTCCCGTGGTCCGGGTCGGGATGCGCGTGGCCCGGGCCCGCATCGCAGCAGCAGCTCCCGCGAGTTCCGCCGAAGTCTCTCCTCGCAGTGTAAGAGCTGTCAGCAGCGACGAGATTTCGATCGGATCGGCTTGTCCATCCATGATGACGCCAAATGCCTCAGCGATTTGAGCCGAGGACGACGAGCCGCCGTTGAGGGCGGTCTTCAGGACAGTTTCCAGTTCGGGGCGCATCAGTGGTCCGAGATAATTGGCAGCCGGGAGGGCGAAGCTCCTGCTGAGCCGCAACAAAGGGACGACCTTGGACGACAGCGAGACATCCGAGACAGGTCGACAACCCTCACCCCCGGCCCCTCTCCCGGGGGGAGAGTGGAGGAAGAGAACGTACTAAGGAAGCAGACTGACCTTCTCGGCGGTGGGCAGGTCCTTGGGCAGCTCGATCGTGACTTCGCCGGTGGCGGCCCACTCGGTTCCGCGAGTGACAATCGCCTGGAACCCGGCACAGCGCATCGGCCAGGACTCCTGATCCTGATTGCCGCCGACATGGCCCAGAACGGTCGTAACGACGCGTCCCTTGCCTGCGGGAATCCACCAGACCATCGGCTCATGATCACCGGTTCCGCCCGACTCTTTGGAGCTGAATGCCGTCGCCAGGATGTTCATGTTGTTCCCCGGTCCGCGCTGGCCGTGGTACAGCTCGTCCTGCGGGTGCATCCACTCCAAGGGCAGCCCCTTCATGATCGGGTGTTCGCGATCACGGGTGATTATGGTGAAAGGGTGCTGCTTCCCATGCCCGGCTCCGGGGCCTTCTCCCTTGGCGGTCCGCACTTGCTTGCCGTTGGCATCGACGGTGATCCGGTCACCGAATTTGTTGTCGCGCCAGCCGAGGCCGACCATATCGTTCCAGACGGGCCAGTCCGGGAAGGGATTGTTGGCCGCGTGGACATTCATCACGCCGCCGCCGTTGAGGACGAACTCTTCGTAAGCGGTGCGGGCATGCTCGGGCCAGGTCTCGCCGTTGTAGTTGCTGAGGACGACGTCGTAGTCCGAAAACTGCGGGCGAAACCCTTTCCAGGCCCCGGCTTCGGCTCCCCGGGGAGGCGTGGTCACGACAAAGGCTCGAAACCGACCGGTGCTCTCCAAGACCTTCTTGAGGTACGGGGTCGTCCGCACAAAGTCGTGGTTGTTTTGGCCGTCTACGATCAGCACATCGATCTTGTCCGCAGCTTCAGACACCCCGTTGTTCATCGCCAGCAACAGCATGGCGATCGCTCCCGAAACCAGACAGCACACCCAGCAACGCAGCTTCATCACAGTTCTCCCAGTGAACGTCGGATCGACGTGTGCCACTGTATCGAATTCGCCTCACTGGCGCAAGCGGGGGGGAACTGTTGTTCGAGACAGTGGGGAATAGGCAGTGGGCATCCCACCATTGCCCACTGCCCATTCCCCACTGCCCTGATTGATCACTTGCTCCTGCAGCTGCAATCGCGTTCAATACGAATGAATCCACATTCTCTGATCTGTCCTCAGGAGTCCGTCATGTTATTTCGGTCCATCAATCGCCGTCAGTTCCTGCAGACCACCGCAGCTGGGGCTGCAGCCACGCTGGCGGCCCCGGCGGTCTTGTCAGCTCAGACACAAAAGACAGAACTGCATGTAGCTGCCATCGGGGCCAACGGGATGGGTTGGGCCGACCTGTCGAATGTCGGCAGTCATGCCAAGGTCAAGTTCGTCGGGTTCTGCGACGTCGACTCGGCCCGATTTGATCAGGTCGACAAGAACTTTCCAGGCGTGGCGCACTTCGCCGACTACCGCGAGATGATCGACAAGCTCGGTGACAAGCTGGACGCGGTGATCGTGTCGACTCCCGACCACATGCACGCTCCTGCAGCGATGTACGCGATGAACCGCGGCAAACACTGCTACTGCCAGAAGCCGCTGACGCACACGGTGTGGGAAGCCCGGCAGATGCGGCTCCTGGCCGACAAGAAGCAGCTGATCACGCAGATGGGGAATCAGATTCACTCGAATCTGGAGTACCGCATGGGAACGCGGCTGCTCAAGGAAGGGGTGATCGGCAAGATCACGGCAGTTCACTCCTGGGTCGGAGTGAAAGGCCAGAATTACTATGGAGGCAAGGCCCGGCCCGACTCAGCAGAGGTGCCTAAGTCGCTCGATTGGAATCTCTGGATCGGGGCAGCTCCCGAGCGGCCGTATGCTCCCGAGGTTTATCACCCGTTCAAGTGGCGGGACTGGCAGGACTTCGGTTCGGGTGCCTTGGGCGACTTCGCCTGTCACGTCCTCGACCCGGTCTTTACCGCTCTCGATCTGACCGCGCCCAAGACCATCAAGTGCGATCACGAGGGGTTCAACCCGGAGCTCTGGCCCGGCCCCGAGACGGTGACCTATGTCTTCCCCGGCACCAAGTACACGAAGGACGGCGACCTGACCGTGACCTGGTACGACGGAGGCCGCAAGCCACCGCGCGAGCTGGCTCAGCTGCCCGATGGCAAGGATCTGCCCGGAGGCGGATCACTCTTTATCGGAGAAGGGGGCACGATGGTGCTGCCACATGTCGGGATGCCGCAGCTCTACCCTCAAGCCAAGTTCGCGGACTTCAAGAACCCCGAAGAGAAGGGTCTGTCCCACTGGCACGTGTGGGTTGACGCGGTCCTGAGCA
Source organism: Planctomycetaceae bacterium (assembly GCA_044337025.1). Taxonomy (GTDB): domain Bacteria; phylum Planctomycetota; class Planctomycetia; order Planctomycetales; family Planctomycetaceae; genus TH-plancto1. Next base: position 95,567 of record JBIIOI010000010.1, read on the forward strand.
ACACTCGGACCAGCGACGGCTTCCACTATGCCGGTCCGCTGACTGAGACGGTCCAGCTGGGCAACATCGCCGCTCTGCATCCGGGAAAGACCCTGGAGTGGGACGTGAATGCCCTGAAGATCACGAACATCGCCGAGGCGAACAAACTGCTCACCAAGACCTACCGCAAGGGGTTCGAAGTCGAAGCGGTTTCGTAATGGAGCACGCTGGCGGAGATCTCAGTTCGCTGCGGGCGGGTTGTACTCGGCCGGTTCCTGGTCCTGCTTTTCTGCAGCTGGCTGTGGCTCGGTCGGGCTAGCCTCATACGTCGTGAAGTCGACTCGGTCAGCCGGAACGGGCAGGACGAATTCCTGGGGAGCCGCCTCGACATCGATCTCATGGCCATAGGCCCGCCGCAGGTGCAGCCGGTTGGCGTCGTGATAGGCCTCCGGCGACCAGCCCCCTTCGGCGATCTGGATGTTGTCGTGCGCCAGCAGGGTGCCCTTGCGATAGTAGAGGTTCGTGATGGCCCGGTTGTATTCGATCAGGCTCTCATAGTACGCCTGCTGGGCTCGCGCTCGGGAGGGCAACGCGTCCAGATACCGGTCCATGTCGACCACCTGGAACTCCAGCTTGGTGATCCGGACGTTCTCCTCAGCGGCCAGGTAGCGGTTGTAGTTGGACTGTGCGACGGCATATGTGCGAGCCAACTCTTGGAAGGCGGCCGCCAGTTCGTGGGCAATTCCTTCCTCCGAGGTCTGCAGAATCTTGTTGGCCTTGGCAAGTCGAAGTTCGTAATTGCGCACCTGCGCGTGGGCCGATCGCAGACCGATCGGCATCGTCATTTCCAGTCCGGCACCCCAGCCCGTGCTCTTGTTGCCGGTGATTCCCTGGTAGAAGGAGTTTCCATCACCGTAGGAAATCAGATTGTCGCCCTGGCCGTTGATCTGGTAATTGCCGACAGCATCCAGTCGCGGACGGGTCAGGCTACGGGCTGCTGACAGCTGAAGATCGAGACTCTTGATGCCCCACTTCTGGCGGCGTAGTTCGACGCGGTGCGTCAGGGCCTCGCTGAGCGAGTGGTGCCAGTCTGGCACAATCTCCGCCGTCGCCGGTTCATCGGAAGGCCGCAGGATGCGGTCGTCATTGACCGGCAGCCCCAGCAGCCAGCGCAGGTCGTTCTCGCGGGCATACAGGTTGGAGCGGGCCGTGTCTCGAGCGGCCTTGGCTGCGTACAGCAGATCGCGGGCCTTGGGACCATTGTCCGCCGGGAGAGTATTTCCCGCAGTCAGGTCGGCGATGCGAGATGCCTCAACCGACGCATCGTAGGCCTGCTTGGCCGTATCGTAGAGCTGGTAGCTCAGATAGAGACTCCAGTATGCGTTCTCGATGTCCCGCGCCAGATCCCGCAGGGCCAATTCCAGGTCACAGATCACCAGATCGTTGTTGATCCGGGCGATGACCACGCCTTGGGAGACCCCGGTGATACCGCCGAAGCTGCGCGAGATCGGGCCTGCGATCCGAGTGAATTCGGTACCCGCTCCGGCGAGCAGGGGATGGCGGTAACCGACTCCGAAATTCCCAGCGTAGTTCGGATTCCCTGCAGGGGAATTCAAGAAATTGACGTCATGCGAGAGGCCGATGCTCGATCCGTTGCCAAACGTTTTGGTAAGGTCGGATGAGAAGTTCGCAGTATTCGGGACATCAGGACCGGCGACTCCCGGAAGCTCGTTGCGTCCCCAGCGCATGCTGGAATTGACTTGAGCGTCAAAGTCGGCCAAGGCAGCCTCCACGCCTCGACCTCCGAACAGAACACCAGATTCCTGGATGGCGGGGTCGAAAGTGGTTGGTACACGATCAGCGTTTCCGAACTGAGTGGATTGCAGAAACTGAGCCCCGGCCTTGATGACTTCGCTATGGGAAAACCCCAAATGGATCGCCTCCGCCAGCGTGATGTCGCGGATCTCGCAGTGATCCTGGCTGTCCAGCGTCCGAGGCGGCAGTGAGTCTCGGACGAGCGGCGGAGTTTCGGTTTGAACGTCCGGGTATTCCACCGCCGTGGCATGTGCCCGGTAGTGGTCCTGCTCGGCATCTCCGAGGAAGCTGACATCTTTGTGGGTCTGGTGACAGCCGACTGCCGTCAGACTGGCCAGAACCAAAGAGGTCCAGGTTCTCGATCGAAGGTCGCTATGTTTCCGCATGTGCGGACTCTCCCGAAGCCTGGCGCAATCGCTGCCAACACACTTCGAGTTATCGTCGGCTCACTCGGCAGGAGATGATTGATTCATAGGTTGCTAACCATCGTTACCTGGGGTGCCCCGTGCCTTCCTTACCTCAATTACCGAACCGGAACAGCCCGCACATCTCAATGCTGCTGCTAGCCATCCGCCATCTGCCATCTGCCCTCCGCCATTCGCCATTCGCCATCCCCCAAATGACAAACACCGACTGATCCCAAGGAACCAGTCGGCGTCAGTTTGTCATCTAACCACAGGTCGCCGAAGCGACCGGGGAGTTAGTTGCAAGCACCGCAAGGAGCGGCACAGCTTGGTCCGCAAGCAGCGGGAGCTGCACAGGTCGGAGCAGCACCGCAGCCGTTGCCGCAAGGAGCGGCACAGGTCGGAGCAGCACCGCAGCCGTCGCCGCAAGGAGCAGCACAGCTAGGAGCAGCACCGCAACCGGTGTCGCAGCTATCGCAGCAGCTCTTCTTGCAACGGATCTTCGGCAGGCGGCACTTCTTCAGCAGGCTGCCCAGGTTGCAGCACTTGCGTGGCTTGCAGCAGCTCGTTGGCGCACAGCAATCAGCTGGAGCCGGAGCACAGCAAGCAGCGACAGGAGCTGCACAGGTCGGAGCAGCACCGCAACCATTGCCGCAAGGAGCAGCACAGGTTGGAGCAGCACCGCAGCCGTTACCAGCTCCGCAAGGAGCTGCACAGCTGGGGCCAGCACCGCATGCGTCGGCACAAGGAGCTGCACAGCTCGGAGCCGAATCGCAACAGGTGTGCCGGTGGAGCCGGAACAGACCAGCGTTAGCAACGCTAGAACCTGCAACCAGCACCAGAGCGGCGGTCAGAGTCGTCCACTTCATCTTGAGATCTCCAAATGTTCCCGGGGGAGTTTGCGGTGGGAAGCTGACTGGTTGGCCGTCATTGGCCTTCCTGGGTCTGATCCCCACTCGCTACGACAGTGTGTGGGTCCACCTGCCCATTCTTTCGGCCCATCTGCAGGCCAATCTCCGAGCCGGTGGTGCGACTTTCGGCAAATCTGAATTCCCCGCGTTCAACGAAGCGATCAGAGAAGATTTGACAGTTATTCCGCCTGCAACGCGCAGAGTGTGGCAGAACCTGCCATTGGCACTTTGGACGCCAACAAGCGTCAGCGATCCGCAAGACCTTTTCTCAACACGACTTACAATCAACAAGGAGCACTCGCTCTGTAAGGTCTACGCCGTCGGGAATTCAGTTGCAAACAGATTATTCACACCGCGTTTTTTCCCGGTTCTTCAGTCAAAATCGAGCAATGCCCCAGAACGACCACACTCGCAAGTTCCACTGCGGGAAACGAAATGGCCTCTCGTTTGACGTGGGGGGTGGTCTCGATAGGATCACGTCACTGAGTGTGGTCGAGCCTTCCCCGGTTCGACCTTTCGTCCAAAGTCATCTGCACACCGGATCTCCTGCGGAAGCGTTCTTGGAACGTCTGCGGGAAGCTGGTTTGTTCCCCCCAGATCAAGCTGCACATCAAGGCGGTCAGAGCCTGACCGTCGTGGGGGTGTGTTGCGTGAGGGGAGGAACCGCCCGGTCGGGACCATTAGGGTCTTGTTCCATGGGAGGGTGTGCATCGAGGGTTGCAAGATGCCGCCCGAGCTTCATGGTGGTGATCGTGATTTCTCCTTGCAATTCCTGGAAAGACTGGAGGCCGAACTGGGGGCCTCCAAGTATCAGCAATGGTTCGCGCACAAGGTGCGCGTCCTGCGTACCGATTCCGAGCTGACACTCGCCTGCGGAAGTTCGTACCTCGTTGGCTGGCTGCAGAAGCAGTTTCGTACCGTGGTTCGTCGCATTGTCGACGAACTGCAGCCGGGACTGACGGTGCATTGGACCTACGATGACGGGTTGACGGCGCCCGCCCCCAGCATCGACTCGGACGCGACGGCTCCGTTGTCAGTGGCCCGTACGACGCGCGATGTCGAAACGGCGGCCTCGTCGCGCCCGACCGCTGGACGTCGGCTCCGGGACCTGGCCTCGTTCGTTCCCGGTCGCAGCAACCTGCTCGCCTGGAGCGGAGTTCAGCAGATCCTGTCCGGCGTCGGTCGGCAACTCTACCTCTACAGCAGTGTCGGCAACGGCAAGACCCATCTGCTGGAAGGGATCGCCCAGCAGCTGCGGCGGGAGGACTCCCGCAAGCAGATCCTGTCCCTGTCGGCCGAAACCTTCTCGAACTACTTCACACAGGCCCTCGACGCCCGCACCACAGCCAGCTTTCGCCAGCGGTTCCGGAACATCGATGTTCTGGTGATGGATGACATCGACTTCTTCGACGGCAAGAAGGGGATCCAGGACGAGTTTCTGAACACCCTGCGGCGGATCGAGTCGCGTGGCGGTCAGGTGATCGTTGCGGCGGATCGCCACCCGAACCTGCTCACGCGGACAAGTTCCGAGATCCTGTCACGCTTCACCTCGGGACTGGTCTGCCGGATCGATTCCCCGGATCCCGAGACACGGCGGCAGATCGTGGCCTCGCTGCGAGAGTCGCTCGAAGTTTCCATGAACGACGAAGCGGTGAGCTACGTCGCCGCTCGGTTCCAGGACAATGTCCGCGAACTCGAAGGAGCAATGAACACGCTCCAGAACTGGGCCTCTGTCACCAAGCGGCTGATCACCGTCGGCGTCGCCAAAGAGGCGCTCGGCCGGCTGGAGCGGGATTGCCTCAAGATCGTCAAGCTGGCGGATGTGGAGCAGGCTGTCTGCCAGACATTCGGCTTGACGCTCGAAGACCTGCGCTCCGACAAACGCACCCGCGCCGCCAGCCAGCCGCGGATGCTGGCGATGTACCTGGCTCGCAGGCTCACGGGCACCGCGTACTCCGAGATCGGTCAGTTCTTTGGAGGCCGCAACCACAGCACGGTCGTCTCCGCCGAGCGGCGCGTGACGGAGCTGCTGAAGAACCAGACCCGCCTGCGAATCGGCGGCGGCGAATGGACGGTTGAGGAACTGGTCGAGTCACTCGAACGCCAGATCCTGGTGGGGTAGGCCTCAACGGGGACCTGTCGATACGGAGAGCTTCCACGGCCAAGGGACAAAGGCGTAAATCAAGCAGAGGCCGGTACATGAAATCGCTTCCAACTCAACCGAAGCCGATTTCAAAGGAGCTCCGCCAGCCAAGATGACACCAAGTCGCCCCACTGCCATCGGACAGCAGAGGGCCTTGCCCCAAGATGCGAGAACTCGGTACCAGGAGCTCTTTTCACATACGTAGCGAACCGCCACCATCGCGATGACTGAGGTCAGTATGATCTCTGCCCTTGAGGATGTGCCGACTCCCGTAACGAACGCGGACCCGATTCCGCCGATCAGACTTAGAATCATCAGGCCGACGAGGAACTTGCGAGTCAAATGTGAAGGCAATTCTTCTCTCCCCGGTCACTCCCCAGCCGGCTTCCGCCCCTTGGGCGCCTCTTCTCCGCCCAACTCAATCTCAATATCGACCGGTCGCTTATCGCGCAGGACGGTCAGCTTGACGCGATCACCGGGCTTCTTGCCCTCAATGAAGCCCAGAAACTCGGCCGGGGTTGAGACTTTCTCCCCGTCGACCGCCACGATCACGTCCGCAGTTCCCAGATCCTCGACGACGAAAACTCCCCGTTTGCTGATCTTGGGGCCCTTCAGACCCGCCAGGGCCGCAGCCCCCTTGGGCTCCAGTCGATAGACCCGCAGTCCGTCCTCAACAACCTCGACCTGCGTGATCCCGATATCGCCGCGCACGACATGCCCATGCTCGATCAGTTCCGGCACGACCCGCTTCACCAGATTGATCGGGATCGCAAATCCGATCCCGGCGCTCTGGGCCACGCGGCTGGCAATGGCTGTGTTGATCCCGATCATCCGCCCGTGGGAGTCGATCAGCGGCCCCCCCGAGTTCCCGGGATTGATCGAGGCGTCGATCTGAATGATCGACTTGATGACCCAGTTCTCCTGGATCTCCAGGGTGCGGTTCAGGCTGGAGATGATCCCCACGCTCATCGTCCGCTCCAGACCGAATGGATTTCCGAGGGCGTAAACGCGCATGCCGACTTGAGCTGTGTCCGAGTCCCCGAGCTCAATCGGAAAGAGGTCTTCCTCGGGGGCCTCCACCTGAATCACAGCCATGTCGTTGACCGGGTCGGCTCCGATCGCCTTGGCGGTGTACGACTCGCCGTTGTAGAGCGTGACTTGGATCCGCTTGGCGTTTTCGACGACGTGAAAGTTGGTGAGGATGTGCCCCTCTTTGCTGATGATGGCTCCCGACCCAGCCCCTTCTTCGGGGATCGCCATCCGGAAGAACCCATCGGGACGCACGCTGACCGTCGAGATATTGACGACGCTGCGGTTGCAGGTCTCGTAGACCGAGACGTTGATCACCTCTTCCGGCGTGAGACCGCGTTCGTCGAACAGCCCTGGGGCGACCTTGCGCGGAATGGGAGTCGACGGAGCGCGGCTGCGCTCCGTGCCGATGGCGGGGCTCTGAGCCTCAGCGGTCGTGGAGCGTCTGGCATCGACGAGCCACAGTGTGAGCAGACTGGCGACGACGCCAGTGAACAAGCTGGCGAGGAACGGACGCATGAGGAAGATCCTGAGAAACTGCCAAGTTGCCGAATCGGCACCCGGCAGATTGTATTCCCAAGCCCCGGCCACAGCTCAAGAGGAGTTCGTGATCACCATGATCCGGAGGGGCCCTTTCTAAACCACATGGTTTACATTCCACCACGATGCTCTATACTAAACTACATGGTTAAACAACGTGCGCCATCACTGGACTCGATCTTTCATGCCCTGGCTCATCCGGCGCGGCGATCGATGTTGCTGCGGCTGGCCGAGGGCGAAAGAAACATCACCGAGCTGGCTGCCCCGCTCCGGATGTCATTTCCCGCAGCTTCCAAGCATGTCCGCGTGTTGGAGCGAGCCCGTCTGGTGGAACGTCGGCTGGTGGGAAGAACCCACTTGTGCCGCATTCAGGGGGAGCCGCTGTCACAGGCGTCCGAATGGCTGGAGTCGTACCGCAAGTTCTGGGAGTCCAGCTTTCAGCGCCTCGATAATCTGCTGGAAGAACTCAAGGCCTCGGAAAAGTCGCGCCCCGGCAGTCCGGCTTCCAAGAACGCTGCAGGAGAAAAACGATGATTCGCACGCTCCAGGTGACCACCCCGTCCGACCTCGAAATTGTGATGACCAGAGAGTTTGACGCCCCCCGCCGACTTGTGTGGGAGGCGATGACCGATCCGAAGTGGATTCGGCGCTGGATCTATGCTCCGGAAGGCTGGACGATGACGGTCTGCGAAGGTGGCCAGAACGTCGGGGATCCTTTTCGCTGGGTGTGGAACGGTCCCGACGGCCAGCCCGCCATGGTCATCTGGGGTGTCAATCAGGAAGTGGTTCCGCACGAGCGAGTCGTTCACACCGAGAACATGGAAGTCGGAGGGGTTGCACTGGGGGAACTCCTGGCGACGATCGAACTGACCGAGAAAAACGATCAGACATTGCTTCGCATGACGCTACTGTTTCCCTCCAAAGAAGCCCGCGATGGAGCCATTGCCTCGGGAATGGAACGCGGAGTCTCGACCGGATACCAACGCCTGGACGGCATCCTGGCCGACGAGTCGCGGCGCTGAGCGCCAACTCCCGGCCCATCGGATCAACAACTCTAACGGAGATGATCGATGTCAGCGGCTCGACTTTCGGTGCTGTTCAATGGACTGTTCGTGGGATTGCTGGCGTGCCTGCACCTCATCAAATCCGATGTGGCTCCTTCGTGGCACTTCATCAGCGAGTACGCGATCGGTCGGCACGGATGGGTCATGCAGCTGGCCTTCGTGTCACTCGCGATCGCCAACGTCATGACATGGTGGGCGATACGAGAGTCCCTGGCGACGGTCTGGGGCAAGATCGGAAGCGGGATGTTCCTGATCGGAACTCTCGGCCTGGTGCTGGCGGCGATCTTTGTGACTGATCCAGTCAATACGCCCGTCGCGTCCCGAACGACCAGCGGCAACACTCACAATCTGGCCGGAGCACTCGGTCTGCTGGGGTTCCTCGGAACGTTGATCTTCAGCGTCCGACTGTTGAGGTCCTCCGCGTGGCAGTCCGCTCGCCAGGCAGTCTGGTTCGCCACTGGGATCGTGATCACCGGATTCCTGATTTCGTTTGTTGGCATCACAGCCATCGCGACACAGCACCAAGGCGTCTTCAGTCCGGACACCCCGGTCGGGTGGCTGAATCGGATCGGTATTCTCGGGGGATGCACGTGGCTGCTGATCATTGCTCGACAAGCCGAGCGGCTGAATCGCCTCAAGCCCAGCAACACCGACCAGCATGCCACGTAGCATGGGCGTCTCGCCCATGCCGTGTTCCAGGAAGTCCCGGCCAGGAAGCCCACTCGACGAGGCTTTTCAACCGGCCATTAGAACGCCAGTCCGCCGCCGATAGTGAATCCGAGCCCGCCTCCATCGAGGGAAGTGGCGATACCACCGCGAACGTAGATCCGTTCGTGGGGCCAGAGGATCAGGTCGTTCATGAGGGTCGAGTCCCGAAACCGGTCCTCGGTCTCCAGATCGAGCGTCACCCGGTACCCGAGAACGTCGAGAATGTCCGCTTCGAAACCGACGTTCAGCAACAGGCTGGTGTCATTGTCGACTTCACTGAACGCAGCCATGTTCAAGGGATCGGGACCAATCGCGAAGTTGGCCTCGGCACGGGTAAACTCCGCACCCACCTGCACGAACGGTCGAAAACCCTCGGCAAGGGTGGGGTAGATCGTGGTTCCGACGACGTAGTTGTCCGCACGTGCATTCACAGACATTCGCATATCAATCGGGGGACCAAAGTCTTCAGAGCCCTTGAATCCCAAACTCGCATACCCAAAGAACACGTCCAGATCGATGGGGTGGGGAAGATCCAGCGTTGTCACTGGCAGGTTCAGAAACGTATCGAACCCCTGGACCGACTTGTCGAACTGGCGAATTTCGCGATCATCAATCCCCAGGTAGACATACCGTTGCTGCAGATAGACCTTTCCCAGCAGACCCGTGTGCTCCGACGGATCGGGCGCATTGATGATCGAGTCGGGACGGTCATCGATCTCGTAAGAATCGAAGTCCTGAGCCGACAGCTGGACACCGCCCCACAGGCTGCAGAGCAGAGCCTGCATCAAGGCCAGACCGAAGTTCAAACGCATGACAGCCATCCCGGGCGGGTCGACAAGATCCAGCCCCCGCAGCGGCGCGGCGGGGTGGATTCGCGCGGGGTATCCCTCACAAGTGAATTGCCTGTCAATCCGAGACCGCGTTCTCCCCCAGAGCTCGCAGCCCCAATGGCCCATTTCTGCCGCTGGACTCAGCGCGGACTGTTCATGGACTTCAAAACATCGGCAACGATTGCCGCTGCCACGGGAGCGGCCACGATCCCTCCGTAGTCACTGCCGCCTCGGGTCGGCTCATCGACGGTGACGATCGCGACGACTCGGGGAGCTTCCGCCGGAGCACCGCACACGAACGAGCTGATATGCCGGGAGTGGGAATACTTTCCATCGGCAGACATCTTCTGCGAGGTTCCCGTCTTGCCGAACAGCGTGACGTCCTCGATCTGGGCCTTGGTCCCGGTTCCACGCTGGACCACTTCGACCAGAGCCTGTTCGACGACCCAGCGGGCGGATGCGGAGCTGACGAGTTGGGCCGAGTAAAGATTCGCGGCGGCGCTGCCCGAGCGGCCCGTCTCTCGAACCAGATGGGGAGACATCGCCACTCCACGATTCGCCAGGGCGGCATGTGCGGCCAACACCTGGAGTGGAGTCGCCGTCAGCTCCTGGCCCATCGGGATCGACCCGGTCGAGTAGACCGTCCAGCGCGAGAGCGGGTGGAGTGTGCCGTCCAGTTCTCCTGGCAGTTCAATACCCGTCCGCTGCCCGAACCCGAACCCGGACATGACTTCATGCAGCTGCGGGTTCGTCAGCTTTTCTCCGATTTTGGCCATGCCGATGTTACTCGACTTGACCAGCACATCCTTGAGGCTCAGGACGCCGTAGCGATGGTGATCGTGCAGGATTCGCGGCCCCATGCGGTAAGCTCCCCGTTCGCAATCGAACGAGTCGGTCTCGCGGATGACTCCTCGATCCAGCGCAGCCGCGACGACGACCGGTTTCACCGTGGAGCCGGGCTCGTAGGCAGCCTGAATCAACAGGTTTCGCCAGGAGTTCTGCGGAGCCAGTTCCGGATGAGTCGGATCGAACGCCGGGCGGCTGGCCATGGCCAGAACCTCGCCCGTGCGCGGGTCCATCACCGCAGCGCACGCCCCGACCGGCGCGTGCCGGGCCATCAACCCATCCAGATGTTTCTCGAGTTGGTACTGCGCCACAACATCCAGTGTCAGGAACAGGTTCTGTCCCGGCTGAGCAGACTGAGAATGCTCTTCGACGACATCGATCACGAATCCACGAGCGTCACGAATCACCCGTCGTTGGCCGGGTGCCCCCAGAATGGCAGAGTTGAGTGACTCTTCGATTCCGCCGTGCGGGACTCCATCAATGTCGCGCCAACCGAGGACATGGGCGGCGAGTGGTCCCTGCGGGTAGACGCGCAGGTACTCCTGCTGGAAGCCCCACTCAGCCTTGGGGAGTTGGGCCGCCAGGACTCGATCGACCTCGGCCTCGGTCAGCCGCCGCTTGACCCACAGGAATCGCTTCGAGGACTGGGCGATCAGTCGGCTCTGAAGTTCGACCGGATCGATTTCCAAGGCCTCTGCCAGGGCGCAAGCTGTCGCCAGCGAATCGGTCACGCGAGCCGGATCGACGTACAGGCTTTGCGAGGTGATCGAGGTCGCGAGCAATCGCCCCTGCCGGTCGAGCAGATCCCCCGGGCGAGCCGGAATCTTCTCGATGTGAATCTGCTGGCGGGAAGCCCGACTGGCGAAACGAGCCTGCTGGACTCCCTGGACCTGAACCAGTCGTCCGATCAGCACGAGCCAGACCAGTGTGAGTCCGGCCAGGACGCTGATCGAGCGCCACGCGAGAGCCGGTTCTCGATCCACAGGCAGAGACGACATGGTGTTATCGCCTCCGTGTGGGCTTCGAGGGGGCCTCTGCAGTTTCCAGGCTCTCAATCCACAACGCTGGGGCGTTGAGCTCCTCGCAGCGCAGCTTCAGTCGCGCATACCGCTCTTCCATTTGGGCCAGGCGATAGACTTGCAACGTCTGCTGCCGCTTCAAATCGAGAATGCGACGTTCCAGCGTAATCCCCGCCGAGGCGATCAGGACCACGAGCGTCATCGCTGCGCAGAACCGGAAGAGCATGGCCTGACTCCCGGCGGCACTTGTTACATCTCGGGAGCCGGGGCCGCTGCATCGGCCGGTGGCTCAGCAGGCATCCCATCGGCCGGCGTTTCCATTCCCTCTTCCGGAGTGATCTCAGGCAGAATCGGGCGCCGCTCCGGATGCAGATGATACGAAGGAATCGCGGAGTCACGTTCCTTGAGGCACACGATCAACCCGTCCTGAGTAGTCAGGAACATTCGGTCTGTCCGGTCGTTGGTAGGCGTCAACGTGAACTTGCGGTACGGCAACTTGCCAACGAGCTTGCCGTCCGCGGTGTCGACAATCACGATTTCCTTTTGCGCGTTAAAGGCGTACATGCGATCCTGGCTGACCATCAGAATCTTGCGAGCCTGCTCCTGTGGCTTCTGCCACAGCTGAGTTCCGGAATCCATCGACAGGGCATACGTGCCGACCGTCTCCGGAGTCACGTAGCACCGCTTCCCAAAAATTCGCGGCTGTTGGCGAATCGCATGAGCCGACGTGAACGTCCAGCGGTACTGACCGTTGTCCTGATTCAGGCAGTACATCTGAGAATTCTCGGCCGCCAGCAGAATCGACTGGGAATCGCGACCCAGCGGGGTGACAATGCGAGCGTCCGATTCGAACTGGAAAATCAGCTGCTGCCCTTTGGTCGACACCGAGTAGAACGATCCGCTGGAGCTGGCAAAGCCCACACTGCGGGACGTCGAGATGGGCGGCGAAACGATCTCTGAAGGGGTCTGGTATCTCCAGATTTCAGCAATGTGAGAGAACTCCGGCAGACGCCGCTGTTCGTGGAGTTGTTGCACAACCTTCAGGTCGAACCCGTAGACCTTTCCGTCGACCATCCCAATATAGATCTGGTCATCGTCCACAGCGGGAGAGGTCGACGGGTGCTGGGGCAGCTTCAGTTCCCACAGAATGTCGCCGTTCTTCTTGTTGACGGCGATCAGACGCATTCCCACAGCCACCAGCAGCTGGTTGGCGTTGCTGACTGGGGCAAATCCCTGCTGATCAGGACGACCGACCAGGGCCGACCACATCTTGCGACCGGTTTCAGCATCGAACGCGGTGATGATCCCGGTGGTCGAGCGAACGAAGACCATCTCTTCGTCGTTCACCACATAGTCGACCTGCTCGCGACCGGGGTCGATGGCTGCGCGTCCATACCACGACATGACCAGCCGATACCGCGCCAATTCAGACGCCTTGGGAATTTCCGCTGCGACTGCCTGAATCGGGAGTCCCAGAATCAACGTGAGTGCTAGCAGGCGGATCGCCAACATGGAACTCTCCCCAGGACGGGGCGCCGGAGGCGATACAGAATCACCCCATCCCAGATGGCCGAACCACCCCGTCTCGGTCATCGTCGACATTCCCTGAAGCAAATTCCAGTCCTCTCTGGAGGTCCGGCGGGATTTGCTGCAGATCGAATTCGTCGACCGATACGATCGATTCGGCCCGCTCGACCTGTTTCGGCAGGAACCAAGCGGTTTCGACTTCCGGTCCGTTTCAGTTGCCGGCCGCCGCGTTCTTCTTTTTCTTCTTCTTTTGAGGGTCAGCCGCAGCCTTCGCCGGTTTCTCCTTCGGCGAGGTGGCCTCCAGCTGCTGGGCGCTCCACGTGTCGTACAAGGCCTGCAGTTCTTTCACCTTGTCCGGCATCTGGCCGGCCAGGTCTTTGGACTCGCTGGCATCTTGAGACAGGTCATAAAGTTCCGGCTTCCCGGATCCGCCATTCGACTGAACCAGCTTCAAGTCGCCCTTCCGGACCGCCCACTGCGGGCTGAATCGCCAGTAGAGAGTCTCGTGCGGACGGGCGGAGTTGACTCCGGTCAGGTACGGCAGCAGGTCGACGCCGTCCAGTTTCCACTCGGGATCGACCTGACCTCCGGCAGCTGTGAGAACTGTCGGCAGCACATCGAGGTTGATGACTGGATTCGTATAGGTCTGACCGCCGATGATCGTTCCTTTCCACTGCATCAGAAATGGCACGCGCGGGCCGCCTTCGAAGGTGGTCTGCTTGAAGCCACGCAGGCCGCCGTTCTGCGAGGTCGTCGACTGAGTCGGCCCCCCGTTGTCGGCGATGTAGAACACCAGCGTGTTGTCTTCCTGGCCCAGATCGCGAATCTTGGTCAGCACTCGCCCCACCGCGTCATCCATCGCGGACAGCATGGCGGCGAACAGCTTGCGTTTTTTGTCCTCAATCTTCGGGAACCGGTCGAGGTACTGCTGCGGAGCCTCCAGCGGGGCATGCTGGGCATTGAACGGAAGGTACAGGAACTTGGCCTCGCCCTTGTGTTCTTCGAGCCAGGCGACAGCCCGGTCGGCGTAGGCATCGGTCGTGTAGAACTCCTTGTCCTCGATCTTCTGGATCTCGTTCGAGACCCGTGAGTCAATAAACTGAGTCGGGTGGAAGAAGGGTGTATTGGCCAAAGTGCCGTAGAACTCATCGAAGCCACGCTGCGTCGGGCGATACTCGGGCCCGCCCCCCAGGTGCCATTTTCCGATACAAGTCGTGACATACCCCAGCCCTTTGAGCCGGTTCGCGATCGTCGTTTCTTTGAGACTCAGACCACTGTTCTTGCTGGCGACGCTGTTGAACTCATGCCCGAAACGGGTCGGATACTTGCCGGTCATCAGGCCAGCCCGCGAAGGGCTGCAATAGGTCGCAGCCACATATCCCTGAGTAAATCGGACTCCATTCGCGGCGATCGAGTCGATGTGTGGTGTGGGGATATCTGTGTTCCCCTGACAGCCAAGTTCACCCCAGCCCAGGTCGTCTCCGTAAAAGATGACGATGTTCGGCTTTTCCGCAGCCTGAATGGCCGCAGTCGCCCCGAAAGTGAGTATCAGTGTCCCAAGGGCCATCAGTGTCGCACGCAGCATGAACTCTCTCCGGGTGAGGGGGGCGTCAGATTACCAGATGCGCGAGGTTTGCGGATTATTCTGCCGCATCGGCGTCCGGAATCGCGGTTCTCGGGCGAAACGATGAGAGGTTCGTTAGACTGGAGGCCCCAATTCGTGGCCCGGTCGCCCCGGGCAGACTCCGCTTCTGACACCAGATACCAGACGTTATCCATGGGACTGTTCGACAAACTGAAAGCCGCCGTTCAGAAGACGCGGGAGATCCTGCGGACGGACGTACGCGACCTGTTCAAGGCCGGGGTGATCCTCGACGACGCCAAGCTGGAGGAGTTTCACCGCGGGCTGATCGGCACCGATATGGGTGTCGTCGCAGCCGCGGCGATTGTCGAAGAGCTGAAAAAACAGTTCGGGGGGCGAACGGTTCAGCCCAACGAGATCTGGGACATCGTCCGCACAAAGCTGCGAGAGATCCTCAAAGGGAAGGGCGACATCGTCTGGGACCCGGACAAACCGCTCTCGCCGCTCAAACGGGCCGAGTCGGGGCCAACGGTCATTCTTGTCTGCGGAGTCAATGGAGTCGGGAAGACGACCTCAATCGCCAAGCTCGCGAACTTCCTCCAGAAGAACGGCAAGAAGGTCGTGCTGGCTGCCGGTGACACGTTCCGCGCCGCCGCTGTTGAACAACTCACGATGTGGTCAAAGCGGCTCGGCTGCGAGATCGTCACCAAGGCCTCGGGCAGTGATCCCGCTGCGGTCGCCTACGAAGGGTGCGACAAAGGCGTCCAGGTCGGGGCCGACTTTGTCATCATCGACACTGCGGGACGTCTGCAGACGGCGACCAACCTGATGCAGGAACTCGGGAAGATTCACCGCGTCATTGGAAAACGAATTCCGGGGGCGCCGCATGAATGTCTGCTGGTCCTGGACGCGACCACCGGGCAGAATGGAGTGAATCAGGCGACGAAGTTCTCGGAAGCTGCGGGCTGCACCGGGATCGTGCTGGCCAAGCTCGACGGAACCGCCAAGGGGGGCGTCGTGATCGCCATTCGCCAGCTGATGGGAATCCCCGTGAAGTACGTCGGACTGGGCGAAGGGATCGACGACATGCAGGTCTTCTCTCCCGATGGTTTCGTGGACGCTCTGTTCGGAGACGTTTGAGTCGCCGGTTGACCTGCTCCCCGAGTGAAGGAGAACGGCATGAGCCAGAGATGGGACAGACTCATTCGCCCGTGGCTGCTGGCGGTCATTCTGGCCGGTAGCCTGGGAGCGGAAGTAGCGGCTCAGGACTCGATCCTTGACCGGGTGGCCAGCGCGCTGCTCGGCGGCTCTGCGTTCCGGCCCCAGCCGTTGACCGCTGAGGATGCTCCGATCCCGGTCTCGCGCGATCAGCTGCAGATCGGAATCACGAATGCCTATGACCCATCGGGAGTCCGGTATCTGGCCATCCGGCTGCGGTTTCAGAATCGCACCGAGAAGCCTCTGAAGGTTCAATCGGATCAGTGCCAGATCGTCCTCGGGAACGAGGTCGCTCCGCGAGTCACCCAGCCCGCTCAGCTCAAAGAGATGCCGGTCGCCTTGATCGGAGAGGACAGTGAAGGCGACCCCGTCGCGTTGCAGGGGCCCGGAGAGTTCTCGGTTGCCCCCGGGAAGTTTCACACGGCCTGGATGATCTTTGCTCCACTGCCGCCGACCCGCGATCTGTCGAAGGTCAAGCTGCAGCTCAAGACCTCTGCGGGGCCAATCGACATCGATCTGTCAGAACGAGAGGCGAATCGTCTGCAGGTCACTTCCGAGCGAATCGGACCTCGCGGATGTGTGAACGTCTGCCGCGTGACGGGTGACTTGAATATTTTGAACCTGCCGAAGCTGGTCGACCTGATGTCGCTGAATTCTGCGGCGGGTCGCGTGATTTCGTTTCAACGAGGCGCGCTGCTCCGCGACCCGCTGATCGAAGAGTGGCTGCTGGACGGAGAGGAAGCGGCGGACAACGAGCGGCTCAAATACCTGCCAGCATGGCCTCAGCGATCTCAATCGACCGTCATCGTGGGGCTCCCCGGCCAGTCCGATGAATCGAGCGACTCGCTGGCTCCAACAGAATCGCAGGCCGTCCGCATGGTGTCTCGGCGACTGATCCCCCAGTTGGACACAGTGACGCTGCGTCAGGAGCTGCGCGATGGTCATCCCGATTTCCGTCAGGCGATCCTTCAGGATCATGGAGATCTCGTCGCGCAGGTGGAACCTGCAGCTCTGCTGGCGGCCCTCAACGATGAGGCCGGCTCCCCGGAGTTGCGGCTCTCGCTGATTCACTCGTTGCGTTCGGTCGCCGATCCGGCTGCGGTCGAGATTCTTGAACGGATCGTGCGCAGCGGATCGCGTGAAGAGGCCACCTGGGCCCTGCGGTCCCTGAATGTCTCGACACTGGCAATCGCCAGGCCGCGGGCAATCGAACTGGCCCGCAACCCCGAGGTTCGCAAGCGAATCGGCCTGCCAATGATCTTGCGATCGGTGGGCGTCGAGATCGACACGGCATGGTTTCCGTTCCTCGATGAAGCGTTCAGGGACGAGGACCCGCTGGCTCGAGAACTAGCTCTGCAGCATTTGCTCAGTCAAGGAATTTCGGACCGCCAGCAGATTCTGTCCAAGGCGTTTTCGGATCGATCCGCAGAAGTTCGCGAGACCGCCTATCAAGCGATTGTCGGCCAGCGGA
>JBIIOI010000011.1:0-111548 GCA_044337025.1 Planctomycetaceae bacterium
GCCAAGGCCGACGACGCGGGCCTGAAGAAGGCCAATGACGATGCCGCCGCCGCCCTCAAGAAGGAGAACGAAGCCCTGCAGCAGGCCAAGGACGGAGTCGTCTCGGCCGACCGCGCGATCCAGCTGTCGCAGCAGTCGCTCGATAACTCGAAGAAGCGGCTGGAGGAGCTGAAGGCCAGTCTGGTCGTGCGGCAAGCCGAATCGACCAAGGCCGAAGAAGCTGTGAACGCCGCCAAGGCCCAGGCTCAAATGGCCCCGAAGCCGCAGCGGTCGGTCGCTCTGTCCGCGGATGGGCAGGTGCTGGTCACTGCGGGCGATGACAATGCGATCCGCCTGTGGCATGCCCAGACTGGGACTTCGCTGCAGACGATCACGGGGCACACCGCTCCGGTTTCGTCGCTGAAGTTCCTGGGCAGCGGGGCTCTGCTGTCCGCTGGAGCCGACCAGACCGCTCAACTGTGGGACATTAAGCCCCAGTGGAAGCTGATCGCCACGCTCGGCTCCAAGCCGGAGAACGCTCTCGACCTCAGTGCCTCGCCGCATGCCGACCGCGTCCTTTGCTTGGCGTTCAGCCCGGATGGAACGCGGCTCGCGAGCGGCGGCGGCGACCCCTCGCGCTCGGGCGAGCTGCTCATCTGGAATGTGGCCAATCGAGCAGTGGAGCGCGTCGTGGCTGATGCTCATAGCGACACGGTCTACGATGTGAAGTTCTCTCGCGACGGCAAGCTGCTGGTCTCGGGAGCTGCCGACAAGTTCGTGAAGGTGTTCGAAGTCGAGACCGGCAAGTTCGTGCGGTCGTTCGAAGGTCACACGAACCACGTCCTGGGCGTGGCCTTCAAGGCCGATGGCAGCAACCTCGTCAGCTCGGGCGCCGACAACGCGATCAAGGTTTGGAACTTCGAAACCGGCGAGCAGATCCGCACGATCACCAACGCCACCAAGCAGGTCACAGCCATCAATTACATCGGCGTGAGCGACAACATCGTCAGCGCCAGCGGTGACAAGACCGTGCGGTTCCACACAGCCAGCAACGGAGGCAACTACCGCAACTTCGGCGGCTCGGCGGACTACCTGTACACGGTCTATGCCTCAGGCGATGAGACCTACGTCATCACCGCCGGCGAAGACGGCCTGATCCGCGTCTGGAACGGGAAGAACGGGCAAGAGATCACCAAGTTCCCCCACCCGACACCGGCGGCGGAGACGGTGGCGAAGTAAGTCGATTCTCGACCGGTGTCGATGCCTCAATTCGTGGCGACGGGGTGGCTGGGGCGGAGATCGATGGGATTCAACCCGATCCTTGAATTCTCAGTAGACCTCGAGGCACCCAACACATCACAGGCCCCAGTTCCTGAAGCCTCACCAACCTGGGGCCAACAGACATTGGGATTGGTCACGAATCGGCTGCCAAGGGACCGAATCGGCCTTTGCAAATCTGGGGACGCCCCAGCCACCCAATCGTTATGTTCACCTGCCGCCCCAGCCACGCCCGCCGCCCCGCCTCGATGGTTCGTCGAGTGCCACTGGCGAGGGCTTTGACTCTCCAGTGTCAGGGGCCAACAACAAGGAGAGGTTCACGCTCGAAACACTGGCGACCCAAAGCGACCGCCAGTGGCACACACAAACTGCCCCTCGTAAGCTCGTAGCGTCTGACGACAGTGCCACCCCGCCGGCAACCGGGGCCACCCCGCGGTCATTTTCAAAATATTTTGTGACAAGTGGTTGAACTACGAAAAGTTTTTGAAGTAGACCTGTGAAGCCCTCTTGACTTGAGTCTGAGGTCTGATATCTTCGCATCGAAGATTGCCGATTTGAAGGTGATCGTCTGCTTCGCATCACTCGCCCCGCACTTCAGAGAAGGTGATCCGATGATTCGTCGGTCTTGGAATTCTATCTGCCGCCAACTTGTTGACGCATTCATTCAGAAGCGAGGAGCATCGTGTCGAAAATCAGTTCCGATGTTTTCTCAAAGTGCATTGCTGGAATCGCGGAAACTCCTGGCCGGAAACGTCGGGGTCCGAATCAAGGGCTCGGTGATCGAGTTGAAAGGGGACAGCTCCTCCAACGACATCTCGATCACAGTGGAGGGAGAGAATCTGACCGTGACGGGAAACGGGACGACCGTCAACGGGGAATCGACGATGACGATCCCCCTGGCAGAATTGTCGGCCTTCGGCATTAAGCTGTTGATGGGATCAGGCAACGACAAAGTGTCTGTGAGCGGCCTCACTCACAACCGTCTTGTCACAGCCAGCATGGGCAACGGGAATAATGAATTGTATCTGGTAGCGTGCAACTTCGGTGGTGGAATTTCGATCTCCACTTCGTCAGGAAATGATCGTGTTGGTCTAGCCAACGTCAGCACGTCCTCTCTGTCTGGCAATCTCGGCTCGGGAAACGATGTCTTTGTGTCCGATGGCAGTCTGCTTGGGTCAACGGGGAACGTTTACGGATCCGTCAAACTGACGACGGGATCGGGCGTCAACTCTGCCACATTTGAAGGCAATCACGCGATCAATGGTTCGGTGTCACTGACTGGAAAAGCGGGTGACACCCTGATCGACTCAGGCATCCCCATGGGAACGTCCGTTTCGAAACGCGGCTTCAGCGGAGGGGCTCCTACGACGCCTCAACAAACAATCATTGATGAGATCAAGGATGTCTTGCGGGCACTGGATACAACCCCCTCCGTCAATCTCACCTCTGACATTTCACAGATGCTCGTGGGAACTCCGGAACGAGTGCGGTTTGCAGCATCCGTCCGTAACGCCTCCGCAACGTCGGTCGTGAATCTGTTCTCTTCGGTCAATGGCGTACTAGGCTCACTGCTCGTTCAACTTTTCGATGACGGTGCACAGATTCACGGCGACGCCACTGCGGGGGACGGAATCTTTTCCAACTCGCTCGCCGTCTTGTTGGACACGATCGGAACGACTCAATTCGTGGTCCAAACGGATACGTCATTGAGTGACACCGTCGGAATCGTCGGGATCGATGCTCCGACGGAAGCGGAAGTAACCGAGCTTCTGAATTTGGCCGACTCAACGGAGGACATGGTCCGAGAACTCATCGCAGATGGCGCCTCTGTCTCGGACGCGATCGCCCAAGCGGCATCCGATCTGGCGAATGACCCGAGGGTTCTGCCTGGTTCGATCGCCACGACACCAGAATCAGTCTTTTGGCAGTCCATTGACGGGATTCTCTTCGCCGTTGTTGGAAACGAACTGGAATACGATGGGGAACGGAGTGGCGGTGGCGTCCAGGAGTCTCTTGTGTCGAACGCCGCAACGGCTCCAGTGGCAGTTGCGACACCAATTTCCGAGGCCTGCGGAGAAGCGCTCATCATTGGGTCTTATCGTTGGCAATTCGGACAGTACGATGAATCCGACGAAATTGCTGCGATGCTTTCAGATGCTGGCTACGATGTGACAACACGTTTCAATGATCTCGTAACGGATGAGAATGTCACTCTTCAAGATCTGCGAAATCTGCAGGGCTACGAAGCGGTCGCGATCTCCAGCCACGGTGACTCGCATTCGCGATATGGCGTAGTGGTCAATACGGGAGATCGAAATTCGGGAGTGATCGAGACTCTCTCGAACCTGGGGGATCTGCTGACACAACGGGTCGTGATCGCCAATGGCCAGTTCTCGATCACGCCTCGGTTTATCTCCGCGTACGCTTCCTTGGATGATGCGATTGTCTATGTAAGCTCGTGTCGCAGTGCGTTCGATAGCTCCTTGGCGGATGCCTTTGCTGGGGCTGGCGCAGCGGCATTCGTGGGTTACACCGACTATGTGAATTCGGACTTCTCGGATACACGCGGGCAGCGCCTGTTTAACACGCTGTTGGATGGCGAAGAGATCGGGGCAACACCGGGGATTAATTCAGACATCGAGAGCGACGATGATCCTGCGCGATTTGCTCTCTTTGGTGATGCCACTGCCAAGTTGCAAACGGACTGCCTGTTGCTGAATGATTACGATTTGTACATCGAGTACAAGTGGCCACTCAGCGAGCGGGATTTGGACACGTCGACACGCTTCCTGTCCGGAAATGTTGGCTATGAGTGTGGATCGAATGGAGCGTTCCTCAATTGGTCCGGTGACAATACCTCTGCGGGAGGAACTGAAACCGTCATCATTGATCTGGATGCCGCCTTCGATGCTGGTCTGTGGGATGACACAGTGGATGTCGATCTGTATGCCGGTTGGTACATTCCAAATCAGGGATCAGGACCAGCGACCTTGACCGTGGGATTGCGACATCAGGAAACCGGTGAGATCATCGAAGTGGACTCACAAGTGATTCAGCCAGGAGCTCAAAACGGCTGTGCGGACACGTTTGTGGGATTTGCATCGGTGACCGTGACTGGAGAAGGTGACGAAGCCACCATCTCGTACGAACTGGTGTAACGTTTGCTCTACAATCGGAGGACCAGTAAATCGGCGATCTCATTGATGTCGCACGGGTGCCTCGGTGCCTCTGCTGGCTTGTCCAGCAGTGGCCTGCGAAGGCGGCTGGAGACTGAACCGCCCCGTTTGTGCGGTACGCTGAATTGGGCGAGAACAGAGAATGCCGCCTGTGATCCTTGCTCAATCTCAGTCCCTCCAGCGGGCACTGCTGGGCAAGCCAGCCGTGTAGCCCGTGCGGTGCTCGCAAAAAGTGAATCCCTCGTGCCCCCGACGACGGGGTGGCTGGGGCGGCTCGGGTGGCACGCCCTGAAGGCTTTGCGGAAGGGCGTGGCTCATGCAAGGTGGCCAATGAAGCTCTGCCGGGTTCCACGCACGGGGGCCACTGCTGGCTTGTCCAGCAGTGACATGCGAAGGCGGCTGGAGACTGAACCACCCCGTTTGTTCGGTATGCTGAAATGGGCAAAAAACGAGGGTGCCCCATGTGAGCCATGCTCAATCTCAGCCCCTCCAGCGGGCACTGCCGGGCAAGCCAGCAGTGGCACCCGCGCGATGGGACTCAACCCGATGTGTGGTTCCTCTGTAGACTTCCAGCGAGCCCCCGACGTCAGTCGGGGGTGTCCCGTGGGAGAATTCATCTAAGCCCCATTCTCTCCCCAGAGCGACTGCCGCTGTCAGGCCGCATTCGGTCTGGCACAGAGGACCCACGTCCGCCGCTCGCTGAGTTCTCGTGACATCGAGACGATTCGCGGAGATTGGGAACAAGTATCCGATGGGTGCCACTGCTCTGTGAGCTCACAGAGCAGTGGCACCCATCAGTTCACCGTTCAACCCGGCCACGCCCGCCCAAAGCCGTCACCGGGGCCACCCCGCCAAATCGATTCTCCCTGTGATTGTGGCTTGGCCGATCCGTCAATTGTTTAGAACAATTGAACTTATGGGCCGTTCGGAGAATGTTCGGTAACGGAACTGCCAAATACGAATGAGTCTCGACCGAGAGCCTTGCCTTCCCCGTCTCGAACGCGGAGTCTTTCCGTCTCACGTGCCGACAAACGTTGGAATCCTTGGCTCGATCGTTCGATTGAGCTTCACGTGAATCACTCGCTCAGACCCCTCGGGAGCTCTCAATGACTATGGCATCATCGCCAGCTGGTGATATCGACAGCAAGATCTTGGCCCTGCAAGGTCAAGTGGACGCATTAGCGATTGCACTGTCCGCCGGGAAGCAAACTCGACTTCTCATGTTTCTTGCATTTCTGGCGTTTGCTCTGATCTCGGGGTGGGGGTTCTTTTCTCTGGCCAGTCGCATTCAGAGTGAGGCCTACAAGCAGCAACTGCTGGCGACTCTTCAGCAGGAAATCGAACGAAACCACGACGAACTCGCCAAAGAAACAGAACTGCTTGTGGAGTCGCTCAGTCCGGTGGTGACGACCGCCATCACAGAGCAATCCAAGAAGGATGCCCCCCTGTTCATGCAGGCTTTCGATGCAGAGAAATCCAAGCTCATCAATGAGCTTCCAGAAAAGCTCATGGCCAAAGTGGACGCCCGGCACCACGACCTGGTCCGACAGCATGAGAAGTTGATTTTCGAGGAGCTTCCCGCAGCTCAAGACCCCAAGGTGAGAGATCGCATGATGGCCAATGTCTGTACCGCACTCGACACATTGGTGAAGAAATATTACGCCGACGAATTCAAACGGCATTTCACCGGCATGTCCGAGACTTGGAATAGTTTTCCGGTCGCGGATGCCCCAAGCAAAGATGACGCCCCCTTAAATGAACAGTTGATGGGTGAGCTCATGGACCTTGTCGCGGTGAAACTCGCCCGTCACCGCGCCGGATCGTCTGCTACTGAGTAGCTGCTGACTGTTTCACCTTTCTGCGGCAGACCCCTTCAGCGTCGGAGCGACGGAAATCTTCCGTTCGTGATCGGCTGAGATTCCTCAGCGGCGAAGTGGTTGCCGAAGTTCATTCCCACATTCCCCGAAAGACTCGGACATGTCCAATACGCTCGAGAAGATTGACGCCGCTCACCAGAAGATCTCACGGATGCAGGGGGAGCTGAACCGTTCGAATCGAATGACGCGAATCGTCGGTGTGGTCCTGCTGCTTTTGCTTGCGGGATACTTTGCGTACGGCTACCAGGAGATCAAGAAGTTGTTGGAGCCAGACACGCTCGTACCCTATGGAGCTCAGATGCTTCAAGATCGAATCCCCGACGCTCGTCATGCCATCGTGAAGCAGGTTTCCGATTCAGCTCCGGCGTGGGCGGAGCAGATCAGTAGCAAACTGAGAGGAGAGTTACCTGGACTGCGATCGAAGTTGGAAGAGTACGTGCTGAAAGAGACCGATGGGATGCTGAAGCAGGCCGCTACGATTTCTGAAGACCGGATGCGGAAGGCCATTCGTGACAACAAGGATGTTCTGGACTCCCATATTCGTGAACTGGCGGAGCACGAAGAGCTCTCGGAGGCTTCCGCACAGGCTTTGGTGTCGGCCTTGGAGGGCGAGCTCCAGAAGGACTTGAAGGATCAATCGGAATTGGTACTCGATACCGTTCGCTCACTCGACACTCGGGTCCGGGATCTGGCCAAGGGAGAAGGTCTTGACGAGGAAGAATTGATCGAGCGACGCGTGTTGATGCTTGCTCGGCGAATTCAGCTTAGCGAGGCAGACCCCAAACCCATCGCCCCTCCCACAGTGGCTCCACTGGTCAAGGAATCGGTCGCTCCGACAGTGACTCCAACCTCAGGGAAGGATAAGGCCGGAGAGCCGTCTCCCGGCGAAGCTCCTGCTTCCGCGACCTCTGGATCGGCTGTAGCCAGCGGATCGGATGCCGCCAGCACTTCCCAAGCGAAGCCGGCTGAGCCTCCTGTGCCAGCCACAGCTGCTCCAGCAGTGACTGATTCCCCCTCCCAGGCGACCCCGCCCGCAGAGTAATACAGGTCGATCTCACTGGCGAGTCATCGCGATCGCCGGGGGCCACTGCTGGCTTGTCCAGCGGTGGCATGCGAAGGCGGCTGGAGACTGAACCACCCCGTTTGTTCGGTACGCTGAGCTGGGCGATAATCGAAGCCGCCCCATGTAAGCCATGCTCGATCACGGTCCTCCAGTGGGCACTGCTGGGCAAGCCAGCAGTGGCACCCGCGAGGCAATCGGGGCCACCCTTCGGGAGGAACCGGCAGAGACCCGTCACCCCTCGGCAGGCTCACGCCGTGCCGCTCTCCTGCGGGGCTCCCGCACGTCGCGTTTACATCGTGTACCGCAGGATCGTCGGGAAGAACGGAATGCGGGCGGCCTTCTTTTTCTCGGCTTCTCCGTCCTTCTTCTCGCCTTCCGGAGCGGCGGGCTCAGCGGCTGGAGTCCCGGCGGCAGCTTTCGTCATTTCCTGATCGATGATCTCGCGAGCCTTCTTGAGTTGGGTGTCATCGAACTGGCTGGGGATCGGCTCCTTGGTGATCACGTCACGACGAGAGCGATCCAGGTTATGGGCTCGCATCTGATCCATCGTAAACTCCAAAGTCATTCCATCGTTGGGCATCACGCCCCACTTGTCCGCTTCGGTCTCGCCGGGGAAGCGGTGGATCTTTTCCTTGCTGGGGCGATAGTACGAAGCTGTCGTGAGCTTCAGCTTGCTCTTCCCCTCTTCGACATCCAGGGTGTTCTGGACACTCCCCTTGCCCCAAGTGCGTTCGCCGACCACGACGCCGCGTTTGTGGTCCTGCAGGGCCGCAGCCAGGATTTCACTGGCCGAGGCGCTGTAGCGGTTCGTGAGCACTGCAATCGGGAAACCGGTAAAGGTCCCAGCCTTCTTGGCCGTCTTGACCACGGGGCGGCTGTTGCGGCCTTCGGTCGAGACGATCACCCCTTCTTCGAGGAACAGATCCGCGATCTCCACAGCTGTCTGCAGATACCCGCCGGGGTTGAAGCGAACATCGATAATCAAGCCCTTCAGCCCCTCGGCCTTGAGGGTCTTGAGTGCGGCCCGCATCTCGGCTCCGCTGCGCGAGGTGAAGTGCGTCAGACGGACATACCCGATCTTCTTCGCATCATCGAGCATGAAGTTCCAGGTGCCATCGGGTTTGTACGATTCGCCCAGCACCGTATCCAGGTGAATGATCTCGCGGGTCAGGTCGACTCGCGTCACGTCCGCAGAATCACCCCGCGTGTAGCCCACACTGACGACTTCACCGGGCTTGCCGCGGAGAATCTCGATCGCGGTTTCCATCTCGCGATCATGTTCGAAGTCGGAGACCTTCTTGCCGGCCACCTCGACGATCCGATCACCCGCCTGGATGCCAGCCTTGTAAGCTGGGCTGCCGGGCAGAGGCGTGGTGACTTCAATCGCGCGGACACCCTGCAGGAATCGCACCTGGATGCCGACTCCGCCGAACTCCTGATCAACCGATTCATTGAACCGTCGCAGCTCGTCCGGGCTGATGTAGTCGGAGTACGGGTCCAGATCGGCCAGCATGCCGCGAATGGCCGATTCGACCAGCTTGCGACGGTCAACCTCTTTCACATAGTTCTGGTCGATCTCGTCAAAGGTATCGACGAAGACCTGCATCAGCTCGAAATACTCGTCATCCGCACCGGCCTTGGGAGCCTCGGCAGCTGCTGCGGGAGCGGCCTCGTCAGCCTGCGAGGCTCCGATCCAGAACCCCAATCCCGCGCCCAGCACAGCCAGGCCGGCCCATCGAGCTGCATTCGTCCGCATGGTCATTCCTTCGTCCTTGCTGTGTTACGAACGGGACGCTGCCCGTCTGCTCACCCCTCATCTTAGGATCGCCCCGAAACCACAGCAAGACGGGGGCTTTCGAGTTCCAAGTGTGCTTCCAAATTGACTGGAAGAAGTTTGCTCCCTCGCCCCCGCGCAAGACGAGATTCGCGAGCAAAACCTCAATTCGGGGGAGAGGGTCGGGGTGAGGGGGATGGCATGGGCTTCTCCGATATTTGGGAGCTCCCAGGAGTCGCAGAGTTTCACCGATTTCGCTGAATGACTATCCTCGCTGCCTGTCTTCCTGAACGCGGTTCTCGAGTCCCTCCATGCGTCTGTCCAAGTTCTCTTTCGGTGTCGGTGATCGCTTCGCTCATCAGGCCAAGTCCCAGCTGCAGGCCTTTCTGAAGCTGAAGTCCCAGCATGGGATCACGATCGCTCCGGTCTGGAACAAATCGAACCGCGAGCACAACTTTATCGGCTCCGAGCCCCCCAGCGTCCTGGCGGCGGCTCAGGCAGCTGTCACCACTCTGGGCTGGGCCGATGACTGGTACGTCGACGCGGACCATATCCAGCTGAAGACGGTTGACCGCTTCCTCGACAGTTCCAGCTTCTTCACGATCGATGTCGCCGACTCGATTGGGAAGGCGGCCGCTGCCAGTGACATTGATGCGTTCGTCGCGCGGCATCCCGAACTGGTCGGCCAGCTCACCATCGCCGGGATTGAGTCCCCGCTGGTGATCACCTCGGACGATGTCCGCCGCGTGGCCACGCAGTACCTGCTCGCGGTGCAGGAAGCCGCCGCGATCTACCGGCATATCGAGTCCCGCAAGGGGGCCGGGAACTTTGTCGCTGAGGTCTCAATGGACGAGACCGATGCTCCGCAGACTCCGCCGCAGCTGTTGATCATTCTGGCGGCGCTCGCCGACGAGCAGGTCCCGCTGCAGACGATCGCTCCCAAGTTCACGGGGCGCTTCAACAAGGGAGTCGACTATGTTGGCAACCTGCCGCAGTTCGAGAGAGAGTTCAACGACGATCTGGCTGTAATCGCCCACGCGATTCAGCAGTACGGTCTGCCGGACAATCTCAAGCTCAGCGTCCACAGCGGCAGCGACAAGTTCAGTCTCTACCCGATCATTCGCCGGGCGCTGGCGCGGACCGGGGCGGGGCTGCACTTGAAGACAGCTGGGACCACCTGGCTGGAGGAGTTGATCGGCCTGTCAGAAGCCGGCGGCGACGGGCTGGCCCTCGCCAAAGAAATCTACGCGTACTCACTCGAACACGTCGATGAGCTGTGCGCTCCGTATGCCAGCGTGATCGACATCGACCGCTCGAAGCTGCCCACCGTCGCGACAGTCAACAGCTGGTCGGGGCCGGACCTGGCCAGTGCTCTGCGGCACATTCCGGGGCATCCGCAGTTCAACGCGAATGTCCGCCAGCTGCTGCATGTGTCGTTCAAGATCGCCGCGAAGGCCGGGACGCGGTATACCGACTTGCTCAAAGCGAACGAAGAGATCGTGGCCCGGCAGGTCACCGAGAATATCTACGATAGACATATGCTGCCGCTGTTCGTGGGTCAGTAGCGAGTTGACTGGAAACTTCGCGGTCGGGAGGGCGAGGCTCCCGCCGAGCCGCTTGCGCTGGAGCAAGTTTCTCCGAAACTCGCGGCTCAGCCGGAGCTTCGCCCTCCCGAACACCAGACACCTCGGGCAGCTCAGCCCCCCTTCCGTCACGTTTCCTCATGCCGTACGATAGTTCAATTGCGGTGGATGAGTCCCACGCTTCGTGAGGCATGATGAGAGGTTTGGCCTGGTTGGGTCTGTTCGCGGCGGCGGCACAGGGGGTGCATGCTGCTGATCGCCCCATCCCGTCGTTTCGACGGGACGTGATGGCGGTCTTGTCGCACTCCGGCTGCAACATGGGGACCTGTCACGGGAATGCCAAGGGGAAGGGCGGGCTCAAACTGTCGCTGCGGGGGGACGACCCCGCGGGCGATTTCGCGGTGCTGACGCGAGACTTGGCCAGTCGCCGAGGCAATGTGGCGGAGCCAGATGCGAGTTTGCTGCTCCTCAAGCCCACGATGCAGATCGCGCATCAGGGTGGGCAGCGATTCGCGGTCGACTCACTCGAGTATTCGATCCTCCGCCGGTGGATCGCGGCGGGAATGCCGGACGATCCGCCGGATGCGGTCACCGTCACAGGGCTGTCCGTCGAGCCGCGTGAGATCCTGCTGCACGGCGATCAGCAGACGATTCCACTGCGGATCACTGCTCAGCTGTCGGATGGCCAGACCGAAAATGTCACGCGCGTCGCTGCGTTCGACCTGTCGCAGCCGATCGCCCATGTGACCCCGGATGGAGTCATCGAGTGCGAACAGTTTGGCGAGACCACGGTCACCGTGCGGTACCTGCACCACCGTGTTCCGGTGCGAGTCGCCCGAGTCCCCGACCGCCCCGGATTCGCGTTCACGGCTCCCCCCGCGCGGGAGCCCCTGGACCGGGCGATCTTTGCGAAGCTGGAGCGGCTGAAGATTCTGCCGGCCCCGCTGTGCGATGACGTGACGTTTCTCAGGCGAGCCTCGCTCGATCTGATCGGATCGCTCCCCACCGCGGAGGAGTCCCAGGCGTTCTTGGTTTCCGTCGAGCCCGACAAGCGCGCCAAGCTCGTCGACTCGCTGCTGGAGCGCCCCGAGTTTGCAGAGTTCTGGGCCCTCAAGTGGTCGGACTTGCTGCGCAATGAAGAGAAGACTCTCGACCGCAAAGGGGTCGAGAATCTGCACAACTGGCTCAAGACCCAGATCGCCCGTGATGCTCCCTGGAACGAGATGGCGGCCGCGATCGTCAGCGCCACGGGCAGTACCTACAGCCACCCACCCGCCAACTACTACCGGGCACTGCGCGATCCGATCTCGCGAGCCGAAGCGACAGCTCAAGTCTTCCTCGGCGTGCGGCTGCAATGTGCCAAATGCCACAACCATCCGTTCGATCGCTGGACGCAAAACGACTTCTATTCGTGGGCCAGCCTGTTCGCGAAGGTCGACTACAAGATCGTGGAGAACGACCGCCGTGACGACAACGACAAGCACGAGTTCGTCGGCGAGCAGATCGTCTTCAACTCGGCCAAGGGAGCTGTCAAAGACCCGCGTACGAGCGAGCCGCGAAAGCCGCAGTTCCTGCTGGCTGCCCAGTCGCTGGCCCCCAAAGCGGATGAACTGGACGCCCTGGGCGACTGGGTCGCGAGCGCGGAGAACCCGTTCTTCGCCCGGGCACAGGTCAACCGCGTCTGGTACCACCTGTTTGGACGTGGAATCGTCGACCCACTCGATGATTTTCGCGAGTCGAACCCTCCGTCGCATCCCGAATTGCTCGATGAGCTGGCTCGCGACTTCGCGGCTCAGGGGTTTCGTCTGAAGCCGCTGATCCGCACGCTCATGAACTCCGCCACGTATCAGCTGTCGTCGGAGACCAGCGAGACGAATGCCAGCGATGAGGCGAACTTCTCGCACGCTTACGCCCGTCGGCTGGGAGCCGAACAGCTGCTCGATGCGCTGAGTCAGGCACTGGGTACGGATGCCCGTTTCAATGGGTACCCGGAGGGGATACAGGCTCGGCAGCTTCCAGGAGTCCGGGCTGTCAGAACGCGGGATCAGTCAGCATCCGCATCCGACAAGTTCCTGACACTGTTCGGAAAGCCGCCCAGGCTGCAGTCCTGCGAGTGTGAGCGAACCGATTCCGCCACGCTCGTCCAGGCGTTCCAGCTGATCTCGGGCGAGACGCTACAGCGGCTGTTGACGGCTCCGGACAATCGGATCGCGAAGCTCCTGAAGGAAGGAACCCGTCCGATCGAGATCGTACGCGAAGCCTACTGGTCGACGCTCAGCCGCGAGCCAACTCCGTCGGAGGAAGATGCAGGCGTCAAGCTGCTGGGAGCGGTTGATGCCGATCCTGCCACGCGCCGGGCGGCACTGGAGGACCTGTATTGGAGCCTTCTTACGAGTCACGAGTTCGTGATTCGCCGGTAGTGGTACGCAGTCGTTCGTGAGTCGGCTCCGAAGTTGCCCACGTTCTGGCGAACATGGCTACGAAATGACAAGCGGCCACGTTCTTTTGAACGTGGCCGCTGTTGTTCACAGATCGCCGATTGTGTTACCGGGCGGTCGCACCAGCGGGCAGACCGGCTGGCTTGGCGGGTGGTTCCGGAGCTTGACGATTCATCAGCCAGACCAGAGCCGGGCTGGCGATGTAGATCGAGCTATAGGTACCGACCAGGATTCCCAGCGTCAGGCTGTACGCAAATCCCCGCAGCCCTTCACCTCCGAAGAAGTACAGGATTGTCGAGGTGATGATCGTCGTGACCGAGGTCAGCAACGTTCGCGACAGCGTCTGATTCAGGCTGATGTTGACCATCTCCCAGGTGATCTTGGGGTTCTTGCCGCGAACTTCACGGATGCGGTCGAACACCACAATCGTGTCGTTCAGCGAGTAACCGATGATCGTCAGGAAGGCCGCCACCATCGTCAGGTTGATCTTGAAATCGATCAGCATCAACGAGCGGCCAAGAGCGTTCTGGCTCAGGTAACCGCCCACCGCCACAGCTCCCAATGTGAACAACACGTCGTGAACCAGGGCAATCGTGGCTGCAATCCCGAACGTCATGCCGCTAAACCGGAACCACAGATAGATCGTGATGGCGATCATTGCAATCGCCATCGCCAGGATCGCTGCGAACTGTGTGTCCGTCGCCACTGAGGAAGAGAACGTCGTCAGTTCCGCAAAGAGCGGCTGAGAGTCCAGCTTCTGAATGGCCAGTGCTGCGACCTTGGCGGCGTCTTCAGCTGTCACCGAATTTGAGAGACGCACCAACAGCGAATTCGCCGCAGAGCCAGGCACGGCTGCCTTGTCGGTGTGGCGCGTATCGATGAACGCTGCGGTTTCCAGATACTTGTTTTTGTCGATCTCCCGGAGGGCTTCGCCAATGGTCTCTGCCAGAGCAGTCGGCGTCAGGGCCTTGCCCACGGTGGCTGTAAACTGCTGGCCTCCTTCAAAGGTCTTTTCACGAGCCAAGCTGGTTTCGTCGAGCTTCTCCGTGGTCGAGGCGGTGACCGCCAACTCACTGACCTTCAGCGTCTGTTGAACCAGTTGGAACTCGGTCCTGTCGAAGGCCGTGCGCATTTCCTCGCGGAGTTGTGCTTCGACATTCTTGGCACCGGCCTCCTGGGCTTTGGCTTCGAATTGATCGATAACCGTTCGCATGCGGAACAGTTCTGACATCTTGCCGGACGCTTCGGGAACTTCAAGTCGTTCCAGAGAGATCGAATCACCAAACTTCTTGGCCAGTGGACCCCGGACTGCTTCAATATCGTGAGACTTGTCACCATCGAACTGGAAAGTGATCATCGCTCCCCCACGGAAGTCGATGTCCAGGTTGTCCTTGCCACGAACCGCAACCAGCAGCAGACCTGCCAGAATGACGACCTGCGAACCGATAATGAAGTACTTGACGTTGCTCACAAAGTCGAAGTTGGTCTGCTTGATGATGGCAAACATCTTCAGCGTCTTGAGATTGCCAGTCCGCTCGAGCAGTTCGAAGATCACGCGGGCCACATAGACTGTGGTGAACATCGAGATCACGATTCCGATGAACAGCGTGACCGCGAACCCCTTCACCTGGTCGGTCCCGATGTAGTACAGCACCACTGCGGAAATCAGCGTGGTCAGGTTCGAGTCGATAATCGTTCCGAGGGCCTTGTCGAAGCCGTTCTTGATGCACATCCGCATGCTCGAACCGCGTTCGAGTTCTTCACGCATACGCTCGAAAATCAGCACGTTCGAGTCGACAGCCATCGCGACCGACAGCACGAC
The DNA here is from genome assembly GCA_044337025.1 of Planctomycetaceae bacterium. Taxonomy (GTDB): domain Bacteria; phylum Planctomycetota; class Planctomycetia; order Planctomycetales; family Planctomycetaceae; genus TH-plancto1. The sequence continues at coordinate 14,991 of JBIIOI010000011.1, forward strand.
ACCCGCGATTCCGGGCAGGGTCAGAGTCGCATCGATCAGCGCCATCGACGAGAGCAGCAGCAGCAGGTTCAGCGCCAGACAGAGACAGGCAATGACCCCGGCCTTGAGATAGTAGAACGCCGTAATCGCAAACACAGCCAGCATCGCGACGAACGTGGCTGTCAGGCCAGTGTCGCGGATATCCTCACCCAGCAGTGGCGAGATCGTGAACTCGCTGGCTGGCTCCTTCAGCAGCGGGACCGACAGAGCACCGGCGTTGAGGACCGTGATCAGTTCATCGATCTCGGACTGAGAGAACTGACCGGTAATATGCCCGTTGCCGTTGATCTGGGAGATGATCGACGGAGCGGAGTGAATTTCGTCGTTGAGCAGAATCGCCAGACGAGTCTTGTACCCGTTGGCCCCTTCCTTCGGCAGATGCTTGCCGGTCAGACTGCCGAACAGAGCGCCGCCCTTGCCGTTGAACTGGAACGTGACCGTTGGATTCCCCGTCTCGTCCTGACCCTGTCCGCAGTTGGTCAGGTACTTGCCCGTGATGCGACGATCCGGATTTGGTTCGACGTTGACCAGGAACTCCTTGACTTGCTTGCCGTTCCGCTCCACGTACCGGACAACGTCGTTCGCGTCGTCTTCGACCTTCTTGTACTGGGTATTGTCGGTGTGCAGTTTGCCGGGTTCACGCCATTTGCCAATCAGCTGTTGCTTACCGTTTGACGTGCGGTAGAGCTCGCGGACTCCGGTCCCCTTGTCACGCTGGACCTGTTCTGCATAGTCGATCAGATCCTGATCATCATTGCGGTTGGCCAGCAGGCTGAACTCCAGATCACCCAGGTTGGTGATCTGATTCTTGATCCGCTGGGTCTTCTCGGCATCGGCACCGGGAATGATGACTTCGATGCGGTCTTCACCGACCGGGCGAACGACGATTTCCTCGGTTCCCGAGGGGTTGATACGCTTGTTGATGCCACTGCTCATCTGCTGCATGACAGCGGGCGTGACGTCCTTGTTGCTCGATTGAGCGGCCGCCTGATCCACGGCGAACGTCATGTTCGATCCGCCGCCCAGGTCGATGCCGTAGTTGAACACCTCAACCAGACTGAGCCCGGTCGTCAGCTTGTGGACCACGAACGGCGCAAAGCCGATCACGATCGACAGCAGCACGGTGCCAATCCGATTCGCCATATCCCGCACCCGCAGCGCGTTGGCGATCCACTGTCCAACCACAAAGGGCACGACCAGGATGGCGAGGACAATCAACATGATCATCCACAGGGGTGTCCCGGTGGACGCCGCCTGGGTGGCTTCCGTCGTAGCAGTCGCCGCAGCGTCCTTGACAGCGTCCGCTGCGGGAGCAGCCGCTTCCGTGGCCTGGGCCAGCAGTCGAGAGAACAATCCGTAGTTCATGGAATTCGAACTCCACCTCCCGCTCGGGAGGAGAACAGGCCGCACAGAGCCGCCTGGAAGGAATATGGTTGGGGAAATGAGGACGAAGGTCGTTTAAGACTTCGCCGGAGCCTCGGAAGCCTGCGGCACGGCTCGGATCGCGGAGGCTTCGAATCGCACTCGCACGTTGTCTCCAAGCTGCAGCGTGACTTCGGTTCCGTCCTCAGACAGAGACACAAAGTTCCCCCGGATCCCGCCGATGGTCACGACCGGATCGTTCTTCTTCAGGCCCTTGAGCACGGCCAGCTGACGTTCCTGCTGCTTGCGCGGGTTGTTGCCGAACAGCTGCATGACGAACATCACCAGCACAACTGGCAACAACATCACCAGCAGCTGGTTGAAACCGCCGCCTGCAGCCGGGGCGTCGCCCGCCGCTGGAGCTGCCGCTGGAATCTCTTCCACAGCGAGAAGCATCGCTGAGAACCAATTGCCCATCAGACCGCACCTTTCCAGGTGACCAGTGAATCGACCGTTGCCAGAGACTCCCCAAGCGGGGTTCTGAGCCGAAGTCGTGGAAGCCGGGGATTTTAGGGAGAGCCACCCCAGCCAGCAAGGCGGGGGGCCGGTCAACAATTAGTTGGTCGGATAGGCGGTGATCACATCCCGGTCTTCGAGGACCAGTTTGATCTTCTTGAGGGGCGGATGATTTCGCCTCGCCCCATTCTCACCACCCATGTAACCAATTTTCCGGTTGAGGTTTACGGTAATCGTTTCTCGATCACCTTGATCCTCGGTGACAACTTGTGGAGGCCCGCGTTTCTGGGCAATCATGTAGGCTTCGTCGATCAGCGCGAGGATTTCCTCGCAGTTTCCGTCAAACACCCCATGCACCGGCTTTGTGGCGTTGTCGCGGCTGTGCTGCATCACGTGGTCGATCCGGTGCTCCGATCGCTCGGAACGATAGATCAGCCCGGCCGTGGACTCCAAGGTGCCGCGACCGATGTCCTTCAGCACTCCCAGCTTCGGCTTTTCCGGCTGAGCCGCTGGGGCTTTGGCAACCGGGGGAGTCGTCGCGGGAGGTTTGGGGGTGACCGTCGGTTTGGAGTTGTTTGCGGTTCCCGTGCCGCTGGAAGGCTTGGGCGGTTCCGGTTTGGCGGGCTTGCTCCCCGCAGACACCACTTTGGGTTTGTCAGCGACGCTCGGAGTGGCGACCTGCCGTTCCGGCTTCGGCGGAAGCTCTTCAGAGGAATCCGGTTCGGAGCCGGACTTGGACTTCTCGTTCCGGGGCTTCTTGCCGGGGTCGCTTTCCGCCACATTCGCGTCGTCGGCTTCAGGCTCGGACTGCTCCGGAATGGTCGGGACTTCGATCGGTCGGTTTTTGGCGGCCTGGTCGCTCTTGGAGGTGCCTTCCGTGCCACGTCCGGAACCTTCCGGCTGCGGGGTGACGTCGGTAAACCCTGGCAGGTTCCAGCCAAATCGCTCCACCAGAAACGGCCGCAGCAGCAGATACGCAAGCCCCAGCACGAGGATCGTCGCGATCCATTTCGGCTGGAGCGGAGGGCGTTTCGGAGCTGTGGGTTCAGGGGAACTCACGCGAACCTCGGAGGAACACGGGGGAATGCAAGTACAGAGTGTACTACTTCGTCAGCACTTTGTTGAGCAGATCTTTCACCACAGCTCCGCCCTTAGATTCGACAAACGCCAGAATCGTCTTCACGAACGCCTGCAGCTTGTCCATATCCAGGCCGAGCTTTTGAAAACTGGCAACCAGTTCGGTCAGCTTGCCGAGCCCGCCCAGGCCGACCTTTTCGACCAGCATTCCCAGCAGACCCCCACCGGCCGATTTCTCTTCGGCGGGGGCAGCATCGACCAGATGATTGGCCTCCGGGATCACATTGCTGACCTGCGAGAAGTCGGCCCCCAGCTTCTCCTTGGCCAACTTGAGAATCAGGCCCACGCCTGCCTCGGCCTGTTCTTTAGAGACGCCCAGCTGCTGGATGACCTGTTCAACGATGTTCATGGACGAGACTCTCGGTCGGGGGACACATCTTTCAGGAGTAAGAGGAACGATACCGCCGCAGGCTTTCGGAATCCATCCCTGAATTTCACCCAGAGCGCGAGACACCCCGGACGCTGGGCTGAGTGCGACTTCCTGGTCGGCGTATGGCATCACTTTGCGGACCTGGGAACCGCAAGTTCCGCAGGTGAACAGTGCCGCTTCAGCAGCCGGCGATACTCCGCCGGATTCAGCATGCCCGTGCCGATGTGGGGAGCCTCGGGCTCCACATGCAATTGCGACGTTGGTGCGGCTGCATGCAGCCGCAGTGAATGCTGCGTCGGAACGATGAAGTCCTCGCTGCCGGCCACGAACAGTAGCGGCGCTGAAATGCGCGGCAGGGCATCGATCGGGCGAATCGTCTCGATATCGAAACCGGTCTCGCACCAGCCGGCGAGAGCAGTGACCTGATGCAGCGGACGTCGCAGCGGTCCCGGAAAGAACCGCAGCTGATGGTCGACCATCGCCGAGAGATCCGCGAAGGCCGAGTCGACGACTGCGGCCTGAACTTTCGGCATATCCGGGAGCGCCAGCAGCAAGGACGAGCCCCCCATCGAGACTCCCAGCGCGTACAGCCTGGACGGATCGACATCCGATCGACCGAGGCAATAGTCGTAGGCTCCCAAAACATCAAGCCGCTCGTTCGCACCGTAAGTGATCGTGCGCCCGTCGCTGTCGCCATGACCTCGGAAGTCGAACGACAGCACCTGATAACCGCAATCATGCACCAGCTGGGTAATCGCGGAGATGTCCCGACGGTTGGCCCCGACTCCGTGGCAGACAATCATCGTCCCCCGCGAGTCGGCAACCGGCCAGAAGTCGCCGCGCAGACGGAGCGGGTGCGGGCCTCGGCTGTTGAACTCGACCAGCTCGATTTCGCCCGTCGTGAACTGCGGCTCAGTCACATCGGGACGAAGTTTGGGGCGATGCACAGCCATCGTCGCAAGGAGTACCGGAATCAGCAGCAGGTAGATCGTCAGGGTCAGCGATGCCGAGAGGCACTTCGCCTTCCAGCCCGGCCAGCGCTGATCGAACGTCTGGCTGCACCACTTGCGAAACTGAAACAGGTACAGCATCGGGAGCTCAATGCAGCAGCCGAAGAAGTAGGTGGCCACCACGGACTCCCATGCGGAGAACCGCGAGTTCGTCAGGCGGGTGAGCGTCAGGTAAAACAGCGTCGGCACGGTCGTCAGTATGACCAGAATGGCAATCCGTCCCACGCGGGACTCCGCGTTGAGCTGCGGAGGAGGAATCAACTTCAGGGCCGCTGCTGCGACGATGATCACCGGCAGGCAGGCCCAGAACGATTCACTGGGCGAAGTCGTCCATAGCACGGACAGACGCCGGAGCGTCTCCGCCAGCAGCACGAGACCGACCCAGCGTCCCCACTTTGAGCGTGTTGCGATTCTGGGAGTGTCGGGTGCTGTGGAGTTCACATTTCACCGGCTATGGGATGAAGTTTCGCTTCTCATCGTAACAGAATCTTGAAATCAGGGTTGCCGCCGGAGATCTGGGCCACGAACGATTCCGTGGATGCCTCTCGAGTGTCGTTGAGTCCGTATCCTTCTCCCTCTCCCCAGAGGCTACTTGAGAAGCGGAGAAGTCGGAATTTGGGGAGAGGGCCGAGGTGAGGGGCTGAACTGTCCCCTCGCACTGGCTCGCAACTCGCAACGTTAGCGGAGGCTGGGAGAAGAACTGCCTTGAATCACCGACGATCCAGACGCACGCACAACGATTCCTTCTGAGTCGATTGGCGAATCCCGAGGCCGCCTGCTACGTTGGCGGAACTTCCGGCTGCCGTGCTCTGAGAGGAGCGCTCCGATGTCCACCATGGAAACCTGGGAACTGCTGAGCTACATCGTCACCGTCTTCGGGCTGCCGATGGCGATCGCGATTTTTGTTTACGAGCAGCGCAAAGAGCGGGACAACGAGGACGAAGAGGTCTACCAGATCCTCTCTGATGCCTACAACGATTTCCTGAAGCTTGTTCTCGACAACCCGGACCTGAAGCTGCGGTCGCAGGATCACACGCCGAACCTGACGGAAGAGCAGCAGGAGCGGATGCTGGTGATCTTCGAGATGCTGGTCTCGCTGTTTGAACGCGCGTATTTGACCGCATTTGACGACCACATGACCGCCAAGCAGCAGCGCCGCTGGCACTCGTGGGATGACTTCATGCGCGAGTGGTGCCGCCGCGACGACTTCCGTGTGCTGCTCCCCAGGATCTTGCAAGGCGAGGACGAGGACTTCGTCAAATATATCCAGCGGATCGCCGACGAAGAGCGACCGAAAATTCGCTGAATCTGTCGCCCGCACTCTCAGCGGCCGAGGTTTTCGAACAGATACAAGCCTGACTTGCCCGGACAGACCAGATCGATGTCGCCATCTTTGTCGATGTCGATGGCTGCCATCTGCAGTCCAGTTCCAGCGCTCCCTTTGGGGAAGTCCTTCAGGGCCCAGCGGTCCTTGGCGTCCTTGGGAGCATTGAGGGCCGGGTCTCCATGGAATATTTCGTGCTTGATCCACCGCGCGGCTGCGCGATCAAACTGGTAGTAGAACACCACAGCCGGATCGGTATCGCCGGGCTCGACTTCGTGGGCGTAGACCCGTTTGCCGGTGATCAGTTCCGGTTCCCCCTCGCCATCGAGATTCGCAAACAGCTGCGTATGCACCTGCGAGAATGTGTCATCGATCGAGTGTCTGGTCCAGACTCGCTGCCCGTCAGCACCGGTGGATTGCTTCAGCCACGAGAATCCGAAACCGTGCCCCATGCCCCAGATCACGTCCGCCCGCTTGTCCCCGTCGACATCGCGACCGTGAATAAAGATCCCCGCCGCGCCGAGCTGGAATTCTCCGTGGAATGGCCATTCGTCCGAGGCAGTGGCCGGCTGTTCGCGCCAGCCGTTGGGGGTGATGATGTCGAGTCTGCCATCATTGTTGATATCGCCGACTCCGACACCGTGGCCAGCTCCCTCACTGCCAAGGTCGTGCTTCGTCCAGACGACGGTCGGCTTTTGCTGGGTCAGTTCGTACCAGACCACGACATTGCCGGTGTTGGGCAGAAAGTCGAGCCGACCATCGCCGTTGATATCGACCAGTTCGCCGGTTTCCATGTTCCCGGGCAAGTCGATTTCGTGTTCGATCCAGGGCTGCGTGGCATCGCCGCCCGGGTTCTCGACCCAACCGACACGCTTGCCGAAGTAGTTGCAGGTGACGATATCCGGACGTCCGTCGCCGTTCACATCCAGCGGTGAATCGGCGAAGTCCTCGTAGTAGTGCGGATTGGCCGCAGCGGCCGGGACCTCGCGAACCTTGTGTTTCGTCCAGCTGGGAGCTTCGTACCAGGAATCGCCGCTGAAAATGTCGACCTTGCCGTCCCCGTTGAAGTCGGCCGCCCCGCAAGCTTCGTAAGGGGACTGATCGTTGATCGAGTGCTTCTTCCAGCGGAGTTCGCCTGGCTTCTGCTGGGCCAGAGCGGGAGTAAAGTGGCACAAAGCTCCGAGGACCAGCAGGCCCGCGTGGATGAACGACGTCGCTGAAGACAATCGGAGTTGAGACACGACAAGCTCCCCGCGCGGGTTACAGACAGGCCCGCTTTGAGAGCGTAGCCTCCAGAGGGCACCGTGAGAAGCATGCACCGAATAATGAACTGCGGCCATGTCATCAATGATTGAACGCAAACTTCAGGAACGGTCAATCCGACCACACCTGCCAACGATCAACTCGCCCGGAATCGTCGAACCAGATCGAGAGCCACTCGCTATCGATGCGAAAGGGTGAGTCTCGTTGCGGGCCGGTGACGTACGTCCAGTCGTTCTTGGTCAATCGTCTTCGACTGGTTGTCCAAACTGAGCCCGTATCTGCTCGCGTGTTCCGTTTCGAACGACGGTCTGAATCGCATCGCCGAGCATCTTCTGCCTGGGAGTGATGTCGCCCCCCACGGAGTGGGTAGCTTGCTCAGCGATCCAGGCCCCTGAGTCAAAGCTCTTCACAAATGAACCGAAAGGCAGTCCTCGTGCCAGCAGTCCGCTGGCGGCTGTGCAAAGAATTGCGGTTCCGGCCATTAGAGCAAAAGTCAGGCACGTGCTGCGCAGTCGCTTCCGTTCCGACGGGTATGGTTCTCTGATCCATAGAACAAAGGTAATGAGTAACGCCAAACAGATCAGCCCAAAAGCTCCAAACACCAACAGCTCGTAAAACAAAAACCAAGCGAATCCCCCCAGCAGCCCTGTATACCAATGAGGTAAGAGCTGGAGGGAGAAGATCACACCATTCACGAACAACGCGGTGGTGTGAGTTTCGTTCATGGCAAGACGCACGAATCAATGATTGATCGCGAACTCGGACGAGTTCAAATATGCCCAGAAAATATCGCCGTAAGGCTCGGCGGTCGCATTCGAGTGCCGCAGTACCGGCTGGAAAGCGGCCAGTTCTTTGGGTTTGGGATCGCGGCCCAAAGCCGCCCGGCACAGGTGGCGAATCCGATCTTGTTCGTCTCCGCCCGTTCTCACGATCTTATGCAGCACGGTTCCCGGAGCATCGCTGATCGCACTGCGCACCAGATCTCCGTTCATCATCATCAGCGTCTGCGAGAACGTCCCGCCAAAGGTCGAGGCATCCCCGTTCTCTTCGTTCTCCAGGATCTGGTAGAACTGGCTCAGCCATTCGCGGCGCTGGTCGTCGACCTGCTCCCAGTACGAAGACCCCGCCCGGTCCGCAGCTGTGGCGACGAGCAGAGAATCGAAAAGCTGCTCGGCCGACAGCGGCTTGATGTACATGCGGCTGAAGAGCGGCAGTTCTCCGTCGACCGGCTGATCGGCCTCATTCTTGGCCGTCTGCGTACTCGACAGGTGGTAAGCCCGCGAAGAGACGATCCAGCGGTTCAGGCGTTCGACATCAAAGTTCGTGGCGATCACGGCCTGGGTCAGGGCTTTCAGCAGTTCGGGGTTGGCACACGGAGAGTGGGGACCCATATCGTCGATCGGATTGACGAGTCCCTGACCAAAGAAATAGGCCCATGTGCGATTGACGAGGGCCGCAGCCACTTCGTGCTGGTCCTGGGAGGTCATCAAACGAGCCAGCTCCTGGCGGCGTTTCGTGGTACCTTCGGGGCTGACCTCCTGGCCCGCATACTTGGGATAGGCGACCCGCATGACCCCTTTGAGGTCCTCATAGTAAGTCGGCCCGCCGACTTCGCGATCGACCAGTGACCGGCTGACGACCTCGTTGTGCCCGGTCGCGGGATTGTACTTACGGTTCTCGACGACTTCGGCCTGCTGGAAGAAGCTGTTGAGTTCCCAGAACTGCGTCATCGACCCGCCGTGCTGCGGATCAGGGTGCTTGTGACACTGCGTACACTGCACCTGCTGGCACAGGAAGATCCGGGCGGTCACAGCTGTGGCCGGCACAGCTTCGTTATTCAGGTGAGCCAGCAGGAAGTTCGTTTCGCCAACTTCGTCGCCATCACCTTCAGCGGCCACCAGCCGCTCGACGGTTTCCGTCCAGGGGCGATTGCGGCGGAACTGCTCCCGCAGAAACTTGGCTAGCAGATCGCGATTGATCGGGCGACTCGAACTCCGTCCCACCAGCAGGTTGGTCCAGATCGTGGCCAGATTGCGGCTGTAGTCCGGCAGAGCGATCAGTTCGTTGACCAGATGCTTCCGCTTGTCCGCCCGAGTGTCGGCCAGAAAGCGATTGACGGCGTCCGAGTCGGGAATGTGCCCCGCCAGATCGAGGTAGACTCGACGCAGCCATTCTGCGTCCTCAGCGACGGGAGAGGGCAGCACGCCCGCATCGGTCCAGACCTTCTCCATCAACGTGTCGATCTGCCGCACCAGTTCCGCATCGTTGATGGCACTCGGAGCCAGAGGCATCGGCTCGGGCGAGACCGCAGCCACCGGGGAGTCCGGCTTCTGAGGCTCCAGCACCCAGTCGAGTTTCACGGTCGGGATCGGGTGGTTGTCGACAGCAACAGCGGGAGCGACCACCTCGGTGAGGGGCTCAGGGGCCTTCGCAGGCGCCGGAACCACAGCCACCCCCTGCTTGGCCGGAGGGGTCATCCAAGTGACGATCAGCAGCAATGCCAGAGCGACCGACACCACACTTGCGACCCAGCCCGCATAACTTCGCGGACGCCGCGCGACGACAGGCTGCTCGCCGGACTGTTCGGCGATGGAAACCAGCGTGGCGGGGTCGGTGAGTGATGCATCCCAAGCCAGAGTCCCGTGAAGGTGCATGTACTCGACATACAGCTGGCGGGCCTGCGAATCCTCCAGAACCAGCTTCTCAAGCTGCGCAAGCTGGTCAGCGGTGAGGCTGCCTTCGCACAGAGCATCGAGAAGTGGGAAGAGGGATTGCACGGTGAGGGCGTGTTGAGGAGGGCGAGGGGAGCGGCGATCAGCCTTCGGCGATGCGCCGCTGGATGCATTCCAGCAGGACTCGTCGGATTCTCCCGAGTGACTGGTAGACCGCGTTCTGCGGACGACCGAGGTTCGAGGCGACTTCTTTTCCGGTGTTCCCGGGGCGGTATCGCTCGCGTATCAGGTCGCGATCCTTGCTTGGAAGTTTTTGCAGGCACAGTTCCAAGGCCTGACTTCGCAGGTCGGCATCATCAAGGCGATTGAGCGACTCTTCCGAGACGGTGTCGATGAACTCTTCGCTGAACTTCAGCTTGTCGCGTCGATGCCGCTGGCGGTGTTGCAGGACCTCGTAGCGGGCAATCTGACACGCCCATGCGAAGAAGCTGGTCCCGTGTTCGAACTGTTCCGCCTTGGACCAGATCACCAGATTGGTGCTGGCCAGAATCTCCTCGGCCGCCTGGGGGCTCCCGGTCAGACCGAGAATGAACAGGAACAGGGGACGCTGTGCCTTGGTGAACAGCGGAACGAATGTCGTCGGATCCTGCGGTCCAGCCATGACGCGGTTGATCGTGGAGGGCTTCTGGTTGATCGACCAGAACTCCGGACCGATCAACCCAATTTTTCACCCGTGGATAGCAAGATCGACAGGAGTCTCCCCCTGTCGATCCACCATCCACCGTAAACCATCAACCCACTTTAGGAGATCAGGCCCTTGATCGGCTGAGCTCCGCCAGCGATCTTCATCGGACGGCCACGCTTCGAGGTGTGAACCGTGTCGAGAGGAATGCCCAGAGCGTACGAAGCCGTGGCCCACAGGTCACCGGGCAGGTAGCTCTCGCTGACGATCCGGACGCCGTCAGCGTCGGTCTCACCGATTGCACGACCACCCTTCAGACCGCCGCCGCCCACGAGGACCGACCAGCTGGTGGCCCAGTGATCGCGTCCGGTGTTCTGATTGATGCGTGGGGTACGACCGAATTCACCCATGCAGATGATGACGACATCGTCGATCATGCCGCGCTGCTTCAGATCTGCCGTCAGGGCTGCGATTCCCTTGTCGAGAATCGGCAGACGCTGCGTCTTCAGCGTGTCGAACACATCGTTGTGGAGGTCCCATCCACCTGGGAAATTGACTTCGATGAACGGCACACCGACTTCGACGAGCCGCCGAGCCATCAGCATGCTGTCTGCAAAAGCTCCGGTTCCGTAGGCCGCCCGGACTTCTGGCTTCTCTTCAGCCAGCTTGAAGGCGTTCATCTGCGAGGACCGCATCAGGTTGACGGCCTTGCTGTAGACGTCCTTGTGAGCCTGGCCCGCTTCGCCGCGGTTCGACTTGATGAAGCCGTCTTCGACAGCTCCCAGCATCGACAGGCGGGATTCCAGACGAGCTGGGTCCACACCGGCCATGTCGGCATTCTGAATGCGTCCGGCCGCATCAACGGTGAACGGAGCGTGCGACATCCCGAGGAAGCCGGGGCTCATGCCGCCACCACCGATCGAGATGAATGCGGGGATTTCGAGTTCCTTCCGCTTGGCTCCGACTTCGTAGCTGACGACCGAGCCGAAGGTCGGGTGCACGACGGTCGGGTTCGGAACGTAACCGGTGTGCATGAAGTACGCACCACGATTGTGGTCGGCTTCGCGGGTGCTCATCGAGCGAACGACCGACAGGACGTCCATCTGCTTGGCGACTTCCGGCAGATGCTCGGAGATTTGCAGATCGCCAGCTGTGCTGATTGGCTTGAACTCGCCCCCGTTCTTGGAGCCGGGCTTGAGGTCCCACATATCGATGGTCGGGGCTCCCCCGCCCAGCCAAATCAGGATGCAGGCCTTGTTCTTCTTGGACACCTCAGCTGCGTTCAGCTGAAGGTGATTCAGGAAGGCATTGGCTCCCAGAACAGTCGCCCCTCCAAGGGCGGCATGGCTCAGGAAGTGACGGCGGGACATGCCAGCGTTGAACATGGGAGACTCCGAAAAGGGTGGGTTGGCTTGTGAGATTGTGGTTCAGGCAGATCGGGGTCACCCCCGATCGGTGTTGCAGGCAGATCGCGGCTTTCGCCGCGATCAGTGATTCAGTGGTTGACGATGAACTCGTTCGAGTTCAGCAGAGCCCAGTACAGATCCTGGTAGGCGGAGATGCGGTCCGGGTAGCGGGACATCATCGCCGTCATTCCCTTGACCTCGCTGCTGGTCGGGATGCGTCCCAAGGCGGCGAGATACAGGGCTCGAATCCGGTCAGGTTCTCTCTTGTAGCTGGGATCGTTCACGACACGGGTCAGGTAGCTTCCCTTGTCACCGCTGATGGCTGTCTGGACTAAAGGTCCGTTCATCATCAGCAGAGCCTGGGGAATCGTGCCGCTGAACATTGCGGGCTCTTCATCTTCAGAACCGAAGATCCGCATGAACTGTTCGACCCAACGTTCGCGGTTTCCGCGAGCCGACTCTCCGTCACCACCTTGCTCTGCACCCGTCGCGACCAGCAGCGACTCGTAAAGCTGTTCGACCTGCATCGGCTTGACGTACATGTGGCTAAAGAGCGGGACTTCGCCGTTGGCGGGATTGTCGAGCTCGTTCTTGGGGTTGAACCGGCTGGTCAGATTGTAGGCTTCGCTGTTGCAAATCCAGCGGGAAAGCTGCTTGAGGTCGTAACCGCTCTTGATGAACTCATCAGTCAGGTGGTCCAGCAGTTCCGGATGACTTGCGGGATTGTGGGGGCCCATGTCATCGATTGGACGGGTAAACCCGTAACCGAAGTAGTGGCCCCACATCCGATTGACCATCGCCTTGGCGACCATCTTGTTCGGATCGTCTTTGGTGATCGCCTTGGCGAATTCCAGGCGACGGTTCTCGGCGTTCTGGTCAACTTCCGTTCCGAAGTATTTGGGATAGGCCACCAGCATCAGGCCCGCCCGAGTTTCGTAGTAGACCGGGCCGTCGAAATTCCGACGCAGTAGCTCGGAGTAGTCGTCGTCCATCTGCCCCGTCTGAGGGTTGTACTTCTCGTGATCCTCGCGAATCATCTGGCGGAAGAAGCTGTTGAACTCCCAGAACTGGTTCTGCTTCCAGTCATTGAATGGGTGGTTGTGACACTGCGTGCATTGGACCTGCAGCCCGAGAAAAACGCGGGCCGTCTTGGCGGTTGCTTCGACGACATACTCTTCGCTGTTGGGATTCAGCTGCAACTGGGCCAGCAGGTAATTCACAGCCCCGTTTTCATCGAATCGCCCCTCAGCTGCGATCAGGTCGTAAACAATGTCATTCCACGGGCGATTCTTCGCGAGGCTTTCGCGGAGAAACTTTTCCAGGGCACCGCGGTTGGTCTTATCAGGAGTGACGCGACCAATCAGAGTGTTGGTCCAGTAGTTCGTAAAGTTCCGCACATAGCCGGAGTCCGCCAGCAAAGTGTCGACCAGCTTGCTGCGCTTAGCGGGATCCTTGTCCCGCATGAAATCTTCGACTTCCTGGCCGGAGGGCACGTGCCCGACCACGTCCAGGTACACTCGCCGCATCCACTCGGCGTCATCAGCCACTTCGCTCGGCTTGATTTCGTTGTCGGTGTATCCCTGCCGAATCTGCTCGTTGACATAGCTGATCAGCGGATCGGATGAACCGGTGGTGAACGACTCATCCGCAGCCTGGGCCTGCGAGAAAGCCGCACAACACGCCACCAGGGCAATCAATGCACTTCTGGCCATGCCGTTGATCGTGAAGCTGATGAACATGGGTCCGAAATCTCCAGTTCGGGGAACGACTGACTTGTCACTGATGTTTCCCCACCTGTTGCCGTTTTTCAACAGCCTTTGGTGAGGAAATACATCAGAATTCCTCGTCTCGACGAGACACAAAGTTGTTCGTCCTCGAAAGTACCGCCAAATCGTCCGCTGTGTTCGAACGATTTTGCATTTTCGAGCGGAAGTGCACACTTCACTTTCCGGGCGAACGACGCAACTCCTTGCAGTTCAAACTTTTATCAGGTTTTCTCCAACACGCAAGTGGAATTCGATTTGGTGAGCCGAAATCGGTAGTGGGCAGTGGGGGGCGGCAGCTCGCACACTTCGACCACTGGGCCGGGATATGCGGAACAGATGAATCGGTTATCATTCTTCAACGTGGAATGTCCTTCAGGAGGGCGACCGATGTCTCGGCAGGTATTGGCAGCCATAGTCTCTCTCGTCCCCCTCGTGCTGGGATGCGGAGGAGGTTCTGGCCCTCCCGCGAATTTTGCTCCGCCGCCGCCCACCGTGTCGGCCCCTCCGCCGCCGATGAGCAATGCTCCAACTCAGCAGGCGGCCCCGGCGAATCAGCCGCAAATAGCGAAGGCCCCTTCGAAACCCGCCGTCAAGAACCGCGACGTGGATGCTCCGGCGGAGCAGCTGTTCGACAAGCTGGATGACACCGGGAATTTCTCACTGCTGGAAGGCCCCAGCCCGTCTGATGTTCTCACCGTCGTGAATGCCGATCTCGAAGGTTCTTTCGTAGCAGTCACTCTTCCGGAAACCGTGCCACCTGCCAACGCCCAGAAACTCCCGGACGGATTTGCTCCACAGCCCGGGACGGCTTACTCCGAGGACGGCTGGCCGCTGCGAATCGTCTCAGCGACTGACGAGAAAGCGATGGCCTGCATCCCCAGCGGGCTCTTCACCCAGGGAGTCGATCGCGGCCCACCCGATGCCGGACCGGCCCATCCGATGTCGCTCGACACCTATTACATCGATGTCACGGAAGTCACTATCGGCGAGTTCACCAAGTTCAAAACGGCCATGACCGGCAAGGACGGAGCCCCCGCAGCCACGGTTCCGCTCACGGGAAATCCCAAGCTGCCGGTCGTGAAGGTCAACTGGAAAGATGCCCAAGGCTACGCGAAGTGGGCCAAGAAAGACCTGCCGACCGAAGCCGAATGGGAGAAGGCCGGACGCGGTCCCGAGGGCGGAGCATTTCCTTGGGGCAACGACCGTGTGATCTGGGACAAGCCGCGTCAGCTCGGCCAGGTTGATCCGGTCGGATCGTTCGCCCACGACCGCAGCCGGTATGGAGTGCTGGATCTGGCGGGCAATGCTCAGGAGTGGTGCCTCGACTGGTACTCGGACAAGGCGTTTGCCGAGGCTCGCAACAAGGATGGATCGCCCGCTCACAACTGGACTGGCCCCAAGAAGGCCAGCAACGGCGAACGCGTCATCAAGGGCGGCGCGGACCGCTGGGAGCTGTGGGCTCGCGGTAGCCACGGGATGACCAAGCCCTCCGAAAAAGTCGGATTCCGCTGCGTGCTGCGTCTGACAGCTGCCAAGTAATTTGCGGTGGATTGCATGATTCGGCCCGAACCACGAGCGACTCTCTCCCGTGGCATTTGTCGCCCGATGGAGGTGTTTGCCGTACTGGCTTGCTGGTTGATCTTCGCGACAGGAGCGTCAGTCCGAGCGGAAATGTCCGCGCCGCCTGCGGCTCGGCAGGAGCCTCGCCCTCCCGCGCCGCCATGTTCCGAGCAACTTCCCCTGCAGCGTTTCGCGTACGACTTCGCCGCCATGGGGATGAAGTACCAGATCGTGCTTTACGGCCCCGATCTGGCCTCGGTCGAACCGGCAGTGCTGGCTGCGGAAGCGCGGGTTCGCGAACTCGACCGGATCATGAGCGACTATCACACCGAGAGCGAACTCTCGAAGCTGTGCGACAACAGCGGGCCGGGGAAACCAGTCCGACTCAGTCCGGAGCTGTTCACCGTTCTCGAACGGGCTCAGCAGGTCTCGCGCGAGACCGACGGAGCCTTCGATGTGACCATCGGCCCCGTGATCCAGCTGTGGCGCACAGCTCGTCGAACCAAAAAACTGCCGCCCCCTGAGCTGCTGCAAGAGGCCCGCTCGCAGGTCGGCTTCATGGCACTCCGACTGGACGAGCTCTCGCAGACTGCCGAGTTGACTCGCGACGGAGTGTCGATTGATCTGGGGGGAATCGCAGCTGGGTATGCCTGCGATGAAGTCTTGAAGATCCTGAAGGCTCACGGGCTGCCGCGAGCCCTCATTGATGCCAGCGGGGATCTGCTGGCAGGAGACCCGCCGCCGGGGCGAGATGGTTGGCGAGTGGCCGTCACTGGCGTCGATGGGCAGACCACGAGCCAGGACTTGGCGGTCATGATCGCCAACGCGGCTATCACGACCTCGGGCGATGCGCGGCAGTTCGTCGAGATCGACGGAGTCCGGTACTCGCATATCGTCGACCCGAAAACCGGACTCGGACTGAGTCGCCGCAGCAGCACGACCGTCATCGCCCCGACCGGCTGGCAAGCCGATGCCTACGCCACTGCAGCGAATGTCCTGGGAACTGAAGCGGGGATTCGCTGGATCGAGTCGCAGCTGGGCTGTTCGGCCTTGATGATCGAAGTCCGCGATGGCCGGGAAATCCGATCCGTGTCCAGTCGCTATCCTGCTACCGAGACCTCACCATGAGAGCCCTGCTGATCGTTGCCTTTCTGCTGGCCTCCGTCGTGAGCCACGCACAGGACGACCTGACCCAGCTGCGGGCTGACTGCATCGCCGGGATGAAGCGGGCGGCGGAGTATTACCGCACGAAGGTGGCAGTGCGTGGCGGGTATGTCTACTACTACTCGCTCGATCTGCAGACCCGCTGGGGCGAGGGGCGGGCCACGGCTGACCAGATCTGGGTCCAGCCACCGGGAACTCCCACGGTCGGATTGGCCTACCTCCGCGCGTTCGAAGCCACCGGCGATCAGTTCTATCTCGACGCAGCCACAGCTGCCGCCGAGGCGCTGCTCTACGGCCAGATGGTCTCCGGCGGTTGGGAGCACTATGTCGACTTCGACCCGAATGGAAAGCGGTCCGGCCAGTACCGCAACGGCCAGGGGAAGGGGAAGCCGCATTCGACATTGGATGATGATTCGACGCAGTCGGCGCTGCTCTTCCTGATGCAGTGCGACCGCGCTCACAAGTTTCAGCACAAAGCGATCCACGAGGGTGTCGAGTTCGCGCTGCAGGGGCTGCTGGGGGCTCAGTTCCCGAACGGAGCCTTTCCGCAGGTCTGGATCGGCCCAGCTCCGACTCATCCGGTGAAGCCCGCCAGCTATCCCGACTACGACTGGAAGACTGAGAACCGCGTCAAGGAGTATTGGAACCTGTACACGCTCAATGACGACCTGGCAGGCGACATGGCCCGCACGCTTCTGGCGGCCCATGAGATCTACCACGACGACAAGAGCAAGCAGGCCCTGGCCAAACTCGGGGACTTCCTGATCCTGGCCCAGATGCCACAGCCACAGCCCGCGTGGGCTCAGCAGTACACCATCGACATGCGACCGGCCTGGGCTCGCAAGTTCGAGCCGCCCGCGATTACGACCCACGAGTCGCAAGACGCGATCGCCACGCTGCTCGTGGTGCATCGCCTCACCGGAGATCCCAAGTACCTGGAACCGATCCCGCGAGCACTCAAGTACCTGAAGTCCTGCGTCCTGCCCGATGGCAAGGTGGCCCGGTTCATGGAGCTGAAGACCAACAAGCCGCTCTACATGAACAGCCAGTATGAGCTGACTTACGACGACGGCGATGTGCCGAAGCATTACGGCTGGAAGCAGGACTCGAAGCTCGAAAAACTTGAAAAAGAGTACGAGGCCACGAAGGCCGAAACATGGAAGGCCCCCAGCCCCAAGAAAGCCAAATCACTCGCCAAAGAGGCCCGTGCGACGCTGGAAAAACTCGACGACGAGGGGCGGTGGGTCAGCGGAGTCACTGGCGACCGCATGACCGGGCAGCCCAAGTTCGGCGACGTGCGCGTCTATCTCTCCAGCGAAGTCTTCAGCGAGAACCTCGAAGAGCTGGCTCGATTCGTCGAAGCCGCCGGTCCCTGATCCTTCAGAAGCAATCTCCTGCTCCCCACTCACCCGGGAGATGGGCCGGGGGTGAGGGGACCCCAGCGCCGCCCAGATCAGTCGATCGCCCGCTTGGCGATCTCCTGATAGATCTCCAGCGCCTTGCGGTACTCAGCCACTTCGTCCTCCGCGAGGACACCCGTGTTGCGGGCGATCTCCTGCTCCATCCGCTGGATGAAGTAGTTGACCTCACGTTTGCGGGGATTGATCGGGCCGTCGATCTCAATGTAGACCGGAGATGTGTGGGCGTAGCGGAAACGGCCTGACTTCACGAGGTCCGTCCGCTGGCTGTCTTCTTGAGTGACAGACTCCACATCCCGATATTCGAAGAGGCGAACGGCAACCCAACTGGATCGGGTGAGAGTATGACGAAATCCGAGTGTCTTTCTGTAAGGAAACTTCATCGGGACTTCGCTGCTTGAACTGGTACTGGTTTTGTTTTCAAGACCCGCGATGACCTCTCCATTCACGATAAGTTCGACGACGAGTCGGTTGTTCGTGGCCGAGAAATCTTGACCTTCGACCACGAGATTCAGCGGGCCGTCCGTGCGAATCACCGAACCTGGCGGCTGCCCGTTGAATGTGACATCGAGCATCGGCCCAGTCGACACAAAGCTCCGCCCCGCGTTCAGCCCCTCGATCCACTTCTCATACGTGAACTCCCCCGGACATTGCACATAGACCCGCCCGAACCCGGCGGGGACGGGGTGATACCCGCTGCCGGTTCCTCCCGTGGGGCGCATGCGGAACCCGCAGTTCAGATACGCGTAATAGGTCTTGAACCCCCAATCGAGCCAGCCGCGTTCGGTGTACCCCTGCGGGTCGGTCTCGATCTCCCAGTCTTTGGGGAGTACATCGGCTGTCCAGCTCTTATTGAGAAACTCGGTCCGCCAGATGTGATTGTTGGCCAGCTCAAACAGGTCGGCCTTCATCACAGGGACGATCATCGGTGTCCAGTTCCAGGTGTGCTTGTCGAGGTCAAAGATCGCTCCCTCCTCGCGAGCCGCCTGCGACAGCGGACCAACTGGCGGTGCGCCCGGCTTGAGCGGGGTCTTGTGATTCAGGACCAGGACCGCTCCCTGCGTGTGCGATTTCTTGTTGACCGTGAACAGCTCGTACTCGGTATTGATCGGCCAGATGAACCGCTTCAAGGGCGGCCGTTTGAAAATCGGAGGAAATGTCTCTTCGAGCGTGATCAGCTTCGGCTCGGGGTTCCCGCTCACCGGAAACTCCTCGGGGCGTTCGTAGGCTCCCCGCACCCAGTATGTCAGCGGCAGTGCCACATGCAGGTCCTCGGCTGCCACGATGTTGGGGACATCCTCCAGCTTGCGATGCAGATGGGTATCGCCGGAGTACCAGCCCCGCGCTGCCATGTCGATCCAGCGATTCAGTTCCAGGGACACACCGGGAATCTCGCCGGTCTCCGGGACGATCACCTTCGATTGAGCGGCAAAATACTCGTGCCCGCGTTCGGCGGTGAAGGTGTACTCACCGGGCAGCAGGTCGACTTCGAACAGATGAGCCGACAATGTGACATGCTGCTCTCGACTGGTCTCGGACCGCTTCACGTCGTACTTGACAGCTGTCCCCATCGGATTCGCAGAACGCGCAAAGTGAAATGTGCCCGGCGGTCCCTCAATGTACAGGCGAGCTGCGACCGGATTCGCCTCGCTGAAGATCGAGCCCCGGACTTTGCGAGGCTCAGCTGCGTGCAGAGATACGCCCAGCCCCAGTATCAGGGCGACCATCCCGATCCACGAAGAACGCGACATGAGATTCCTCATCCACAGAGTCCACGGAGCCGTGTGGCTGCGATGCTATCGGGAACCACGCCAGAGTTCGATGCCGGGACGGACGCTGATCAGATACAGGGTGCATCCGTCAATTGGTGGGGAGCAGATAACCACGGAGGACACGGAGGCACGGAGAGTCGCAGTCGGAGCGATCAAATGACTTTGGGGCAGGTCGAATCCACCCCGCATCGACGATCGGCGATCAGGCGCTTTTCTTCCCGGAAACGCCCCTCCAAAAGTGCCGGATGAACGGGACCTTTGACTCGTTTGGCGTCCTCCGTGTCTCCGTGCTCTCCGTGGTTTATCCCGCTTTCGTGAAAGGGAGTGTGAGTATCTCACCAGATAACGGATGCACCCTCAGGAACAGCGGAGCGTGATCAACGGATTGGGACCCGTCAGCGCGGGCCTGCCGTTCCTGGAAAGACCTCAAGGGGCGTGAGTCAACTCAACTCCGCGATTGCGGGCGGAACTGAACCTGCAGCCCGAACACGTCCTCGAACATCCCACGATTCTGCTTGAGTGCCAGCTGCTCGACCGAGAGGTCATCCACGCCGGGAACCGTGACGATGAGTGTGTTTCCTTTGCGATGGCACTCCAGCTCTCGAATGCGACTGGACCGGGCGGCGTCCAGAGCCAGTGCGATCCGCAGGATCGCCGCCATCTTGGCGACAGCCACGCGGCCATCACGATCGAGCGTGCTGTAGTACGGATGCGCAGGCTTCGGCGTCGAGCGGCGGTGATAGCGAGTCACCAGTGCCACCAGATGCACATCGGCTGTCGACAGACCGAACAGCTCACTGTTCATGACCAGATACATCGAGTGCTTGTGCAGGCTGCTCGTGTTGACGTAAGCCCCGATCTCGTGCAGGATCGCCGAGATGTACAGCAGCAGCTCATACCGCTGATCGAACCCATGCTCGGTTTTGAGCTCGCGAAACAGCTTCTGCGTCAGCTCGGCGACCTGCACCGCGTGCTCTTCGTCAAAGTCGTATTTGCGTCCGAGTTCGAGCGCGGAGCGCACGATCTGCTGGCGAAAGTCGTCGGTCCAGACGCCGCCGTCCGCGATCTCGCGCAGCAGACCTTCGCGGAGGTTCGCCGTGCTGACATGAATCCGCTCGATATTGAGCAGGCGGGCCAGTTCCAGATAAGTGAGCAGCGCTGGTCCGGCGGTCTCGGCTTCGGCGAACGGAATCCGGAACTTGCGGACGATCGCGTCCTCACCCAGTTCCAGAAAGCTGTCGACGAACTTGGCGAGCTGTTTGACGGTGATGACGCTGAACTGGCCCGGAGACAGCTCCGTCAGAATCTGCCGGGCGGCAAAGCGGGCGTCGCCGCCCAGTGCGATCAGTTCGACCTTGCGATTGGCCGGGAGGTGCGAGGGGAGCGTTTCCAACTGGCGCTGGATTTCGCTCTCCATGATGTCGCGTAGCTTGGACTGGGTGGCCCGCAGAGATTCGAGCGACTCGTGCAGACGCAACGAGCCCAGCCGGAAGGCGTGGGAGTAAGCCACGTTGCCGCCATCGACATACAGCAGTTCGGTACTGCCGCCGCCAACTTCCGCGATCGCGACGCGGGCGTCGTCGAGTTCGGGATGGGATTCCAGCTGTTGACGGATGCTGTGGTAGGTGATGCGATGGACTTCGGGCTCGTCGATCGTCTCGACGGTCAGTCCGGTGGCCACATAGATGCGGTCGACAAACGCGATCCGATTGACCGCCTCGCGGACGGCGCTGGTGGCGACCACACGCATCTGGTCGGGCCGGGTGATCTGGTACTCAGCCAGTTTCTTGCGGTAGGTCTTCAGCACCCGCACGCAGTCCTCGATCGTCGAGCGCGAAATCTCGCCGAGCGTGAACGTGTCCTTCCCCAGACGGACCCCTTGCGAGAGGTTCTCGATGACGCGGACCCGACCGGCGGAGTCGATCTCTGCGATCGCCATTCGGATCGAATTGGTGCCGACATCGATGACGGCGACAGCACGGGTGGAGGAGGGACGTGACACGTGTGGAGGGGGGGGCAGTCAGGTGCGGGCCGAATTGGTGAGTCGGCATGATCCCATCACTCGACCAGTCCAGGCAACGCGACTTTGCCGCCTCCGACTCGGAATTCACGAAACGCGCGACTGCTTGGCTCCCCTCCCCCTCTGGGAGAGGGGCTGGGGGTGAGGGTGCTTGCCACGTGGGTATTGTTCCACCCGAAAGGCATTGGCCCCGCAGAGAGACCTGACCGTGTCCTGCGCTCGAGGGGCGCCGCACGATGCTCATTCACGGCTTTCGCGAAGAAACCGGACTCTCGGAAAACGAAAAAGCCTGCCGACATGAGTCGACAGGCTTTGCAGCTGTTCGTGCGGACCGCGAAGCCTAATCTTCGTCGCCGTCGCCCATTCCCATGTCGGACAGATCGAAGTCCCGATCATCCACGTCGTCCGTGTACTCTTCGGCCGGGGCTTCGTCGCGCTCTTCCTTGCTCGCGTTCTGACGCCGCCGCAGCTTGGCGGGTGGCAGTTCCTCATCATCGTCCAGGAACGGACGTGGCTGAGCCGAACCGTCGGTGATCAATTCCTTGATCGGCTGGATGAAGTACAGCTTCTTGCTCTTCTGGCGGAGAGCTTCGAGCTTTTCCTCAGCCTGAGCGCGCTCGTTGTACGGGAAGCGTGCCTCTTCGCGGAGGGTTCCGCTGAAGACGCCCCACACCAGGCGTTTGCGTTCGACAGCCTTGGCCTTGCGGCGAGTGGTCTTCGCCTTGGTGGTGGTGGCCTTTTTCTTGCCGCCGGCTGTGGTCTTTTCAATCGCCTCGACAGCTTCTGCTTCGCGACGCTTGTCCAGACGGCTGGGGGGTTTACGTGATGCCATGAGACGCGGAGTCCTGAGTGCAAAACCGGAGGAGCCCGTTTCGCGACTCTCCCGTTTGGGAGACTCGGCGAAACAAGCCGGGATGATAGTCCAGGAAACCGAAACTCGCAAGAATGAGTGCTTGTGGAGTATTCACAATGTGTGAGCAATCTCCGATGCGACCGTCCTGCAACCCACTCGCCCCATGAATTCCCCCAGCCGCAGCACCCGGATCGGCATCGTCACCGTCTCCGACCGAGCCAGCCGAGACGAGTACGAAGACCGCGGCGGGCCAGCGATTCTCGAATACTTTCAAGAGGTCCTGGCCTCCCCCTGGGAGCCCGTCGCCCGCGTCATCCCGGACGACCAATCGGTGATTGAGGCCACGCTCATCGACCTGTGTGACCAGCAGGGGTGCTGTCTGGTCGTGACCACCGGCGGAACCGGGCCCGCGATCCGGGATGTGACTCCCGAGGCCACGGAAGCTGTGGCTCAAAAGCTGATGCCGGGATTTGGTGAGCTGATGCGCAAGGTCTCGCTGGAGAAGGTCCCGACCGCGATCTTGTCGCGCCAGACCGCCGCCATTCGCGGCCGCTCCCTGATCGTCAATCTGCCGGGACAGCCCAAGGCGATTCGCGAGTGCCTGGATGCTGTCATGCCCGCGATTCCCTACTGCATCGATCTGATTGAAGGACCGAGGCTGGAAACCAACCCGGAGCGGATCGTGGCTTTTCGCCCCAAGAAGTAGTTCCCTGCGAAGTAAAACCGGCAAGCCTCGTCGGGGGCTCGCTCCACTCAGCGAGGGTCGGGCACGACCGGGCTGGCGCGCAGCTGTTTCATCTGCTCGACATGCCCCAGCATCGTCTCCCGGTAGATCTCACCGATGCAGTGCATCCGCTGTGCGGGTCGCTCCTGCGGCGCTGTGAATGTGATATCGCGGTCCCGGAACGTTCCTTCAAACAGGGTCCTGAGCCGTGTCACTTCGCTCTGGTCGCCGCGTTCTTGTGCGGAACGGACAGCCAGCAGCAGATTGGCCGCGTAGATCGACTCCAACTGGCTCCGCTCCTCGGAGCCGGGTTTCGAGGTCGTCAGCGTTTTCGGCATGTTCACCAGCAGCTTGCGGCTGACCATCTCGAAGTCGGCGGACTGACGTGGTTCATGGAAGAAGGAGTCCGAAGCCAGCTCGTCGCCGATCTGGAACCATTCGGGTAGCCCCTCGAATCGCTTGGTGTTCCACAGCACGAGCAGACTCTCGGTTCGCGCGGGGGAGACCGTGTCCTGCGGGACGGGCGGTGCGAACTGTCCGGTGCTGGCGGGCACAGAGGCGGGGATCGATTCCCGCAGCCAGCGCAAGGCTCCGGCGGGCGAAACGTTCCCCTCGGTGCCCAGCTTCCAGGCGGCAGTTCGCAGCTTCTCCGATTCCTCGGTGGGGACCGGTTGACTCAGCAATTGCGACAGCGACAACATCGCCTGCAACTGGCTGTCCGGGGATACGAACTTCGTTAGCGGGCCATCGCTTGTCAGCTCGCGAAGATGAGCCATGGCAGTCCCTGGGCGGTGGAACTTGGCTTCGGACTGCGCCAGCTTCAGCAGCAGTTCCGCCCGCAGCTTCAGGGCCTCTTCATCGCCGGACTGTTTCGCCAGATGAGACGACAGAACTTGATCCGCCCGCTCCAGGAACCGCAGCGACAGCGGCAGATCGGGCTGAGAGAACGCAGCTGCGTCTCCGCACAGAATCCAGCTGCGAGCTGAGGTCACCGTGTTGGGGACGAGGTCCGCACAGACCTGGGCGACTCGCTGGGCTTCGGTCGCGTTGCTGAGTGCCAGATGCTTCTGAGCAATCGCGAGCAGGGCACCTGCGATTTCGAACGTCCGCTGCGGCTGGCCATTGACCTTGAGCAGCAGCGACCGTTCCAGATGACCGAGCCCAAAGGCATCATCCGGGAGTTGCCGGGACTGCGAATCGATGGCCTTCGCCACGATGGCCGATTCATCGACCGGAACCGCGACAGTCGGAACCGCGGGAGCCCGTTGTCCCTCGCGGAACATCGACAATCCGGCGATGGCCACTCCACCGAGTGCCAGAGTCACCACCCAGCCCCAGGGGCTGCTTGACGCATTGTTCGATTGCATGCCTTCATCCCATCCGGCGTGTCAGCGGAAAGTCAGTTCGACGGCGAACCCGAGTTCAGCAGAGCTTCGACTGCTGGCGTAATGTGCTCGTCGTAAGTCGCCTCATCCATCTTGTCGAGATCCGGAAAGACGTGGACCTGCTTCCCAGTCTGATCGTAGACGAAAATGATCGGCATCGAGCCCCGCTTCACGCGTTTGAGCAGTTCGTCCGACCCGGTACTGAGCAGCACATTCTGCACATGGTGAGCCTTCTTGCTCTCCAGAACCGCTCGAATCTCCGGCTCCAGCTTCGCGGGCGGAATGGCCGGGTCTCCGTCGAAGTCGAGGCAGACTGACACGCAGTGGACTTTGTCCGGGTACTTCGCCTGCAGGGCCACCAGCCCCGGCAGTTCCTTGAGGCACGGCGGGCAATACGTGGCCCACAGGTCCAGCACGACAACCTTGCCCGGGTGAGCCGACGCAATTGCCAGCGTCTGGTCCCAGTCGAGGGTGTCGATCTTGAGTTCGCTTCCGGCCGTGGTAGCAGCGGCGGCTGGCTCGGAGGCGGCAACCTCGGTCTTCGGCTCTTCCATGACCGGTTCCGACTGCACGGGGAGTGCGACCGGTGCAATCTCAGGGGCGACCTGCTCCACGGGCTTGGGGGGCGGCGTCTCGGCCGAGCATCCCATGGCCAGCAAAGCCCCGCAAATCACGGCGAATCTCATCTCACTCCTCCTCTGACTGACCCCAAGGCCATCCCTGCTGCATCTGACAGTTCCGTTGTCGAACTGAGATGAACCCACATCGTCACTCATCATGTCGAGTGATGCAAGTTTGGATTCCCAGGAAATTGAAGTGAGGCGAGAAGCAGAACAGGTGGGTGTAGTCGTTCTTGATTGTGAAGTTCGGGATCCGTCAGGCAACGCGAAACTGCTGTTCATCCCGAAAGGGATGAGAGAACATAGCCGGTGGCCGAGCGCAGCGAGTCCACCGGTCATGATCCGCTTGCCAGTCCATCCTGAAGGGATGGGACGGAGCAATTCGCCGCAGCGTTCTCGCATCCCTTCCGGGATGCCGGTCTCCATCGCCCTGTGTCCGGTGGTTTCGCGACCGCTCAACCACCGGCTATTCTCTCTGACCCCTCCGGGGTCGATGCGCAGGCACTTCGAAATTCCTGCGAAACCGAAATCCCTTCGTATTACCCATCGGTCGGGCCACGGGTCACTCACAGTCGCGAGAGAATTCGACACTCGATACAACAACGATTCGACAGCTACGTTCACCCGGGAAGAACTGCCATGCGTCCGATCGTTCAGATTTCTCTCGACCTGACCAACATCGATGAAGCCCTCGAAACGGCCGTTCTGGCGATGCGGGCGGGAGTCGACTGGTTGGAGGCGGGAACTCCGCTGATCCTGGCCGAGGGGCTGCATGGGATTCGGGCCCTGCGGAAGGCGTTTCCGACGACTCCAATCGTGGCTGACCTCAAGACGATGGATGGCGGTTACCTCGAAGCCGAAATGATGGCGAAAGCCGGGGCCACGCACGTCGTCGTCATGGAACGATCCCACCCCGAAACGGTGAAGTGCGTGGTCAAGGCGGGGCGCGATCATGGCGTGAAAGTCATGGGGGACAACATGGCCGCCCCCTGCATGATCGAGTCGGCCAAGCGGCTGGAAGACCTGGGCTGTGACTATGTGATTCACCACATCGGTTACGACGAACGACGGGGAATCGTGGCCGCCGGAGGCCGCCAGCCCAGCCCGCTCGATCAGCTGCGCGAAGTCGTTCAAGCGGTCAGTATTCCGGTGCAAGCTGTGGGCGGTCTCACTCTGGAGCAGGCGATCCGGACTCCGGAATTCGGGGCTCCGCTGGTGGTCCTGGGGGCTCCGCTGACGATTGATGCCGATGCCTTTAAGACAGCCAGCGGGAATCTCGAAGAGTCGCTGCGTATGATCTGTGACAAGGTCCACGGCTATGGCGACGTGAAAGTCGGAAAGTAGGCCTGGCGATGAGTTCCGAGCGATTCCGCGTGCGGGTCACCAAGGACCATCTGGTCTTCAGTGCCGGCCACTTCATCACGATCGATCTCCCCACGGGTCAGATCTGTGAGCGGCTGCACGGCCACAACTGGCGAGTGGCTGTGGAGGTGTCCGGTCCCCTGGACGCCAATCAATACGTGTTCGACTTCATCGCCCTACGGGATCACCTGCAGAAGATTGTCGATCGACTCGACCACCGGATGCTGCTTCCCACTCAGCATCCGACCATCCGTGTCGACGCCGGACCACGAGAAACGGAAGTTCGATACCAAGACCGTCGCTGGGTGTTCCCGAGCGACGAGTGCGTGCTGCTGCCGGTTTCTCAGACAACGGCAGAGCTGATCGCCCGCTGGATTGGCCAGACGCTGGATCGTGATCTGGAGCAGGCCAGCTGGCCGCGGATTCCGTTTTTGCGACTGGAGGTCGAAGAGAACTTCGGCCAGTGGGCGATCTGGGAGCGGACTTGAGCGAGGTCATGTCTGGGACGCCGAACATCACGCAGCTATGATCTGCGAGTTCAGTGCTGGTTCCGCCGGCCCCGCCCGCTTGGAGACGAACATGAGACTCTGGATCACCGGCTTACTGCTGGCATTTTCCACCTCGCTGACGTGTGCCGAGGACTGGCCTCGCTGGCGGGGGCCCCAAGCCAATGGGATCTCGGCCGAGACTGGCTGGAACTCTCAGTGGGGGGCAGGCGGTGTCCCTGTCTTGTGGAAGTCGCAGGTCGGCACCGGCTACTCCAGTGTGGCGGTCGCGCGGGGGAAGCTCTTCACGATCGGCCATCGTGGTGGAAGTGAGACGCTGTTCGGCCTCGACGCCGAGACTGGCAAGGAGATCTGGAAGTATTCCTATCCGGCTCAGCTGGTCGATAACCTGCACAAGGGGGGGCCAGCCACGACCCCCACGGTGGATGGAGACGTCGTCTACTCCATGGGCCGCGATGGGCGGTTGATGGCAGTCTCGGCAAACACCGGCGACCGGCTCTGGGAGACCATGCTCGTCGGCCAGACCGCTTCCAAGGTGCCGGAATGGGGGTTCAGCTCATCCGTCGTGGTTGAAGGGAACCTGGTGCTGGTGGAGTCGGGCGGAGTGGCTGCGTTTGATAAGGCGACCGGTAAGCTGGTCTGGCATGCTGGCAAGTTCAAGCTCGGTTACGGCTCGCCAGAGGTCTTCACTCACGAAGGGAAACGGTACGCAGCCAGCCTCAACAAC
Source organism: Planctomycetaceae bacterium (assembly GCA_044337025.1). Lineage (GTDB taxonomy): Bacteria > Planctomycetota > Planctomycetia > Planctomycetales > Planctomycetaceae > TH-plancto1. The sequence goes on from JBIIOI010000011.1 coordinate 42,649, forward strand.
CAGACGGTTCAGGTCGTCGATATCGCGACTGGAAAAGAGGTCGCCTCCAGCGAGTGGGTCACCAGCTTCGACACGAACTCAACCACTCCGATCGCGGTCGGTGACGAGTTGTTCATCTCGACCGGTTACAACCGGGGCTGCGAGCTGCTGACGTTCAACGGCAGCAGCCTGAAGCAGGTCTATGAAGTCAAAACGATGTGTAACCACATGAACAACAGCGTTCTGTGGGAAGGGCATCTGTACGGGGTGCATGGCAATTCGCACAACCCGAGCCAGTGCGCTCTGCGCTGCGTCGAGTGGAAGACCGGCAAGCAGAAGTGGTCACAGCGGGGCTGCGGTTGCGGGTCGGTCATCATCTCGGACGGCAAGCTGATCGTGCTGAGCGATCAGGGCCTGTTGGCAATTGTGAAGGCCAGTCCGGCCAAGTTCGAATCGATCAGCCAGCAGCAGGTGCTGTCTGGGGAGTGCTGGACCTCGCCCGTCCTGGCGAACGGTCGCATCTACTGCCGCTCGTCAGACGGGGAGCTGGTGGCTCTCGATGTAAAGTCCCGCTGAGCCTGGCGGGAGGATTCCATTCCGGTGCGAGACCCGGAGGTTCTGTTCAGGTTTTCCTCGGGAGATGCGTATGTCTCAATCAGGCAAGCTCATCGCTCCCAGGAACCGATCGATGTTTCGTATCGTCTGCCTTGCTATGCTCGTCTCGCTCGGACTGCAGCTTCCGGGCTGGTCGCAGGAGAAGCCGCTGAAGCTCTCGATCCGTCGCGAGTGGGAAGGGGCACGCTCCAGCGCCCCGCTCAGTCTGCGCGTGTTCGCCAAATGGCAACGGTCCGAACTGCTGGAGGGGCGTCTGCACCTGAAGTCGTACGTGGATACCCGGCAGATCAGCAGCTGGACGGGAAACGAGATCTCGCTCTCCGACAGTGAGCTGTTCGTCTGGACGATGAGCCCGCGGCCCGTCATGACGGATACGACCCGGTATGCACTGCAGACGGAACTTGTCAGCGACTATCCGGGGCTGGAACTGGAGATGCTCGATGTCGAGGTTCCGGTCCGCAGTCGCCGCGTGATGGTTGTGGCCCTGATCGTTGAGCACGGTTTCTCCGTCCCGGCGGGCCTGGGATCGGCAGAAGTGCCGAACGCTTTTGAGCGAGCGTTCACGCTGCAGGACTTTGTGACTCCCCAGGATGCGGCCCACCTGCATCTGCATCTGTCGCGTGTCGATCCGAAGGACTTTCCCGATCAGCCGCTGCGGTTGACGGGGCTTGATGCGGTGATGGTGCCGCACGATATGCTGGGACGCTTGCGATCGACACAGCGGGAGGCGCTCCAGCGCTGGGTGGCTGCGGGGGGCTCGATGCTCGTGATCCGCGCGGGGCAGCTGACCGAGTCCGCCGACGAGTGGCTGCGCGATCTGTTGCTGGCGGCCTGGCCCCGAACTGCAATGCGGAACCGAGGGCTTCCGGACAATCTGTCGATCTTTGATGTGGGGCTCGGCCAACTGCTGGTCGTCGACCAGGGACTGGATGGAGCTTCCGTCGAATGGACCCGGACTGCGGGACAGCTGTTGCGGCTGCGACCAGAACGCACAAGAGAGATCACCGAGAACCGCACCTTGTCGATCTCGGCATCGAACGACCGGCGGACTCGTGACTTCGAGAAGCTGGAGCCGCGCGGTCGAATCACCTTGCAGGAAGTTGCGGGGCGGACGAACTTGCAGAAGCTGCTGATGCCCGTATCGATCCGGGGGATGCCGTTCTGGCTGGCAGCCAGTGTGCTGGGGCTGTGCTTGGTGTGTATTGGCCCGCTGGATTACTGGGTGCTGGGAGTCCTGCGCAAACGCCGCTGGACGTGGGTCCTGTTTCCGCTGGTGGCCTTGGGGTTCACGGGTTGGATGGCCCACCTGGCCGCTGATCACAACGGAAGAAACGACGCCCGTCACTGGCTCAGTGTGGTCGATGTGACCCCGGCGGGTGAGGTGCTGCGTACAACGCGGCTGGAGCTAACCTATGGAGCCACGGGCCGAATGGTGCCTCACGAGGTCTCGCAGCAATGGTGGTGTGATCTGCGGCAGGATGATCTGAATTCGATCTACGACTACTCATCCGGAACGAGTCCCGCGCCGCGGCTGGAGTATGCGGGGGCAGTGCCGTTCAGCTACGTGGTCTCGGAGCCCGTTCAGCAGTGGACGACGCGGATGCAGCGCATCACCACTCTGGGGGCTGATCCCGAGCTGGCTGCGTACCCGCTGCCGCAGGTCGACTGGAAGCCACTGCTGCAGGGCCTGCGCTCTGCACAGGTCCCGGATGCCCAGCTGCGGAAACAGCTCGAATCGCTTCCAAGTCAGGCGTCCGAGGCGATCATCGGCGTCGCGCGTCCCGGTCAGACTCCGGTGTGGAATGTGAAGAGCGGAAGTTCCTCGCGTCTCGCGTCACTCGCTCAGGAGGTGCTGCCGCCCCTGCTGGCGTCTCACGAGCGAGAAGACGGGATCTTCTATCTGCTGTCGGAACTCTCTCCCACAGCCGGTCCCGACTGTGAGGATCTGGTTCTGACCAGTCGGCATTGCGGCTTGATTCTCCAGGAGGTCGAGGCCGGAAGATATCTGCTGACCCGCGTGATCTTCCCGACTGTCGAATGATGTACCCACCGGAGATGCCTGCCACTCGACACCCCGTCGCAATCGCTTCTGTGGCGGTGCTGATCGTGATGTGTACCGGGCTGTGGTTCGAGCGGCGAATCTGGCACTGCAGCTGCGGCAGCTGGGCCCTGTGGAACTTCGATGTCAACAGCCGGCACTGCTCCCAGCATCTGCTGGATCCGTATAGCTTCACGCATTTCCTGCACGGGTTCGTGTTCTTCGCCGGGCTGTGGTGTTTTCGTGACCGCTGGACTGCTTCACAGCGGTTTCTCGCGTGCCTGGCGCTGGAGGCGGCGTGGGAGATCTTCGAGAACACCCCCTTTGTGATCGACCGGTACCGAGCGGCGACGATGGCACTGGGGTATGAGGGGGACTCGATCGTCAATTCGATTGGCGATCTGCTTGCCTGCGGTTTGGGGTTTGGCGTGGTTCAAAGGCTGCCCTGGAAGCTGTCGGTCGCCCTGTTCTTGCTCGTTGAGGCGGCGCTCGTCGTGATGATTCGCGATTCGCTGACGCTCAACATCGTCATGCTGCTCTGGCCATTCGATGTACTGAAGCAATGGCAGATGGGCGCGGGTGGACTGTGAGAACTGACACCCTTAAGAGGTGTATCGATTCTGAATCATTCCTGCGCCAAAAACTGGCCAGGCGTTCATGCAGATTCGACAATCGAGAAGATTTCCGAAAATCGTGTAAGGTCTCCACGTTTCTTTCAGATGAAGCCAATTTCATCGAGCGGTAACCCGCCGGTGGTTGGTTTCGGGCGGTTATGGCGAGAGAAGTTCCCCAATGCTCGGGGACTTGAGGGCACTCGTGATGGCCGGTGGTCGGTTCTCCCTCTGTTCAAAGGTTCAGTCATGAGTTTCACCAAGATCCTGGGAAACATCTTCAATCGCATTCAATCGCAGTCGCTGATTCCTGCCCGGCAGCGTCGGCGGCAGAGCGGCCCGGGGCGGGCGGCTCCGATGGCGGCTCTCGAGCAGCGGGTGCTGCTGGCTGCGTTCCAGAACTTCGACAGCGTGTCGGCTCCGGGGCTGCCAGCGGGCTGGACGCAGGCGACCACCGGGTTCTTGTCGGATATCTGGGAAACATCCTCCACCGGCGGGGTCGGGAACAGCGGGCATGTCTTCATTACGGGGGAACCGGAACGGACCGATACGTCGTTGACCTCCCCAAGTGTGGCGATCAACCAATTCAACAGTCAGCTGAAGTTTCAGCATACCTGGGACCTGGATCACCTGGCGGCCACATCCCAGGAATTCGACGGCGGGATGCTGGAGATCTCGATCAACGGAGGGGCCTTCCAGGATATCATCGTCGCCGGTGGCACGTTTGTGGAGGGGGGGTACAACGGGACCATCGACAACGGTGGGAGCACACCGACCCCCCTTCGTCCCTGCTGGGGAGCGACTTCGGGCGGGTTTGTCACCACGCGTGTGAACCTGCCGGCGGCGGCGATCGGGCAGAACGTTCAGCTGCGCTGGCGGTTCTCCAGCGACAACGTCGAAGCCTCGGCTGGCTGGGGGATCGACTCGATCGAGCTGAACGATCCCAATCCGGCTGTCCAGCTCAACGAAACTTTCGACAGCGTGTCGGCTCCGGCGTTGCCGGCGGGCTGGACTCAATCGACGATCGGGTTCTTGTCGGATATCTGGGAAACATCCTCCACCGGCGGGGTCGGGAACAGTGGGCGTGTCTTCATTACGGGGGAACCGGAACGCACCGATACTTCGTTGACCTCCCCAAGTTTTGCCATCAACCAATTCAACAGCCAGCTGAAGTTCCAGCATACCTGGGACCTGGATCACTTGGCGGCCACCTCCCAGGAATTCGACGGCGGAATGCTGGAGATCTCGATCAACAGCGGGGCCTTCCAGGACATCATCGTCGCCGGTGGCACGTTTGTGGAGGGCGGGTACAACGGGACCATCGACCCAGGTGGGAGCACACCGACCCCCAATCGTCCCTGCTGGGGAGCAACTTCGGGCGGCGGATATATCACCACGCGTGTGAACCTGCCGGCGGCCGCAATCGGGCAAGTCGTTCAGTTCCGCTGGCGGTTCTCCACCGACAACGTCGAGGCCTCGGCCGGTTGGGGGATCGACTCGATCGAGCTGAGAGATGCTGACACCGATGACCAGATCAGCGAAGCTCCCGTGAGAACGCTCGATTCCACGGTCACGAACACAATCGCTCACTCCCGTGATGTCGACATGTACGCGTTCGATGTAGTGGCGGGCCAAACGGTGGTCTTCGACCTCGATTTTGCGACCGTCGGAGCAACGGCGCCCATGACCGATTCGTATTTGCGGCTGTTCAATGCAGCGGGTGTGCAGTTGGCCAGCAGTGATGACGCCAATGCTCCGGGCGAGACGGCGTCTCCCGCTCGAGAGTCGTTTATCCGCCACACCTTCACGACTGCGGGTCGTTTTTACGTCGGTGTCTCGGCCTTCGATAACGAAAACTATAATGCCACGACGGGTGAGGGTGACACAAACGGCAGCAATACCGGCGGCTACTCGCTGCGAATCGACCGGACGCCGGCCGTGACCGTGACGATGGCCGACACCGCCCTGAGAGTCGGTGAGACTTCGCTGGTCACGTTTACATTCAACGAGGCGGTCACGGGATTTGCCAACGCCGATGTGACCGTGGAGAACGGAACTCTGTCGACCATCACCCAGGTCGGCAGTTCGAACGTCTATACCGCGACGTTCACACCGACGGACAACATCACCGACACGACGAACCTGATCACGGTCACAGGCTCTGGATTCACGGACGCCACGCTCAACCCCGGCTCGAATACCAGCTCGCCGAACTACACGATCGACACGGTCCGACCGACCACGACGATCACGATGGCTGACACGGCCCTGAGGATCGGCGAGACCTCGCTCGTGACCTTCACGTTCAGTGAAGCCCTCGCGGCCGGGACATTCACGAATGCGGACATGATCGTTGTCCAGAACGGGACTCTGTCGGCGGTCACGCAAGTCGGATCGAGCAACGTCTGGACAGCTACGTTTACGCCGAATGCGAACATCACGGATACCACGAACGTGATCGGACTGAATTTGGCAGGGGTGACCGACCTGGCGGGCAACGCGGGCGTGGGGGGAGTCGACACGCCGAACTACTCGATCGACACCGCCCGTCCGACAATCGTGTCGATGGTCCGGACAACACCCTCGACCGCTCTGACGAACGCCACTACGGTGACATTTACCGCGACGTTCAGCGAAGCGGTGACCGGCGTAGATCTGGCCGATTTCGGCACGTTCGGCCCCGTGGTTGTTGGGGGCGGTTCTGTCTCGGGAAGCGGGGCTGTGTACACAGTGACTCTTGCGGGACTCACCGGATCAGGGCAGTTAGGCCTGGGATTGCAACCAACTGCGACCTTTGCCGACTTGGCCGGAAACTCGGCGGTCGTGCCCAGTCTGATCTCTGGAGAAGCCTACACGATCGACAGGACCGCCCCGACGGTCGTGATCACGATGGCCGATACGGCCCTGAAGGCCGGGGAGACCTCGCTCGTGACGTTCACGTTCAGCGAAGCTGTGACCGGGTTTGTCAGTTCCGACGTGAATCTGAGCAACGCGAACGGCACGCTCTCGGCGTTGACAACTGCCAACGGCGGAGTCACCTGGACCGGGACGTTTACTCCGACCGCCAATATCACGGACACGACGAACGCCATCAACCTGGCTGGGTCGCAGTACACCGACCTGGCGGGTAACAACGCCGTCGGAACGGCGAGTTCGTCGAACTACACGATCGACACGGTTCGTCCCACGATCGTGTCAATGGTGCGGACGACACCTTCGACTGAGCTGACGAACGCCACTACGGTGACATTCACCGCGACATTCAGCGAAGCGGTGACGGGTGTGGATCTGGCCGATTTCGGCACGTTCGGACCGGTGGGTGTTGGGGGCGGTTTTGTTTCCGGAAGTGGGGCTGTGTACACGGTGACTCTCACGGGACTCACCGGATCAGGGCAGAAAGGCCTGGGGTTGCAACCCAATGCGACCTTTGCCGATTTGGCCGGAAACTCGGCGGTCGTGCCCAGTCTGATCTCTGGAGAAGCCTACACGATCGACCAGGCACGCCCGACGGTCGCGATCACGATGTCGGACACGAATCTGAACGCCGGCGAGACCTCGCTGGTGACGTTTACGTTCAGTGAAGCGGTGACCGGATTCACCAATGCCGACATCTCCGTTCAGAACGGGACGCTGTCCGCTGTGTCGACGTCAAACGGAGGCGTGACCTGGACCGGAACGTTTACGCCGAATGCGAACGTCCTGGACGCCACGAACGTTATCACGGTGACCAACAGCGGTGTGACCGATCTGGCGGGGAACACAGGAACCGGAACGACGAACTCGCCGAACTACGCGATCGAGACGTTCTTCCAGGGAACCGTCCAACTGTTGCCCGATCCGGACTTCCCTGGACAGCAGATGCTGGTGATCAGTGGCACGGCAGCCAATGACGTTATCAGCGTCGCCAAGGGGCCCAAGTCAGCTCCAGGGACCTATGTCGTGACGTTCAATGGAGCCAAGCAGGCTCCGCTGGCACCGACCTCGCGGATCGTGGCGCTCGGCCGAGCGGGGAACGACTCGATCAAGCTGGCCAGCTCGCTTCCGATCGCGGCTCACCTGTTTGGCGACGCGGGCAATGACACCCTGACCGGGTCAGCGGGTCCCGATGTGATCTTCGGCGGTGACAACAACGACACCATCAGTGGTTCGACTGGAGACAACCGATTGTTCGGCGAGAATGGAGATGACATCATCTCGGCCTCAAGCGGACACGATGTGATCTACGGCGGAGCCGGCCTCGACCGGATCAGCGGCTCGACCGGCAATAACCTGCTGTTCGGAGAGGCGGGCAACGACACGATCACCGGAGCGGGCGTGCTGGTGGGTGGCCTCGACAACGATACGCTGACTCCGGCCAGCAGCCGCAGCATCTCGATCGGCGGCCTGGGCGCCGATATTCTGAAGTCGGCCAGCAAGAAGGGGGACCTGCTGATTGGTGGCACGACCGACTTCGATACGAACGAGAACGCCCTGCGGTCACTGCATTCGGAATGGGCCAGTGCCAACCCGATCCAGGTTCGGATCGACCGCCTGGCGGGCCTGATGCTTGGGGGCTCGAACGGGACGAACTTGCTGATCAGCGACGCCGTCCGGCCCGGAACGGTTCACGACGACGGAGTGGCAGACACGCTGACGAACAACTTCGCCGACGACTGGCTGCTGCCGTTCGCCGGGGATATTCGGACGAAGATCATCGGCCGGGTCAACCACCTGTAGTCGAACGCCAGAGGCTCGACATCATGAAAGCCCCCCGGTTGCAACCGGGGGGCTTTTTTCATGGTCGCGCGATGGAAACAAAAGATCGTGTAAGGAGTCTGCGTTTCTTACTGATGAAGACGAGTCCACCGTGTTCCGGTGGCGGGATAGGACCACACCTGGGGGGCGAATTGCCGGTTGGCTGGCTGGTATCTCAGCGGATCTGCCAGCTGACGCGATTCGCTTCCCCAGGGCCCGCCCCCTCCCGCCGTTTGTCGCCTTTCGCTCCGCGAAAGAGCGTCGCTCTTTGAATCTCAGGCGGGCGTTACGACCAAACTTCGCCGCACGGAACGCTCTTTCGCAGAGCGAAAGGCGACAATCACCGCGCCTCGTGCGCCTCGAACGTGGTACGGCGATCCTGCTCGGCCGCTTTCAGGGTCTGGCGGGCCTCTTCATACAGGGCCTCCTGGCTGCGGAGTGAGTCGACGGTGATTTTTGGGCGTCGGTACAGTCCGTTGGCGGTCAGCTTTCGTGACTTGGCAGTGTCGTTGAAACTGGTCTCCAGGATGTGGATCAGCCGGTCGCGGCACTTGGGGTCCTCGACGGGGACCAGCAGTTCGACGCGGCGGTCGAGGTTGCGCGGCATCCAGTCGGCGCTGGAGATGAACACCCGCTGATCTCCGCCATGCAGGAAGTACAGGATGCGGGCATGCTCCAGGAACCGGTCGATGACGCTGGTGACCTCGATTCGCTCGCTGAGTCCCTTGACCCCCGGACGCAGGCAGCAGACACCGCGGACGTTCAGCCGTACATCGACACCGGCCTGCGAGGCCTCATACAGGGCGTCAATGATGTCCGGGTCGACCAGCGAGTTGACCTTCGCCAGGATGCGAGCCTTGCGATTCTCCTTGGCCATGATCGTCTCGGCCCGGATCATTTCCATCAGCTTCTCGCGCAGCCCGAGCGGAGCGCTCGCGATCTCGCGATAGCCATGCGGCTGTGAGTACCCGGTGATCGAGTTGAAGAACGTGATCGCATCGGCCCCAAGGTCGGCATTGCTGGTCAGCAGGCTGGCGTCGCTGTAGATCCGCGAGGTCAGCTCGTTGTAGTTCCCGGTTCCGAAGTGGACATACCGCTGAATCCCCTGGGGCTCGCGGCGGACGATGATGCAAATCTTGGAGTGGGTCTTGAGCCCCTTCACCCCGTAGATCACCTGAGCTCCGGCATGTTCCAGCTGGCGAGCCCACTCAATGTTGCGGGCCTCATCGAAGCGGGCCTTCAGTTCGACGACCGCGGTCACATGCTTGCCGCGCTCAGCCGCTTTCAGCAGCGCCGCCACGATCGGGCTGTTGCGGCTGGTGCGGTACAGAGTCTGCTTGATCGCCAGCACGTCCGGGTCGTCGGCGGATTCCTGGATCAGCTGGACGACGGGATCGAAACTCTCATAGGGGTGGTAGAGCAGGACGTCCTGCGAGGCGATGACGTCGAAGACCTTGGTCCCCGGCGGAAACTCGGGGGAAGCCAGCGGGGGCCAGTTCTCGTACTTGAGCGAGTCAAACCCCGGGCGCTCGGCGATCCGAAAGAAGGCCGATAGATCGAGCGGCGAGGGCAGGGTGTAGACCCCGTCCGGTTCGACATCGAGCGACTCGCGGAGGAACGTCAACATCTCCGGGCTGGCCTGCTCGACAATCTCCAGCCGCACGGTGTGGCTGGAGCGTCTTTCGGCCAGCACCTGCTTCATCTCGTTCAGGAAGTCGGCAGCATGGTCTTCTTCGACGGAGATATCGGCGTTGCGGGTGATCCGAAACGGAATGCACTCCACGACCGCGTTGCCATGGAAGAACTGGTCGACGAACTGGGAGATTGCATCTTCAAGCAGCAGGTAGCCGTACCCGGACTCAGTTGGCAAGGTGATGAACCGCGACAGCGTCCACCCCAGCGGAATGACGGCAAAGCGTGGCACCTTTTCCGGATCGTCGGCCCGCGGTTCGAGCCGCACGCAGACGTTGAGCATCTGATTGACCAGCAGCGGAAAGCCGTTGCCATCGCCCACTGCCATCGGAGTCAGGACCGAGAACAGTTCCTCATCGAAGACCTGCCGGAGGACTCGCCGCTGTCCGGCGTTGAGTTCCCCGGTTCGCAGCCGTCGAATTCCAGCTGCAGAAAGAGCCGGTTCCAGTTCTTCGCGATAGAGGCGATACTGATCGTCGGTCATCTGCCGGACACGGCGACGGATCGCCGCCAGCTGTTGCAGCGGCTGCATCCCGGACGGGTCCGGGAAAGTGACCCCTTCCTTCGCAAGGGTCTGCAGGCTACCGACGCGGACGCGAAAGAACTCGTCCATATTGGACGAAGTGATGGCGAGGAATTTCAGCCGTTCCAAGAGCGGTATGTGCGGGTCCGCAGCTTCATCGAGCACGCGCTGGTTGAACTCCAGCCAGCTGAGTTCGCGGTTGAAGTACTTAGAGGTGACGCGGGCCATGGGCGATCAGAGTGGGGCGAATCTCGGAGTCTCGCCCGCAAATTCGGGCAGGAACAATCATCCCGAACTGCTGGGACTGTGACCAGCCTAAACCTGAGATCATGAATATCTTGACAATTCGTGACGTCAGATTGGTCGCGTTTCCGCAGGGCGAAGACAATCCGTCTCGCCTCAATGGTGATGGGTGAGCGCATTGTGTCTGAGTCGGTGATTCCGGCTGGCTGACCGTTTCGAAATGCGAAACTTGTCAATTCCTCCTTGAGAATCTGGCCCGGTAGCCAAATACTACAATACCGAGTTGACCGAAGAGTCCGGGGGGAGGGGTTATCATGGGGCTGTGGCTTGCCCAGAAGCAGCGATTGATGCCGCAAGACAAAATGTGGCTGGTCCTCAGTCTGTTTGGCGTGCTATTTGCGATTGCTGTTTTGTCGTGGATCGCCGTCAAACTCCGTTCTCTGTATCAGGAAGATGAGGGTCCTACCGGTGAGACCAGCGATTTCCTCGGACAGTTGAATGAATCGCTGTCGGAGGGTGAGGTCTCGCCGGAGGAATACCGATCCATTCAGCGACGGTTGCTGGAACAGAAGATGGGGCTTGGAGATAGATCGCGCTCAACGCGACCCGCTCCGGCCAAATCTGCCGAAGTTCAGAGGCCGTCCAACCTCATCGAGCATCATGACGATTCTGAAGACCATTCTCCGTAAGCCGAACCAGGGATGCGGCTGCGGACCAGTGCGAATCGAACTCGGTGCAATTTCGGATGGAATCGGCTGACCCGTTCGGGGCAAGGAGCCCAGAGCCCAGCCAACACGATTCCTCGACGTTCGCCCCCTGTCGATCGACAGCTGAGAAGGAAATCCCATGTCCTCCGGGAAAGAGTTCACCACCGGCAAGAAGTCTCCGACCGGCAAGAAGAACGCCAACTGTTCTTTTTGCGGGAAGAGTTACCGCGATGTCGGACCGCTCGTCGAAGGCCCCAGTGACGTTTACATCTGTGGCGAGTGCATCGATCTATGCAACTCGATTCTGGATCAGGAACGCAAACGCCGCGGCGAGCCGAAGAAGCTGTTCAACAAGATCCCGACCCCCCGGGAGATTGTCGAGCACCTGGACCGCTACGTGATCGGGCAAACCCGCACGAAGCGCGGTCTGGCTGTGGCTGTCCACAACCATTACAAGCGACTGATGCTGTGCGAAGAGCAGGGGATCAGTGAAGTCGAAGTTGAGAAGTCGAACATTCTGCTGATCGGGCCGACTGGCTCGGGCAAGACTCTGATGGCCAAAACTCTGGCCAAGCTGCTGCAGGTGCCGTTTGCGATTGGCGATGCCACGACATTGACCGAAGCCGGTTATGTCGGAGAAGACGTCGAGAACCTGCTGCTGAAGCTGCTGCACGCCTCGGACTTTGATGTCGACTCTGCCCAGCGCGGGATCGTGTTCATCGATGAGATCGACAAGATCGGGAAGACCGGGCACAACGTTTCGATCACTCGCGACGTGTCGGGTGAAGGTGTCCAGCAGTCGCTGCTGAAGATGCTGGAAGGAACCGTGTCGAACGTGCCTCCTCAGGGCGGACGCAAGCACCCCGAGCAGCAGTACATTCAGATCGACACGACCAACATCCTGTTCATCTGCGGCGGGACGTTTGTGGGGCTGGAAGAGATCATCGGGAAACGCCTTGGCAAGAAGATGATGGGCTTCGGCCAGGAAGTCGTCGACGAAGCCGAACGCCGCCGCAACATGCTGGAGAACGTCACCGTCGAAGACGTGATCGAGTACGGCATGATTCCCGAACTGGTTGGACGGCTGCCGTTCCTCAGTTCGCTGAACAAGCTGAACGAAGCCGACCTGGTGCGGGTGCTGACCGAACCTCGCAACGCCCTGATCAAGCAGTACCAGAAGCTGTTTGAACTGGAGCATGCCACCCTCGAGTTTACTGAGGGGGCATTGCGGGAAATCGCCCGTATCGCGAGAATCAAAGACACTGGTGCTCGCGGATTGCGGTCGGTCGTGGAAGAAGTCATGTTCGACGTGATGTTCGAGTTGCCCGAGCAGGAGCCCGGACAGCGCTACGTCGTGACTCCTGAGATCGTCCGCAAGGAACAGCCCCTGTTCGTGAAGGATTCGGCAGCCGCCTGATCCTTCTCAGGAAAGTCGGCCCGACATGTTGAAGACACTGACAGCCGGCATCGCTCTCTGCACACTCCTGTTTTTCGGGAGTGAGTCGCGAGCGGTGTCGGCTGATTCCGTTGAGGCGACCAGAAAGGTCGACGAAGCGGTCACCCGCGGCCTGGATTTTCTGGCTCGTGAGCAGCGCCGTCAGGGGTATTGGGAAGTCGGAGGCGGCAACTATCGCATCGCCATGACGGCCCTCTCCGGCGTGGCCCTGGTTTCCGAGGGGTCGACGACGACGCGCGGCAAGTACGCCCGCAACATCAGCCGGGCTGTCGACTATCTGCTCGATGCCTCGCAGCCCAATGGGTTGATCGGGTTTCCAGACGACTACCACTACACGTACGGGCACGGGTTCTCGATGCTGTTCCTCTCGCAGGTCTACGGCGAGGAAGAGGACGTCGAACGCCGCAAGAACATCCGGCGCGTTCTGGAGAATGCCGTAAAATTCAGTGCCGCCGCTCAGACCTCCAAAGGGGGCTGGGGCTATGTGTCCGCCAAGGACGGGAACGACTTTGACGAAGGCTCAACCTGCATCACTCAGGTCCAGGCCCTGAGGGCCTGTCGCAATGCCGGGATCGTCGTGCCCGGCGAAATCATTGAACGGGCCCGCAAGTACATCTACGACTGCACAAACCCCATGACGGGCGGCGTCTACTACAGCATCCAGAACCAGGGCGGCGATCGGCCTCCGATTACTGCAGCTGCAGTGGCTGTGTTGTTCAACACCGGGGACTCGGAGCAGTCCAAAGAAGTCAAGAAGATGATGGAGTTCTGCGAGGGCAACGTCTGGCCGAATGGGCAGCAGGACTACGGCCACTGGCACTACATGCATTACTACTATGCGCAGGTGATGTATCGCCAGCCGGAGAAGTGGGAGAAGTACTCGCGCTGGATCGAAGGCGAGATCCTCAGCAAGCAGACCCCGCAGGGCAGCTGGGAAGACAACTCCGTCGGCGCGGTCTATGTGACAGCCATGAACACCACGATTCTGCAACTGAACAAGGGCTATCTGCCGATCTACCAGCGGTAGCAGAAATCGTGAGATTTCTGCCGCGTCGCTTTCGCCGACAGAACCTGCAGGAAGCCCGACGCGGCGGGCTGGTGTTTGATTGAGATTCAATGTCCCTCCCGAACTCCGATCAAGCAGATCGGAATCACAGTTCCGGGTACATGTCGCCGCTAATCGACAGACTGCAACTATCGGATTTGGCTTTCGCACACACCTGTCGCAACTCCACAAACTGAGGATGCGTGAAACCAGCGTTCTCAAGGTATGACAGCTCGCGAGTCAGCGACTCAAGCTCTCGACCTGAGACGACGAGCAACGGGCTCTTGTAACGCAGTGAAGCAACTACACTCAGTACGGGGTACACAGAACGTTCGTTGAGGCAACGCTGGAATATCAACGCGTAAAAAGCTTGGTCCAGGTAAATCGCAAACTGACGACCATGGTCTTCGGGGGCAAATTTGGAATAACAGACGAGAAACGCCATTGAGTGCCAGTCCCCGTGGATCGTCGACAACGGATTCAAGGATGAGGTTCTCGATAGCTTTGCGGTGACGCAAGGAACTGTCAATTCCCCCACAGCGTATGAGTTCATGAGATGAACGAATCCTGCAGACCGGTCCCGGCCTGATTCGCAAAGCCGCCACCTTCGGCAAGGCGGTCGTGAAACACGTGGCCATTCGCGGGAAGCACGTCAGCGACGAGGTCTATCTGGCTCGCCTCTCGGTCTGTGCCAACTGCCCGTCACTCGATCCCGAGCGGATGCGCTGCCTGGAGAAGTCCTGTGGCTGCCGCCTGAAGGTCAAAGCCCGCTGGCCGTCGGAAACCTGTCCCCAGGGGAAATAGCCGAGTGGCTGAAGGCCTAACGACTGCGGTCAATAGGCGATGTCTTGAATGGATATGTCACTAACTGCCCGAACTCCATCCGAGTTGCCTGGATTGTCATGCGGCTGACTATGAGTCGCCTAGCCCAATTGCAGTCAATCCATGCGTCAGTACTTGCCGACTCGTCGAGAGGCCAAGTCGCTGCCATAGTAGTTCAGGCAATAGGAATGGGCAGAATCGACAATCATCGGGCGTGATCGACGCGGCATCCGTTATGCCTGACACTTCCTCACCGATGATGGCCAATTGAAATGAGATAGAGCGAAAGACGGACGCTGCCATTTGAGCTAAGAGCCTGTCGATCTGAGCCATCCACGGATTGGTCGCGTAATCCAACGGGTATTGAACGTCGAAGCAAAGCCCTAGCATTCCAGTTGGAATACATAGGTCGAGCCAATCCGAGCCGTTGGGTTCGCGAACAGTGTGTGTGACACAACCGACAGAAATCTCCGGGGTCAGCCTCAGGACTCCATATCGGGAAGGCACTATCCCGTCGCGACATTCTATGGGTGACGAATGGAGATCGTAATCGTGTCGCTCTATCCACGATCCTCGAAGTTGCGGCAGACTCCAAACGTGTTCAAGTGCCTTGCGTAGTCGCTCGTCGTCACCCGTGGGACCAAGTTCGATGGCAAGTTCGTAGTACGAACCGAACCAGTTCTCGTCGCACACGAACGTGTCACGATCCATGCGATTGTCTCAATGGTTGCGACGAACCAGGAGCGCGACAGCAGCCATGCGGTCATGCATCCTCTTAGGATTGCCGTGTTACAGAGAAGTGTCAACACCCATCGTCAGCCTACCACCTCGTCATGATCACCGTCTCCGAGAAATGGGACAGCCGCGAAGGGACCACCGGCGATGGCGCCCCGACTCGATCTGCGGTACATCACCCGGCCTGGCTGTGGTTCCACAGCTCTTTTCGCCAGTTCTCTTTGGGCTTGGACAGCATCTCTTTCAGGACAGCAGCCATCCAGTCCCGTCGCGCACTCGTGAGCATTGAGCCGAACTGAACCGTCTCGTCCGCGATGATCTCGATGACTACAGTCGGTTGATTGTTGTTCTGCCACTTCGTGTTCTGCGTCACCGTCAACTGGCGATACCGCCGAGGATCAAAACGCTTGGTCCATGCGATTCGACCAATCCCCGTACGAATCAGCACAAGTTCATCACGCACCACGGCCTGGACGGCTCCAAGCGCTGTGGTCAAGACGGTCCCGATCAAAAACGCACCGATCGTGACAAACGGAATCAGAAACACGCAGAGGAAGAGTGTCATCCCCAACGAATCGCCGCCCTCCATTTCCGGAGCAGGAAACCAGGCGGGAATTGGACCGATCAGGTGCCGATAGAGTCCGCTGATCGCAATAAGCACGAAGACCGAAACGATTCCGTTCCAGAACAAACAGAGGAACAAGGCCCCGAAGAAGCCCGATGCTGACCGCAGACTGGCTTCGACGAAGATCTCCTGATCCCCCTCTTCAATCGTGCAACCGCGAGGGCGTTGAGACAGGATTTCCCCAGAGGGTCGAGTCTGATCGACGACCTCCCTCAGGCGGGACAGTACTCCGCAGCCTGGGCAGAGTGCCACGCCTTCCTGAATATTGATTGATTCCACGGGCAGCGATGCGTCACATCGGGGACACAGATTCTCGTACACGACGGGCTCCTGGGAGGCAGTCTTCAGGGGAGACAACGAGAACTCGATTCCCTTGGATCACAACAAATTGGCTGAAGCGCGGCAAGACCTCAGCTCAGTAGCAGCTGCAGATCTTCCCAGCTCAGCTTCTTGAGCAGGCTGCCGTCGACGGACAGGATCGCCTCGGCGAGGTTCTTCTTCTGCTTCTGGAGTTCCAGGACCTTCTCCTCGACCGTCCCCTTGGTAATCAGGCGGCAGGCGTGGACCTTGCGGGTCTGGCCGATGCGGTGGGTGCGGTCGATCGCCTGGTTCTCGACAGCCGGGTTCCACCATGGGTCGAGCAGGAAGACATAGTCCGCCGAGGTCAGGTTCAGGCCCGAGCCGCCGGCCTTGAGGCTGATCAGGAACAGCGGCGTCTTGTCATCCGACTGGAACTTCTCGACGCGGGCCTGCCGTTCCTTGATTGACGTGTCCCCATCGAGATACAGGAAGGGGATCTTGGCTTTCTTCAGGTGCTGCTGCAGGATCGCGAGGAACGAGGTGAACTGCGAGAAGACCAGCGCTTTGTGCCCCTCAGCAGTGATCTCCTGCAGGCGTTCGAGCAGCTCTTCGAGCTTGGCTCCCTCTTCTTTCTTGGCCGTCTCGTCGAGCAGCCCCGGATGGCAGGCGGCCTGACGCAGCCGGAGCAGGGCCTCCAGCACGTGAATCTTGGAGTTGGCCATCCCGCGCTCGCTGACCGTCTGGGCCAGTGACTTTCGGAAATGATCCCGCAGCTCGTTGTAGAGCTTCTTGTGCTTGGGGCTCATCTCGCAGTAGATCACCTGCTCGGACTTCTCAGGCAGTTCGGTCAGGACCTGCCCCTTGGTGCGACGCAGGACAAACGGGGCGATCGCTTTCGAGAGCCACTGCAGCGACTCGGGATCAGCTACTGCTCCGCGGGCCACGCGGGTAAAGGCGGTCGAGCTGCCCAGCAGGCCCGGATTGAGGAACTCAAACAGCGACCAGAGTTCGCCGAGGTGGTTCTCGATCGGCGTGCCCGACAGAGCCAGACGGTGCCGCCCCTTGAGCAGCCGCGCGGCCTTGGCGGCCTGCGAAGCGGCATTCTTGATCGCCTGGGCTTCGTCGAGGATCAGGTATTCGAAGTCGACCTCGCGCAGCTTCTCGATATCGAGCCGCATCGTGCCGTAGGTTGTCACGACCAGATCGACCGCGCTGAGATCTTCCAGCCCGAGCCGTTCCTTCCCGGTGTAGTTCAGCACGCGCAGCTTCGGGGCGAACTTCTCGGCCTCAGCCACCCAGTTGAAGACCAGACTCTTCGGGACCACAACCAGCGACGGGCGACGGTCTGCGGCGTCGGCTTGTCGCAACCGCAACGTCTCGAGCCACGACAGCACCTGGACCGTTTTTCCCAGTCCCATGTCATCGGCCAGACACCCGCCGAGCTGCAACTCGTGCAGGCAAGCCATCCAGCCCTGGCCGTGCTTCTGGTAGTCGCGCAGCTTGGTTCCGAACCCCTTGGGCTGGGAGAGGGCTTTGACCTGATGTGTCTTACGCAGCCGCTCGCGGACCTGCCCGAACCCTTTGTCAAAGACGGCGTTGTCGTCCGCGGCCAAAAGCGCATCCAGCAGTAACGCCTGCGACGAGCGGAACCGGACTTGTCCTGCTTCGACATCTCCCAGGTCCGCCAGCCGACCGAAACGCTTGATCCACTCCTCGGGGAGCAGGCCCATCGTTCCGTCGTCGAGGCGGACCATCCGCTCACCCTGACGGACCGCCTGGAGCAGTTTCGGCAGAGTCGTGGTGCCCGTTCCGAACTCGACCTTGCCGGCCAGATCGAACCAGTCGATGTCGCTCGACTTCGTGGAGGTCACGCTCAGGCTCAGCAGCCCGCCCGTTCGCAGCTTCTGATTGTTGGCCTCGACCACCCAGCCGGCATCGGTCAGCCGCTTGGCGATCGCGGGGAACTCCAGCAGAGGCAGCTTGAACTGCGACGACCCGTCCCAGTATCCCTCGCCGGCGATCTTGAGAGTATGGGCCTGGCTGAGCAGGTTCTTTTCGAGCGTCCGGTTCCGCTGATAGAGGATCCCCTCTTCGGGATCGACGAGGGTCTCGACGCCGCTGTTGGGAGTCACGCGGGACTTGGAGTACTCGAACTGAATCGAGGCAGCGATGTTCTTCGTGTTCCCGCTGACTTCCAGATTCACGAGCAGCACGGGAACCGGATCGATGGTTTCGACGCGGCAGAACTCAGGCGGGAAGTCGGTTGCGGGTGGCGGACTGATGCGCGAGAGATAGCTGAGGAAAGCCCCGCGCTGATCGTTCGGAATGACCCAGGGACGGGTCGACAGCGTCGTGATCCAATGCTCATCATTGGCGTCGACGAGTTGCCCGAAGAGATCCGGCGCGACAAACAACTTAGAGTTCGTCAGGAGAATCTCTTCGACCTCACGCGCCTCGGCTCCATCCAGACGCACCATCCAGCCCGAGATCGTCCACGCCTGGCCATCTTCGGTGCGGGTCGCCTTCAGCTGGAAGCGATAGGGAGTCAAATCCCAGCGGGCCGGAGACTGATTCTTATAGGTCTCTCTCCCTCCCGGCAGGACGACGAGTCGTCCCGTCGTCGCCAGTCGCGGCAGGTACTGCTCGGCCTGATCGAGTGTCAGCTCAATCTCATGCGGCGGAGCTGACCGACGACCGCGTCGGTCCCACGAGCCATATCCGTAAAGGACCGGGGGAGCGACCATTCGCTGGACGACTTCACGCTCGAAGCCAGTTTGTGCCGCCTCGATCGCCTGATAGCTGGCATCGATCGGTCGCAGCTTTGAAAGCTGTCCATCGGGGCCCGCGATGCGCGTGTAGAGGTCGATCGCGATCTGCTGGGTGTCGAACGACCGCGCGACGTTGAACCCGTACCACAGCTGCTGATTGATGAGGCCAGGCGGCGTTCTCTGGCGGGTGCTGGAGACCTCGATCTGCCGGAGCGCAGCCTGCCAGGCCGGGACCGCTGGGTTCGCAGGAGTGGTCGGCGCGGGGAGAGCTGCGCGAGAATTGCCCTGCGAGGCCTGAGCACCGAGCAAGCCTCCCAGGATCTGCTTCGCCGCTGACGGAAAAGCCATCATCGGCGAATCATCGGAGTCAAAATCATCGTCCTCGTCTTCATCGTCCTCGATGTAGAGGCACTCGATCTCCAGAATCCCCCGGCCAGGTACAGCAAACCCGATCGAGTCGGCGTGCAAGATGCTCGCCCAGACATGCTTGCACAGGTCGCCCCCGCGAAACAACGGGCAGGAACAGCTGACCTCGACGAGTTCGTCCTTGGCGACCGATTCAAAATTCAGGTAGACATCGTACGGCCGACGCTCGCTCCCTTGGACGGTCAGCGTCAATGTCATGGAGTCGCGGTGAACCAGCCGGACATGCCCCCGCTCAAAATAGGTTCGGCCCTTGGACCTTGTGCTGCTCGTAAAGGTGTGTGACAGACGGTGCGAAATCATGCGTCCCTGCCTCCAATCGCCGAATCCTCTGGTGAAGCCGCAGGGGACGCGAGAAGTTTAACACATTTGTACAGTCTTGAAGTGAAGGAGAGAATTTCGCTCCCACGGTCGGCTTGTTCGATATCCGTCTTTTCCGAATCGCCGGGATGGATAAACTCTGCGGCGAGGAATTCTGGAACGCTGGAACGGAGTGGATCGTGAATCGAGTCTGGATCGGCGGAGCAGTCTGGCTGGTACTGCTGGCAGGAGCCTGGTGCTCTGCCCAGGGCGAGAAGCCCGCCAAGCACAAACCGAATCGCCTCGCCCAGGAGAGTAGCCCGTACCTCCAGCTGCATGCGCATAATCCCGTCGACTGGTACCCGTGGGGCCCGGAAGCCCTCGAGAAGGCCAAGGCGGAGAACAAGCCGATCTTTCTTTCGATTGGCTACACCAGCTGTTACTGGTGCCACGTGATGGAACGGCAGGTCTTCGAGAACGAAGCGATCGCCGCCTACATGAACGAGCACTTCATCAACATCAAGGTGGATCGCGAGGAACGACCGGATATCGACGAGCTGTACATGCTCTCGCTGCAGGTGTACCTGCAGCTGGCCGGTTCGAACCAGGGAGGCGGGTGGCCGCTGTCGATGTTTCTGACTCCGGATGGAAAGCCGATTGCGGGCGGGACGTACTATCCGCCCGAAGACCTGCCGGGGCGTCCGGGGTTCCTCACGGTCTTGAAAAGCGTCGAGACCGCTTGGCGGACGCGGCAGAAAGATGTCATCTCGACGTCGGACATGATTGTCAAAGAGGTCAAACGCCTGAGTACGCCGGCGCTGGTGCTGACGCCCATCGAACTCAACGCGACTCTCGTCGCGAAGGCGGTCGAAGCTGTCAGTGCGGCGCACGATCCAGACTTCGGGGGCTTCGACTTCTCGTCCCAGTCGCCGGACTCGCCGAAGTTTCCGATCCCCTCGCGGCTGGAGCTGTTGCAGACAGTCGGGCCGTTTGCGGAGCAGGCTCCTGAACTCCTGCGGCAGCTTGACCAGACCCTGACGCTGATGGAGCAGGGCGGCATTCGTGACCACCTGGGCGGTGGCTTTCATCGTTACAGCACCGACCGCCACTGGCTGGTGCCGCACTTTGAGAAGATGCTCTACGACAACGCCCAACTGGCCAGTGTCTACACACGGGCCTATGTCCGCACGAGCCAGAAGAACTATCGCCAGGTCGCCGAAGGGACCCTTGATTTTCTGCTGCGTGATATGCTCGATGCGTCGGGGGCCTTTCATTCGGCGCTCGATGCAGAGAGTGACGGAGTCGAAGGCAAGTACTACGTCTGGTCACCTAACGAAGTCGCCCAACTGCTGACCGAGTCAGAACTCCCGATTGCCGAGCGAGTCTATGGCCTCGATCAGAAGTCGACCTTTGAGGTCGGTTCGGTCCTGCACCTGCCCAAGTCGATTCCCGATGCAGCTGAGGCGCTGAATCTGCCCGTGGCAGAGCTCGAATCGAAGCTGGGCAAGATTCGAGACAAGCTGTTGACGGCCCGTCAGTCACGCCCGGCTCTCCTCAAGGACGACAAGATCCTGACCAGTTGGAACGGGATGGCGATTCAGGCCCTGGCCGAAGCGGGGCAGGCGTTCGGGAAGCACGAGTACACGGAAGGTGCCAAGCGTGCGGCGACGATGCTTCTGGAGAAGCTCAAGTCCGAGGACGGCAAGCTGCTGCATATGTACCGGGGCGGAGTCGCCAAGGGGCCCGCTTATCTGGAGGACTATGCGGCACTCGTCGCAGGGCTACTGGCGCTGCATCAGTCGACGGAAGACAAACGGTGGCTGGAGGAATCCCGGCGACTGACGGATGAGATGATTCTGCAGTGTGCCGATCCGCGCGGCGGGTTCTTTATCAACTCGATCCGGCACGAGGTCCTGATTGCTCGTTCCAAGAATGCCTACGACTCGGTTGTCCCATCCGGCAACAGCCAGGCGGTTCGCAATCTGGTGCGCCTGGCCAAGCTGACGGGAGACAACCGCTATCGGGATGTGGCCCGCAAGACTTTGGAGGCCTTCGGCTCGCAGTTCGAGCAGAACCCCGCAGGGCATGCCTTCCTGGCGATCGGGCTGGCTGAGTATCTGGCGGCCTTCGGAACCCTGGAAGCGGGAGGCAATCCTCTCGCAGCTCTTCCGAAGCCCGGTCAGCCGATGCCCCCAGCTCCCACGACTGACACTCCGGCTGCAACGGAGAAGTTGGCGGTGTTCGCGCAGCCGACTGCAGAAGTTGCGGCGGAACATCCGCTGGTCACAATCGAAGCGGCCATCGCTGCGGGGCAGTTTCGCGCGGGGGCCAAGTGCCCGGTCGAAGTGACTCTCAAGATTCAGGAAGGCTGGCACATCAACGCCAACCCGGCCCGCCCGAAGTTCCTGAAGCCGACCGATCTGAAGGCCAAGTTTGCCAGCGGAGCCACGCTGGGCACCGTGACCTACCCGCAGGGAAACGATCTGGCGTCCGAAGGAATCGATGAACCGCTGTCCGTCTACGAGGGGACCGTCGTTCTCAAGACGACCATCGACCTGCCCGCGGACTTCACAGCCACGGAGGAGACCGTGTCGTTCACGCTTCAATACCAAGCCTGCAACGAGCAGGCCTGCAAGGCCCCCGTGAAGGTGAACTTCAGCGGTCAGGTGGCGGTCGCGAAGTGAGTGTTGACGCGTGTGGCGGCAGGCATCGGAATTCTCCACAGAGGACTCCAAGGCATGCATGTCGGGCAAGCCCGACGGCGAACAAGGACTTGCCGTGTTCCTGAACTTCTCTCTGGTTTCAAACCGCACCTCGACTTACAATCAACGGATGTCGCCTGGACGGACACCTTCCGGGTGCAGGCCTGATTCTGGACAAGCCTCAAGGATCTCTCTCATGAAACGATTTGCTGCTGCTCTGTGCCTGTTAGTTGTCGCTGGTTTCGTCGCTGCCGAAGAAGCCAAGAAGTTCGATCAGAAGTGCGTCGTTTCTGGCGGACCCGCCAAGGAAGACAAGACCGTCGCTTACAAGGGCGGCAAGGTCTACTTCTGCTGCGAGAACTGCCCGAAGGCGTTCGAGAAGGACGTAGCCAAGTTCGCCACCAAAGCCAATCACCAGTTGGCAGCCACCGGTCAGGTCAAGCAGGCCAAGTGCCCGCTGTCGGGCGGGCCGCTGAACAAGGACGCTGTCGTGAAGATTGGCGGCGTCGATGTTCAGTTCTGCTGCAACAACTGCAAGGGTAAAGCCGCAGCTGCAACCGGCGATGCACAGGTCGAACTGGCCTTCTCCGATGCCGCCTTTGAGAAGGCTGGCTTCGCAGTGCCCAAGGTCGAAGAGAAGAAGTAGGCTGACTGAGGTCAGTTGAACAGATTGCTAAGTCACCAACACACAGCTCGCAAGGGCTGTGTGTTGCCTTTTTGAGAGCCTGTTGAAGCTTGTGGTATCGGGCAGTGGGGAATGGGCAGTGGGCCGTGGCCTCACTGCGGCCGGGGCCCTGGCTTGCGCTGTGGCGTCGCATCGGTTGGGTCATCCGGCCACGAATGCTTCGGATACCGCCGGGCCAGTTCCTTGCGAACGACCGCATAGGTATTCGCCCAGAAGCTTTCCAGGTCTTCGGTCACCTGCTGCGGTCGCATGTTGGGGGCCAGCAGATGCATCAGCACGCGCACCCGTCCGCCAGCCACACGCGGTGTTTCCTTCAGCCCGAAGACCTCTTGAATTCGCACAGCCAGTACCGGCGGGCGGCCCTCTTCGTAGGTCAGCCGCACGTGGCTACCGCTCGGGACGCGCAGCTGATCGGGCGCCTCGCGGTCGATCAGCTGCAGCTGGGAGTATTCGAACCGGTTCTTGAGCTCATTTAGCCACGGGGCCTGCTTGAGCTGGGCAAACGACCGGCAGCGGGTACACAACTCGCGAAGGACCTCGTGCAGTGCGGGTTCATCGAGCGCGGGAAGTCCGCTGTCGGGCATCCACTGCGCCAGACATCGTACCCGCGTCACGAACCCCGCGATGTCAGGATCATCTGCGGGGTACACCTTCTCCCAGTTACGCACCGCAGATTCGAACAGAACTCGAGCGGGTTCGTCATTGTCGGGAAGAGAACAGGGCGTTTCAGCCAGAACCAGATCGTCCCAATAGGTCCGCCGCCGGGCCACGACCTGATTCTGCGAGGGATGGAAGAAGACTTCATCGACCGTCCGCACGAACGATTCCGGGAGCCAGTCCCTCTCGATGGCGGACGCCTGCCGCACAAGTGCATCAGTCGATCCGGCGTCGACGTCGATGCACAGAAACAGCTCCGCTTGAGAGACCGCCGACTGCGGAGCCAGACGGACTCCTTTGCCGCCGACCATGATCCCGCGGTCGGAGCTCTTGTCGCGACGCTTGGCCAGACGGTCGGGAAAGGCTGTCAGCAGGGCTCGCGAGAGCGCTTCATCCCACTCGAACTCCGCATCCTGGGGCCGTCCGAGTTCCGACCGCAGCTCACTTCGCAATTGTTCCGCGGTCCGGCGAATGAACTGTGCGGCTCCGACGTTGATGGCTCCGAAGGGGAAGTTCCGCTGGTCCCGCTCAAAGAAGTCGAGCAGAGCCTGCACTCGATCAATGACATCCGAGTGCGACCGATGCACCGCAGTCGCGCGGGCCGGGCCGCGGATCGTACCGGCCTGTGGCTGAAAGAATGGGCTGCGTTCGGAGAGCAGGGCCGCCAGTAGTGTCGCCTCGTCGGGGACGCCTTCCGCGTGTCCCTCGACCAGCAAACGGGCCAGACGCGGATGGACGGGCAACTGAGACATCGCCCGCCCGATGCGTGTGATGTTTCGCTGCCGGTCGATCGCGCCCAGACGTGTGAGGAGCGATAGAGCCTGCGTCACGGCTTCTTCGCGCGGGGCCTCGAACCAGGGGAACGCCAGCACGTCCTGCTCGCCCCATTGAATCAGTTCGAGAACGGGGCCCGCGAGATCGACGCGCCGGATCTCGGGATCGTCGAGGTCAGGGCGAGCCCGATGGGTCAGCTCATCCCAGAGCCGCAGGCAGACGCCCGGCCGCGTGCGCCCCGCTCGCCCGGCCCGCTGGTCCGCCGAGGCCTTCGAGATCGGCGAGAGATCGAGGTAGTCGAGCCCCAGATCCGGGTCGAACCGCATCACCTTGGCCAGTCCTGTATCGACGACCCCGGTGATCCCGTCAATCGTCACCGAGGTCTCAGCCACGTTGGTCGAGAGGACGACCTTCCGCTGATCGCACGGTGAGAGCACACGGTCCTGCTCCTCGGCGGGCAGATCTCCAAATAGCGTCATCACCGCCAGATCGTGCCGCCGCGCGAGGGGCTCGAGCTCGCGCGCGGTGCGATGAATCTCCGGAACTCCCGGCAGGAAGACCAGCAGATCGCCATCAGTCTTCGCCAGCAGCTGTTCGATCCCCATCACGGCCAGCTCCTGAATCGGCTGGCGGTCGCGGGGCCGCAGGTACTGAATCGAGACGGGGAAAAGACGGCCCTGGCTCTCGATGATCGGGCAGTCGCCGAGAAATTTCGCGATCGGCGTGACATCGAAGGTGGCGGACATCACGACGATCTTCAAATCGGGCCGGACTGTCTGCTGGACTCGCCGGACCATGCCGAGGGCCAGATCGCAGTTCAGATTCCGCTCGTGGAATTCGTCGAAGATGACAACGCCGATCCCCTCCAGGAACGGGTCGGACTGCAGGCGGCGGAGTAGAATCCCATCGGTGACGACGTGCATGCGGGTGGACGGGGAGACTTGCTCGTCGAACCGGACGCGGTAGCCGACCTCTTCGCCCAGCCTGACTCCGCGCTCGTAAGCGATGCGGCGAGCGCTGGCCCGGGCGGCTATTCGCCGGGGCTCGAGCATGAACACCGACCCGTTTCCTGCCAGCCCCGCGTCGAGAACTGCGGGAGGAACGCGCGTGGTTTTTCCCGCTCCGGTCGGGGCCTTCAGAACGACCGACTGCGATTCCCGGAGCGCACTCAGCAGCTGGGGTAGGACTTCATCAATGGGCAGAGGCGAGAGCATCGGGCACTCAATAGGACCGCGTGGGATGCGGCGTATCTTATGGAGTCCCCGTGACGGTGACCTCTCTGGAGCGGCACGGCGTCAGCCTGCCGAGTGTGTGATACGGGGGGCCTAATGATTGGCCATCAAATGGTCCTGCAAGTGGAGCAGGACGCGACGGGCGGCTGTCTCAAACTGGTAGGGACGCGTTCGCCAGCGGAGGTCGCGGATTGTGACCCGAACTTCCGATTCCGGGATTGAGTCGCTCTCGACCGGGCGGAGTTGAATCTCCAGATCGATCGGGTTGATCTCACTTGAGATCAGTGACCTGAGTCGTGATCCACCCAGTTGGAGAGACAGGTGATTCTCGCTGACGTCTTGCACGAGGGCCTTTTCGGAGTCGATGAAGCCGCACAGCTTCAGGAACAGGCAGTTTCCGATGTTCGAGGCCCGAAACGATTTGCGGCGGAGAGTGGCGGTGGCCTCGGCCCATTGAATGTGCGGACCGTCCCCGTACCACTCATGCGCGGCGTGCAGAATGTACTGTCGAGCGGTTTCCATCATGCGACCTGTCCAGGAGTTGCCGGTTGCGAAACGGCCACGGAGATGTGGCGGATTGGCAACAGTTGTCCCTAGGCAACATAGGTCACAGGAAACACTGGGGCAGAGAAAAACGATCAGAACCAGTCGCTTCCGCTGGAGTCAGTGACCGACTGCCACTCCCGTTTCAGGCCAGCAGCCCTTCAACGACGCGGCCCGTCGAGATCCGAAACGGACGATGGAATCGGTCGTAAACATCCGACTCGGGATCGATTCCCAGGCAGGTCCAGATCGTGGCCAGCAGGTCGGCGGGCGACACGGGATTTGAGGCCGGATAGGCGGCCCGCGCGTCGCTCGCACCATAAACCTGGCCGCCTCGGATTCCTCCGCCGCAGATGGTCAGCGAGTAAACATCCGGCCAGTGGTCGCGACCGGCGTCTTTATTGATGACCGGGGTCCGACCGAACTCGCCGGTATTGATAACCACGGTCGAGGGCAACAGCCCGCGCTGGTCCAGGTCCTCGATTAATGCCGAGTAAGCCTTGTCGAGCGGCGGCACTCGATCCTTCTTCGAGTTCTCAATTGCTCCGTGGATGTCCCAGTGCTGGTTGAACTCGTTGAATGCGACCCAGGTCACGCCCGCTTCGACCAGCCGCCGGGCCAGTAGCAGCGATTGCCCGATCTTGGTCATCCCGTATCGATCGCGAACCGATTGAGGCTCTTTCGTCAGGTCGAGTGCATCCCGGAACTTCGGATTCACCAGCAGATCGACCGCACTCTCGTACATCTGATCGCGCGAACGGGTGCCCTTCGTCTCCAGATCGCGCGTGACCGCATCGATCTGTTCGAGCAGTTGCGTTCGCGACTCAAACCGAGCCAGCGGAACTTCTCCGGGCAGGGTGAGGCTCAGCGGCTTGAACTCCGGTTTGTGCGGCTCGCCCTGGATCAGGAACGGATCGTGAGTCGCTCCCAGATAGCCCGCATACTGGCCCGGCATGCGATTCGACGGTCCTGGAATGCTTAACCAAGTTGGCAGCGACACTGCTGCGGGGACTCCACCCCGGCCGCGGTTCAGGTAGCTGACGATGGCTCCGGGACCAGGGGCATCATGCGGGGCGGCCTCGCGATCGGCGTTGGGCTGCACAATCGAGCCGGTCAGCATGATATAGGTGCCGGCAATGTGATTATTAAAATTGTGCGTCATTGACCGCACGACAGCGATCTTGTCCGCGATCTTCGCAGTTTGCGGCAGCAGGTTGGTCAGCTTGAGCCCAGGGAGGGCCGTGTCAATGGGGGTGAACGGACCACGGACCTCTAGAGGGGCATCGGGCTTGGGGTCCCACATATCGAGCTGGCTGGGTCCGCCTTGCAGAAAAATCAGGATTCCGTGTTTCGCCGCTCCTGGGGGGGCCCCGCTGGCCAAGGCCGGCCCGCCAAACAAGCTGAGCGCCCCGATCTGCAGCAACTGACGGCGGGTCGGGTGAGGTGAGAACATGCGGTGGGCGAGTGAGCGAGGAGGGTCTGTCCACCGAACTTATCGACACGAATTGATGCTGGTCAAGCGGGAAAGAAGATTTGTAAATTCGTAAACCGCAGGGTTCTGATGGCCTCGTGTTCGATTCAATCGTCGCGTCGTCTCATCGTCTAGTTGGGTAGACTGGGAAAGATTTGACTGTTGTCGCTCCAGACCCGATGATACTGTGCATGTTGGAGAGCTGCGCTCATTCGCCTACATCATCCACCAGGATCGCCGGGTCATGATCAAGTCCTTTCTGGGAAAGTTCTTTCGGAGTAACACCGCCCGTCGCAAGGCCCGCGGTCAATGTTTCCCCACGGCGGCGCTGGAGTCACGAACTCTGCTCGCCGGAAATGTGACAGCTGCCATCGTCGACGGCGAATTGATCATCACCGGCGACGCCGCTGCCAACGATATCAGTATTCTCGAAACGGCAGCGGGCGTTATCGTCCGGGGCAACAGCACCACGGTTAACGGGGCTGCGACTGATTTCGTCGCATTTGCACCGTCCGTCGCTCGGACTGGCAAGATTGTGGCAACGATGGGGGCCGGAAATGACAAGGTGCAGATCGATGACCTGACCCTCGATGGCCGAGTCGTATTTCACGGCGGCGAAGGCAACGACAGCCTGGGCCTGACCGAGGCCACGATCAAGGCGGGGATCGGATTCCACGGGGACGCGGGGAACGACTCGCTCGTGATGGAGCAATCGACCGTCGAGGGCAGCGTGCTGGCCTTCCTCGGAGCAGGCGACGATCTGGTCACACTGAACGGTTCCGAGATCCAGCGCAGTCTGGTGCTGTATGGTCGTGATGGAGCCGACGGGCTTAATCTCAACGACAGCAAGGTTGGACGCTGGCTCATCGGCTATCTGGGCGAAGGTGACGATGACGTCCGCATCGCCAACGGCTCGGAAACGAAGCATGTCCAGCTGTGGGGGCAGAAGGGTGCGGATGTCGTGCAGGTGAATGACTCCGACACTTCGCGTTCGTTCGCCGCTCGAATGGGGGATGGCAACGATGCCGTCTCGCTGGAAGGCGATGTCGATGTGAAGAACCGCCTGATCATTCGCGGCAACAGCGGCGAAGACAGTTCATCGCGCGGGACCGGTTCGCTGCCGGGCGGACGCATCGTGCGGACCGAAAACTCGACAATCAGCGGTACGCTCGTGAGCGACCGCATGGGGCTGGGAACTGGTGGACTGCAGAACGCGGTGGCCCAGGCCAACGCAGATTTCGTGGCCACGACGTTCGTACGAGTCGCGACGACCGAGGGGAACATCGATATCGAGCTGTTCAATGAGGATGCCCCGGTTACGGTGGCAAACTTCCTGAATTACTTGTCGCGGTATGCCGGGACGATCATTCACCGGACTGCGGATCTTGATCCGAATACAGCCGGGGTGCAGGGGATCATGCAGGGCGGAGGATTCCGTCCGGCTGCCATCACCCTCGATAGTGCGATCGCCAATGAGTTCAACGCGGCCAACAGCAACGTCCGTGGAACACTCTCGATGGCCTTGCCAGGAAATAACGTCAACGGAGGAACCAGCCAGTGGTTCATCAACAATTCCGATGACAACGACTTCCTGGATGCCCGGCAACACACGGTGTTTGGCCGAGTCGTCGGCAACGGCATGACTGTCGTTGACGCCATCATTGCCCTGTCGAAGTTCAATGTGGCCGGCCCGCTGGATAATCCGGCCCTGACCGATGTCCCACTGAAGAACTACACGCCGTTCACGGTGAATCTGGCGGGGACCGCAGCGATTGCGGCTAACAAGACGGTCACGGGTACCGGAACGGCGTTCAATACCGCTCTTTCGGTCGGAGACGCAATCCAGATCGGTACCAAGACCTACACAGTCGCCGCGATCGCTTCGGCCACGTCGCTGACTGTGGTTGAGACAGTCGAAGCGGCCGATGTGGTGACTGGAGCCACGGTCAAGTCCAATGCCGCTCCGACCGATGCCCAGTATGTGAAGATCAATTCGGTCACGATCATCGACGCGCCCTAGTCGTCGTGACGCCGCAGCTGGTAATCGCGATAATCCCAGGAGTGGACGATTCGGTCCACCTCCTGGGGATTCGAGAGCCTGATGCCTGCGTATGATGTCGTGATCCTCGGCTCCGGGTTTGCCGGCTCGCTGCTTGGACTGCTCCTGCAAAAGCAGGGACTGTCGGTGCTGGTGATCGACCGGGCCAGGCATCCACGATTTGCGATTGGTGAGTCCTCGACCCCCGCCGCCGATTTCATTCTGGAGTCGCTGTGCGAAGAGTACGGGCTGCCCGAACTCAGGCCGCTCTGCCGTTATGGGACCTGGTGTCGTGAACTGCCGCACATCTTGCGTGGACTGAAGCGAGGCTTCAGCTACTTTCATCAGCGCCCCTTCAAGCCATTCGCTCCGGGGCTGCATCACGAGAACGAACTCCTCGTCGCGGCCAGCCCGTCCGATGAAGTCGGTGATACTCACTGGTATCGGACCGATGTCGACCAGTACTTCGCCCGGCAATTCAGCGCCGCGGGTGGAGAGCTGCGGGAAGAGACCCAGATCGATTCGGCTCAGCAGGTCACGTCCGGCTGGGAGCTGCGCGGGACGCGGGGCGGGACAGTTCTCTCGATTCAGGCCCGGTTCCTCGTCGACGGAACTGGAGGGGATTCGGCTCTGGTCCGCTGGTTGAACCTGCCAACCCGAACGGAGAGCTTAAGCACCCACTCGCGATCGTTGTTCGGTCACTTCGCGGATGTCCCGTTGTGGAGCGACCTGCTGCGTGCGGATGGAATCGATCAGAGCGAATACCCGTACCCCTGCGATCAGGCAGCGCTGCATCACATCATCGACGGCGGCTGGATGTGGGTCTTGCGGTTCGATAACGGGATCACGAGTCTGGGTTGGACCCTCGACACACGCAAGCATCCGCTCCCGCTTGGCCAATCCCCCGCCGAAGAATGGGCGACCATGCGGGAGAGATACCCAGCAGTGGCCCGGCAGATTGGTAACGCCCGACCCGCCGCACCATTCTCCGTCGATCGTCCTCTGATCCGGACTCAGCGCCTGCAGCGGTTGGTCAGCTCCATCACGGGGGACACCTGGGCCTTGCTCCCCCACACAGCTGGCTTTATCGACCCGTTCTACAGCACGGGGATCGCGCATTCTCTACTCGGTGTTGAGCGACTCGCCCGGATCATTCCCCGAGAACACACTGAACGACAGCCAGCACTCGCCGGTTATCAGCACTCAGTGACGCGGGAACTCCAGCGGATCGATCAGTTCGTGTCGCTGGCTTACGCCACGATGGGCCGCGATCCTCAGCTGCTGCACGCAGCGAGCATGATGTACTTTGCAGCGGCCACGACATTTGAAGGTCGCCGCAGGGCCGGGCAGGCCAGTGAGTTCCTGATCGCAGAGGATCCGAACTACGTTCGGACGGTCAACGAACTCGTCACTGCATTTCCCGGTGTGGACGACTCCTGCGAGTCGGTCCATACCTGGGTCCAGCGGCTTCAATCACAGATCGCCCCCTGGAACTCCGTCGGACTCTTTCAGCCGCGGCATCAGAACATGTACTGGCAGACCGCCGCGGAGAAGTGACACCGACTCAAGCAGACATCACAACAGCGTGCGGCTGAGTTTCTGTGAAATCGAAGCACGTCGGGCAAGCCCGAAGGCTAGCAAGCCGCACTCGGAATCGATGTCAGGGGCCGGCTCTAC
Source organism: Planctomycetaceae bacterium (assembly GCA_044337025.1). GTDB lineage: Bacteria > Planctomycetota > Planctomycetia > Planctomycetales > Planctomycetaceae > TH-plancto1. Next base: position 74,044 of record JBIIOI010000011.1, read on the forward strand.
GGGCGGAAGATCGAGTCGAGCCCGCCCGCTCCGTTGATGATGTCCAGCCCGCCGCCGCCTCGGATGATGTTGGCTCCGGAGTTGCCGGTCAGGTTGTCGTTGAAGGCCGAACCGGTGAGATTCTCAAACGTCTTGAGCGTGTCGGTCCCAGCGGCCCCCAAGGCGCTTCCCGTGGTCAGATTCACGGTCACACCGCCAGTGGCTGACTGGTAGCTGACGGTATCGATTCCGGAACCGCCTTCGAGCAAATCGTTGCCTTTGCCCCCGTCGATCCAGTCATTTCCGGCGTTGCCAATGAGCTTGTCGTTGGCACTGCCGCCCTTGATGGTGTCGTTGCCTTTACCGCCATAGATCGTGACGATCCAGGAGACCCCAGAGGCATCGAGCACGTTGTGGTGCGTCGAGGCGGCAACGTTGACGGTCTCCAGACGCGATGTCAGCAGATTGAGGTTGATGGCTCCGGTCGTCGCAGTGGAGTTCGCGGTATCGGTACCGTCTCCTCCAAACACGCGAGTGTCCAGATTGTCGAACGACATGACATCGTTTCCGATGCCGCCATCCAGAGAGTCCGCTCCCGCCCCACCCTCGATCGAATCGTTCCCGGCTCCAGCGACGATCGAATCGTTTCCAGATCCGCCCGCGAGAACGTCAACCCCTTGACCGCCGTTGATCGTGTCGTTTCCGCTGCCACCGAGAATTGTCACATTCCAGGGAGCATCGGCGGCGTTCAGCACGTTGTTAAACGTCGAAGACCGGGCATCCACAGTTTCGAGTTGCCCCGCAGCCAGATTGATGTTGGCAGCTGCGGTCGCTTCAGTCAGGATCGCTGTGTCGGCTCCCTGACCCCCATCCACGACCGAGTCCAGATGATCCACCCGGAGAGTATCGTTTCCGTGGCCGCCGCGGACCGTGTCGTTGCCACCGGCTCCGGTGATGCTGTCGTTCCCGATGCCACCTTCCAGGATGTCACCGGCGGCACCTCCGATGATCGTGTCGTTCCCGCTTCCGCCGGTGATCTTCACCTGCCATGTGGCTCCCGTCGCTTCAAAGCGATTGTGGAACGTCGAGGCACTGGCATCAACGATCTCGAGAGAACCGACGAGCAGATTCAGGTTCACCGCAGCCGTCGCATTCGCGATCCGGGCGGTGTCGACCCCGCTCGCACCATTCACAACCACATCGGCCGTGTCGAAGTAGAGGGTGTCATTCCCTTCGCCACCGTTCAGCGAATCGGCCCCCGCTCCACCGGTGATCGTGTCATCGCCGCCTTCACCGTTGATCACGTCCGCTCCGCCGCCGCCTTCCAGGACGTTGGCCAGACCGTTCCCCGTGAGCGTGTCCCCAAAGTTGGAACCGACCAGGTTCTCGATCGAGATCAAGGTGTCGAAGCCTGCTCCCACTGTATTCTGGGATCCGGCCACAGCCAGGCTGGCCTTGGCACCCGTCAGGGCCTGGATATAGGTGACGGTGTCAAGATTGTCGCCGCCGTCCAGAATGTCGTTCCCCAAGCTGCTGTACAGGAAGTCCTCTCCCTGGGCGCCCCGGATGGCATTCGCCGTCGTGGTTCCCAAGGTCGCGTCGAGACGCAGGCTGTCATTCCCCTGCAGGCCGAGCAGATTGATGGCGGTCAGGCTACCGATCGCCGTTCCTGTGCTTTGGACGGCAATCCCGTCATCGACCTTCACGACGCCATCGGCGATGAAGACGTTGATCTTGTCGGCACTCGCGGTTCCCTTGACCGTCAGAACGCCCGATTCAACGCGCCATGTCACGACGTCCAGGACTTCGATACGGACAACCCCGGTATCGGACCGCACTGGTACTCCGTTGTCGGTGACTCGCACAGTCAGGGCGAACGACGGGTTGATCTCCACATCCAGAGCCAGCGGATTGGCGACCGTGATCTGCCCGGTGCTGGCGTTGATCGCAAAGGCCCCCTGAGTATTCCCGCCAATGATCTCCCAGGTCAGGGTTTGATCGTCATTCGGTTCGATGGCGACTGGAGTTCCCACGATGGTGCCGATCGGAGCGTTCTCTCGCACTGCTGGGAGCGTCTGATCGTTGATGACCGGCGGGCTGTTCTCGGGATCGGCGTAGGTGCCCAGAATTCGGAACTGCCCAATGCTGCCGTAATCGGTATAGCCATCGCCCTTGGGATCGCCACGACCCACTCCGTCAATCTTGACGTAGTAGGAGCCCAGTGTGGCGTTGAAGGTGAGGCTGGCCGTCAGCAGATTATCCGGATTGCTCGATGCAACCAACTGACCGTTTGCATCATAAACTTCCATCAGAATATCGATGTTCGAACTCAGACCACCGGCTCCCCCGCCGATCGCCTGGAGGGAAACCGGCCCGTTGCCAACGTCCATGCGGAAGAAGTCAACGTCGGTCCGCTGTTCGATGATCCCGTACTGGTTCACATTGAACACGGAACCACTCTTGGTTGCGTTGATCTTCGTGGCGCTGCCGATTGAGTTCCCATACAGGTCGGGACGGAAACCGAACCCGTTCTGGGTAGTGATGATCTTGATATCATCCTGCTGATTACTGGCGTTGGTATACTCGCCCGCACTCCACTGGGCGAGGTTCGGGCTGAAGGAGGCCCCCATGATGGGGCCCCAGCTGACTTGACCACTGCCGTGGCCTCCATAATACGTTTGGCTCCCCAAGCCGTCGTGTCCGAGGAACATCGCGTGGCCAACTTCGTGGCTGACCGTCTCTGCAGCGGGCTTCTCGCCGCCGTTGAACACCAGCGCGGGGGTATCAGAATCCCAGTTGAACGAGCCGATGTACGCGATTCCTCCGGCTCCAGAGTTCAGCGGGTCATTGCTCGAAATGATGGTTCGAACACCCCACCGCGTATCGCCGCCTCCCGAATTGATCAAGTCCGCTAGAGGCGGTTCCTCGGTCGTGACGTTCACGTTGAACGGTGCGAAGTCTTCCGCAACCAGCGCCCAAATCCGCTGAATCCCTTCCAATTCGTTGTTACTGAATGCTGCTGTCGCCGTGGCATCCAGACTCCACGGATCAAACGTCAGTGTGTTCCCGTTGCTGTTCCACAGCGTTCCGGTCACGGTCTGGCCATTGAAATCCAGATAGATCGTCTTCGTCGCCCCGGGCAGGCTGTGCAGCTTGAAGGTGTCGGCCAGCGGAAACAGAGGGGCCGCAGATGGTCCGGAAGCGATGGAGGCATTGCCTGCGAGCTTCGGGCTGTAAGCCAGTTTTGGATCCGAAATCGCCGCAGCCAGCAATGTCCGCAGTTCCAAGTCGATGGGACGCAAAGCCTGATTCCGCTTGCGACGACCCGTGATCGAAACACACTTTGCAATCTGACGCAGCAGCCAGTTCGACGACATCTTGATCCCCCCAGACCGGAGGGCTCAATCCCGTTTTGAGAAATGGGGAGATTGAGCCGATCCCGTAAGCTACGTCGCTATTCGACAGAATTCAAGTTCTAGACCAGAATCTTTACCGAATCCGGCGGCTCTGTGGACTGGTTGGTGTCGATGGGGCATTCTGGATGAAACGAATCGACCGGTTCACCCGGTCCTGAGCGTTCTCCCATTTGTACAACTTGTGCGGTGGCGGGTGATTTCTGCTGAACTTGCTTGCGAATCCCCAACACACCCTGGAACGAACTGGGAGGCTGTTTCCCACCGTCTCCGGCTTGGTGGCGAACCCGTCAGCGATTCGCGATTATGCCGAGGTCTCGAAACTCGGGCCTGCACGGAGCGGGTTCGGAATCCAGGAGAATTGACCGATGTTCGATCGCTCGCTGATGCAACGGAAGGCGGATGTCCGCGGAATCTACCCGAATCAGATCAACGAAGAACTGGCCTGGTTCGTCGGGCAGTGCATTGCGACCTACGTGGCCAAAACCACCGGAGAATCGTCTCCCCGCATCATCGTCGGACGCGACGGACGGGTTTCGTCTCCCTCAATCTATTCTGCACTGGTTCAGGGGATCGCAGCTGCGGGAGCGACTCCGCTGCCGTGCGGGCTGGCCACGACCGACATGGTCCAGTGGGGTGTCGGCGAACAGCTTGATGGAGCCATCGCCGGGGTCATGATCACCGCCAGCCACAACCCGGCGGAGTACAACGGCATCAAGTCGGTGCTGCTCAACAAGGCCACCGGCGGCCTCGATATGATCAGCCCGGCAGCGCACCTAGCCTCGATTTTTGACGCCGGTTCCGATTCCGGGGCTGCTGCAGCTCCGGCCTGTGCCCCGTTTGCAAGCGGCCCGAATCTGAAACTCCAGGATCGATTTACTGAGGCCGCCTGCCAGCGCTCGAAGACCCTGCCCAAAGCCACCGGAAAGGTCGTCCTTGATCCCGGCAACGGAGTCGGCGGGCTGTTTGTCCCGCTGCTCAAGCAGGCCTTGGGCTCGCGCGGGGCCTCAGCGGAAGTTCACGCCGTCGCAGAGCGAATCGACGGGACCTTCCCGACCCGGCCCTCGAACCCCGGTCTGCCGGGAGCCGTCAAGCTCCTGCAGCGCACGGTCGTCGAGTTGGGTGCCAAGTTCGGGGCCGCCTTCGACGGCGACGCCGACCGCGTCTTTCTGGTCGACGAGTGGGGGCAGTTCGTCTCCGGCTCGTTGCTGCTGGCGGCACTCGGTCAGAACGCGATCCAGAAGGCCCTGGCCGCCGGAAAGAAGCTGCCCGCTGTCGTTTACTCAGCCGTGTCTTCGTGGCTGGTGGTCGAAACGGTCCGCAAAGCCGGCGGTCGCCCGGTCGTTAGCCGCGTGGGCCAGGACGCCCTGAAGGTCGCCCTCATCAAGACCGACGCCGCCTTCGGGGGCGAGTCATCCGCCCACTACAACTATCCCGAGTCGTACGGTCTGGACTCCGGGCTGTTCTCGCTCGTCGATTTCTGGGACATGCTGCTGACCTCCGGCCAGAGCTGTTCCGAACTGCTGAGCTCGCTGGCCCCGTGGCCCTCAAGCGGCGAAGTCAACCTGCGGATCGAGAGTGCCGACTGGAAGAAGACCAGCAAGCAGATCATCGACGCCCTCACGAAGCAGTACAACGACCCCGCTTCGGACGCGTATGTGTTCACGCTCGACGGCGTGGGAGTCTTCCACCCGCGCTCGCCGAAGTTCGCGACGGTTGATGACCTGTTCCAGATCGATACGAAGAACGACCCGACGGGAGCGACCTACCGCACGGTGGCCGACGGTTACACCCCCAAGTGGTGGATGAACGTCCGGGCCTCCAACAACGAGCCACTGCTGCGCCTGAACGTCGAGGCCCAGAGCGCCGCCGATGTCACCGGCCGCACCTACTCACTGATCTCGTGGGTGCAGAAGTTCTGTGCCGAGAACAACGCGAAGGTCACCGTCGAAGACTGGGGCAACCTGCGCTCGGCATGAGGCCGAGTTCTCGGCAGCCACTCAACGCTCGGTGGCAATCCAATGCCGGGTGCCGGGGTCTTGTTGAAGGATCACAACCCACACATGAAAGTACCTCGTTCGGGTTCGAGGTTGTCAATTACTGGGTAGGCTTCGGGTCTACGTTTCGCGCGATTGAAATGGTGTGAGATCTTCTGCACCCACAGCATCTCCGAACAGAATGATTCGGTCAAAACCGGAGCCGGTAGGAAAACGCTTCGGACAACTTCGCGAATCGTACAAGCTTGATTCGTCGCTGCCCACATGAATCAACAACCACACCTGGTCCGCATTCCCCTTCCGATAGCCAATCAAATTCATTTTCTTCTTCTCGATCGTTTTTCGTATTACGTCATCATTGATGGGCGGAACCCAAAAGGAGAATGAGTCACTCCACAAGTCGTCATTGTCATCCTCGGAGAATTTAGGTACGAAGGCAATGGAGTTTACGAATTCTTCGATTGCTCTTGCATTCCTGCTCAGTTCCGACGGAGTACAATTTCCGTAATCGCATGCTTCGCTGATGTCGAACGGAAGTTGATCCTCTGGTGCCATGGAATCTCTCATCTGGGCAACTACCAAGGCCATTGCTTTCGCAAGTCGCTTCCTCGCCTCGCGATTTACAGGAAATTCGACGTTCTTCCAGTCAATCTGAACGCGTGCACTCATTCCCAGCTCGCTCTCGAAATACTCTCTTGCGTCCGCCAATAGACTGGTGCGGAAGGAGGAAGTACGCATCAGGTTGCTGCCTTTCTTCCGGTTGCTGTCTTTGGGGTTTTCGAACTTATCGTGACAGTAGACCGTGATATCTAATGCGATCGTCTCTCCATTCAAGCAGAACTCAACATCAGCGCGAGGCGGATCCGGCTGCGCGATATCCGATGGTGTGATCGACAATTCGCGAACGAATCTGTCGAAAACCGACCGCTCCCGGCGCTTCTTCGCTTCATCCTTTTTACTCATAATGCCTCCCAAGTTACTCCTACTTCAGCAAACTACGATCCAGCACGAACCGGGCTCGTTCGAAGTACGGTTGCCAGGTGATCTCGGGCTTTCCGTCTCGCAGGCAGTCGCGCACCTTGGCCAGCGTATTGAGGGCCATGTGCGGGCACTTGTTGCAGGCACACGTCTCGCCCGTGTCGGTCATGATCCCCGGCACCGGGATATATTCGTGCCAGGGGGCGATCTTCTGCAGCGGGTGGATCATGTTGGCTTCGGTCGCCACTAGGAACTTGGTCGGCTCCTTGCGGGCGAACACGTATTGCCGCATCTTTTCCGTTCCGCCGACGACATCCGCCACGGACAGCAGATTCGGCGGGCACTCGGGGTGAGCCATGACCAGAGCCCCCGGATTGTTCTTCTTGGCCCGGCTCAGGTCCTGCAGGCTGAAGACCTCATGGACCATGCATGAGCCCGGCCAGAGGATCATCGGTCGACCGGTGACTTCGGTGATATACCGGCCCAGGTGCTGGTCCGGGACGAACAGGATCTCTTTGTTTTTGTCGACCTTGGTCTCGATGATCTCGCGGGCGTTTCCGCTGGTGACGATCCAGTCGCACAGCGACTTCACCGCAGCGGTCGTATTGATATAGGCCACGGTCTCGATCTCGCGGCCTTGAGCCCGGAGCGTCTCCTGATACGACTTCAGTCGATCCGCCGGACAGCTCTCGGCCAGAGAACACCCAGCCTGCAGATCCGGCAGCAGCACCCGCTTTTCCGGGTTCATGATCTTGGCCGACTCAGCCATAAAGTGAACGCCTGCGAAGACAATCGTCTTCGTGGTGACCTTGGTCGCATCCCGCGCGAGCTTGAGCGAGTCCCCGGTAAAGTCCGCGATGTCCTGGATCTCGCCCCCGACATAGAAGTGGGCCAGGATCGTCGCGTCTTCACGCTTCTTGAGGGCCTCGATCTCTTCGATCAGATCGAGCGGGTCCTCGTCATTCACCTGCGGAGAGAACGGGCTGGAGAGAACGGGAAGGTCGTGAACTGCCATGGAGCTGCCTCGCAAGGGGATCGCGAGGAACAGGGTGCCACCGCGACCGGTGCTGGAATCTTATCGTCTTCTGTCGGGACACGGCAGCGAATCCACCGGTTCATTCAAGGTTGGTTCACTGGCGAAGCCGCCGCCCTCCCATCGGGACAAACCCGACTCGGCGAAATCTGCGGATCAGGTCCTGCCTGCGGATCGAGCGTTTCCTCCAATCTCTCCGTTCGGCGGCCCATCCTTTGCCGAGTGTCGGTCGTCTCGGGTAGCATGGGGAACCCGCCGCTTCCTTCCTTCTCTCGCCTGCGTTCATGCCCAACTTCGACCATGTGTCGATCACCTGCTTCTTCGCGAGCTATTTGATCGCGCTGGGGCTGGAGCTATCGCAGTTTCTGCGGCCCAGCCGGATGAACCGCTGGGTCGCGATCGGCTTTAGCGGTGCCGGTTTGCTGGCGCACACGATCTATCTGGTGCATCGCAGCCGTATTTCGGGGCTGCCGCCGCTGGTGGGCTCGATGCACGACTGGATGCTCGTGCTGGCGTGGGGGGCGACAGCCACTTATCTGGCCCTGGAACTCAGGAACTCCCGGCTGGGGCTGGGAGTCTTTCTGCTCCCGCTGGTGCTGCTGCTGGTCGGATCATCGACGCGTGCCAACGCCGAAAAAGTGATCGTGCGTGACAACCTGTATGCGGTGAAAATGCTGCACGCCTCGCTGCTCGTCTTCGGGATCGCGGGCGTGGCCATCGCCTTCCTGCTGAGCCTGATGTACCTCGTGCAGCACAACCGGCTGAAGCACAAGTCCCCAGACCCTGAATCACTCCAGCTGTTCAGTCTGGAGCGACTCAACCGGATGAACCGCTGGGCCGTTTCGGGCTCGGTCCCGCTGCTCACCATCGGGATGGCGGCCGGAGTCTGGATGGCCTGGCAGTCACGAGCGGGGGCCAAGCCGATCAATCTGCTTGCTCCCGGCTTCATCGTCATGGGGCTGTTGTGGCTGGGGATGATCAGCCTGTTCGGGTGGCTGTTCAGCCGCCAGCAGAGTTCCGGAAAGATCGTGGCCTGGCGCACACTCTGGGCCTGCGGGTTTCTGATCGTGACGATGATTTGCCTGGAGGTGTTCACTGAAGGGATCCACGGGAAAAAGACCGTGGAACGGGCCCATTGGCCCGTTCGGTCCGGAGAGCCAATGTTGGTCGTGTCTCTGAGTGATCGTGCGTACGCCGGACACTCGTTGTGCCGGTCACATCTTTTCAGCGATTTCGGAGAAATCGCCGACAGGGTAGCCGGACGGGCCAATGGGCCCATCCCGCACCCTCAACTCTCAACCCTCAACTCTCAACCCCCGGAGGTCGCATGAACCTCCAGGTCGTCTTCTGCAATCACCAGACCGCTAGTCTGTCGGTCCGCGAGCGGTTGGCGTTCTCGTCACCCGATCACCTGTCGCGGGCTTACGCAGAGCTGCGGCAGCGGTTTCCGCAGTGCGAGTTCGTCATTATCTCGACCTGCAATCGGGTCGAGATCTACACCGCTCATGATGTCCCCGGCAGCGGGCCGGAGCTGCGACAGCTCGCCCAGTTCCTGTCGGAGTTTCACGATGTTCCGCTCGATGACTTCTACTCCGATCTGGAAGAGAAGTCCGGAGCCGACGCCGTGCGGCACCTGCTCGAAGTGGCCAGCAGCATCGACAGCATGGTGCTCGGCGAAACTCAGATCGTCAATCAGGTCAAAAACGCCTACGACGCAGCGGCCCGAGCGACTGCCTGCGGGCTGCTGACGAATACTCTCTTCCAGCGCGCCCTGGCCGTCAGCGGTCGCGTGCGGACGGAAACACGTCTGTCGGAGGGCCGCATCTCGATTGCCAGCGTGGCTGTCATTGACTTCGGCAAGAGCATCTTTGACAGCTTCGCCGACAAGACCGTGCTCGTCATCGGGGCGGGAGAGATGGGGGAGGAGACTCTCCGCTATCTGAAGTCGGAAGGGGTCAAGCGGATTCTGGTTTGTAACCGCAACCCCGAGCGCGCGATGCGGCTGGCTCACGAGTTCGGCGGGATCGCCCGCGACTGGAACACGCTGGATGAGTGCCTGTGTGAGGCGGACGTCATCGTCAGTACCACCGGGGCCGATCGACCGATCGTCGATGTGCCGCGGTTTCAGTCGATCCGCAAGCGGACGGGCGCACGACCGGTGTTCGTACTCGATCTGGGAGCGCCGCGCGACTTCGACCCAGCTGTTGGCAAGATCGACGACGGAGTGTTCCTGTACGACATCGATGACCTCGAAGCGACCTGCCAGCGAAACCGGCAGAACCGCGCCCACGAGATCGAAGTCGCTCGCAAGATCATCGAGGAAGAGACCTCACGCTTCGTTCATGACCTGAATCACAAGTCGACCGGTCCGATCATCAAGCAGCTGCGTGAGCAGTGGCAGGGTGTCAGCCAGCAGGAGCTGGAACTGCTGTTCCGCAAGCTGTCGCACTTGGGCGAGACCGACCGCCAGGCGATTGAGCGGACAGTCGACCGCATCGTGAACAAGCTGCTCTACCCACCGCTGGAGGCCCTGCGCGATGAGTCCCGCGAAGGGACGCCGCACGGGCTGCTGGATGCGATCAAGCGGCTGTTTGGGATCTGACTCGTCCGCTCGCAATGTTGATGCGGCGGCATGAGTCGTCGAGCGTGCTCGACGTGTTGTGAACGTTTCATGAAGCCACCGGCACCGACAGATCATCCCCTGATTACCCAGTCTTTCTTGTCAAGTCGACGGCCTCCGATTCTTCGCGAATGTTTCCAAGATTCTTGTCAGTGAGGATTTTCGGCGGGGATTGTTCGCGGTTACAATCCGAACCACATCAGGGATGGTTGATGAACCGTCCCGAACCTCACGTCACTGTTGTTGTCGGAATCTCTGGATGTCTACGGAACATCAACCGGGTCAAGGATCGACCCCGGTTAATCCGGTACAGGATGTAATCCCCACTCCGCCACCCGTTGTTGCAGACGCAGCCCCGGCTTCATCGGAACCGGTCGCCGAAGCGCCCCGGGTTCGCCTGAATCCGACAGCTGATCCAGGACAATTCAAGGCGATCCCCTCGCTCAATCCTGGCGAATCGGCTCGCGTCGATATCGACGCCCAGGTCGAGCAGCAGGTCGCCCGCGAAGAACAGAACAAGAACGAAGCCCCACCGCCTCGCGCGAATCCGGTCGAGATTCCTCGCGATGCAGCGATTGACGAATCGCTCGAGGCCGAGATCGCAGCTGCAGTTGGCAGTGGAGCGATCGACGCCGGTGTCGCCGCCGTCGCCCCGGTCCCCACAGCGGGAGCCGATGAAGTCGGGATGGGGCAGGGGACCAAAGCGTCGGGCACGATCGAGTCGATCAATGGCGACGACGTGTTTATCAATCTGGGACAGCGAATTCCCGGTGTCGTTAGCTCGCGTCAGTTCTCGCCCAAGCGGCCACCGGTCGTGGGCGCTCCGATCGACGTGGTCATTGCCAAGGTCGACGAGGCCGCTGGCCTGATCACCTGCAACCTGCCTCGCAGTTCCAACCGGATCTCTGGGGACTGGGACGCCCTGCAGGTCGGTATGGATGTCGAGTGCATGGTCACCAAGACCAACAAGGGCGGCCTCGACGTCACTGTCAGCTCGATCCGCGGCTTCCTCCCCGCCAGCCAGGCTGACATGGGATACGTCGCGAACCTCGAAACACTGGTCGGCCAGAAACTCCGCGTCCGTGTGACCGAAGTCAATCCAGCCCGCCGCCGTCTTGTTGTCAGCCGCCGGGCCTTGCTCGCCGAAGAACGAGAATCGGTTCGGGCCGAACTGCTTCAGAACCTGCAGATCGGTCAGACGCTGACCGGTCGCGTCAAGACTCTGAAGGAGTTTGGAGCATTCGTCGATCTGGGCGGAGTCGATGGCTTCCTGCACGTCGGTCAGATCAGCTGGGTTCGCATCCGGCACCCCAACGAGATTCTGGCCGAAGGGCAGGAGATCGAAGTCAAGGTGCTGACGATCGATCCCGAGACCAAGAAGATCAGCCTCGGCATGCGTCAGCTGTCGAGTAACCCCTGGGCCAATGCCGAAGGGAAGTACGCCAAGGGGACCAACGTCACGGGCCGCGTCACCCGCGTCGAGCCGTTCGGAGCGTTCATCGAGCTGGAGCCGGGGATTGAAGGGCTGGTCCACATCAGCGAACTCGATCACAAGCGGGTCAAGCGGGTGGAAGATGTCCTGAACGTCGGTCAGACCGTCGAAGTCCAGGTCTTGGAAGTCGAGCCGTCCCGCAAGCGGGTCAGCCTCTCGGCCAAGGCCCTGCTGGCCAAGCCCGAATCGGAAATGCGGCCCGAAGAGCCGCCTCCCGGACAGCCCGGCGGTGAACTGTTCCAGCGAAAGCGCCGCGGCGATCTGAAGGGCGGCACCGGTCGTCCTGGTCCAGGCGGCCTGTTCGGCGACCCGGGCGACTTCCGGTAGTCGGACGGACAACAATTTGCCAAGAACGAACGGGGGACCAGGCGTCCCCCGTTTTTCGTTGATGGATGATGGAGCGCCCTGTTTGCCGGAAATCAATCGGGCCGTTATAGTTCCTACTTCCGGTCCCGTACCCTCGGAGCAGTGCGCCGTATGGCAAAGCAGAAAGAAGAAGGCATCGAAATGGAGGGCAGCGTCGTTGAGGCGCTCGCCAACACCCAATTTCGAGTGAAACTCGACAATGGTCACATGGTGATGGCCCACGTGTCCGGTCGCATGCGCAAGAACTTCATTCGTATCGTCCCCGGCGATCGCGTGAAGGTGGAAGTCTCGCCGTATGATCTGACCCGCGGTCGGATTACTTTCCGCGAACGCTAAGAGTGCCGGGTGGCCATGGGCCGATTGCACGCCGATTTGTGAGCGTGTCAGAGCGCAGGGCCGATTGAATTCTCGATGAGGTAGTTCCCGTGTCAGACGCTGCCAAACTGCCGTTTGTCCAGCTCTACACGGATGGGGCTTGCAGTGGAAACCCCGGCCCCGGCGGCTGGGGCTTTATTCTCCGGCATCCTGCGACTGGCAAAGAGCGGGAATCGTCTGGCGGACTCGCCGAGACGACCAATAACCAGATGGAGCTGATGGCTGTTATCGAAGGGCTACGGGCTCTCAAGAGCCGAACCTCGGTCGAAGTTATCACCGACAGCAAGTATGTCGCTCAGGGCGCCATCGAGTGGATGCCGGGTTGGAAACGCAACGACTGGCGCCGCCGCGAAGGGAAGCAGTGGAAGCCGGTCAAGAACGTCGAGCTCTGGCAACAGCTCGATGAACTGTTGGGCCGCCACGAAGTTCGATTTACCGTCGTGAAGGGGCATTCCGGTCACCCCGAGAACGAGCGCTGCGACGAGCTGGCTGTCGCCGAGTCGATGAAGTTCCGCAGTTAGCAGAGTTCGCAAGAACTCTGCCGTGGCGAATTCAGTCGCGGTAGGCCTGTGTCGTGAACGAATAGCTCAGCGGCCCGAGCTTGTACTGAAACTCGCCGAACACAGCCACGTGCTTCTGGTTCCCCTTCGGGCAGTTCCCCAGGCAGGCTCCGTTCTGGACCTCGAGCGGTTTGGCGATCCATTCCTCGTCGCGGAAGTCCTTGTCGTCGGAGCCGGCTGTCCAGAACTTCACGCCGACAGGGGCCGGTTCGGCCGACATCGACAAGCTGACGGAGTCGGTCGCCTTGTTGTACTTCCAGTCGAGCTTCGGCATCGGGATCTTTCCTGCCTGATGTCGGAAGAAGACGGCAATCGTGGTCAGTGCGTGATCCCGGCCATCATCCAGTCCGTGCCCGGCGTTTGGAATCTGCAGCGTGTACTTGGGGCCTTCGAGCCCATCCCAGTACAGGTTCATCGCATCGACCACCCAGTACGGATCGTTGGTCCCGACCACCATCAGCTTGGGCAGCGTCAGGTCCTTGCGATAGACATACGGGTCCATCATGCACCACAACTGGCGCTCGCGCTCGGTCTCGGGGCCGTTCGGTTTGATGAGGCCCTTGCTCGTGTAGTCCTCGATCTGCTCACTGTACTTGCCCCACGTATCGAGCTGGTACTTCATCTGTTCCGGGAAGTTCAGCACGTTGATCACGATCGGAGCTGTGGCAATGATCCGCTTGTCCGCCACGGGTGTCAGCCAACTGGTCCAGCCACGTTTGGAGGCCCCCGTGATCACGAACCCGGTCGGCTTGACCTTGTACTGTTCCTGACAGAACTGTTCGAGGCAGTCCATCGCCTTGATCGCACTCTTCACCATCGGGAACAGCAACGGCCAACTGTCGTCGCCGGTTTCGAGGTACTTGAGCCATGTCTCCGTGATCAGGTCGTCTTCGACGCGATCGCCGAAGAGCGGCTGATTCGGCACCGCATGCAGGGTCGCCACGCGGGCCCCGCTGCGTTCGGCCAGAGCCAATCCCAGCCCCAGGTCTTTCTCACTGGGGACTCCACCGGTTCGGCCACCGGTCACGAACAGCAGCATCTGTTCCGGGTACTCGACGACCTTCGGCTCGTACACGAGCAGGGCATGCTTCCAGACGATCTGCTGCCACTTCTGCGAGGTCAGCTCCACCCGGTGAACCGTGCCGCGGGCGGTCGGAATCGTTTGAGCCAGCTTCCAGGCAAAATCCGGCTCGGGCCGACTCACGTACCGGTGGATGGCATCGGACGGAGACAGCTCGACCGGCGGCTTCTCCTCAGCCTGCACGAACGAGACCCACAAGACACTCAACAGCAGGCCACACAGACAGCGAAGCATTCGAAGCTCCCGATGATGACGGCGGCTTCCGCGAGCCGCTGAGGATTCGCGAGCATACCGGCGGGAAATGCCGCTGGCTACGGAAGAATCGACGCCTCGACTGGTCCGAAACTGCCGGTGAATCGATCGATCGGCGTCGATTCATGCAAGTCGGCTTGAGGCTGGGGAGCGGGTTGGCGTACTGTCGCGGTCCCTCCTTTTGTGTCGGGGCGTCCTGCCTCGCATTCGGTCCTCGCTGCCCTCCTGAGGCCGCCATCATGCGTCATCCTTTGCCACTTGTGGCACTCTTCGCCGCACTCCTGTGTGGGTGTCAGACGGTATTTATGACAGGGCGGGACCAGCTCTCGTTGCTGCCGGAAGAGCAAGAGGTCCGACTGGGCGTGATCGCCTTTCAGGAGGTTCTGGACACTGAGCCGAAGTCTCAGAATGCCCATCTGACGCAAATGGTGGAACGCGTTGGAAAGCGTATCGCGAGTGTTGCAGAACGCGAGGACTATCAGTGGGAGTTTGTCCTGCTGGCCCGCCCGAATCAGAACGCTTTCTGTCTGCCCGGCGGCAAGGTCGCCGTCTACGAGGGAATCCTGCCGGTCTGCCAGAATGAGGCGGGGCTGGCGGTCGTGATGTCGCACGAAATCGCCCATGCCATCGCGCGGCATGGGGGCGAGCGGATGAGCCACCAGATGGCAGCGGAAGGTGGCCAGTGGGCTCTGTCGCGCGTCCTCGGCCAGCGCGACTCCAAGAAGGTCGAGATGATCAAGTCGGTCTACGGGATCGGAACCGAGTACGGCGTGCTGCTCCCCTTCAGCCGCACTCAGGAGTCCGAAGCTGACTCCATCGGGCTGACGTTGATGGCGCGAGCGGGCTACGACCCGCAGGAAGCTCCCCGCTTCTGGGAGCGGTTCAGCCACGAGAACAGCTCCAACGTCCCGGAACTGCTATCGACTCATCCTTCGGATGAGACACGGATGCGGCAGCTGAGCGAACTGCTCCCACGAGCCATGGCGGTCTATCAGAGAACTCCGCAGCGGTATGGCCTGGCCGAGCAGATACCGATGACGGCTCTCCAAGGGCTGGCTGTGGCTCCGCCTGCTCAACGACCCGCGTCAACTGCACCGGCTGCCACCGCACTGGCACCCTCTCCCGCCGCGACCACGGCTCCCGTCGCCGCAGCAATGCCGCCGGCTGTCGAGACGCCCGCGACAACACCAGCGAGTCCCCCCGTAGAGACGACCGGTGTGTCGGTGACTGTCGCTCCGGTTGTGAAAGTCGAGAGAACTGCTGATCCACTGACCAATCTGGGCGCCCCGACGGTCGATGCGACCGTAGCTCCTGCGGTGATCCAGTCAGTCGCCGAGTCACCTGCACCGGCAGCCACGGCCTCCGAGGATGCGACGACAACTGCCCCGGTGATTCAGGCCGACCAGCAAGAGCCGGAGACCGCTCCGCCCACCGAAGAATTGGTCGTACCCGACGAGTGGACGGCACACGAACAACCGTGAGCTTGAAGTCTATCAAGCAACGATCATCAATGGCGGGCCGACGATTGTCGTCGCCAATCCCCCCCCACTCCGGGGGCAAACTCTATACCGAAGCGGTCTTGCCATGGGGGGCCCCGATTGTGGCATACAACGCTCACTCAATCACCTGCATCTATCAATACGGGTCGCCGGGTTGTCATCGACTTCACAATCGTGGGGAAGCACCGAGCCAGTTTGAAGTACGTGAGTGGTTGCGGCATCTTCCGAAGAACGCATCAATACCTCGACGAGGCCCAAGCGAACGCTCGCGAACATCGGAAGACGTCGCGGCTCGCCAGCGAACTCAACGAGTTGGTACATGAAGTCGGGTAGATCACCAAGGGCATGTCGGTGTCGCCGTTCCTTCGTTCGGGGCAG
Organism: Planctomycetaceae bacterium; assembly: GCA_044337025.1. Lineage (GTDB taxonomy): Bacteria > Planctomycetota > Planctomycetia > Planctomycetales > Planctomycetaceae > TH-plancto1. Next base: position 90,067 of record JBIIOI010000011.1, read on the forward strand.
CTCTTGGGGGAAATGTTGATAGACTCAAGCGGTGGACTGCCATCCACGTCGCACCCGCGATTTCGGAGAATCGCCAGCATCGCGATTCAGTCACCCGTCCGCCTCGGACTCATTATGTTCCGCCCCCAGCTCTCCACGAAGCATGTGGCCCTCGCCTGCCGGTCGTTGTCGACTTCGCTGCGGGCCGGGATTCCGGTGGTCAAGGCGATCGATCTGGCGATCAACAAGTCGGGGGACGCCCATCTGCAGCGCGTCATGCAGGATGTGGCTCAGCAGGTCCGCTCGGGCAGTGATATCACGTCAGCCTGTCGCAGCCACGAAGGTCTCTGGCCCGACCTGTTCCTGAATATGGTCGATGTGGCCGAGCGCACCGGCTCGCTGCCCGAAGTCCTGAAGTCGCTGGCCGAGCATTACGAGAACAATCTGCGCCTGCAGAAAGACTTTCGCGGTCGCATGATCATGCCGATGGTCCAGCTGACGTTGGCCGTCGTGATCGTGGCGTTCCTGATGTGGCTGCTCGGTGGAATCATGATCGGGGATCTGTCGGGAAAGGCGGAGGATCGGGCCACGCCGCTCTTTTCGCTTTTCGGGCTGGCAGGGATCAAGGGGGCCATCGCCTGGCTGATGGGCTGGGCGATTCTGGCCGCGTCGACCTTCGTCGGCCTGCAGCTGGCGAAGCGTTCGCCAGGGGTGCGGTCGGTGATTCACCGGGCTTTTCTCGGCCTGCCCGTTGTCGGGACCTGCATGAGGTCGTTTGCGATCGCCCGGTTTTCGTGGTCGTTCGCTCTAACCCAGGAAGCTGGGCTGCCGGTGCAGGAGTCGATCGAGGCCAGTCTGGCTGCGACCGACAATGCGGCCTTTCAGGCAGCCACCTCGCAGATTAACGAAGACATCATGAACGGCGAGGAACTGGCCGCAGCCATGGAGCGGACGCGGCTATTCCCCGAGGACTTTATTCAGATCGTCCATGTTGGAGAGACCAGCGGCACCGTCCCCGAAACCCTGGCCCGGCTGAGTCCGGACTTTGAAGATCAGGCCCGTCGCAGCCTGGCTGCGATGACGGCGACGATCGCCTGGAGCATCTGGCTCTGCGTGGCGGTGTTTGTGGGGTTTATCGTGATACGGTTCTTTATGGCGTATCTCACGATGCTCAATTCGCTGATGCCGTAGGTTGGAAGACAAGTAGTACTCGGCACTCCGTAGAGTCAGCTGCTTGCTCCCTCTCCCCAAGGGACGCTTGAGAGACAGAGAATTTGGGATTTGGGGAGAGGGCCGGGGTGAGGGGCAAAGCATTTCCCCCCTCATTCCAACCCTCTCCCCCGCATTCAGGATTTGCTCGCGACTCTCATCGGTCGCGGGGGCGAGGGAGAAGATTGCTTTCGGTCGCCGTTACCTCTGATGCACGCTCGGGGTCAGCCACGTGGTCGTTCGACCAGGTCCCGATCAACATGCCCCTGGCTCAGGACCGCATAGAGCCCCACGGATCCCAGCAGCGTCGTGGCGGAGGCACACAGCATCTCAGTAAAGCCCCAGTGGAAGACGAGCTGGCCGAGAATCGGCGAGGTCACAGCCTGTCCCAGGTCGGCGAAGGCTAGGATCATCGTGGTTCCGGTGCCGCGATACTGCTCGGGAAAGGTCTCCGATCCCAGCGACACGACGCACGGAAACAGCAGGGCATGTCCGAACCCGATGCACAGGGCAGGGCCCAGGAATTCCCACTCGGTGGTGACGGCGATCAGCCACGCGTGGCCGATCGCATGCCCCAGCAGCCCGAGCAGGATCAGCACTCTCCGCCCCCACTGGCGGCTCAGCTTGCGAGTCAACAGCCGAACCGAGAACGCCGCCACCGCATACCCGGTGAAGAAGATCCGCACCCCCGGCAGACCGCGCTCAGTGGCCAGCCGAGTCAGAAACACCATCGTGACTGAGAACCCCAGCCCCATCATCAGGGCCACCAGCACCACAGCCCCCGGCCAGTACCGCCGGATCAGCACATGCGCGGGAGGAGTCACTTCGGGACGGACATGGACATCGTGATGCGTCAGCGCCAGCACAAAGCCCAGATACATCAGACCGAACAGCACCGTCGCGGCAAACAGTGTGGAGAAGAGTGTCAGCCCCTCATAGTTCTTGAACATCCAGTCGCCGAGCTGAGCTCCGAAGATCATGCCGACGAAGCCGCTCGAGCCCAGACTGCCGATCGCCTCGGTCCGCCGATGCGCGGGCACACGCAGCTGGATATGCAGGTTCGAGCAGACAAACATCGCCGAGATCCCAATCGCGAACGCGGTTCGCGCCAAGTAAATCTGCAGCCCCAGTTCGCACGTGCCCCACAGCCCCAGTGCCCCGGCCAGGTAGAGCGAGATCCCCACCAGCCAGAGCTTGCGGACTCCGAACCGGTCGATCGCCTGCCCCAGCCAGATGCGGGACAGCAGCGAACCGGCCAGCGCGATCCCGACGATCCAGCCCGTGTCTTCCTCGGTTCCGCGCAGCAGATCGACGAACTCGGCGAACCGAAATGTCAGCGTGTTGGCCGCCACCAGCGACATATTGGCGGCGTACGCCAGCCAGAACGAGCGATTGTAGATCGCTGCGGATTCGGACTCGTAGATCTCGTCAGACGGGGAGGACATGCGGCTTTCGTGGCCGGTACGGGGCTGATGATGCGAATCTTACTGTGTTGTCGCGTTGCGGATAGCCAGCAATTCCGAGGACGGTGAAAGGGATCGGGGCCACCGTTTCCTTGTGTCATCGGCAGTTCATGGTCCGGGCTCGTTCCCCATCCGCTGAGTCCAACGGAACGCTTTAGCGCGGAGATAACGCCACTGACGATGACTCCGGGGTGCCGATTTCCCTTGCGGGTTGGGGGGGCTGGCAGACGATCTATCGGAGTTTCCTCCTGAGGTTCGAGATGTCCGAAACCGCCACCCTCGCAGTCTCCCCGCCCCAGCGACAGTGGAGATGGGGAGTGGTGGGCGTTCTGCTCGTTACCGCCTTGATTCGGTGGCATCGGCTGGACGTACCGATGGAGCGGGACGAGGGAGAGTATGCGTACGCCGGACAGCTGATGCTGCAAGGGACTCCTCCGTACGTCCTGGCCTACAATATGAAGCTGCCGGGGATCTACCTGGTCTACGCGATCTTTGAGGCGATCTTCGGCGATACCTTGCGCGGCATCCATGGGGGGCTGCTCGTCGTCAATCTGGCATCGATTCTGCTCGTCTTTCAGGTTGGGCGAAAACTGCTCGATGAACGGGCCGCATTCTTCAGTTCCGCGATCTTCGCGCTTCTCTCAAGCCACTGGTCAGTCACCGGGCTGTTTGCCAATTCCGAGCATTTTGTCGTTCTCCCGGTCCTCGCGGGGACCTATTTCCTGATCACCGCCCTCCAGCAGGGAAGCCTCGGACGCTGGGGAATGGCGGGGCTTCTGATGGGGACCGGATTCGTCATCAAACAGCACGGAATCCTGTTTGTTGCATTCGGTGGCGCCGCGATTCTGGCGGAAGGGCTTCGAACTCGACCGATTCCGTACCGCGCGACAATTCAGAGGGTCTTGATCTACTGCGCGGGCACTGCGGTTCCATTCGCAGCCATCTGCATCTGGATGGCTGCGGCTGGCGTGTTCTCCCGATTCTGGTTCTGGACCTTTGTCTACTCGCCGCACTATGTGGCCCAGATCCCGCTCAAGGTCGGTTGGCTGCTGCTGACGACCCAGCTGAGTCATATGACCGGAGGAGAGTTGTCTCCGATCTGGTTGTTGACGGGTTTGGGGTGTCTGGCGACGGTCATCGATCCCGAAGTTCGTCGGCAGCGTTACGTCTGGTGGCTCTGGATGGCATTCTCCGGGCTGTCGGTCTGCCCGGGACTTTACTTTCGTGGGCACTACTTTCTTTTCGTCTTGCCTGTCTGCAGCCTGTTGGTGGGTGCGGCCGTCACCATGTTGAGCCGCCCGCGAGACGATGGGCAGTCGAGATTGCCGATGGGGTGGATTGTCGGGGCACTCATTCTGTTTGCAGTCGTTCAGCAACGACACTTCCTGCTGCAGTTCACCAACGATGAAGTTGTCCGGAATACGTTCGGCGACAACGCCTTTGCAGAATCGCCGGTCATCGGGGATTACATCCAGAAGAACTCCTCGCCCGCGGACACTGTGGCCGTGATCGGTTCCGAGCCACAGGTCTACTTCTATGCCAGAAGGCGTTCCGCCACGGGATACATCTATATGTACCCACTTCAGGAGAAGCATCCGTTTTGTCAGGAAATGCAGAGGGAGATGATTCAGCAGATCGAGACCGCCAAGCCGCGTTTTGTCGTCTACTTCAACGTCGCGGACTCCTGGTTGAGAGGCCGGGAACCCTACACAGATCTGCGAGAGTGGTATCCCGGCTATCTGGAAAAGCACTACGAACTCACCGGATTGATTGAACTTCGCGATGATGCCGCAGCGAGCTACCGCTGGGATGCCGAAGTCCAGGACGCCACGTTGCCCGACACGAAGAACTCCTGGGTGAGCGTTTACCGTCGCAAGATCGACTCCCCATAAAACTGACCAATGTGGGGGATCGTGGCAGATAACCGGGCAGTGATGACACCGCGATGTTGCGGCGGAATTCCCCTCATCCTTGGTACTTCTCCCGAATCGATCTTGCGACAGGGATTGATTTTCCGATCTGTCTGGCATATCCATCGTATAGACAGACTCGTCTTGAGCAGGACGAGTCGGTGATCCGGCTGGGATGGACCGTCAGCTGGGCCACTTTCTGGATCGACTGACCACGGTCACGATCCCGCTCAACCGGACCGCGCTTCACCATGGCCGACCCCAACCTGCAGTTCCACAGCCACAATCTCCCCTACATCGAAGACCTGTACTCGCGCTTCCTGAACGGAGATTCCACCGTTCCCGCGGAATGGGCGAACTATTTCCGCAGTTCGCTGAACGGGAGCGGCACACCCACTCTTGGCACGAACTTCGATCCGCCGTTTGCCTCGCGGAGTGTCTTCAACCCGCCGGGCGGAGGGGGCTCGAACCACTTCCGCGGCGAGCAGCGGATGAACATCGCGCTCCGGCAGGAGCGCGTCGATCAGCTGATTCAGGCGTACCGCTCGCTGGGGCATATCTCCGCCAAGGTCGATCCGCTGAAGGTCAAGATCGAGACCCCGACCGAACTGGACCATACGTTCTACGGGTTCTCAGAATCGGATCTCGACCGGGAAGTCTCGACCGAGCTGGTCGGCGGTCCCGATACCCGCACGCTGCGCGGCGTGATTGCCTGGCTGAAGCAAACCTACTGCCGATCAATCGGCGTGCAGTACATGCATATCGAGAGTCTGCAGGCCCGGAAATGGCTGCAGCAACAGATGGAGACCACAGCCAACCGGCTGAAGTTGAGCGTGGCTGATCAGAAACACATTCTCGAGCGGCTGGCCGATGCGGTCTGTTTCGAGAAGTTCCTGTGGGACAAGTTCAAGGGAACCAAAACGTTCTCGCTGGATGGCGGCGAGACGCTGATCCCGCTGTTGGATCAGGCGATCGAGTGGGCCGCAGAACTGGGCACCAAAGAGATCGTGATGGCGATGGCCCACCGCGGTCGCCTGAACGTGCTCTACAACACCATGGGCAAATTGGCCCGTCAGATCTTCCGCGAGATCGAAGACCAGCATCAGCACCTGGCCTTCGACGATGTAAAGTATCACCTCGGATACAGCTCGAACCGCAAGTTGTCCAGCGGCAAGAATATTCACCTGTCCCTGTGCTTCAACCCCAGCCATTTGGAGTTCGTGAACCCGATTGCCATGGGCCGGGTACGGGCCAAGATGGACTCGATCCAGGATCACAAGCGGGAGCAAGGCTGCTGCATCCTGATTCACGGGGACGCCGCCTTTATCGGCGAAGGGGTCACACAGGAAACGCTGAACCTGTCAGAACTGTACGGCTACAAGATCGGTGGCGTGGTTCACATCATCGTGAACAACCAGATCGGGTTTACGACCTCGGCCCGCGAAGGCCGTTCGTGCCGATATACGACCGACATTGCCAAGATGCTCGACATCCCGATCTTCCATGTGAACGGGGAGGATCCGGAAGCAGTGGCTCAGGTCGTGAAGTTGGCCATGGAGTTTCGGGCGAAGTTCCAGAAAGATGTCGTCATCGACATGTACTGCTTCCGCCGTCGCGGTCATAACGAGACCGACGAGCCGCGGTTCACGAACCCGATGATGTACAAGAAGATCGACCAGAAGCCGTCGGTCTACGAGAGCTACAAAGAGTCGCTGATCAACTATCGCGGTGTGACTGCCGACGAAGCGACTGAGATCTGGAACCGCTCGCGGGCCAAGCTGGATGCGGAACTGACCGCCGCCCACGATGAGAATGCTCCGTCCACCCGGGACGATGATGCGATCGACGGAGCCCTGAAGAGTGTGTGGAAAGGCTACTTCGGCGGCGCAGCGCACCTGGCAGACCACGTCAACACGGGGCGCTCTGAGAACGATCTGAGCCGCGTGCTGACCGCTCTGACGAAGTATCCAGACGACTTTGTCCCGCACCCGACCGTACAGAAGGTCCTGGACAAACGCCGCGAGATGGCCTTGGGAAATGTGCCTCTTGACTGGGGCGCAGCCGAGATGCTGGCCTATGGCACCCTGCTCGAAGAAGGCCACCCGTTCCGCATGTCGGGTCAGGATGTTCGCCGCGGGACCTTCAGCCATCGGCACGCGGTCCTCGTGAACGTCGAGAACGGCAACCACTTTTCCCCGCTGCGGAACATCGAGCCGCGGCTCGGCTGGGTCCACTGCCACAATAGCCCGCTGTCGGAAATCGGCGTGTTGGGGTTCGAGTACGGCTATAGCCTCGACACTCCGCATGGAACGGTCGTTTGGGAAGCTCAGTTTGGCGACTTCGCCAACGTGGCCCAGGTCATCATCGACCAGTTCATCGCCAGTTCGGAGATGAAGTGGCGGCGGCTGAGTGGTATCACGCTGCTGTTGCCGCACGGCTACGAAGGGAACGGCCCCGAGCACTCCAGTGCCCGGCTGGAGCGGTTCCTGAATCTGGCAGCCGAAGACAATATGCAGATTGTCCAGCCGTCGACTCCCGCTCAGATGTTCCACCTCCTGCGGCGGCAGGTGCTGCGCAAGTGGAAGAAGCCGCTCGTCGTCATGACGCCCAAGCAGCTGCTGCGACTTCCGGCCTGCGTGTCGGCCCTCTCGGAGTGTGCCAAGGGCACGTTCCAGCCGGTCATCGGTGACTCGACCGTCGATGCCAAGGGCGTGAAGCGGCTGCTGCTCTGTTCGGGCCGGGTCTACTTCGATCTACTGGCCGAGCGGACCAAACTCGGACGCAGCGATGTGGCGATCGTCCGGGTCGAAGAGTTCTACCCGCTGCCGGTCTCGGCCCTGGAGAACGCCCTCAAACCGTACAAGTCCGGCATCCCGACCTACTGGGTGCAGGACGAGCCCGAGAACATGGGCGGCTGGAGATTCCTGCTGGCCCAACTCGGCGAGAAGCTGTTCGACCGGTTCGACTGGCAGTACATCGGCCGCAAGGCCGCCGCCAGCCCGTCCACCGGTTCTCACCACGTTCACCACGAGGAGCAGGAAGAGATCCTGCACAAAGCCTTTGGCTAGAAAACTCGAAGCACGATATCCGAAATTCGAAACCATGCGGTGACTCCTCTTTCGAATGTCGTGCTTCGGATTTCGAGTTTCCTCTCTTCGGTTCAACTTCAACACTCCCTGGAAACATCATGCCTGTCGACATTCGTCTCCCCAAAGCGGGCGACTCGATCACGGAAGCCTTCATCGGACAATGGCAGGTCAAGGAAGGGACCTGGGTCGATGTCGACCAGAACATCGTCGTCGTCGAGACCGAAAAGGCGGCGTTCGATGTCCCCGCTCCGGTCGCGGGGATCGTCACCAAGATCATCAAGAAGAACGGGGATAAAGCCCTCGTCAACGAAGTGATCGCTCAGATGGAACCGGCTCCGCGCCCCGCAGGCGTCGCCCCGGCACCGGCTCCCGCAGCTCCTCCTCCGGCCAAGACCGGCGGTCATGTGATGCCTGCCGCAGCGGCCGCAGGAGCCCAGGCCGGTATCGATCCCAGCACCGTTAAGGGCTCCGGCCCCAGCGGTCGCGTGCTGAAGGAAGATGTTCAGAAGGCGGCCGCCTCCACCCCTGCCAAGCCACTGGCTTCGTCCGGAGGAGCTCGCGAAGAACGCCGTCAGCCGATGTCGATCCTGCGGCAGACGATTGCTCGCCGACTCGTCGAAGCCCAGACCAACGCCGCGCTGCTGACCACGTTCAACGAGTGCGATGTCTCGGCCGTCAAGAAGGCCCGCGAGCAGTACCAGGACGCGTTCACCAAGAAGTACGGCATCAAGCTGGGGTTCATGTCGTTCTTCGTGAAGGCAGTCGTCGACGCGATGAACCTGTTCCCCGCCATTGGGGCGCGGATTGAGGGGACTGACCTGATCTTCCCGAACTACTGCGACATCGGTGTGGCGATCGGCGGCGGCAAGGGGCTAGTCGTGCCGATCCTCCGCAATGCCGAGCGAATGAGTTTCAGTGAGATCGAGCTGGCGATCGCCGACTTCGGCAAGCGGGCCAACGAAGGCCGCCTGTCGATTGAAGAGATGCAGGGCGGAACCTTCACGATCTCGAACGGCGGCGTCTACGGCTCGCTGCTCTCGACCCCGATCGTTAATCCGCCGCAGTCCGGCGTCCTGGGGATGCACAACATCGTCGAACGCCCGATTGCCGTGAACGGCGAAGTCGTCATCCGCCCGATGATGTACCTGGCCCTGACCTACGATCACCGGGTCGTCGACGGTCGCGAAGCGGTCTCGTTCCTGAAGCGCATCAAGGACGTAATCGAAGATCCGACCCGGCTCGTGCTGGAGATCTGAGTGAAAAAGGGGTTGATAGTGGAGGGAATCGATCCCTATCCCGAAGGGATTCCAGCGAATAGCCGGTGGTGAGCGCAGCGACACCACCGGCATCCGTGCGAAACGTCTCCCTATCCCGGCAGGGATTGAAGCCACTTAAAGGAACTTGGGCCGTTCCATGCCATCCACCTTCGTCAGTCTGAACTATCACATCGTCTTCAGCACCAAAGACCGAATCCCGCAGATCGCGGCTTCCTGGGAAACCCGGCTTCACGAATATCTTGGAGGAACGATCAAAGGGCTAGGTGGCGTCTCACTGCAAGTCAGCGGGATCGAAGACCACGTCCACCTGCTCTTTGGACTCAAGCCGACGCATTGCCTGTCGGATCTCATGCGAGAACTCAAACGGACCTCCTCGATTTGGGTGCATACCGAAATCGGCGAGAAGCGATTCGCCTGGCAGGAAGGCTATGCCGCGTTCACAGTCAGCCCTTCCACCTGTCCGTCCGTGAGAGCCGACATTCAGAATCAGCGTGAGCATCATCGTCGGGCGACCTTTCGCGAGGAGCTTGTCGATCTCCTCCAGCGGTCAGGAATCGAGTACGACGAGCGTTACTTGGACTGAGACTGGCTACAATCCCTTTCGGGATAGAGTCAGTCTCGCTCCTTCATTCCGGTGGTGTCGCTGCGCTCACCACCGGCTATTCGCTGACATCCCTCCGGGATCGATCGCGATCCAGGTCCCTCAACCCTCAGCCCTCAACCTCACCCCATGCCTGACCTCATCATCATCGGCGGCGGCCCCGGCGGCTATGTCGCTGCCATTCGTGCGGCCCAGCTCAAGAAGTCCGTCACCGTCATCGAGAAAGAGCCGATGCTGGGGGGCACCTGTCTGCGGGTGGGCTGTATCCCCTCGAAGGCTCTGCTTGAATCGAGCCATATGTTCGAGATGGCTCAGCACACGATGGCGGCCCGCGGGGTCGTTGTCGGCAAGCTGTCACTCGATCTGGCCACGATGCTGCAGCACAAGGAGTCGGTCGTCCGCACTCTGGGCGGCGGAATCGATGGGCTGATGAAGAAGAACAAGATCACTCGCGTGCTCGGCACAGCCACAATCACTGCTCCGGGAAAAGTCAGCGTCGAGACCAAGGACGGTAAACAGGATCTGCAAGCTGAGCAGATCCTGATCGCGACCGGCAGCACGCCGGCCTCGCTTCCGGGGATCGAGATCGATGGCGACCGGATCGGGACCAGCACCGAAGCACTGTGCTATCCGGAAGTCCCCAAGCACCTGATCGTGATCGGGGCGGGCGTGATCGGTCTCGAACTGGGGACCGTCTGGCGGCGACTGGGAGCCAAGGTCACCGTGCTCGAGTATCTCGATCGCATTCTGCCCGGGATGGACAACGAGATCGCCGCCGAGGCAAAGAAGATTTTCGAGAAGCAGGGGATTGAGTTCCGACTGGGTTGCAAGGTCACCGGGGCCAAGGTCATCAAGAAGGAGTGCCAGGTCTCGATCGATGGCGGCGAAGCGCTCAAGGCCGACCGCGTCCTTGTGGCTGTCGGGCGCAAGCCGAACACGCAGGGGCTGGGCCTCGAAAATGTCGGCGTCCAACTCGACAAGCGCGGCTTCATCGTCGTCGATAAGCACCTGCGGACCTCCGCAGCGGGAATCCTGGCTGTCGGCGACGTCATCGGCGGGGCGATGCTCGCTCACAAGGCTGAGGAAGAGGGAGTCGCGGCCGTCGAGTACCTGTACACGGGGTACGGCCACGTGAACTACGACGCGATCCCCGGAGTGGTCTACACCGAGCCCGAAATCGCCAATGTCGGAGCCAGCGAAGAGACGCTGATCCAGCAGGGCCGCAAGTACCGCAAGGGGAGCTTCCCATTCATGGCCAACGGCCGCGCCCGCGCCAGCGGCACGCTCGACGGCAAGGTCAAGATCCTGGCGGATGCCGAAACCGACCGCGTCCTGGGAGTCCACATCATCGGCCCGCACGCCGGCGAACTGATCGCCGAATGCACAGCTGCGATCGAATTCGGCGCCAGCAGCGAAGACATCGCCCGCACCTGCCACGCCCATCCGACATTGGCGGAGACCGTGAAGGAAGCCGCTTTAGCCGTCGACGGGCGCGTGCTGCATATGTAGTTCAGCGAGCGGATCACTGCCCGCTGAACGGCCTGGTCGGACAAGGGCGTGCCACCGCGCGATCGTAACGACTCACCCCACAGAACGGGCATGGCCCTCAATGCCCGTCCTGCGTAGGTGATGTCGCGACAAAGCGAGACGTCCCGCTACGGAGAAGATCAGTCGCTCTGCCTGCCATGAATCAATTCGGGCTTCGCCATCGGGCGTACACGTGAGTAGAGAAACCCTTCGTGACAGCTGTGGCAGACAGCCTCGACTCCGAATCGCTCCGCTTGAAGTCGAATCGCCTCGCGCAGTCGCCCGACACCGCAGGCGGCTGATACCGAAATCGGCTGACCGCAGTGAGGACAGAAAATCTGAGCTGCCAACATTCGCACTCTCCAGAAGTCCGGGAACGGAAAGCTCCCCGTGGATCGCCTGTCATGCCTGAGCATGACCACGCGATCGACATCAGAGCTCCAGGGCTGACACAGGGGTGTCAGGGGTACTGAGATTCTCGCCCCCAGTTTTTCCGGCGCACCCACGGTTCCGCCTGCCCGTTTTCAGATCGCAACAACTGCGCAGACTTCCTACGATGTCTCGTGCGCAGTTCGAGCCAAGGTGGAGTCCCAATGAGCGGTCGAATTCCGATGAACCGAAGTCTTACTCTCCTCGGTCCTCGCTGGGTTGTCTGGCTGTCACTCTGGCTCGCGTTCCCCGTCACGCTGTTCTCGGCCGAGGTCTCGCCCACGGTTGTCGAGGCCCAAGCGGCTCGCATCGCCACAATCCAGAAGGCGATGCCCGCAGTCGTGGCGATCTTTGACGCCGAAGGGAAGGGCGGGGGCTCGGGAGTCCTCATTCGGCCCGATGGCCTCTGTGTCACCAATTTTCACGTGGTCGAGGGGATGGGCGCGTTCGCGAAGTGCGGGCTCAGCGATGGCAAGCTGTACGACGCAGTCACCATCAGCATCGACCCGACCGGCGATGTGGCCCTCATCCAGCTGCAGGGGCGAACCGATTTTCCCGTGGCCGAGATTGCGGACAGCGATACGGTCCAGATCGGGGACTGGTGCTACGCGATGGGGAATCCGTTTCTGCTGGCGACCGACTACCAGCCGACCGTGACTTATGGGCTGGTCGCGGGAACCCACCGCTATCAGTACCCCGCCGGAACGTTTCTGGAGTACACCGACTGCCTGCAGGTCGATGCCTCGATCAATCCAGGAAATTCAGGGGGCCCGCTGTTCAACGCGAAGGGACAGCTGATCGGCATCAACGGACGCATCTCTGTTGAGAAGCGTGGCCGGGTCAATATTGGAGCCGGTTACGCGATCTCGATCAATCAGGTGATGCATTTTCAGGACCATCTGCTGAGCGGTCGAATCGTCGACCATGCGACACTGGGAGCCACCGTCACCACTGACTCCGAAGGCCGCGTTGTCGTGCGGCAGATCCTGGAGCAGTCGGAGGCCTACCGCCGAGGACTCCGGTCCGGCGATGAGCTGGTCGAATTCGCCGGGCGACAGATACGCAGCGTGAATCAGTTCAAGAACGTTCTCGGCATCTACCCCAGCGGCTGGAAGCTGCCGCTGACGTATCGCCGCGATGGAGAGCAGAAGTCGATCATCGTGCGGCTGCGAACGCTGCACCGGGCCGCAGAACTGAATCCCGAAGAGGAGGAGGAAGCTCCGCCCGAGATGCCGGTTCCGAAGCTGCCGATCCCGATTCCCGGCCTCGAAGGCGGCCAACCGGCGCATCCGCTGGACCATCTCTACGAGGCCAAGTCGGGCTATGCCAACTTCCACTTCAATCAGCTGGCGACGGATCGTCTGATCGAATCGATGCTGCCGTGGGGGCAGTTCGGAGCCGTGCAGGGGGCATGGACGCTGGACCTGAAAAGCCCCCGTGCGACTCCGATCCAGGTGAAGCTGACGGACGATGTGGTCGCCGCCAAAGTCGGCGAGACCGCCCACATTCAGAATCTGTCCGAACCGCTGCTCGATAAGCCGCCCGGGACCGGGGGACTGCTGATTGCACTCGACCACCTGCGCCGCATGTTGATTGCCCCGCAGGCTCGCTTTTCCGAGATCTACTATGTCGGGTCCGAGCCACTGGATGGCACCGGCCCGCGTGTCGATGTGTTGGTCGCCATGCAGAGTACTTCGACCAGCCGTTGGTACTTCCAGCGCGATCCCGTCGCTCTCGTGGGCTGGGACACTTCCATTGAAGATGACGTGGACGAGTGCGAAATCCGGATCGCGGAGCTGGCCGATTTCGGAGGGAGAAAACTCCCAAAGAAGTTGGTGATGCGGCGCGGCGATGTTGCCTTGGGCGAATTCGTTGTTGAGTCTGCCGCGCTGCAAGGAGCGAAGTAATGCGTACGACACACGCCCTGTTCATGCTGACATGCTTGTTGGCCTTGATCGCTTCTGGGCCTCCTCTCCCCCAACTGCGGGCTGCCGACCAGTCCCAGATCGAGTCCTCCGTCCAGCCCAAGGTCGTCAAGCTGTTCGGAGCCGGGGGCATCTCCGGGCTGCAGAGCTACGGGACCGGCTTCGTGATCTCATCGGACGGGCACATTGCGACGGTACTCAGTCACCTGCTGGACGGAGACGCCGTGTCCGTTGTCCTCGCGAACGGCAAGCGGTACCCCGGGAAAGTGGTCGCTGCCGAACCCAAGCTCGATCTGGCGCTGCTCAAGATCGAAGCGGACGGCCTCGAATTCTTCGACCTCTCACAGCCAGCGGCCGGCGGGCCGGGGACGCGGATCTACGCCTTCAGCAACATGTTCAAGGTGGCGACCGGCGACGAACCACTCTCGGTCCAGCACGGAGTGATCTCGGCCCGGACCAAGCTGGCCGCCCGTCGTGGGCGGTTTGCCTCGAACTACGCCGGCCCCGTCTACATCGTCGATGCGATTACCAACAACCCGGGGGCCGCGGGCGGAGTCCTGACCAGTCGCGACGGAAAGCTGCTGGGGATGCTGGGACGCGAGCTGCGGGATTCCCAGTCGCAGGTCTGGGTGAACTACGTCGTGCCAATCGGGGAACTGGCTCCCACGCTCCAGGCGATGATGCGAGGTGACTACACGCGGGAAGCTGTGGTCGACTCCACAGTCGCCCAGCGCGAGATTCCGGCGCGGTTGTTCGGAATCTTGCTGGTTCCGGACATCGTCTTCCGCACCCCAGCCTATATCGACGAAGTGCTGCCCGGGTCGGCTGCGGACTCGGCAAAACTGCAACCAGACGACCTGATCGTGTTTTTGAATGGGAAAGTCGTGGGATCGGTCCGGGCCCTGCAGGCCGAGCTGAACCAGCTGCAACCCGGCCAGGATGCCGAATTCGTCGTCAGGCGCGGGAGCGAACTGATCACCGTGACGCTCCCCGTGCCGGTGCAGCTGGACGCCGCCCCCTCGACTCCCTAAGAAAACCTCAGATCCTGCCGCACAGTTGCATCGCCGTTCGCGGGCGGAGAGTATGGTAGTTGGCCCTCGCGCAACTGCGCTGCACCCCGCTTTGGACCTCCCGCCTCATGACGACTGGCACCGGCGACGGACTGAACTTCGATTTTCTCAACGAGCCGGACCCGGTTCCCGCCCCGAAGCCGGAACCTGTTCCTGAACCCGTGGTGCCTTCCCCGCTGGCACTGCCCGAGGGGCTGGATCTGGGCGAGCTGGAGGAACCTTCGTCGTCGATCTTTGACGATGGGCCCGAGGGGCCGATCGGTTCGCTCGATCAGGTTCCCGAAGCGGTCCCCAACATTTCGGACGGCGGGACTGAGATCCTCGCCAAGGGGCGGACGGAACTTCGAGAGTTTGAAGAGCAATTCAGCGCCGCGAGCGAGCCCGAGGTGCCCTTTCCCCAGCTCACCCCGGAGCCCAGCCAGGTTGAGGAATTGGCGGCCAGCCCAGAGCCTGCGGCTCCCGTTCCCGAGGCCGAACCTGCGGGCTCGTTACTCGACGGTCTGTTTGACTCCGTCGCCGAAAGTCCGAGCGATGCGACGCCACTCACCGTGAGCGGAGTGAGCGAGCCAAGTGCCGAAACCGCCGTGCTGCTCTCACCGCTCTCGCCCGCTCCACCCAGTGCCCCGATCGAACTTCCCGCTGCGGAGAGCACTGGGCTGTCGGGACTGAATCTCGATCTGGGCAGTGCGGATGCGTCCCCAGCGACTGCCGCCGCTCCAGGTCCCGCGAGCGATCTGAGCGATTCCCTCACGCTGGGAGCTGCCGCAACTGCTGCCGCTGTCGCGACGGGATTCGACGACCTGGGCACAGCCAGCAGCCCCACGGCCAGTGCAACGCGCGCCAAGCCGGCTCCAGCGGATTCTCAACGCGTCATCCTGATTGCCCTGGCAGGGTATGCAGCCTTGATCACGCTGCTTTGCCTGTTCCTGCTGATGATGCTGGCCAAGGCTCGCCAGGCCGGTCAGCTGGAGAGCCTGCCCGAGCTGCAACCGCTCAGTCGCGACCGCGTGGCTCTCTATCCGGTCAATTTGGAACTGCCCGCTTCGCATGTGCTGAAGATCGGGGAAGCTCGCCGGTACGGCAACCTGCGTGTCGAACCGATCAAGGTCACGCGCGGGCCCGCCGAGCTGGTCCACTACTCCGGGGACCGCGACCGCGGCAGCTACAAGACTTCGCCGGTGCTGCGGCTCTGGTTCAAGTTCACCAACGAGTCGCAGGAACAGTCGTTCGTTCCGATCGATCACGATCTGGTCTTCCTGCGAAACGACTCAGGAGTCCGAGCCAATAATAACTTTCTCGTCGAACGATCCCGCAAGGCCGCTGGAGGGCCGCTGGTGCTGACGTTTGACCACACCGACTCCAGCCACGATTTCGCCGGGCAGAACCTCGGTCGCCCCCTGGGCCCCGGAGAGTCGATCGAGGCTTTCTACCCCACGAGCGAGGACGAGTTTGAGAGTCTTCGCGGCGATCTGGTTTGGCGAGTCCAGCTGCGAAAGGGCCTGGGCCCCAGTGGTCACGGGGTCACAACGCTGATCGAAGTGGCGTTCACCTCGGACGAGATTCAGTCGGATGGAACCTGATCGCCAGGTCCCAGCAATGCTTAGTTCCTAGTTTGCAGAACGCTGGACGCGCGAAGTCGCTGTTTCTAGTGAGCGACGTTTCAGACTCACTCCTCCAGCTATCGAAACAAGCTCTGTGCCATGGTCTGCACGTGATTGATGCGTGGCCGAAAGTCCATTTGCCCCAGCACATCTCGCTGCAGGTCGATCCCCGGTGCAATCTCGATCAGTTCGAGCCCTTCATTTCCCAGGCGGAACACAGCTCGCTCGGTGACATACAGCACATCCTGGTGCTTGCCAGCAGCGATCTGCCCGCTGAATGAGACCTGTTCGACCTGCTGGACGAACTTGCGGATGCGGCCTTCTCGGCGAATCTTGAGCTGTCCGGAGACGACTTCGATCTCCAGCCCGTCGGAAGTCATCGTGCCGCAGAAGACCAGTCGGCGGGCGTTCTGACTGATGTTCACGAACCCGCCGACTCCCGAGAGGCGTGAGCCGAAACGGGAGACGTTCACGTTCCCCAAAGCGTCAATCTGAGCAGCCCCCAACGCAGCAAAGTCGAGCCCGCCGCCATCGTAGAAGTCGAACTGGGCCGGCTGATCGATGATCGCCTGAGGATGGACGGAGGCCCCGAAGCTGAGGCCACCCGCAGGCATTCCGCCGATCGGGCCGCTTTCGACGGTCAGCGTGACTTCGTGCAGCAAGCCGCGCTCAGCCGCGATTCGGGCGACCCCCTCAGGCATTCCGATGCCGAGGTTCGCGATCGCTCCCGGGGCCAGTTCGTCGCACGCTCGGGCGGCAATGATCCGCCGCTCGTCGAGCGGCATCGGCGTCGGAACCGGGTGCGTCTCACTGCCGGTCAGCGGGGTGTAGTAGCTCGCGTTGCTGGCCTCTCCGAACGTGAGATCGTGCTCATGGTCCTGAGCCACCACAATCCGGTCGACCAGGACTCCCGGAACTCGCACCCGGCTCGGTGACACCGGGGCATCGAGCACACGTTTCACTTGGGCGAGGACCATTCCTCCGCTGTTGTGGACCGCCTGCGCGATCGGCAGCACCTCGCCCAGCACAGCCTCTTCGTCCATGACGAGGTTGCCCAGCGGGTCCGCGGCGCTAGCTCGGATGAGGCCGATCTGGATGGGAAACGCCTTGTACAGCAGCCAGGTCTGGCCCAGGAGTTCGACCCGCTCGATCAGCGAGTCGGGCGATACCTCGTTCATGCGACCGCCGCGATGGACCGGATCGATAAACGTCCCCAGCCCGACATGCGTCAGACAACCGGGCCGACCTGCAGCGATATCGCGCAGCAGCTGACAGATCACCCCCTGAGGAAAACAGTAGGCCTCGATCTGGTTATCGATGGCCAGCCGTCCCAGCCGGGGAAGCAGCCCCCAATGCCCGCCGATCACGCGCTTCACGAGCCCGGCGTGCCCCAGATGATTGAGGCCGCGTGTCTTGCCGTCTCCCTGGCCAGCGGCGAAGACGAGAGTCAGACCGCGGGGATGCCCGTCGCTGAGGAACCGTCGCTCGATCGCCGAGGAGAGTCCCTCGGGATGGGCGGCTCCGACGAACCCGCCGCTGACAACGGTCATGCCATCTTCGATCAGGCGGACAGCCTCATCGGCAGAGCACAACAGCGCTGAGAGTCGGCTCGGCACTCGGACTACTTCCCCATTGCTCCGATGAGTTCTTTGACCTCTGCGGGCGTGAACCGCCGCTGCAGACGGGCTCCCATCTGAGCGACAACCCGCGACGCGGCATGCGAGGCCAGATGGCCAGCCTGCTTCCAGCTGAGGCCATTCGTGATGCCGTACAGGATCCCCGCCGCGTACATGTCGCCGGCTCCGGTGGTGTCGACGGCCTGGCAGGGAACCCCTTCGATCGGGATGACCTGACCTTCGTGCATCAGGATCGAGCCATCGCCGCCCAGCGTCAGGGCCACGTTCTCGGCGTGCTTGTGAATCTCCTGGGCACAGTCGATCGGATCGTGCTTCCCCGTCAAAGCCCGGGCCTCATCCAGATTGCAGAACAGCAAATCGACCGGTCCCTCGATCAGCTGGAGAAACAGATCGCGGTTGTACTGAATCAGGAACGGGTCCGAGACGGTGAAGGCGACCTTCACGCCGTTCTTCTTCGCCAGCTCAATGGCCTTCAGGGCTGCGGACTTGGTCGGCTCACCCCCGAACAGATAACCCTCGATGTAAACATACTTGGCCTTCTGAATCTCCGACTCGACGATGTCGTCCGGGCCGAGCTGGCTCGACGCAGCCAGATTGGTCAGCATCGTTCGCTGGGCGTCCTCGGTGATCAGGACGACACAGGTCCCGGTCCGGGTCTCGATCGGCTGCGAATTGATGTGGACGCCCATCTTTCGCATGTCGTCCATATAGACCCCGCCGGTCTCGTCCTGGCCGACCTTGCCGACATAAGCCGCCTTCCCGCCGAAATCGGCGACACCCATGATCGTGTTGGCCGCCGAGCCTCCGGCACAGCGATTGATCTTCACGTCGTCGAGCTTGCTCAGCACCTGCTCCTGGGTGGCCTCGTCGACGAGGGTCATGATCCCCTTGGAGAACCGCAGATCGGTCAACACCGAGTCAGCCACGCGGGCCTGAATATCAAGGAGAGCGTTGCCAACACCGTAGACGTCGTACTGCATGAGAGTTCGTTCGCGAGGAGTGATCCAGGAGCCCGACGCGGGACGCACTCCCCCGTCGTGAGAGCGGTATCATAGGCAGTCCGCGCCCGAAGTGGAGGCGACCGCAAGGCATTCGCACGGCAAGAGTGTAGGAGGGGATTTCGGTTTCTACGGAATTTCGAAGTGCCTGCTCATCGACCCCGGATGGGGTCAGAGAGAATAGCCGGTGGTTGAGCGGTCGCGAAACCACTGGACACGGGTCGATGGCGACTGGCATCCCGGCAGGGATGCGAGAACACTCTGCTTCTTGTCGAGCTTCGGCGTCGCCCCCGGAGCCTTTTTCGGCGCCAGCCGCTCTGGCTTCTTCCCGCGCTGCGACCGCCCCACCGCCAAGGCAGCATCCGCCGTCGACCAACCCTCAGTACAGACCAGCCGCACCGCGCGAACCCGCACTGCCGCAGCCCCAGTCACACCCGTTTCGCTTCCTTGCGTGTTCATGACGGGGATGGGAGCAGATTCAGGCAGATGCGCAAATGTCATTGTTAAGCTGTGGAGTCACTCGACCTCGGGGTGCCCTTCGGCCTCAATATCGTCTTCCTCCTGAAGCTCCTCTTCCAAGGGGAGCTTCGGTTTCATTCCGCCGTGGCGAATGACGAGACCCATGCGGGCTTTGTCTGAGATATCTTTCCGGCACCAGCCGCCGTCCCAGCGGATGCACTTGACCGCTTCGTACGCCTTGCGTTTCGCGTCGGCCACGTCGTCGCCTAGAGCGGTCACACCCAGAACGCGTCCGCCGTTGGTGACGACATCGTGACCGACTTGATCGGTGCCAGCGTGGAAGACCTTCACGTCGGGCAACTGGGCCGCTGCATCGAGGCCGCGGATGACCTGCCCCTTGGGGTAGTTGCCCGGATAGCCTTCGGCGGCCATCACGACGCAGACCGAGGTCCGCGTGTCCCACTCGATCTCTTCGAAGTCCTTCAAGCGGCCTTCCGCAGCTGCGAGCAGGATCTCGAACAGGTCGGTCTTGAGCCGCATCAGAACGGGCTGCGTCTCCGGGTCGCCAAGGCGGACGTTGTACTCCAGGACCTTGGGGCCCTGCGTGGTCAGCATGATCCCCGCGTAGAGGATGCCGCGGAACTCGGTGCCGAGCTTCTTCATCGTGTGGACGGTCGGGATCAGGATCTTCTCGATCACGGTCGCCATCAGTTCCGGGGTCGCGAACGACGCCGGGGTATAGGCCCCCATCCCGCCGGTGTTCGGGCCCTGGTCATCGTCATAGGCTCGCTTGTGGTCCTGGGCCGGTTCGAGCGGAATGATCGTGCGGCCATCGACGATCGCCAGAATGCTGACCTCTTCGCCGATCAGGCATTCCTCGATCAGGATCTTCTCGCCCGCAGCTCCGAACTCCTTCTTGGTCATCGAGAGCCGCACAGCTGCCAGTGCCTCATCGCGCGTCTGGCAGATCAGGACCCCTTTCCCCGCTGCCAGACCATCCGCCTTGATGACGAATGGCTGTTCCTCGCGGTCCTTGAGGAAACGAATCGCCTCATCGGCCTGAGAGAAGGCCCAGGCCTCGGCGGTCGGGACGTTGGCCTTTCGCAGAATCTCTTTGCAGAAGATCTTGCTGCCTTCGAGCTGCGCTGCCGCCTTGCTGGGGCCAAAGACTGTCAGCCCGGACTTCTGGAAAGCGTCGACGACACCGGCCACGAGGGGAGCCTCGGGCCCCACGACGGTCAGCCCGATCTTCTCGGACTGGGCGAACCGCACCAGTCCCTCGATATCGGTACTGGGAATTGCGACGTTGCGTCCTTCGAGAGCTGTGCCCGCGTTGCCGGGGGCGCAGAAGATCTCGGTGACTTTGGGGGACTGCTTGAGCTTCCAGACGAGAGCATGCTCGCGTCCGCCCTGGCCAATGACCAGCACCTTCATGGGGCCGTGATCCTGAATCGAAAAGAGCCGTGCCGGGCGAACATCACCCCGCGAAAACTCAGTTTAGCAGATTCCCAGCCGGGATCGAAGGGGGTGAGAAATTGAGGGAAGGAGAAGTGGGGAATGGGCAGTGGGCAGTGGGGGAGGCAGTTTGAGGGCTGAGTGTTGAGCGAATGAACTCGTCGCTGGCTCTCGTCTCTCCACACTCCCCGGCAGTGGGGAGTGGCCCCGCGTGAGGGCGTCGACTGCATCTTGGCTCCGCTGGCTCAGCTCCGTGGTGAATCTCACCGGATGATCCTGTAGACTCACAACACCCGAATCGGGGACTCCGAATCGGGTTGAACGCGGAAAACAGAGGCCTGTTGATGAATCTGCCCCTCCGAATCGTTGTCGCTTTGTTTGTTGGAATCTGTTCGGGCGGGGCCTTCGCTCTCGCGGAGGAATTGCCCTCCGATCCGGGACGGTGGGTCCATTCGCCACCTCTGTCGAAGGAAATGCTCTCGGGCAAGGCGGTCGTGTTTTACTTTGTCGAGGAACAGTGCCCGAACTGCGAAAAACGCTGGCCGGGAGTACTCGAAGCGGCCGCGAAGTTTCAGGGGCAGCCGGTGTTGTTCGTGGCTGTGAACTCGGGAACGTCGCCTGCGGAGTTTGAAGGGTACCTGCGGCGGAATGGCGTGACCTGGCCGGCGATCAGCGATTGGGACCGTTCGTTTGAGAAGCAGTTCGGGTTTGAGATCTCGCTGGACAATATCTGTCAGGTCGAAATGCTGATGCCCGATGGTTCGTTCCAGTCCGGGAGTTTCAACGATCTGGAAGGCTCGGCGAAGAGAGCCGCCCAGTCGGCGCAGTGGAAGGTCGAGCCGAAGGACATTCC
>JBIIOI010000119.1:0-7995 GCA_044337025.1 Planctomycetaceae bacterium
ACTCGATCTTCACTGCAACTCGCATGACACTGATCCTCCCGGCCCAGAAGATCAGACGCCAGCCATGACATTTAAGTTCCATTATTTGTGAGGCACTACACTAGCGTGTGAGCAGAGGCAGAATCGAACCGGCGATCCGGGCGGCGTCAGCGTCCCCGGCTCGCCCTTGCATGTCTCTGTGAATCCGTGGCGAATTCCCGGACTCGTTGTCCGCTTGGAACGGGATTTCGCCTTACCACACATCCGCAGCTGCGACTCGTTTTGCCGCAGTCAGCTCATCGGTCGGCCGGCACTCCAGCCCGACAAAGTCCCGGTAACCCAGGTCGTGGGCCTCTTTGAGGACGCGGTTGTAGTGGATCTCACCCGTGCCCGGCTCGTTGCGGTCCGGGTGGTCGGCCAGTTGCAGATAGCCGATCGTCTTGGTCTGCATCCCCTCCCGCAGGTGGCCACACAGGTCGCCTTCGGTGATGTGCATGTGATACAGATCCCAGTTGATCTTCACATGCGTCGAGTCGACTTCCTGGCAGATTTTGATCGAGGGCGCACTGCCGTACAGACAGTGTCCCTTGTGATCGACGCGGATATTCATCGGCTCCAGGATCAGCATCAGATCGTTGTCCTCCACGATCGGCTTCACGCGCTTGAGGGCGGTGATCACGTTCTTGTGCATCTCCTCCTGAGTCATGCCCGGCACATCGTTCCCTGCCACGACGCAGGCCTTCTTGCACTTGAGGATCTTGGCGGCCGCGCAGGCCTCGCGGATCGCTTGTTCGACCGCATCGTGATTTTTCGGCTCGTTCATCCCAGGGGTAAAGCCCCAGGCCGTGAACTGAGCGATCTCGATTCCCAGATCCTGACACAGAGCCGCGACAGCGGGAATGTCCTTCCCTGCCAGAGGCCAGAACTCAATGGCCGGAAACCCCAGCTTGGCTGTCTCTTTGATCCGGTCCATGAACTGCAGCTTGGTCCACCACATTTCGCAGTTGACCGCGAACTTTGTGTGCGGAGTCTTGCCGATTGACTTCAGCTCGGTCTTCTCAGCTGCAGTGAGATGCACTGCCGATGAGAGGCCGGACACTGCGGATACACCCGCAGCTGTAAGTGAAGCGCTAGATAGAAACGAACGACGGCTGAGGGCCATGCGGGGACTCCTGCGAACTGCTTTCCGAGGTCCGATCAGCATAAAGCATGATCGATCAGATTGCACCGTGCCTTCCCTCCTCTTGACTCTGCCGCGAGGACCCGCCGCAGCCAGGGCTGACCAGAAGTTCCATCTGGGAAGTTTGTACGGTTGGGAGGGCGAAGCTCCGGCTGAGCCGCAACTTCGAGAAGCCTTGCTCCCGCGCATGCGGCTCGGCAGGAGCCTCGCCCTCCCGAACTTGCAGATTTACAAACTGACCAGCCGTTTGCCGCAGCCCGCATGACTTGTACTTCGCCCCTCGATTGAAGATCGTGCGGTGCTCAACCCTCAACCCTCAACCCTCAACCGCTCCATGTCCGACGCCAAGATCACTCCCGCGATGCAGCGCTATCTCGACGTGAAAGCCGAGACACCGGGGGCGATCCTGCTGTTTCGCATGGGGGACTTTTACGAACTGTTCTACGAAGACGCCGAGACCGCTTCCAAGGTCCTGGGGATCACACTGACCAGCCGCGACAAAGGCTCCGCGAACCCGGTCCCGATGGCGGGTTTTCCGTATCACGCGCTCGACGGGTACCTCAACAAGCTGATTCATGCCGGGTACCGGGTCGCCGTCTGTGAGCAAGTCGAGGATCCCAAGACTGCCAAAGGGATGGTCCGCCGCGAAGTCACCCGCATCGTCACGCCCGGCACACTGACCGACGATGCTCTGCTCGATCCCAAAGAGAGCAACTTTCTCGCAGCTGTGTTTCCCTCGCGGGATCGTGTGGGCGTTGCGTGGTTGGAACTCTCGACCGGGCGATTCCAATGTGCGGAACTGGCTCTGGGAGAAGGGGCCAAGTCCGCCGCCCGTTCAGCGGGCGATCGTGTCAGCCTCAGCTTCTCGAATGCCAGTCTGCAGCCTTCGGCCCTGCTCGATGAACTGGCCCGCGTGCGCCCCGCCGAATGCCTGATTCCGGAAACGCATCGTGCGGACCCGGCGCTGCTGCGGCTCAATGAGCTTCCCGACATGGTGCTGACCACGCGGGCTCCGTGGTGCTTTGTCCCGGACCACTGCCGCGATGTGCTGCAGAAGCACTTTCAGACCAGCACGCTGGAAGGGTTCGACATCGAGGCCGACTCGCTCGGGATCACCGCTGCGGGGGTCTTGATCGAGTACGTTCAGGAGACGCAGAAGTCGTCGCTGGGACATATCGTGCGGCTGGAGCAGTACCGCCGCGGGTCGAGCCTGCTGATCGATGAGGCCACGCGCCGCAGCCTGGAGCTGACCCGCACAATGCGCGAAGGCCGCCGCGAGGGGAGCCTGCTGTCGGTCCTGGACGAGACAGCCACGCCGATGGGGGCCCGCATGCTGGCTGAGTGGCTCTCGAATCCGCTCACTGATCCGATCGCCATCGGGCGCAGGCTGGATGCGGTCGAGGAGCTGATGCGGGACTCGAAGCTGGGGCGCGAGCTGCAGGAGCTGCTCAAGCAGGCCTACGACATGCAGCGGCTCTGTGCCCGCGTGGCGACGATGCGGGCCACAGCTCGCGATCTGGTCTCACTCGGGCGTACGCTGTCGCTGCTGCCGCGCGTGAAGGCCAAGCTGGCCGGGCGGCAGACGAGCCTGCTGCAGACGCTCGAATCGCGAATGGAGCTGTGCGGCGAGATCCGGGCTCAGATCGAAACGACGTTGGTCGATGAACCTCCACTGCAGGTCAGCGATGGCGGAATCGTCCGTGATGGGTTCCATCCGGGTCTCGACGAGCTGCGGGATCTGGCGCGCGGCGGGAAGAAATGGATCGCGGAATACCAGGCCCAGGAGATCGAGCGAACCGGCATCCCGAACCTGAAGGTCGGCTTCAATAAGGTGTTCGGGTACTACCTGGAGGTGACTGCATCGCAGATGAACAAGGTCCCGCCCGAGTACATCCGCAAGCAGACCTTGAAGAACCAGGAACGATTCATCACGCCGCCGCTCAAGGAGTACGAGGACAAGGTCCTGCGGGCCGAGGAGCGGGCGATCGCACTGGAGAACGAGCTGTTCCAGCACCTTCGCGATGCCGTGAATGCCGAGTGCCGCCGCCTGCAGCAGACCGCCGAAGTCCTAGCCCAGCTCGACGTGCTGGTCGGCCTGGCCAAGCTGGCAGTGTCACTGCGCTACTGCCGCCCGGAGATCACGACGGAGCCGATGCTCGATATCCGAGATGGGCGACACCCGGTGCTGGACAAGCTCAGGCCGACCGGGGAGTTTGTGCCGAATGATGTCGTATTGGGGGGACGAGAGACGAGAGACGAGCGGCGAGAGCCAGCAGTCGTCTCTGGCCATGAGCCATCCGCCATCAGCTCTGAGCCTGCCACCAATGACCAAGGACTAATGACGAATGACCAAGATACCAGGGGGCTTACGCCACCCCGCTCGCCGGTTTCCCCCGACTCACTCCCCTTCATCCAATTAATCACCGGCCCCAACATGGCCGGGAAAAGTACCTACATCCGGCAAGCCGCTCTACTGACGATCATGGCTCAGATCGGGTCGTTCATCCCGGCCCGGTCGGCGCGGATCGGGATCGCGGATCGGATCTTTGCCCGCGTGGGGGCCAGCGACGAACTGGGTAAGGGGCAGTCGACCTTTATGGTCGAGATGACCGAAACCGCTCGCATCCTCAACGCAGCCACGAAGCACAGCCTCGTGATCCTCGACGAGATCGGCCGCGGCACCAGCACCTACGACGGGATCTCACTGGCGTGGGCGATCACCGAGTTCATCCATGATGAGCTGCAGTGCCGCACGCTGTTCGCCACGCACTATCACGAGCTGACCTCGCTGTCGGAATCGCTGGCCGGGACCAGCAACTGGAACGTGGCTGTGCATGAACGCAACGGCGAGCTGATCTTCCTGCACAAGATCGTTCCGGGGGCAGCGGACAAGAGCTACGGAATCCAGGTCGCCCGCCTGGCCGGGGTGCCGCGCGAGGTGATCGACCGCAGCGAGGTGATCCTGCAGACTCTGGAAGCTGACCATCAGGACTCGACCGGCAAGACCACGATCCCGCAGCGCAAACGCAGATCGAAACACAAACAGCTGACGCTCTTCGGTCCGGAGTACCATCCGCTGCTGGACGAGCTGCGCGAACTGGATATGGACCACATGACCCCGACGGGAGCGTTTGAGGCGCTGCAGAAGCTGCGGAGCAGGCTGGGAGCGAGGTGAGAGATGGCGACGATTGAACAGATGCGAGACAGAGTGCGGGAGTTCCTGCGGACGATGGTGCCAGTGGAGCATCTGCTCGAAGTCGGCAACGCCACGCAGATAACGCTCCCGGATCGTGTGAGTCGTGTCGAAGAGACGCATCTGTCCAAGTACCTCGGTCAACTGCAATCGCTCGACGATCAGAAGGCGTTTGATCGAGCCGTTTGGAAGCTGTTGGAGGAGATTTTCAACACAGACTCTCCGAGGTCGTTACTGAAAAAGTCCCAGGAAAGGTGGCGTGCTCCGGCCAATTTCGTCCCTGTCGTTCCCTACATTACAGAGCAATCAGTGATAACGGGTCCACATAATCGTCATCCGCGTTATGACGAGTCGCATTGGGCCAAGCTCCATCCATCTCCAAAGTGGGTTCGAGACGTCTACCGGGAATCGTGCTTGATTACTCAAGTCGAGCAAGCACGCCGCCGAATCTGGCCGGACCTCGCCACATCCGATGAAGGGATCCCCTGCGACGTGTTCGCCTGGAAATGGGGCCCTCCGCCACATCCAGCTCTGACCAAGATCGGCGGTGTCCCCTATCGGCCAGCGGATCGGCCGTGGCCACTCGACGAACATGGAAAGCCGATGGGGTACATCATTCAAATGAACTTCTCGGAATCGCTGGACATCCTGCCAGCGCTGCCCGGCAATCTCCTGATCATCTTCGCTCAGGAGTCTTTCGATGGAGAAGAAAAGTATCATGACTACATGTTCCCCGACGTGGTCATGGAGTGGTACAACATTGAAGAGATCGGCCAGCCCATGAAGACTGCAATCCGCACCGGCATTACGTATGTTCCGCTTCATGGGTTGATCTATCGGGGACGAGATTTCCCGCTTCGAGATGAGAGCTACCTGACACAGATGCGGCCCGATGGGCAGAAACTCTGGGAAGAGGTCTCGATGGACAATCCAATCTATGAATACCCAGGCGAGTTCGATGGACATCCACCAGCCGTCTTTGGTGAGACTAAGATTGGGGGTTATCCAGACTGGTATCAGGGACATGATTGCGGAGTCAATCATCAGGGAGAGTTCCTGTGTCAAATTGTATCCCACATGTTCTCGGAAGTCGTGCAATACATCGACCAGCCCGAGACGGTGAAGACCTACCAAGATTTCTCAATGCATGGCCAGAGCTTTTCGGTCCATGGAGGTGGATCACTTTACCTCTTCCTTGACGGAACCCGAATCCATTGGAGCGGACAGTGTTCGTAAACGCCGGCGGAATTCCGAACAGCGGACGCTGTTCGGCCTATTGTACCATCCGTTGCTGGACGAGTTGCGGGCTCTCGATATGGACCATATGACGCCGACTGGAGCGTTTGAGGCGCTGCAGAAGCTGCGGAGCAGGCTGGGGGCGAGGTGAGTGCACGGGGTTCGGCCCCTCACCCCGGCCCTCTCCCCAAGTGACGAATTCTCTGATTCTCAAGTTGAGCATGGGGAGAGGGAGAAGGAAACCCGATGATTGGGTTGCATGCCTCTGCCCCGAGGAGTTTCTTCCCATCCTTGGCACTGCCCACTCCAACCGGGATACTGTGCCCACCATGCTGGATCGCGAAGAGTACATCGAACAGACCCACTTCTTTCGCGTTTACCGCGAGCGGATTGAGGAGAACACGCCGGCTCAGGAGATCCTGGCGATGGTCCGGGATGAGATCCTGACCACGACGAAGCTGCCGATGGCGATCGATTTTCTCGCGGGGGAGATGAGTCTGCGCGGGCGGGTCAGCGAGGCGATGAAGCGGCTGGCCCATTACTTCTCGCCGTTTCAGGCCTACATCATGTCGAAGGCCGAGGAAGAAGGGGCCAAGTTCGACATCCGTATAGCCCTCTCGATCCTCGAACAGCTGTCGCAGTACATGGCCGAAACGCCTCGGTCGCAGGGGCTGTTCATGTACCAGTTTGAGTGCCTGGCCCGGAATCGGCTGGGGTACGATGAGGGGATGGAGGCGGTCTCCCGCGATCCGTTCTACACCGAGGAGTGGAAGGAATGGATCCGCCGCATCCGCCCCCAGCTGGGGATGACCGACTTTGCAGAGATGCTGTACATGCGGTCGCAGCACCGGGTCGACGAGGTGCGGCGGCAGCGGGGCGAGCCCGATTTCACACCGTCGTATCCGATCCTGTTCGAGTCCCAGGAGGGCCGCATCGCCAAGGCCAACATCGGCAAAGACCCGCTCTATATGTTCGCCGCGCTGCAGCGCCAGCTGGGGTATCCCCGCGTGCCGCGGCCCAAGCCCAGCCGCTCGACGCCGCTCTTCGATCCTCAGGTCGAGCAGCGTTTCCAGCGGATCGAGGCCCGCGTGGGGCTCTTGGAACAGGAAGGGAAGGGCGGAATCGACCTCAGCCAGCTCGCTCCCAAGGATCTGTTCCGGGATGACACCTGACGCGTTCGCGTATCGCGATCCGTTGCGATAGAATTCTCTGCCAGCCCCCATCCCCACATTTTTCCCTGACTGGCGAGTTCATGGCCAAAGCAGCTGCGAAGAGCACGACGAAGTCACGTCACTACTGGCTCTTCAAGTCCGAGCCCGAGTGCTATTCGATCGATGACCTCGTGCGCGATGGCTCGACGTTCTGGGACGGTGTGCGGAATTTCCAGGCCCGCAACATCCTGCGTGACGAAATCCGTATTGGCGACCGGGTCTTTTTCTACCACAGCAGCACCGAGCCGATGGCGATCGTCGGCACCATGGAAGTGACCAAGGCCGGGTACGGCGACTCGACCGCCCGCGACAAGAAGAGCGACCACTTCGACCCCAAAAGTACCATCGAGAACCCGATCTGGTTCATGGTCGATGTCCGGCTGCGCAAGAAGTTCGAACAGCCTGTCACTCGCGAAATGATGAAGGACAACTCTGAGCTGAAGGAGATGATGCTCCTGGCCAAGGGGTCCCGTCTGTCGATCCAGCCGGTCACCGGCGAAGAGTGGCGGGCGATCCATATTCTGGCCGGTGAAAAGCCGGATTGAGTGCGGCGATGCCCACGGTCTTCATCCCCGCCTCACTCCGCCCACTGGCCGGCGGAGCCCGGACCGTCGAAGTCCCCGGAACCACCGTGCGGGAACTGCTGCTGAAGCTGGAAGACCAGTTCCCCGCACTGACGGGCCGATTGCGCGATGGGGACCGCCTGCGGCAGGGGTTGTGCGTGTCGGTCAATGACAAGGTCAGCGACCGGGGGCTCATGCAGCTGGTGGGGGAGCGGGATGAGGTGCATTTCCTCGCCGCCATCGGCGGCGGTTAGGGAAATTGACAACCTACCCGTAGCTCTCAGCCCCCTCGATTTCTAAAATTACCGCTCTCTCATGGCTGAGTTTGCGCCCCGGCGTAATTCAACCTTGAACTGAAACCCACGAGCTTGGAGCCACGTTATGCTGCAGTCCCTGTATCGAACAGTCTTTGGCAACACATCCAGCCCCAAGCGTCTTCGGCAACGGATCAAGGTCGAAACTTTGGAAGCCCGCCAACTTCTGGCCGCGGCTGTCCAGATCCGCAAGTTAGAGCCGGTTTCAAAACCTGTTTGCAGGGCTTTCAAGCGGGTCGCCGCCGGATGGTCGTTTTCTACAACCGTCTGAGCACGATGACCATGCAGGCGGCATGAACGAGGCCTTGGAACAACGCGG
>JBIIOI010000120.1:0-7930 GCA_044337025.1 Planctomycetaceae bacterium
TCATGCCGCCTGCATGGTCATCGTGCTCAGACGGTTGTAGAAAACGACCATCCGGCGGCGACCCGCTTGAAAGCCCTGCAAACAGGTTTTGAAACCGGCTCTAGTTTTTCGTCTTGTTTTCCGATCAGTTCTCGGCTCCTGAGACGGACGCATTGCGATACCCTATGCGATTTCGCTGGCCATTTGACTTCTCACAATATGTAGGTGCCGATCCATCGAGGAAGAAGCTGGCGATCTTGGAGAGTGTCCATGCAGCCTGTCTATGGATGCTCACCGGTAACCACTGGGAAACCCAGCCATTTGTTGAGGCGAGGCAAAAGCTCTTAGACGCCAATCTGGAATGGATCGATGTTTCCAAGAGCCAGTGGGTTCACCCGAAAAAGAAAATTAAGGTCCGGATCGGCGTACGCCTCGATCTCGATAAGTTTTCTCTGTTCTTGATCGTCTACAAGAATCGAACAGAGCACGAGGTGTGCCGCGTTCCTGTCCGCGAAATACATCCTTGTGGCAATTGGGATGACATTTACCTGAAACGAGCCAAATGGGATCCCCCGAACCGGTTTACAATCGAAACGAGCGGTTTTTCGCCTGATCCTCGTTACTTGATTTCGGTCGACATTCCTGAATCGTTGCTGTGACGCCGCGCATTCCACGAGTCCCGCTTACTCCAGCGGACGATCGACCTGTTCGAACCAGGGTTCGCAGCTCAAGATTATTGAACCGGCTCTAGCGTTCCAGATTGACCCCGGTTCCGCGGATCGTGAACTCTGCGGGAAGTACGCCCGTGTCGACGAATTGGATCGAGATCTCGGCTTCGCCCATCTCCAGGTTGAACTGTCCTGCCAGGGCCTCATCGATGATCACAGTCTCTTCCCAGCCCGCTTTCGTCAGGGCCTTTCGGATGGCCGAGGCCGCAGCTTTGGCTTTCCCCGTGGCCACCGTGAACTCCAGCTGCTGAGCAGTCACTTCGGTGAACTCGGCCCCCTTGGGGACCTCGATCTTGACCGTGGCGACCTCGGGCTTGGGGGCATTCTTCTTAGCCGCCATCGCTTCTTGAAAACGCTTTTCCTCAGCGTCTACCTCAGCTGCGGTCTGATAACGAATGACGACCCGCAGGACCTTCTCTTCCTCGACGGTGTACATCTCCAGCGAGAGCATCTCTTTCGCGGCGCTGCGGAAGGTCAGTCCGCGCTTCCAGTCGATCGCGAACGGCTTGTCGGTCGTGGCCTTCCAGCCGAGCTTGGTCAACGTGTCGCGGTAGAACTTCTCAATCTCGTCCTCGCTCGACTTGGTGTCGAACAACAGCTCCTTCGTGGAATCCGAGTACTGCAGCTGGACCGTTTCGACGGGAGCGGGGATGTCGGCGGAGAGCTGCTCGGCGGTGAAGCTGACGGAGGTCTTGCCCATCTGGGCCGGAGCTTCAGACACAGTGACCAGCAGGCGGATGGCGTTCTGCTTGAAGTAACGGGTGTCAGCGGCCTCGCCATAGACCTGCCAGCCTTGGGCCAGCAGCAGTTTCTTGCACTCGGCGGCGGTGTCTTTCACCGCAGCCTTGGTGGTGTACATCGCCACCTGCGGGCCGACATACAGAGACTCGAGTCCCGCCGGATTCGGCAGCTTGCTCAGGTCGACGTTCCCGTGCAGGTTGATCGCCACAAAGACATCGGTTCCTTGGGGCGACGTCGAAAGCGAAGCCAAAAAGCCGTCGCGGGCAAACATCCCGCTGCCGTACATGTCGGTCACCATCGCGCCGGGTTGTTCGGTCCACTTCAGCTTCTTGAGCTGGGCCCGGTGAAACTCAAAGGCCGCCTTGCAGTCTCCGGGAGCGATATAAGAGAGGTTGCCCACCGACCGGTTGGGCGGTTCTTTGGTCCCAGTCATCGCCGGAAGCTTGGTCAGATCGAGAGCCTGCAGCGCCTGAGCAACGGTGGCGGGTTTGGTCGCGGGTTCCGCCGCGACAAGCAAGATCGACGCGTGGAAGAGGAAGGCCAGTGTGAACAGAGTTTGGCGGTGCATGCGAGGACCTTCGATGGAATACCGTAGCCACGTTCGCCAGAACGTGGGCTTTCCATGCGCGGCTTCCCACGTTCTGGCGAACGTGGCTACGGTTCAACATCCAGGCTTTGGGACGTCAGAATACTTACGAATTCTGCTACGGCTAGCGGGCCAGCTGTTCGTACAGCCGGGCGATGTCGGCAGCTGTGACAGTAATCTCGCGGCAGAAGCCGGTATGAGCCCGTTCGTAGGCGACCTGCGAGGCCAGTTCCGGCTTCTCGTGAATCGCCTTCGAAACCCACTTGGCATCTTCCGGAGACAGACCGGTCACGTCCGGAGCAAAGCTGGTCCGCGTTTCGACGACCAGTGCGTCTACACGGCGATCGAATTTGTTGTAGTCAGCCATCGTGAGTTCGAACCGAAGCGGTGGGAAGGACTGTCCTCAACTTA
Source organism: Planctomycetaceae bacterium (assembly GCA_044337025.1). Taxonomy (GTDB): domain Bacteria; phylum Planctomycetota; class Planctomycetia; order Planctomycetales; family Planctomycetaceae; genus TH-plancto1. The sequence goes on from JBIIOI010000120.1 coordinate 2,446, forward strand.
AGGTCAGCTCGGGGATTGTATCACAGTCGGTTGCGGCGCGAATGGTCTCCTGAGGTGAGGTCGCTATGATCACGGGAAGAAGGGCAGTGGGGAATGGCCATTGGAAGCTGCGGGGCTGCAATCCCCCATCCGATCCATCGTTTTCCTTCCCTGTCCGCTGCCCCAAGCTTGAAACAAAGCCATGGAACTCGCAGGCAAGACCGTCGTGCTGGTCGGAACCCGTCGGATCGGGCGGGCGATCGCTCTGCGCCTGGCGGGGCTGGGGATGCAGGTCGGCGTGATCTACCGGAACTCTCGACAGGCAGCGGATTTACTGGCGGAGGAGATACGCGGAATTGGCCCTCAGGCAGTTGCTGTCCAATCCGCACTGGACACCGATGACGAGGTAAGCAGCAGCCTGCAAGCAATTGAAACCGCGTGTGGCCCGGTGTACGCGCTCGTCAATCTGGCGTCCGATTACGAGAAGACGCCGTTCGAAACTCTGGACGCTGCGGCCTGGGATGCGGGGATGGCTGCAGCCCGGGTCGATTACCTGCTCTCGCTGCATGCCGCCCGGCGAATGCAACTCAACCCCGGACCGACGCGGGGGCAGATCCTTAAGTTTGGCGATTGGGCGGCGGGGGAGACTCCGTACCGACACTACCTGCCCTACCTGACCGCCAAGGCGGCCATTCAGTTCATGACACGGGCTCTGGCGGTCGAACTGGCGACGGATGGAATTCTGGTCAACACGATTGCGCCGGGGCCGACGGTGCGACCTCCCGAGATTTCTGCCGAGGTCTGGGCTGCCGAGGTTGTGGCCCGCACCCCGCTGCGTCGAGAATCGTCGGTCGACGACATTGTGGAACTGGCTGTGACGCTGCTGAAGAGCGACACGATCACCGGCGAGGTGATTCGCGTCGACAGCGGTCGTCACCTGGCCCCCGGCGGACTGGACTGAACCTGATGGGCAAGCTGCACCGGATCACGAAGCTGATCGACTTCTGCTACGGCCACCGTCTGATGAACTACGACGGAAAGTGCCGTTTCCTGCACGGACACAACGGGCGGATCGAAGTCGATCTGGAGTCGAGGGAACTCGACCGGCTCGGCATGGTCCTCGACTTTGGAGTCGTCAAAGACGTCGTCCGCAACTGGGTCGACGAGAACCTCGACCACCGCATGCTGCTCTGCAAGGACGATCATTACGTCCCGATCCTGCAAGCCCAGGGCGAACCGCTATTCCTGCTGGATGAGAACCCGACCGCCGAGAACATCGCCAAGGTGATCTTCCGCCACGGCAGCTCGGCCGGATTGCCAATCACCGAGATCCGGCTCTGGGAAACCCCCAGCAGCTACGCCGCCTATCGGGAGTGACAGATGGACCGGGTCGCCGTGCTGGCCAGTGGCGGACTCGACAGCTGCGTGCTGGTCGCCGATCTGGCACGAACCGCAGAAGTGACCCCGGTGCATGTCTCGATGGGCCTGGCCTGGGAAGAGGCCGAGATCGCTGCGCTGGAACGTTTTCTGGAGCGGGTGGCCCAGCCGAACATTCGCCCGCTGGTGCGGCTGTCGATGCCAGTGCAGTCGGTCTACGGCCAGCACTGGAGTATCACCGGGACGGGGATTCCGGCGGCGGATGCTCCGGACCGGGATGTCTATCTGCCCGGGCGGAATGTGTTGCTGCTGAGTCTGGTCGGCATCTGGTGCAGCCTGCAGGGCATTCACACGATGGCGATCGGCTCGCTGTCGCTGAACCCGTTTCCCGATGGCACTCCGGAGTTCTTCGAGAAGTTCTCGGCTGCAGTGGGAATGGGTCTAGGTCATGAGTTGCTGGTGCTGGCCCCGTATCGTGGGCGCTCGAAGGCCGACCTGATTCGCGAGTTCCGAGACTTGCCGCTGGAGTTGACGTTGACCTGCATGAACCCCGTAAGCGGCCAGCCTTGCGGCCGGTGCAACAAGTGCGAGGAACGGCGCGCGGCGTTCGAGGCAGCCGGCCTGTAGCCACGTTCGCCAGAACGTGGGCAATCGAAAGTTGTTATGGCAGCTCCCCACGTTCTGGCGAACGTGGCTACGAAAGCAGAAAGCCCTCGCGATTCTCTCGAATCGGAGGGCTTTTGCGGAAATCCATTCACGCCAGAATTCTGACGAATTCTGCTACGCCGACAGGAGGCCCTTGCTGGCCAGGTAGGCGATCACGTCGTCAGCCAGTTCGTCGATGCTGCGATTATTGGCATCGAGAACCAGCTCGGGATTCTCGGGAGCTTCGTAAGGTGAATCGATCCCGGTGAAGTTCTTCATCTCGCCAGCGCGGGCCTTCTTGTACAGGCCCTTCGGATCGCGCTTCTCGCAGGTTTCCAGCGAGGCGTTGACGTAGATCTCGTGGAACTCGCCGTTCTTGAACAGAGCGCGCACCTGATCGCGGTCCGCCTTGAACGGGGAGATGAACGCGGTCAGGGCGATCACGCCGGCGTCGGAGAACAGCTTGGCCACTTCGCCGATGCGGCGAATGTTCTCGGTCCGGTCTTCAGCGCTGAAGCCCAGGTTCTTGTTCAGACCCATGCGGATGTTGTCGCCATCCAGGATGTAGGTATGAATGCCACGAGCGTGCAGCTTGTGATCGACGGTGTTGGCGACGGTGCTCTTACCAGCGGCGCTCAGGCCGGTGAACCACAGCACAGCGACCTTGTGGCCGTTGAGCTTCTGACGATCCGCGCTGGAAACACGGTGTTCGTGCCAGGTGACATTGGTGGCCTTTTGCTCTGCCATCTCGGAAAAACTCCTGAACCTGTGGGGACCGGACCGCGACCGCCACGTCGCGGTACATCGAGAGCTCCTCCAAGGCGTCGGTCCCGCCGGTGATTGTGGGGAGGAATGTGAACCCGAGATGCTAGAGAATGCCCGCCCCCGGTGGAAGAGGGGCTGCACTCGCGAGAAAACCGACCGATCAGGCAATCTCAATTCGAGGGCAGTGGGGAATGGGCAGTGGGCAGTGAAAGGGCCATTCCCCTGTGCCAGACGCACTTGCTTTCGCTGATCTTGAGCTGGCCATCTGCCATCCACTTTTTGACATTCCCGCCCCCCTGCGGTAAGGTCCGCAGCCTGCAATTGGCCTCTCTGCGAGATGCGGAAGCGGCCCGTCCTCGTCACGGAAGACCCCATGTCGTCTGTTCTCAAGACCAGCACCAAGTACACCGCCGACGATATCGAAGTCCTGGAAGGGCTCGAAGCAGTGCGGCAGCGGCCCGGCATGTACATCGGCGGGATCGATACGCGCGGGCTGCATCACCTGATTTGGGAAATCGTTGACAACTCGGTCGACGAGTACCTGGCTGGGGAATGTGACCAGATCAAGGTCACGCTGCACAAAGACGGGGCCTCGATCAGTGTCGAAGACAACGGGCGCGGCATCCCGGTCGACATGCACAAGAAGATGAAGAAGCCCGCGCTGGAGGTGATCCTCACCACCCTGCACTCGGGCGGAAAGTTCAGCGAGAAGAGCTACGCCCGCAGCGGCGGTCTGCACGGGGTCGGCTCGTCGGTCGTGAACGCCCTCTCCGAAGAAATGGTCGCCACCGTCCGCCGCGACGGGCACGAATGGCAGATGCGGTTCAAACGCGGCAAGAGCACGACGCCCCTCAAACAGCTGCGGCCGTTTCGCGGGCATGGGACGGAGATATTCTTCCGGCCCGATGCCGACATCTTCCGCCGCGTGCAGTTCTCCGGCGAGACGATCAAGCAGCACATCGAGGATATCTCGTACATCCACGGTGGCCTGAAGATCATCTTCGTCGACGAGGTGAAGAAGGAAACGACTGAGTTCCAGCACCCCGAAGGGATCAAGGCCTACCTCGAAAAGATCATCCGCGACGATGCCAAGAAGCCGATCCACGAAGGGGCCTACAACGCCGAAAAGGATGAGGACAAGATCCGCGTCGAGCTGACGCTGCGCTGGACCGAGTCGACCGACGACCAGGTTCGCAGCTACGTCAACGGCATCCGCACCCGTGGCGGCGGAACCCACGAATCGGGGATGCGCTCGGGCGTGGCCAAGGCGATCAAGAACTACATGGATGTCCACGAGATCAAGGCCAAGGGGCTCTCGATCACGCCGGACGACATGCGGGAAGGGATCGTGGCTGTGCTGTCGGTTTTCCACAACGCCCCCGAGTTCCAGGGGCAGACGAAAGACAAGCTCAACAATGTGGAGATGACCTCACTCGTCGAAGGGGTCGTGCGCTCCGGGCTCGAAACGTGGCTCAACACCAACCCGACGATTGCCGATGCGGTGATTGGCCGCATCATGCTGGCCGCCCGCGCTCGCGAGGCCAGCCGCGCCGCTGTCAGCGAAGTCCGCCGCAAGACTCCGGGCAGCCGCCGCAGCAACCTGCCGGGCAAGCTGCTCGACTGCCGCTCCGACAAGCCGGAAGAGTGCGAGCTGTTCATCGTGGAAGGTCAGTCAGCCGGTGGCACCGCAGCCAGCGGCCGTGACTCGCGCATTCAGGCCGTGCTGCCTCTGAAGGGGAAGATCCTCAATACCGAGTCGCTGACGGTCTCCAAAATCCTGGAGAGCCAGGAAGTCAAAGACCTGGTCGAAACCCTCGGCACCGGGATCGGCCCGAACTTCGATGCGCACCACATCCGCTACCACCGGATCATCCTGCTGATGGATGCCGACAGCGACGGCTACCACATCAGCACACTGCTGATGACGTTCTTCTTCCGGCACATGCGCGAGCTGATTACGCAGGGCCGCATCTTCCTGGCCCAGCCCCCGCTCTACAAGATCGAGGTCGGCAAGGAACGCTACTACGCCAAGGACGATGCCGACAAAGAAGAGATCATCGGCAGCCTGCCCGCCAACCGGAAGTACGACGTCCAGCGGTTCAAAGGTCTGGGCGAAATGAACAGCGATCAGCTCAAAGAGACGACGCTGAACCCCAAGACCCGCACGCTGCTGCGCGTCGACATCGAGAGCGCGATCGAAGCTGATGCGATCTTTGCCCAGCTGCTGGGGAAAGATGCCAGTGAGCGCTACAAGCTGATCATGGAGCAGGCTGGGGAAGCGGACGATTTGGATTTGTAGGCGCTGAATTCCCGAGCGCGGCAGGCCCACGTCGTGCCGACCTGTTTGCGTTTCATGACGCGCTGATTTCGCAGTCCGGACATTGCGAGTTCAGCATCGCTCGTACATCGTCCACGAACTCTTCCGGGATCTCCAGCTTCATGAAGCTGAGCGAAAAGAAACCCGGATTCACCTCCAGAGTCCCCGGATTCGTCCAGCGATATCTGCGGACGGCATCCCACTTCAACCAGCGGTGATTGATAAACAGTCCGCTCTTGTGGATACCGACCGTCGGAGGGACGTAGATCATCAAGGAAATGGAATTGAAGAGGACCGAAAGCGATAGAGCCGGTTTCAAAACCCTTCCACAACAACTTTCAGTTGGCAAGGCATTTGCATGAGTGTTGAGCAAAGGAGTGCTCAGTCATGCTCATCACGCTG
>JBIIOI010000012.1:0-104862 GCA_044337025.1 Planctomycetaceae bacterium
CGCCCATAGGACGGAAACCACGACAGCGTGATGAGCATGACTGAGCACTCCTTTGCTCAACACTCATGCAAATGCCTTGCCAACTGAAAGTTGTTGTGGAAGGGTTTTGAAACCGGCTCTATGACTCATTCACGCCTCTTTTGTTAAGCACGGATCAGATTGGTGCGGACTCACATATTCGGCTGGAAGTCGCAACATTGACCGGTTCCGGTGCCTTCGAGGTGATTGAATTTCACCTGGTCGCGAAGATCATTCTCGTCGGCGTCAGCAAGAGTTCTTTAACTCCTGCCACGTTCGTGTCTTCTCTCGGAAACAATCCAGACAATCCTCAAGACTTCGGCCCACAAGTCGACCGTCGCGGCAATAACACGATTGGTGATCCATTCAATGCAGACACGGGACTTGACCAAACCATAACGGGTTGGGAAGGTGATGATGTCATCAATGGAAGGAACGGAAACGACTGGCTTCAAGGTAACACTGGCAATGACCATGTGTTTGGCGACGGTGGGAATGACATTGTTCGCGGTGGTAAGGGGTCCGACTTCCTGCATGGGGGTACTGGCAACGACACCCTGGTCGGCGGGAACGACAATGACTTTCTGTGGGGAGACGATGGCAATGATGAACTCTACGGGGATCGAACGGTGGAGGATCCAGGTGATCCTCGTGTCGATCGAGGTGACACATTGCGAGGCGGACGAGGGTCGAATTCGCTCACGGGGCACGGCGGAGATGACATCTTTGTCATTGAGCCCGACGCCGGGACTACCGACACAATCTTCGATTTCTCGCAGATCACGGGGCCAATTGAAACCACAAACAACGATCGAATCGATCTGTCCTCTTTCACAACAATTCAGTCCTTCTCGCAATTCCTGGCTATGGCCACACAGAGTGGCCAGGATCTGGTGTTGTCCTTGCCGCAGAAGACTGTTGTTGTGAAGAACTTCTACAGCTCAGGGTCTAACAATGTACTGACACCGTCCACGGTGACATTGCCACCGCCTCAAAATTTGCCTCCGAGCGTGGGCGACCAGTCGTTCAGCTTGCCAGAGAACAGCGCAAATGGAGCCACCGTAGGCCATGTTACTGGAACCGACCCAGACAATGGACAATCCTTGAACTGGACGATCACTTCAGGCAATGGGAGCGGGGCATTCTCGATCGATGCCTCAACGGGCATCATCTCTGTCGCGAATGCCTCACTGTTCGACTTCGAGACAACGCCAACATTTCAACTCGTCGTCCAAGTCACTGACAACGGCTCCCCGAGTCTCTCGGACTCTGCCGTCGTCACGATTGCATTGACCGACGCGTGGGAAGTGGTCTCTACAGTTCAGGTTGCGGATTCGTCGTTGATCCTTGGTGAGACGACTTCGGTCACATTCGCTTTCAGCGAAGCCGTTCTTGATTTCACGAATGCGGACCTCTTGATCGATCACGGAAGCCTGTCTCCCGTGACGACGCTGGACGGAGGAGTCACCTGGACCGCCACCTTCACACCGGATTCAGGCCTCGAAGTACCGTTGAACGCAATCACTCTGTTGAATGCAGGATTGTTTGACTTGTCCGGAAACTCCGGTGTGGGGACAGCTGTCTCGAATACCTACGCGATCGACACCGTCCGACCGACAGTTTCCATCGATGTGGCCGATACTTCTCTGGCCTTGGGCGAGACATCGAGTGTCACATTCACCTTTAGCGAACCTGTTGTCGGATTCTCGATTACTGACGTCACTGTTGAGAACGGAACGCTGTCTCTGCTGGCTTCAGTCGACGGAGGCGTCACATGGACAGCCACACTGACTCCGGACTCCGATGTTTCAGATGCCACAAATCTCATTGCATTGGACGGCACAAATGTGACCGATATCGCTGGAAACGCCGGACTGGGAATCACTGAATCCAACAACTACGCCATCGACAATGTGCGTCCGACGGCCTCGATCGTCCTTTCGGATACGTCTCTGGTCTATGGTGAGACTTCTCTGGTCACGATCACTTTCAGTGAAATTGTCACAGGATTCACGAATGCTGACCTCACTGTTCCGAATGGGACATTGTCAACGGTCTTCTCAGGCGACGGTGGAACGACTTGGACTGCCATCTTTACCCCGAATGTCAATGTCTCCGATGCGACGAATGTCATCTTGTTGAGTGCCACCGGCGTTTCGGATCTCTTTGGCAATGCGGGAACAGGAACCACGGAGTCCGCCAATTTCTCGATCGATACGACGGGCATCGATTTCGGGGACCTGCCAGATTCGTTTGGGACTCTTCTCGCCAGCAACGGAGCGCGGCACGAACTCAGCTCGTTGTTTCTGGGAGCTGGAGTATCACCCGATCCCAATGGGCAGCCCAGCTCAGGGGCAAATCTGGATACGGATGACGGAGTCGTCCTTCCTGGATCTCTTGTCCCTGGCATGGGAGCCGTCGCAGTCGTGACAGCTTCGCAAGCGGGTAAGCTCGATGCGTTCATTGACTTCAATGGCAACGGTTCTTTTGACGCGGACGAACGAATTACCCCGACTGGTGGCCTGGCGCTCTCCGCTGGTCTGAATTCTGTATCGTTTGTCGTGCCTGTAAACGCTGCTGGTGGCGTGCAGGGGGCCAGATTCCGAGTTTCGACAGCAGGTGGCCTGGCCGCAGTCGGAGCCACCTCGGACGGCGAGGTCGAAGACTATCTCACCAACGTGGTGAATCTGACCAATTCGGGAATTCAGCAAGTCGCCGATCCCGAGGCTGCTGGGCAGACGATGGTGATTGTCACGGGAACATCCGGAAATGATCTCATCTACGTTTACCCGATCAACGGGGGCTTCCGCGCTGCAGTCAATGGAACGCTGACCGACACGCTGACTGCGTCATCTCGAGTAGTGACCTTCGGAATGGCTGGAAACGACTCCATCCAGTATCTAAGCGTCAATCAGTCGGCTTGGATCGATGGGGGAGATGGCAACGACACACTCGTCGGCAGCAACGGAGATGACGTGATCTACGGTCGAGCAGGCGATGATGCGATCGCAGGCAAGAAGGGAGTCGACGCCATGTTTGGCAACGCCGGTGCCGACACAATCACGGGAACGGGAATCCTGGTCGGCGGCACTGAGATCGATACGCTCAACGCCATCGGCCCGCGAAATCTGTTAATCGGAGGGCAAGGCTCTGACACGTTGAATGCCGCAACCGGCACGACGGCTACGGGCGATCTGATGATTGGCAGCTGGACGGATTGGGACGACAACCTGGCAGCTCTTCGCAGCCTTCGGGCTGAATGGGCCTCGCCACAGTCGACCAACACGAGAATCTCACATCTGACTGGAGTCACACCAGGTGGACTCAACGGGCAGTATCTCCTGACCAGCGATCTCGTGAGCCCAGGAAGCACAGTTCACAATGACAACATTGCTGACATTAACCGAAACTCGAACGCAGAAGACTGGCTGTTCATCTTCGCAGGTGACCAGAGAATCAACTTGATCGGCCACGTGAACTACTAAAGGTCATTTGCGGCGGGGGGGCCCAGACGCTGCTTTGAGCGTCTGGGTTGTGAAACAACAAGAGGCTACACAGGACACGTTCGACTTTCGCCCCTTATTGTTTCTGCGTTACCCAGACATCCAAAACGATGTCTGGGTCCCCCAAATCTAGAGACATCTGGGGCACCCTGCGGAATCTGAAAGAGGGGAGGAGGCGATTCAATGGCAGGAAAAGGCCATCCAACTCATGCAGGACAAAGAGTACTTGGAGATTGCTGACCATCAACTGAGCAATTACCGGCAACACAGTCCGATGCGACATGTCCCCAGGCGGATTTCGTTTCCTTCGCATTTGTCGAGATCGACACGGATCTTCACCTCTCCACGTGTTCCGTACTCACCGCGCAGCTGCGATCGTCGAACAGGTTCAGATAGAACACCTTCGCATCGTCAGGAATGACTGCTGACACTCGGCCCTTGGCGGAGTCGATTTCGGCGGGAATCTGGTCCCATTTCCGGTCCTGCCAGCGGCCCGTGTCACGGGTGAACGAAAGCTCCGCCTTCGTGACGGGGACCTGGGATTGAAACGTGGCCCAGGCTTCCGTGGCGGATTGACCTTGGCCTGTGATGCGGGGGAGCGGCTGGCCTCCACGAAGGTGCTGATTCGCAAAGATGTGGATCTCTTCCGGGTTCTCGCCTGCCGGGCCGTGGCCGTGCGGCATTCGAATTCGCAGACACAAAGTCCGGTCACTCTTCGGCAGCCGGTAAGACTTTTGCCATGAGTCCATCGGGTAAGCAAAGTCGTTCGTTCCATTCACCCACAGGATCGGCATCTTGGCCTGCGGCAGATATCCCGACGGGTCCCACTGCGTGAGCCACATCTTGGCCTTTTCGGGGCCAAGGTTCTCAAACGAGCCCAGCCAGGCTGAGTTCTCTCCGAGAAATCCGCAGCCATACACCGGAACCGCCAGCTGGAAACGTGAGTCGACACCCGACACAACCGAGGTCAGATATCCTCCCCACGAGATTCCGGTGACTCCGATCCTGTCCGCATCGACTTCCGGGAAAGAGCGGATCAGCGAGTGGGCTCGCACGACCGCCGTGACCGCGTGCCAGGTCCATTGATCCTGGAGGGGGGCGTCCAGTTGGCCGAAACTGGCATCCCAGCCTGGGGGCCCGCCATGTTCATGCCGTTGCCAGTTGCCATAAGTCCCCACGGGGACACAGCCGCACGTATCCATTGCAATGGCAGCATATCCGCGAGCCGTCCAGACCTTGACCCAGCGGTCGAAAGCAGTCCCACCGCCGCCGTGAATCAGCACCATCGCGGGAACCTCCTCGCCCGGTTTGACCTCGGGCACGCCGTAGTAAGCAAACACCCGCGTCGGCTTTCCCTGGTAAGGAGCCCCCTCGAAGAAGAACGACTTGACTCCCTCCGCAGTGATCTTTTCCGCTGGGAATGTCGCGGGCGGCTGGGCGTGCTCTGAGAGATCAAAAACCACGCCCGCTGCAGGTTCCTCGGCCCAGGCCCGTTGTGAAAGCAGCAGACACAGAATGCAGGCAGAAAGCCAAGTCCGGCGACCAATCGACATGCAAACTCTCCAGCTCGAGGGTGAACACGGCCACTCTAACTGCGGTTTGGCTTCGCGGGTAGTTTCGGGGGCGGGCGTGGCCACCCTGCGACTATTGCTCATGACTTTCAGGAATCATGTTCAAGCGAAAATGGATCCATTGAACTTGTTTCCGCTGGGCGGCACCGGTCGGGTCGCTTTGGCCCCTACCGGTGTGCCTTGGCACAAGAGGTTCTCCACCCATTGGATCGGAATCCCCGCCGTCCTGCCTTCAATACACCAGCGAGCCGAACTCCACCACCACTCGCAAACGTTCTCTCCGGGGCCATCAGGCGGACCGTTTCCAGATCGGCGGAACAATCTTCCCCTGCTTGACTGCCATGATCACCAGCACGATTCCCGTCGTGGTACACAGGACCAGCGCCTGTACGGACGACTCTACGCCAAAGCTGCCCCCTGTCAGCAGGTTGGGGCCTTTGACGGTGGAACGGATCAGTCCTTGAGCAGCATCATTACCAGACACGATGCTCGAGAAGATCGCGGACTGCGTGTAGTTCCAGGCCACATGAAAACCGATGCTCATCCACAGCCGACGCGTCAGCATGAAGGCCCCAGCCAGCAGAATTCCAGCCTCAACAGCGATGAACAAGGCCCCCTCCAGCGTGCCCTCCTTGTTCATCAGGTGGGTCAGACCGAACACGAGCGAAGAGACCACCAGGGCCGCCCAGCTGCCGAACCACGTCTCGACCGATCGGAACAGAACACCACGGAACAGCAACTCTTCGAAGACCCCCGAACTGAGCGCCATGGCAATCGCCGGGATCATGAAACTCAAGGGGTTCAAGCCATTGATCCGGTAGATGCCCAGGGCCATCAAGATCAGCTCACACGCGGTGTAGAGCCCGGCACCAACCAGGAGGCCAATCGCCAGTTCACGCCCCATCCCCGGCCCGGACAGTTCCGTGACCTCACGCTGCTCAATGAATGAAGCATAACCGCGGTACACCGCGAAACCGGCGATCGCCAGAGCTACGATATGCTGAACCGACTTGACAGGCTCTCCGGCATAGCTGGTCATGACATCGGAGTTCAGCGCCATCATCATCAGCAGCACGAATCCCAGGACCGGGATGCGCACCACTGGCGAACTGAAAATGCGGCGCACCAGACCAGCAGGCTGGCCGGGGGATGTGGTGACTGGCTGTTCGTCCACGGGATCACTCCGAAAAGATCATTCCGCCCCACAGAGAATCGCCCGCCCCGGCGTCCCGGAAGATCGCCACGCCTCAGACATGTGCGACCCCGCAATATGCCCCTGATTCCAGGCGGCAGATACTCTGCTGAGAACTGTATCACAATCATCGTGCCCGTGGTTCCGGGACTGCTTCCCAAATTGCAAACGGGCCCCTTGTCCACGAATGCCAGCGGAGTTCCCGCAGGTCAGGCACTGCCCGAGCGTTCGTGCAGGAGATGGGCAGGGTTCCGCAAACGCCCAAAGCAGGGTCTGGGCCATCTCTGCCAAACCGATTCGAGACCTGCGACGCCCCTAAATCAGCTCCGGCATCGCGTGATACGCATTTTGATCGATCAGGAACCGCGGTCGCCCCTGCAGGTCGGGCAGGGTGACCCGGTCGACATCGATCCCTTGAGTCTTGTACAGCGTCGCAAAGACTTCCTGGAAATGGACCGGGCGATCAGCGGCGTATTCGCCCAGGCGGTTCGTCTTGCCGATCACCTGGCCGGTTCGCAGTCCTCCACCCGCCAGCATCGCGCAGCTGACCTGGGGCCAGTGATCGCGGCCGGCAGAGCCGTTGATCTTGGGGGTGCGACCGAACTCGCCCCAGACGACGACGGTCACATCGTTCAGCATGCCACGCTGCTCCAGATCCTCGACCAGGGCACTGACAGCTGTGTCGAGCATTGGCATCTCGGTCCGGGACTGACCGAAGTTGTCGCCGTGCCAGTCCCAGCGGCTGAATGACAGCGAGACGCAGCGCACGCCCGCTTCGATCAGGCGGCGAGCTGTCAGGAAGTTATCGAGCAGCCGCGGGCCGCCATCGTCCTTGAGCTGGTTCACGCCTCGTCCATAGCGATCACGCAGAGCCACCGGCTCTTTCTCGATATCGAGGGCATCGGCCAGCTTGCTGCTGGTCAGGATGCCGAATGCCTGTTTGGTGAACGAGTCAACCCCCTCCATCATGCCGGAGCGGTCGACCTCGTTCCGGAATCGGTCGAACGACGCCAGCACGCCGCGCCGCTCAGCCAGACGGTCGACGGTGATCCCTTGCAGAACCATGTCGTCGCGACCTTCGCCGTGCGGAGTAAACGGAGCGTGAGCCACTCCCAGAAAGCCCGGCTGTCCGTTGTCGGCCCACGGCATATGCCCCATACGGGGAGACAACCCGACATAAGCGGGCAGGGCCGGGTCCCTGGGACCGTAAAGCTTGGACAGCACCGACCCCATCGCGGGCCAGCCACCCGGCGGCATGTTGCGGTTGTGCTGACCGGTCAGGCACTGAAACGAGTAATGGTCGCCCGTGGCTCCGACGATCGACCGGATGAAGACAGCCTTGTCCGCCACCGAGGCGATCTTGGGGAACATCTCCCCGATCTCGATGCCGGGAACCTTGGTCTGGATTGGCGTGAACTCCCCGCGAATCTCGGCGGGGGCGTCCATCTTGATATCCCACATATCCTGATGCGGCGGCCCCCCGGGCAGGAAGACCATGATGATCCCCTTGCCGTGCCCGTTGACGCCCGCAGCTTGTTCCGCCCTCAGGATTTGCGGCAAGGCGAGGCCACCCATCGCCAGCCCGCCAATCTTGAGGAACGACCTCCGCGACTGCTTGTCGCACAGCCCGATTCGATCACCCAGGATATTCAGCATGGACGGTCCTCCCTCGCATCAAGACTTTTCGTCATGAAAAGGCCTGACACATAAGCCTATTCCTATTCGAGGGTCCCGGTCAAGCGGATTGGCGGAATTTGCCACGGCTGGGTGCATCCGTTATTTGGAGGGGGCCTCATCCCACTCTGACAGCAGAGGGATAAACCACGGAGCACACGGAGGCACGGAGAAGAGCAAATGGGGCAATCGAAAGAGTCTCGGAAAGGCCGAATCGACCCTGCATCATTGATCGGTGATCAGGCAGTCTCCATCGCGAGGGCTCCTTTCCCGGAGTCCTGGATAAACGGAATCTCTGATTCTTTTGCCCTTCTCCGTGTCTCCATGCACTCCGTGGTTATCTGCTCCCCACCAATTGACGGATGCACCCGCCACGGCTGGCCAACAGCGGTGATCCTGCAACTTTCCCACTGTGGGACAGTGCGGCACCGTGGTTGATCCGGGTAATCCGGGCACACAGGTTGACAAATGATTGAAATTGCACAAAAGTTCATTGGGCCACATCGATCAAGACAACTTCATGTGGCTGGTAACTTCAACTTTGAGGCGACTGCGCATGAGTGTCAACAGCCAGGGATGGGCAAGCCGATTTTGGAACACAATCATTAACCGGTGCCCGGCGCTGAGGAGCGCCTTTGCGACTGACCGAGTATTTTCCAGCCGCCTGCGGCGTTCCGGCTTGTCGAAGCTGTCGTCTCTCGAGCCACGCACCATGCTCGCGGCCTATGTGGTCAACAGCGCGGCGGACAATACGACAGCGGGTGATGGATTCACCACTCTCCGCGAAGCGATTGCCCTGGCGAACAGCAACCCCGGTGCCGACACGATCACGTTTTTGTCATCGACCAACAGTACGGAATTCGATTTATCGCTAGGCCAGATGGTGATCAGCGATGCAGTGACGATCACGGGCAACGGGTCGATCTATACGGTGATCGATGCTCAGCAGAACTCGAGAATCTTCGATATTACTGAAGCGGCGGGGGACGTGACGCTTTCGAGTCTGACGCTCAAGAATGGGCGCACCACCGGCAACAACGTCCCGTATTCGGAAGACCGCACATTCAGTGGAGGGGCGATTCGTTCAGCAACTTTCGGGGCACTGACGGTCAGCCAGAGCACGCTCACAGGAAACTCGACGACGGGCGAATTCGCAGAAGGCGGTGCCATTTACTCCATCTTTGGCAAGGTGACCGTCAGTCACAGTATACTCACAGAGAACTTTACGACGGGCAGATTCTCAGATGGCGGAGCGATTTTCGCCTACAATGAAGGCTTGTCGGTGAATCAAAGCACACTCTCTGGAAACTTCACAACGGGCGAACATGCCGGCGGCGGTGCCATTCAGAGTGTATGGTCCGTCTCGGTGAACCAGAGCACACTCTCCGGAAACTCCACAACGGGCGACAATGCCTCGGGGGGAGCCATAAGTTCGAGCTCAGTAACGGTCAGCAGGAGTACGCTTGACGGCAACTCAACGGCTGGCTTTCGGGCAGGAGGCGGTGCCATTTCCGCGACAGAGTTGACCGTCAGCCAAAGTACACTGTCTTTAAACTCAACGGCAGGAAGCCAGGCCACCGGGGGGGCCATTATCGCTCACTCCGATATGGCGTTACATCAGAGCACGCTCTCCGGAAACTACACGACAGGTTCCGATGCCCCAGGCGGGGCAATTTTTTGTCGCAATCAGTTGATGGTCAGCCAGAGCACGATCACCGGCAATCATAGCGACCTCAGTAGCGCTGGCGGGATCTTCAGCTCCAGTCTCTCAACTTCCCCGATCACGATCCAGAACAGCATTCTTGCGGGGAACTTAGATGTCGGCGGCTACTATCGAGATCTTCAGAAGTCCTCCAGCAGTCTGCCGATAGTCTCGCACAGCCTGATCGGCAACAACAACGGCACCGGACTGACCGCAACGGTCGGCTCAACCCCGGATGCCAACGGCAACTTCATCGGCTCAGCGGGTAGCTCAATCAATCCTCAACTCGGCCCCCTGCAGAACAACGGCGGACCGACATTCACGCACGCCCCGCTCTCCGGCAGCCTGGCCCTCAACCGCGGCAACAACACGCTGATCCCGTCGGATACGCTCGACCTTGACGGCGACGCCAATACCACTGAGCAAGTGCCATTCGACCAGCGCGGCTGGCGTTTTGCCCGCATCTTTGGCGGCACGGTCGATATGGGAGCGTATGAATCGCAGGCATTAAATCTGGTGGTCGACACCAACGTCGACGAGAACGACGGAAACTACGCCCCCGGAGATCTCAGCCTCCGCGAAGCGATCGGTCTGGCCAACCTGAATCCCGGACCGGACACGATCACGTTTGGGAATGGATCAGCCAGTGGCGGAACGGATTTCACAGATAACGCTGCAGATACGATCACGCTTTCGCTCGGAGAGATGTCGATCACGGGGAGCGTGTCGATCACGGGGTTGAGCCCGAGTCAAACAATCATTGATGCAAACTTTGCCTCGCGGATCTTCTCAATCACCAGTACGGCGGGAGACGTGACGCTATCGAGGTTGAGGCTGAGTAACGGACGGACGACTGGCGACAATTCGGGAGTGGCCGATTACACCTATCGAGGGGGAGCGATCAAGAGTTTGTCGTCGGGGACTCTGGCCATTAATCAGAGTATCCTCTCTGGAAATTCCACGACGGGTGTCCTATCTCGCGGCGGAGCCATTTTCTCAACGAATACGAAGCTGATGCTCAGCCAGAGCACGCTCTCTGGAAACTTCACGACGGGATACGAAGCCGCTGGCGGCGCCATTTATTCTTTCCATGGGACGTTGACCGTGAGCCAGAGCACGATCACCGGAAACTCCACGGCGGGCTGGGCCGCCCAGGGCGGCGCCATTTCCGCCGCGACTACTTCATTCACAGTGAGCCAGAGTACCTTCCACGGAAACTCGACGACAGGAGACGAATCGCAGGGCGGCGCCATTCGCGCCGCAAGCGCTGGCGGTACGGTGACAGTGAACCAGAGTACGTTCTCCGGGAACTCCACAGCAGGAAATCGTGGCTACGGCGGAGCGATGAGCGTCACTGGCACCTCGATCACTGTCAGTCAGAGCACACTCACGGGGAATCAGGCCAGTCGCAGCCAAGGCGGCGGAATCATGATCGGGTCGACCGGTGTCACGATCCGCAACAGCATCATCGCGGGGAACACCGACAACGGCACAGCCCCCGACATTCGCAAGTACGCGGACCTTCCTCCGGCGGTCTCGCACAGCCTGATCGGCGACAACACCGGCTCGGGCCTGACCGAGGCTCAGGCCGCCGACGGGAACGGCAACTTCATCGGCAGTTCGACCGGCGGGGGGATCATCAATCCGCTGATCGGCTCGCTCGCCAACAACGGTGGACCGACCAGGACGCATGCCTTGCTGCCGGGCAGCCTGGCCCTCAACCGCGGCAACAACACTCTGATTCCAGTGGATACGCTCGACATCGATGGCGATAGCAACACCACGGAAGTCGTCCCGTTTGACCAGCGCGGTGTCGGGTTTGCACGAATCGGTGGCGGGACTGTCGACATGGGTGCGCTGGAGACACAACCGCCGGTCGTGGCTCTGGCGAACACGGTGGTCAGTCTGGCGGAGAATACCAGTACGTCTTCTCGCATCCGCGTGGCCGACATCGTGATCACGCATGATGGATTGGGGACGAACACGCTCACGCTCACGGGGGCTGATGCGGAAGCCTTTGAGATCGTCGGCAATCAGCTCTTCTTGAAGTCAGGCGTCGCCCTCAACTTCGAAGCGAAATCGGCATATCAAGTCACGGTGAATGTCGACGATGTTCGGTTCCCGGCGAACCCGGATAGCAGCCAGGCCTTCACGCTGAGCATCACCAACGTCGCAGAGGCCCCCGTGGTGACCGGCCCGCTGACCTTCAGCTTCGAGGAGTTCTCCCCGCGCTGGACACTGATCGGAAAACTCAACGCCTCCGATCCTGAGGGAGATGCTCTGTCTTATTCGATCATCGCCGGAAACTTCGACAACACGTTGTTTATCGGCGACGGGTCTGCTCCGGCAGACGGCGGGCGGCTGTGGGTCTATCAGCAGGACCTGACCGGACTGCGGCATCGTGGCATGTTCAAACTCAAGGTCCTTGTCACCGACAACAGTACACAGGGCCTGTTCACCGATGTCGATGTCAAGGTCTTCATTCAGCCCAGCGCCAACGGCACAACACGGCTGACGCCGAGTGTTGATGGTTCGGTCCGCGATGCGGGCGGCAACGGGTTCGATAGCGGCGATACCGTCAACTCGACCGGAACCAGCTTGCTCATTCAAGGCGGTGCGACACCCAGCCGGGGTGTAATGGAGTTCGATCTGCGGTCACTCCCCACCAACCGCGCCCTCAAGAGTGCCTGGCTGTTCTTCAGCACCAGTGCGCTCGTCGGCGGAACCACCGTGAACGTGCCGATCGACATCTACGGCTATTCCGGGGATGGAGCCGTGTCGGCAGCCGACGCATCGCTTGGGACCAAGATCGGCTCTCGACCGATCTCCAACGCCGATGGATCGAATCAGCTGAAGATCCATTCCGCTCCACTCGATGCCAGCTATCTGCGAACTTTGGTCGGGACCAGCCAGCTCGGACTGGTGTTTCGGAATGACGCGACATCCGATGGAGTCGAGATCAACAGCAGCGAGAGCAGCGTGGCCAGCGACTTGAAGCCGTATCTGGTGCTGCAGTTCGGCGATCTGCAGGGCGACCTCATCGTGCGCGATATCGGCCCGTCAGGGACTGGGAATCAGTTCCTGGCCCTGCGTTCCAACGGTTCGAGCTTCACCGTCAACACAGCCGACATCTTCGCTGCGGGCAGCTGGGAGCGGTTCCTCACCGGGGACTTCAACGGCGATGGCCGCACCGATATCGCCGGGCGTCTGAACACCGACGGGACCTGGTGGATCTCGCTGGCTAACAGCTCCGGAGTGCATCAAGCCGCCACCCAGTGGGGAACCTGGAGCCCTTCGGCGACCTGGAATGACATCCTCGTCGCTGACTTCGATGGCGATGGCCGATCCGACATCGCAGGACGGACCGCCAGTGGTGACTGGTGGGTCAGCCGTTCGACCGGGACAGCTCTGTCCGCCAAGTTGTGGGGCAACTGGTCAAGCGCCAATACCTGGACCAACGTGAGTACCGGCGATTTCAATCGCGACGGACGCATCGACATCGCCGGGCGGAACAATCTGGGTGAGTGGTTCGTCTCCCGCTCCACCGGCACGACACCCGTGGACGCGGCCTTTGCCACAGCCAGGTGGGGTCTATGGAGCACTGCGACCAATTGGTCCGATGTGCAGATCGGCGACTTCAACGGAGACGGACGCACCGACATCGCCGGCCGCAGCTCCATCGGTCAGTGGTGGATCAACCGCTCCACCGGAACCACCTTCGGAGCCGCAATCTATTACGGTCTGTGGTCCACAAATACGACCTGGAGCGATGTCCGCGTGGCCGACTTCAATGGAGATGGCCGCGACGACATTCTGGGACGCACAACCATCGGACAATGGTGGGTTGCCGAGACCGCTGTAACAGCCAGCTTCAACATGAAGTTCCTGGGGCAGCGAACCGGTCCGCAAAGCCAGTGGGGTGAGATGATCGTCGGCGACTTCAACCGGGACGGCCGCGCTGACATCGCGACTCGCAACAGTCTGACCAACTCAGTCTGGGTCAGCCTCTGGACGATCACGGGCAATACCCCGTCTTTCGTCACCACCAATTGGGCCTCGCTGCCCACGGTGGGCAGCCCCCAATGGCGCCTCCTGAGGTCTGGACGCCTGTAAGCCCCTGCGGCGAGCCGGTCTACCACTTGACCGGACCGGAAGGGCGAGACGGCGAGGCTCCTGCCGAGCCGCATGCGCAGGGGCGAGATCTTATCAAACTCGCGCGTGACCTCTCGCCTTTCAGAGGTCTCAGAATCTGCGCGAATCTGTGAAATCTGCGGATCGATTGAACATCCGAGTGTACCGATTCACGAATCACCCCAACGCTCCATAAAGGGGAATGCCCTCACGCCAGCTCCAGCACCTTCTTCATCCGCTCAGCCACATCGCGCAGCACATCTTCGCCGCCGCCGCCGACTTCACTGGTGGCCCAGCCGTCGTAGCCGATCTCGGCCAGGGCGGTCAGTACCTCGGGCCAGTTCTCGCTCCCTTCGCCGATCTTGCACCACTTGTTTTCCATGTGGTACCCCTTGAAGTCAAACTTGGCCAGCCGCTTGCCGAGCATCCGGATCCACGTCGCTGCGGGAACTCCATACTTCAGCATGTTGCTGCAGTCAAAGTACGCAGCCACCCACGGGCTCTGGAACGAGTCGACGTAATCGATCAGCTGCTCCGGCTTGGTAATGAAGTCGTTCCAGACCGTCTCGATGCAGATCTTGACCTTCAGTTCCTCTGCCAGTGGTAGAGCCTTCTTGACCTCGGCAGTTGAGCGCTCAAACGCCTGTTCGTAGGTCACTCCATTGCGGCAGACTCCGGGAACAAGCAGTGCCGTCTCAGCTCCGAAGAAATGCGCATCCTTGATCGCGGTCTTGAGCCCTTCCAGCCCGCGAGCGCGGACCGCCTCATCGGGATCGGACAGCGTGTCCTTCCAGTGAACTGAATCGATCGTCCCGTGCATGACGATCCCCGTCGCCTCGCAGGCCGCCTTCAGCGCGGGCAGGTTGATGCCGCTGGGGCTGTCGATCTCGACCCCGTGGAACCCGAGCTTCTTGACCAGTTCCAGCTTGGACTTCTCGTCCCCGTCGGTTCGGATCATCCCGTACTTGACCGCAATCCGCAGCTTGGGACGCTTCGGAGCCTCCGCAGCCAGGAGCGAACCCGCTGCCAGCCCGGCAGTGGCGGTGAGGAACTGACGACGACCGAGGGAAAGTGACATGGTGTTCCTCCACAGAGACGAGAACGGAAGTTGCTCCCGGAGAGTGTCGCAAATTGAGAGACTCAAATCCACGATCCGCATTCACTCACCAGTTCCTCTCCAGCATCCGTTTCAATAGCATTCCCTCTTGCCCCCGTCGGCGCGGTCACGGGCGGCTGATGATCCGCCGCCTGAGGAAGGGAATCCATTCGTGGCCACCGACGCCCTACCGCGAAAGAGTCTACTCAAGTCCCGTGCGGTTCAGTTGGCGCTGGGGCTGCTGGTCTCGGCGGGGTGTATCTGGTGGGCCGCGAAGGATCTCATCGACGATCCTGCAGCCCGGCGGCAGTTTCTGGACGCGTTTCGAACGGCGGACTATCGATATGGACCGCTGCTGATCGGAATGCTCGCAGCCTTCTATCTGCTCAAGGCGTATCGCTGGAAGCTGCTGTTGTCTCCCTTGGGAGAGTTCCGCACGGTCGGCGACTGCTTCGGGCCGATGATCAGCGGGTTCGCGGTCAACAACGTTCTGCCTGCGCGAGCGGGTGAGCTGCTGCGCACCGTCGTCTTTGCCAAACAGACGGGTCGACCGATCACGTCGGTGCTGACAACGGTCGCGCTGGAACGCATCTTCGACATGCTGGCGATCCTGGTCTGCCTGGCAGTCGGGCTGCTCAGCGTGCCGGGCATGCCGGCGTGGATGACGAAGTCGGCGATGGGGCTCGGAGCGGTCGTGCTCGTCGCGGTCCTGGGAGCTGCGGTGTTCTTGATCTGGACTCAGGCGTTTGTGCGGTTCGCCAATGCGACCCTGCGAGTACTCCACGTGCCGGAGACGCTCCGCAACAAGATTCAGGAACTGATGCAGGTCGCTGCCACCGGGCTCGACAGCCTGAAGTCTCCCCGGACGCTGGCGTTGATCGTGATCGTCTCGCTCGTGAAGTGGCTCATCAATGGCAGCATGATGTACCTGTCGCTGCTCAGTTTCGGAGTTCAGGTACCGTTCGCAGCCGCGTTGGTGCTGCTGGGAGTGGTCGCGATCGGAGTGGCAGTGCCCGCGGCTCCCGGATTCTTCGGTGTCATCCAGGCCCTCTTCGTCAAAGTGCTGCAATTCTTTCCCGTCGCCCCCCCGGCGGTCCTCGCAGCTTCGATCTATTACCATATGATCCAGTACATTCCGGTGACGCTCGTCGGCCTGCTGTGGCTCAGCCGGTCGGGGATCCGGCTGGGTGAGGTCGAACAGGTGCGATCTCGGGAGGGCGAGGCTCATGCCGAGCCGCATGCGCGGGAGTAACGTTGTCTTGAAGGTGCGGCTCAGCAGGAGCTTCGCCCTCCCGATCACTCAACGTCCTCAGAAGTTCAGAACAGTTGAAGGTTGGATTCGATGTCGACATCTCACGCGATTGGATTCATCGGAGCGGGCAAGATGGCCACTGCTCTGGCGATCGGGTTCCTGAAGAGCGGCTTGACCGAGAGCAGCAAGCTGATTGCCAGCGATGTGCACGAGGGTGCCCGCGCGGCGTTTGAGACTCTGACGCAGGCCCAGACAACCGCCAGCAACCTGGAAGTGGCCAAGGCCGGTCGCGTGATCATTCTGGCTGTGAAGCCGCAGCAGATGGAGGGGATGCTGCGGGAACTGGGAACCGTGCTGACACCGCAGCATCTGGTGATCTCGATCGCTGCGGGCGTCACCACGGCCAAGATCATCAAGTGGCTCGACCACGCCGATGCCCGTGTGATCCGCGTAATGCCGAACACGCCTGCCCTCGTGCAGGCGGGTGCCTCAGCGTTCTGTGTCGGAGGCAAGGCGACCCGAGAGGATGCAGCCCTCGCACAACAGCTGTTCGCCTCGGTCGGCGTGGCTGTGGAGACGACGGAAGCTCTGCTGGATGCCGTGACAGGGCTCTCGGGCAGTGGCCCCGCGTATGGATTCCAGATCATCGAGGCCCTCAGCGATGCGGGCGTGCGGGTCGGCCTGCCACGCGCGACTGCCACCCAGCTGGCCGCCCAGACGCTGCTGGGAGCCGCGAAAATGGTCCTCGAAACCGGCGACCATCCCGGAGCCTTGAAAGATGCCGTGACCAGCCCCGGCGGGACCACGATCGCCGGGATTCACGAAATGGAAAAGGGGGGCGTGCGAGCCGCTCTGATGAACGCGGTCGTCGCCGCAACCGCTCGCGCGACCGAGTTGGGGAAGTAGCTCGATGGCATTTCGCGGCGGCCAGAATATTGCCCTGAAGGTTCCTCCGAGTCGGTGGGAAACGACAGTGGCGTTCTATCGCGACACTGTGGGACTGCTGCAGCTGCAAGCCTCCGTGGATTCCGTTGTCTTCCAATATGGAAGCCAGCAGCTGTGGATCGACCGTTGTCCGCAGTTTGAGACCACCGAAGTCTGGCTGGAGATTCTGACGGACAATCTCGAACATGCCGCACACCTCTTGAACACAGCCCCTGTGACACGGTGTGATCACGTGGAGCCACTCCCCCCCGGATTTCGAGCCTTCTGGATTCGCAACCCCGCCGGACTGGTCACCCTAATCGCCGAAGCGACGAACTGACTCCCTCTAACCTCTAACCTCTAACCCATGGTCGGCGGAAAACGAACTCGAAAGCCTTCCCTGATGGGGAATCACCAGAAGTGCTGGCTCTGGGGCCGGCACTCCGTGATTGAGCTTTTGCGCGCCGACCGCTGGCACCCGCTGGAGCTGGGGATATCGGACGACTTGCCTCAGTCCGTGGCGCGGGAAGTTAGAACCTGGGCCAAGACTCACGACTGCCCCGTCGTCGAGCTGAGTGATCGCGAGATCGAGAACCGCACAAAGGCCACCGACCATCAGGGGCTGATCGCCCGGATGCCGGAGTTTCCGTATCAGTCCGTCGAAGAAGTCGTGTCCCGGCTCCCGAAGAACGCCTGGTGCCTGCTGCTCGATGGGATTCAGGACCCGTTCAACTTCGGAGCAATCCTGCGATCGGCAGAAGTCCTCGGAGCCTCCGCAGCCTTCGTCGGCCAGCACGATCAATGCGGCGTGACGGCTCAAGTCGTGCGCAGCTCAGTCGGAGCCGTCCTGCACCTGCCAATCGCTCAAGGCGAGAGCGTGGCTTCAACTGCCCAAACCTTGCGAAGTGCTGGGCTGCAGCTGTGCGGCGCTTCTGAGAAGGCGACTCTCAAACCGAGTCAGGCCGACTTTCAGAAAGCCACCTGCCTGGTAATTGGAAACGAGGGCCGGGGGATCTCGCCAGAGGTTCTGTCACTGTGCGATGCGCTGGTCGCCATCCCGCAAACGGGGAAGGTGGGTTCGCTGAACGCAGCTGTGGCTGCAGGAATCTTGTTCTACGAAATCGGGCGTCAGCGAAGCCGCTGACGCCCGAAGAGATCGTGAGTGATCGGGCTCGCCCGACGTGCCGTCCGTCAACTGTTAGCTCGAACGCCGCCGTGACCGACTTCTGGGCGCGGGCTTGGTCTCATTCCCGTTCTGGCCTTCGGCCGCCGGTTGACCTTCCCCGCCCGCCGGAGCCGGAGCCCCCTGCTGCAGCCTCATCGCTGCTGCCGGATCGTTGGCCGCAGGAGCTGCCCCTGGGGGAGCTGCATGTGCCCCTCCTTGCTGCAGTCGCATCGCTGCGGCGGGATCGTTGGCCGCAGGAGCTGCCGGTGCAGCTCCCGCAGGAGCTGCATGAGCCCCGCCCTGCTGCAACCTCATCGCAGCGGCAGGATCATTCGCTGCTGGGGCTGCTGGTGCGGCACCCGCTGGGGCACCATGTGCTCCTCCCTGTTGCAACCTCATCGCAGCAGCAGGATCATTCGCTGCTGGGGCTGCTGGTGCGGCACCCGCTGGGGCACCATGTGCTCCTCCCTGTTGTAACCTCATCGCAGCGGCAGGATCATTCGCTGCTGGGGCTGCCGGTGCAGCACCCGCTGGGGCACCGTGTGCTCCTCCAGCGCCTTCCTGCATCTGAGCGGCGATGTCGGCGTTGTGCTGGTCTCCTAGATTGTTAATCCGATTCTGAGCGTTGTTCCCGGCGTTAATGACGGCTCCGGGGTAATCAGTGATTCCCACAGGGCTGGCTGATGAAGCCGTAGGTGTCGCTGCAGCCGCCATCTTCTGCTGCGCAGCCAGCTGCTGCTCCAGCATCGGCATGAACGGAGCCGCCAGAGCGAGTCCATCCGAGACAATCTTGCCGGGCAGCGTCATCTTTACGGTGCAGGTTTTTCCGCTCACGTCCACCGTGGCTCCATCCAGCATCGTCTTCACATGGGCCTTCAATCCCGCGGCCGGGTCGAAGAAACCACCACCCGACGCACCCATCGCCGTTTTCGCCTTCTCGATATCCGCCTTCATCAGGTCGGTCTGCACCTTAGTGTCAAATCGGTCCAGCGAGTTCATCGTCATGGTCACGGCAGCATCGGAACTGCAATTGATCCCAAACGTGACCGAACTCATCCGGGCTTCCTTCGTCCGGTTTCCGAACTGGAATCCCGAGGCAAAAGGGGAACCATTCTGAGGTCCGTCGCTCAAGGCAGAAGGATCTTTCGGTGCGAGACACACATAGATCTGTGCATTGGAATCGGACAGTACGAACCGTGATCCAGCTCCCGCCCCCTTGCGATCAATGGCCGCCCGCACCTGGGCATCCGTTCCAAACACGAACGTATCCGGAGCAGGCATATGCACCAGCATCTTCGGATTCGAATTGATCACAGAGTACACAGTCTTATCGTTGTAGGTCTCTTTAGTTACGACGGTCGCTGCCTGGTCGAGCTTCGCGGAATCGACAGAGACTTTGGTTCGCACAACAGCAATAAAGTCTTCCGACCGGTTTCCCGCAGGCTGACTCATGGCGAAGCTCTTGCCACCGATCGTAATCGTATCGATGTCTTTGACTGTCAAATTCAGCGCCGTCACCAGTTCGTTCCCGCCGCCTGCCTGTGCAGGTGGCATGCTCGCCAGCTTCGACAATGTCGGATGTTCCATCACCGGCTTCAGGAACTGAGAATTCGTCAGATCCGAGGGCTTCAGCCGGATCACCATGTCCGTGTCTTCGGGCATCCACGCCGTCCAGCCGCTCGATCCACCCATCCCGCTCAACAGTGACATCGCCCCGTAGACGACACCCACCAGCAACGCGACTCCCAGGATCCCGCCGCCGATCATCAGGACGATTCCTGAGCCGCCGCCGCTCTTGGACTTCTTCTTCCCCTTGCCGCCCTTCGAGGACTTCTTCGGACGCGGCTCTTCCTCCTCTTCCTCCTCCTGGTAGTCGTCCCCTCCTCCGAAGTCGTCCTCCAGGAACTCATCTTCGGGTGGCTCTTCCACAACGAAGGGCTGCTTGCACTTCGGGCAGGGAACTTTCTTCCCCACGAATGTTTTGCTCTTGAGCTTCAGGCCAGCGCCACAATTCGGACAAGAGACGGCGAGCGGAGTCGACATGCGACAGCTCCACGAAAGGCCAACGACGGGAGAGCCAGAATGGCAGATCACTTCACGATACCCGCGCCCGAATCGCTTGTAAACCTCATTTCAGGGAACTCTGATCTCTCCCTAACTCAGCCGGGGCCGGAACTTGCGACGGTTGCGTTTCGTCCTGAAAAACGATCGACTCCGAAGAGTTCACCATGTTGCAGAGTCTCACCATGCAGATCACTGAAGTTGAAGTCATTTCCCTGACCGGTGCCACTGTCGATGGCGGTTGGCCGCAGGGGCACGAGCCGCAGGAGAACCTGCACACGCTGGTTCAGGTCCGCACCGACGAGGGAATCTACGGCTGGGGCGGCTGCTTCACGTCCGGCACACTCGTCGAGGGGGCGATCCAGCTCCTCTGGCCCCTGCTCAAAGGCCAATCCGGGGTCGAGCCCGAACGCGTCACAGAAACCCTGCGGCAGGCCAGCTTCTGGCAGGGGCGCGGCGGAGCGGTCGAGCACGCGATCAGCGGCCTCGACATCGCCCTCTGGGACATCATGGGCAAGGCCTGCCAGCAACCGGTGTCGCGGCTGCTGGGCGGGAACTACCGCGACCGGATTAAGCCGTACGGGTCGATCCTGTTCGACGAGCCAGAGCCGCTGAAGCAAATGCTCGAAAGCGTCGTGGCTCGCGGGTTCAAGGCGATCAAAATGGGCTGGAGACCGTTCGGACGCCGCGACCGGGCCTTTGACGAGATGATCGTCCGCACCGCCCGCGAAACGGTCGGCGACGGTGTCGAACTGATGGTCGACGCGGGCGGCAGCGAGCAGTTCTGGCCGCACGGGACCAACTGGGCCCGCGAGACAGCCAAGATGCTGGCTGACTTCAATATCACCTGGTTCGAGGAACCACTGCCGCCGGATGACATCGAGGGGTACATTGAGCTGACCCGCGTCTCGCCGGTCCCGATCGCCGGGTGCGAAGTCCTGACCCGCCGCCAGAGCTTCATTCCCTGGATCGAACGCCGGGCCGTCGACATCCTCCAGCCCGACTGCACGAAGAACGGCGGGCTGTCTGAGTCCCGCCGCTTGGCGTGGCTCTGCTTCGACCACAACATCACCCTGGTCCCGCACGGCTGGAACACAGCCATGGGGCTGGCTGCGGACCTGCAATTCAGCGCCGCGATTCCCCGCGCCCGCTACGTCGAGTACCTGACTCCCTGTGCCTACATCGACGAGCTGACCACCGAGCCGTTCCAGATCGACAACGAGGGGAACCTCAAGATTCCGTGCCTGCCGGGACTGGGAGTCGACATTGACCCCGAGAAGCTGAAACGGTTCGCCGCCCGCAGAACCGTCTTCCGCTGACATCGCCTCGGGGCTGATCCCTCGCCACGCACAGGCTTTCAATTCGATCGCAGCGGTTCGCGGTTCTCGACCACCAGCCAATCGTGACCCGCTTCCAGATCGCGAAGCACCTGCCGCGTTCCGGAAGGCCAGATCACCTCGACGGTGTCAACTTGGGTTCGCTCACCAAGCCCCAGGACGAGTCGGCGCTCGTTGCTGGCTTGGAATCCATCCCCCGCAGTGAGCTGTGAGGTCCACGACTGGTCTCCCGATGTCAGATGGATTGTTGCTCCGATCGCATCGCGGGCCGAGTCCACGGCGGTCAGCTGGAATGCAATCCACTGGCCCGGCGATGCCGTCTGATTCGTCAACAGAGCGACTGGCTGATTGTTGTGAGAGATGCAGGCGTCTTCCCTCCCGTCGCGATTCCAGTCGAGCCGAGCGAGGGCTCGACCATGCCAACTCTTCTCGAAAAACGGTCCTAGCTTCGCAGAAGCCACCTCGGAATACTTGCCGTGTCCCTGATTGCGAAAGAATTGTGGCTGCATCGCGAACGGAACTCTCGGGTCACGCGGATCGTAGACATGGCCGTTGGTCACGATCAGATCCAGCTCCCCATCCAGATCAGCGTCGAGGAATTGAGTCCCCCAGCCCAGCGGCAGAAAGCTCGGATGTGAGATTCCCGCCTCCCGCGAGCGGTCGACAAACGAACCATCCTCCGATTGAAGATACAGGTCGTTCGACTGGCGGGTGAAGTTGGTCACAAACAGATCCAGCCGACCATCGCGATTGGGATCTCCAGCCGCAACCCCCATGCAGGCATTCGCCCGGCCATCCTCATCGTAGGCCAGCCCGGACAGAACCGCCTGCTCTTCAAACGCGGTCGTCCCCGGCAGCGTGGAGACGTTGCGGAAATAGAAGTTGGCCGTCATGTCATTGGCGACAAACAGGCTGAGCCGGCGCGAACCGTCGAAATCCCCAGCCACGATTCCCAGACCACGTCCATCCAGGGCCTGCAATCCGAACCGATCCGTCACGTCCCGAAACGTCCCCTCTCCGGAGTTCAAGTACACGCGATCCGGTTCCGCATCGAACTGCAGAGGGCTGCAACGAGGATTCGACCTCTTGTCGCAGACCTTCGTCAGTGCGTCCCCGCCCAGATAGGTCACAGCGTACAGATCGGGATGACCATCCTGGTTCAGGTCAGCCATCACGCTGCTGGATGTCCATACCGGCTCCGACGGGGCAGGGGTGATCGTGACAGCCTCAAACGAGCCATCCCCCAAATTGTGATAGAGGCGATTCGTCCCAATGTTTCCTACATACAGGTCAGCAAACCCATCATTGTCGAAGTCCCCGACAGTGACTCCCTGACCATAATCAACGTCTTGCAACCCGAGATGCTCCGTCACATTCGCGAACCCGGCGGACTCTCCGCGATGACGAAACAACTGATCTCGATCCGGGGGCAAGATCGGTTGCGGAGGCAATTGTCCGCCTTGAGTCAGATACAAATCCGGCAAAGAGTCCCGGTCGTAATCGATGACCGCCACTCCCCCCCCGTTCATCTGCATGATCGATTCGGAGTCGCCCGATAACTCTCCATTCACATACGTAAAGCGTATGTTCAGCCGTTCCGCCTCGTCGACAAACCGAATCTCGGAATCACGGCTGACCGTCTCTCCACGAGAATCCGAGGATCCCTGCTTCGCATAATCAGGCAGTGGGTACGCGTTCCAGTCAATCCGCCGAAACAAATCGCCTGCCTCAGCCACCAGCAATTGACTGGCCTCCACCTGCGGTGCCAGTTGCTGCTCAATGGTAGAGGCCCAGTCCGGCAGCGAACCGGTTTCCAGCGCAATCCGGCGGCACCAGGCCAGCGCCTCCCACTCACGCCCCAGTTCCAATAGCTGTTCGATGATCGGGCGATACTGGTCCGGCGTTGCCTGACGGGGAAGCCGGCCCAGTTCCAACGTCAGATGGGTCAGCCGCTGGGCGCGCTCCGCGAACGGCCGCGCCACTTCCGCCTTCCCCAGCGCGATCAGAGCCCTCGACAGCCGATGATGGGCCGACCGCGAGTTGGGATCGAGACGAATCGACTCCCCCAGACAACGCACCGCAGCCGGAACCTGGCCTACCTTTTCAGCCCAGATCCCGCGGGCCAGCCAGATCTCCGGGTGATCATCCGCGCCATCTGGCAGCTTCGCATGCGCCGCAACAAACCCATCCAGATCGTCGATTTCCACGAGCAGCCGACACCACAGGGCGTGGGCCTCAACAAGCTCGGGGTACTGCTTCAGAACAGGCGTCAGCTGTTCGCGGACCTCGCCCAGTTCATCATCTCGCCAGGCCTGCAAAGCCAACCCCAGCCTCGGCAGCGAGTCGCCCGGATTCGCCGACAGACACTTTTGGGCAAACAGACGGGTGGCATCCAGGCTCGGTTGCGACACCCCCAGGATCGACAGATAGTTGGGCGTGACGATCCCGGCTCGCAGGCGATCCCAAGCCCGTTGCTGTGCCTCCCGCGTACGTCCCTCCAGTGTCAGGAGAAAAATGAGCTGATCGATCGACTCGGTGTCCTCCGGGTTCGCCTCGATCGATTCCCGATAGAACGTCTCCGCCGCACTGGCCTGACCAAACTCGAATGCAATCCGCCCGAGTTCTCGCCGAGCAAGCCCATACCGCTCGGGATCACCCTTGGAAATCCGCTCAAGTTCACCTTGGGCCGTCGCGTAATCCTTGATCGCCATGTAAACCCGAGCTGAAATCATGCGGGCCCGCTCAGACTCCGGACGAACCTCCAGCTCTTCACTGGCCAGAAGCATGGCCGTCTCGAGATCTCCACTCGCAAACGCGCGCTCTGCTCGCGCAATCCGTGAATAAGCCTGAGCCAGATAGATACCCGCTCCGACGACGACAATACCCACGATCCACATCCACACCGTGCGGCGCGTGGCAGGGGCCCTCAATCTGGTTGCAGGTTGATTCAAGATTCCTGCCAAAGCTCCGAAGAGAACACGGAACCGCCGATCATAGGAGTCCACTCGCCAACCAGCAATCCGCCAACGCGTCCGGGAAACGCCCGCTCATCCGATGAGTCCAAGGAGCTTTCGCACCCTTGACGCCACCGGCACGGGGCCACGATGCTGGTCAGATACCGGTCACAGGCGAGAGACGCTCCTCGCCCAGGCCGCGATCCCTCCTTGACGCTGCACCATGTCGACTCCCCTCCGCATCCTGATCCTCGGCGCCCACCCGGACGACTGCGACATGAAGGCCGGCGGCACAGCTGCGCTGTACCGGGCCCTCGGACATGAAGTCCGGTTCGTCAGTGTGACGAATGGAGAATCTGGCCATCAGCAAATGTATGGCCCGACTCTCACAGCCCGCCGCACGGAAGAAGCTGCTCGGGCCGGGCGGTTGATCGGGGTGCAGTACGACGTCCTGGAGTTCCGCGACGGCGGGCTGCAGCCAACGCTTGAGGCCCGCTACCGGATCATTCGCCTGATTCGCGAGTTCAACCCCGATCTGGTCCTGACGCATCGCCCCAACGACTACCACCCCGACCACCGGTACACGTCGCAGATCGTCTGCGATGCAGCTTACATGGTCTGCGTCCCCGCCGTGGTCCCCTCGGTCCCCCCGATGCGCAAGAACCCGGTGATGGGGTTCCTGTCCGATCACTTCCAGCGTCCGTACCCGTTCTCGCCAACAGTGGTCGTCGACATTGAGCCGGTGATTGACACCGTGATCGACATGATCGACTGCCACGAATCCCAGTTTTACGAGTGGATGCCCTGGATCGGATTCTTCGACGCCCCGATGCCGACCGGCCTGCTTGAGCGGAAGCAGTTCCTGCGCGAGAAGATCCTGGCCTGGATCGCCCCGCTGGCAGACCGGCATCGCGACCTGATCATCGAGACCTACGGAGAGGAGCGGGGCCGCAAGATCCGCTACATCGAGGCCTTCGAACCGTGCGAGTACGGCTCGCCGCTCGATGACGCCGCGCGGAAGCGACTGTTTCCCATGGTGCCGTGGCGTAGCTGAATTCGTAAGAATTCAGAACCCATCAATCCGCTCAACCCCCAAGCTGGTCACCTCGTTTCAGCGACTTCGGAGAAGTCGCCGACAGGGAAGGTCTCATGTCACCAGTCACCCGTGTTGGCCTCGGCCACGACACGCACCGCCTCGAAGCCGGTCGCCGTCTGATCATCGGTGGGATCGAAGTCCCTCACGAAAAGGGGTTCGTCGCCCACAGCGACGGCGACGTCCTGCTGCATGCCATCACCGATGCCATCCTGGGAGCCGCGGCCCTGGGCGACATCGGTGAATGGTTCCCCGACACCGATCCCAAGTACAAAGGAGCCGACTCGTCGGTCTTCATCCGCGAAGCCGCTGCTGCGGTTCGCGAGCGCGGCTGGGAGATCGGCAACCTCGACTGCACCGTCTTCGCCCAGCGCCCTAAGCTGAGCCCGTATAAGAAAACCATGGCCGAGCGGATCGCCGGACTGCTGGGAATCGCCACCGACTTTGTAAACGTCAAAGCCAAAACCGGCGAACGAGTCGGCCCCGTCGGCCACGAAGAATCAATCGACGCCTCCGCCATCGTTCTGCTCGTTCGCCCTTAGCAGAATTCGTAAGAATTCTGCCGATCGGCCAATTTCATTTGATCCGACGTAGCGGCTCTCGCGTTGAATGTCTCCATCAGATTGCCGTTTTCAGGAGCAACTCATGTTCGGTTTCCTCGATCGCATTGAAAGCGGCTGGGACATGGCAGTCGAAAGCCTCAATGTCCTCTGGAAGGACAAGGAACTGCTCGTTTTCCCAGCGATTAGCCTGACCTCATGTCTGCTGGTCCTCGGGAGCTTTGCCTGGCCCATTTGGTCCACTGGCTATGGTCAGTGGTTTGTTGATCAGCCGGACTGGCAGAGGAACTGGCTCCTGTGGGCCACTCTGTTTGTCTTCTACACGGTCAACTATTTCATCATTCTGTTCTTCAATTCGGCCCTGGTGGCCTGTGCCCTGATCCGGTTTCGAGGGGGGGATCCGACGCTGGCAGATGGCTTTCGGGCCGCGATGCAGCGGTTGCCCCAGATCGCTGGCTGGGCGCTCGTCAGTGCGACCGTCGGCGTCATTCTGAAGATGATGGAAAAAGGGGCCGAACGCTGGACCGAGAAGTTCGCGGTCAACTTGGCTGAGTTCGCCTGGTCAATGGCGACTTTCTTCGTCGTGCCGGTCCTGGTTGTCGAGAAGGTGGGGCCGCTGGATGCGCTGAAACGATCCTCAAAAGTCATTCGCGACACCTGGGGCGAGTCGTTCGTCGCGGACCTGGGAATCGGGCTGGTGGGAATGCTGTTCTCAATTCCAGCCTACATCCTGCTCTTCCTCGGCTGGATCTCTTTGCACGGAGATCGTCATGCACAAGGGATCGCATTCTTCGCGGGAGGGGTGCTGTGGCTGATCGCCGTCGCACTCGTGACATCCGTTCTGGAGATGATTGCCCGCGCCGGTCTCTACCTGCAGGCCGTCGAAGAGAAACAGATGCGGCGGTTTGAGAAACGCGTACTGGGCGAGGCTCTTTAGGCCAGAGCCCGTGACGTGGTCCCGCCCTAATACCGACTCCCCCAGCGGATCATGAACGTCCCGCCCGGTGTCTGGTCCAGCGCACTGCGACTGAATTCCAGACGCCGTTCAAACACGTAACCGACCTCGCAGATCGAGACCTCGCCCCCTTTCTTGCGGGTTTCGGTCCCAATCACGACCCGGTAGTCCGAGTACCCGAGCTTGTCGTGTTCATTGCTGGCCAGGTCAACAGCCCACTGGTTCCCGCCGAGGATTCCTCCCAGGTACAGCCACTCGGTCTCGTCCTTCTCGGTGTCCTCGTCATAGCACCATGCAAACCGCGGATTGGGAAAGACCGCGTCGATCTCCACCCGCCGGTTCGGTTGCCAGCGGACGCCGCCCACGGGCAGGACGGGAATATCAAACCGAGACAGAGCCACAACTCCTCCCAGAACGGTCAGATGCTCATCGACATGCGCTGCCAGCATGCCACCGCCGATCAGGCGGAACGCATCGCTCGACTTGTTGTTCCAGTCGCTGGAGAACGCGGGAGCCAGATGCAGGTGCAGGGCCCAGGTCTCATCGAACTCATGGGCGAAGTTCAGCTCCAGCCGCAGATCGTACAGCTGGGCCTGCACATCCGGAGCCCGCGGTCCCGAGGCAAACGTCCAGGTGAATCGCGGCACGACCCACACGCCGGGAACTTCGGTCGTCTTCCACACCGACTCGAAGCTCAGCGAGATCAGCCCGAACCCCTTCGAGGCCGGCGTAATCCCCGCAGTGTTGTTGGTGTCACGCCACAGAAAGCTGTTCTCCTCGATCATCTGTTCGGTCCAGGACGACTCCCAAACTTCACCAAGGACTTCGATCGAAGGCGGCTCGGCGGGGCTCTCGACAATCACCTCCTCAGCGGGCATCTCCTCGTCTTCGTCCTCCTCGGAAGGAGCCGCTTCATGCTCCGATTCCGCCGGCGGCAATTCGGGTGGCAGCGGCCCGGTCTCGGATTGACCGACCGGAGCCGGGGCCTTCAGCACAGCTGACCAGCGAACGGAGGGATCGGAGCGGTGCAATCTCCAATCGGCCCGCGCGAGTGCGGCGAGCGCCAGCCACCCGAGCGCAGCGTAAAGTACTCGAGTTCCGACCATCCGGTTCCCTCCCAGCCAAATTTGGGTGCGGCAGAGTAGAGTCACCGGGCAATTTCGACCAGATCAGCTTGCAAAGTCGCTGGACTCTCCGAGTCCAGTGGACCGAGTCGCAGGTCACGGCCTCACGGAACCAAAGGCGGAAATTGCCGGTCAGATCATGCCCCTGCATTTACGTTGCAAGATCACTCGAGTGGCAAGAACCCTCACCCCCATCCCCTCCCCCGGAAGGAGAGGGGAGCCAGGCAGTCGCAAACACACGGCACGTCGGGCGAGCCCGACGGCTATCTGGGACTGACTTACTCCCAGCGAACGTCATCCAGATAGAACACCACTGGCCGCCCCGAGCTGGCCACGGTCCACATAAACCCAGTCTTGATCCGGGTCAGGTTCTCCGAGCTCTTCAAGGCATCGAGCGGAATCTCAAACTGCTGCCATTCGGTGGTGAGCTTCACCTTGTCCTTCGAGCCTTTCGCGGTGTCGAAGTAGCGTTTCTCCGTGCCGATCAAGCCAAACCCGAACGAGACCTCTTCTCCCCCGGATTCCCCACGAGCGGAGAACACCAGCCGCTTCGCTCCGGTGAGGTCGAACCCGCCCCGATGGTCGCCCCAATCTTGAGCCGGATGTTGCCAGACCACTCCGCCCCAGCCACTCGTCGCCCCGAACTCGCAGCGCAGGCTGGTCTTCCCTTTCTGGGGACGATCTGCGTGGGCCGGATCGAG
Organism: Planctomycetaceae bacterium; assembly: GCA_044337025.1. Classification (GTDB taxonomy): domain Bacteria; phylum Planctomycetota; class Planctomycetia; order Planctomycetales; family Planctomycetaceae; genus TH-plancto1. The sequence continues at coordinate 29,014 of JBIIOI010000012.1, forward strand.
CTTGATCGCCTTCGTGTCCCCCATCCACCCTGCCGGAATATAGGTCGCAGGATCACCGTCATCACCGTAAACAATCAGCGGCAGCTTCATGGGCTTTCCGAGCGGAACCACAACCGGGGCATCGACCCGGATCGGCACATTGGCAATCGCAGCTCCGCCGTTCCCATCGCGCACCGTGGCAAAGAGCCGATAGAGCCCGCCCTCTCCGGGGAGTACGACCTCAGCTCCGGAGTGATCCGATTTGCGAATCGCCGAGCGAATCGTCGCCCCCGACTCCTCCGCATCGCCGCCTGTCCCATACTTCTCCTGATCCGAGACCAGTTCCCACGCGACCTTGAGTTCATCGCCCTCTGGGTCAGAACCCTGCAGCGTGAATCGCAAGGTCTCACCGGGCTTGCCGATCGCCTTCCCGGCGTGGCTCAGCGAGGCAATCTCAGGGCAGCGATTCTGTAGAGCCCGCCCTGTCCAGAACTCAGACAAGGCATCGACCGCTCCCAGCCGCGCCCCGTCCGGAAGCAGCAGCGAGAACCACGTGGCTGTCACTTCCTGCTTCTGCCCCCACATGAAGGCATACGAGCCCAGGCAGGTCCCCGGCTGCCCGAGGACTGCCTTCTGGTAGGCCGTGCGATAAGCCGCCACCTTGGCAGTGCTGGTCAACTCGGGAAAGGCACCGATCTCGTTCTTTCCGATCTCCCAGATCCCCGGCGGGCCGAACTCCGTCAGCAGGTACGGCTTGGTTCCCCCTTGCTTCTGGTACCGCTCACCAACCGACGCAGCTCCAGCGTATGAGTTAATCCCCACCAGATCGATATCGGGGCAGAGGGCATGCAGGTTCCGCACCTTGTCACCCCCCAGCTCGGCAATCACGGTCATCGTCGGGTGCTGCGGATCGAGCGACTTCACCAGCCGTGCCAGATTGTTGATCTCCGACCAGACAGCTCCATTCTGCCCGGTCGGATCTTCCATCTCGTTCCCCAAGGCCCAGATCAGCAGGGCCGGATGATCCTTGTACTTCAGCACCGCTTGGCGAATCGTCTCCCGCTGCCGGATCAGGCTGGCAGCATCGGACCAGTCGAACCCCTGCCGCACCTGGCCCAGCCAGATCCCCGCCGTGACCGTCAGCCCCAGCTTGTGAGCCCGGTCCAGCTGCTCGCCCAGTTGATCGTGCCCCCAGGTCCGGACCGAGTTCCCGCCCAACTGCGACAGCAGCTCCCAGGAACCATCGCCGCCTACCCCTTTGACGAAGTACGGCTGCCCGTCGCGGGTCAGTGCCCATTGCCCCGGAGCCCCGGTGACCCGGACCTCGATCGATTCCGCGGATGCGGAGACGTTCTGCACGAGAACTGCGCACACCGCAAACAGGCGGAAGAAACGAGATCGGGTCATTGACTCACTCACGTTTGAGAGGATGCAGAGGCAGCAGGCACGCAGGCTCACGAAGCGGCGCTCTCACACGTCGAGCAGTGCCCCTTGATCAAGATCTCCGTGATGCGACCAATTGATTTCGCTCGCCGCGTCGACGTGGAGGTGAACTCCATGTCCCCCAGACAGCTGACGCTGCCGCACTCGACGCACACAAAATGCGGATGTTTCTCCGCCCCGGGCCGCTCCGGGTCGTACGCCTCAAATCGCCACACGTGATCTCCCAGCTCGGTCCGGAAGATCAACTCGGCATCGGCCAGATCTGACAGATTTCGAAAAACGGTGGCCTTATCAAAGCCCAACGGGACCAGCTTCTCGGCCAGATCGGCGTGCGTCAGAGGGGACGAGGACTGCCGCAGCTCCTGCAGCACCGCAATCCGAGCCGGCGTCGCCCGTATCCCCGCCCCGTGGAGAAGTTCACGAACTTTGACAACTTCATCGGGGTTCACACGACGCGAATGTTCAGCCATGAACAGGCCTCCTGCGCGTGACCGAGACAATTGACCAGATATGTCTCCGACACTGCTCGCGGAGTGTACTTCCTCCACCAGGATGCGCCTACAACTGCATTTGAACTGCAAAACCAACAGGCCCCACAGCTCGCGATTCGTCCTCCCGCAAACTCGCCGAATGAACCTTCAGGCCAGCCGTGGCCCAAGCCCACGGCTACGCACTTCTTCTCACTTGAGAATCTTCTTCTGACTGAAAACCGAGAACTGACGACTGAAAACTTGCCCACTGTGAAACAGTGCGGCCCCCTGGGCCAAGCCACATCCCAGTTGACACCACCCAGCCGACACCAGACAATCAACAGATGTCGTGGTCACGCCCATCTCGGATTCGCTCGGCGAGTTTTGTCGCTGTGTTGGGGCGTTTTCTCGTGGCCCTGTGCTTGTGGAACAGCCCGCTGCCGCTGCTCCATGCTCATCCGGGCGAGGCTCAGGACCAGGCGACTCAATTCGCAGAGCACCTGCGGGACTGCCATTGGCGGAAGAGTAGCCAGGACTGTTCGTGCTGGCACATTCACCTGGTCTTGTGGGGACAGGTTCAAGCCGACCATCGCGACTCGGAATCACCGCCTCCCCAGCAGCGTCCGGTCGAGGATCTGGCCGTCCCCAGTGGGGAGTCGATCTCTCGCGATCTGGCGGAGTCCGAGCGACTCCTGTCTGACCCAATGTGGTGTGACTCTCACACCTTCACCGACCTCAGCGCTCCTGTCGCCGAGCTTTCACTCCCGCGAACTGTTTTCAAAGTCCGAGTGCCAATCGCTCGTATGACCGTGATTCGTTGCTGATGGAATTCGATAGAGCTGCTCAGCTTCGATAAGGCTCGGCAGTGACTCCGCGACGTGCCCCGTTTGATCTGTGGGCTCCGGTGCTTTGTCCTATTTCTTCTCGGGAAGCTTCCCATGAAAGCTCGCTTGGGCTCCGCCCTGCTATTTGTCTGCGTCCTCGTAATCGGGGGCTGGGCGATCTACTCGATCTCGACTCTTCCCCCTGCTGCCGTGCCTGAAGCAGAGGCGACCGCAGCCCCACTCGAAGCCGGCGTTGTGCAACTGCCGGTTGAGAAGGTCGAGGCGGCCGGGATTCACTCCGTGACAGTCGGCTCTCGCCCACTGCGGATGACCCGCACGGTTCCTGGCCGCATTCAGTACGACGACACCCGCCATATTGCCGTGAAGGCCGCCACGGCGGGGACGTTGATCGACGTCAAAGTCAAACCCGGCGATGCGGTCTCTCCGGGCCAGTGTCTGGCGATTCTCAGCAGCCCCGAAGTCGGCAAGGCCCGAGCCGAGGTCTTGCAGTTCTCCGAAGAGCTGAAGGTCCTCCAGACGGAACTCGAGTGGGCCGCGAACCGCCAAAGCGGTCTGCAGACGCTGGTGAAAGCCATCCGCGAGCGACAGACCATCGACCAGATTCGAACCAGCCTCAAGGAGACACTGGTCGGAAAGAGCCGCGAGACCTTGCTGGCTGCGTACTCCAGGTATCAGCTCGCCGAATCGCTGGTGAAGAGCGGAGCGACCGCCGGAGACACCGGGGCCATTTCCGGTCGGCAGGTCGCGGAACGCAAGAACGAGTTCCAGACGGCCGAAGCTGCGCTGCAGGCTGTCTCCGAACAGGAGACCTTTGACGTGAAACAGGATGTCGCTCGCGCCAAGAACGCCGCCGAACAGGGGCTCAACAAACTCAAGATCAGTCAACAGCTGCTCACGACACTGCTGGGATACGACGAACCGGACACAGCCCCTCGGACGGAGGGATTGAGTCTGTCACTCGTGGAGGTGCGGGCTCCGTTTGCCGGGACGATCGAGCAGAAGATCTATTCGAATTCGGAGCGAGTCCAACTCGGCGACACGCTGCTGATCCTCGCGGATACCACGCGGATGTGGGTGGCTGCTGACCTCCGCGAAGGGGAATGGTCCGCCATGGGGCTCCATCAAGGAGACGCACTCGTGGTGACAGCCCCCGCCATGTCGGGGCGCGAGTTCGATGCCTCGGTCTATTACATCGGTCGCGAAGTGGCGACGCAGACAAACTCGGTTCCGCTGGTCGCATCGATCAGCAACACCGATGGCCTGCTGCGTCCCGGTTTGTTCGTCCGCGTGCGTTTGCCACTCGGCGAATCTCGCGAAGTCGTGGCTGTCCCGGCCTCGGCGATCTGTGAGCACGAGTCGCGCTCGTTTGTCTTTGTCGACCTCGGAGACCGCAAGTACCGTCAGAAGTTCGTCAGCCGCGGCATCGAGGACCAGGGATTCGTCGAGATCGCCAGCGGGCTGAGTGGAGGCGAGAAGATCGTGGATCAAGGGGCCTTCGCCTTGAAGTCCGAACTGTTGCTGGAACGCGAGGAATAAGACCGGGCGGGGTTCGCTTCCGCTCAGTGACATCCTCCTCACGCGATTCTCACGGACACTTCCATGCTCTCCCATCTGATTGATCTATCGCTCCAGAACCGGTTCCTGGTCATCACGCTGACCCTGCTGATGGCCGTCGGCGGCATCGTCGCAGCCATCAATTTGCCGATTGACGCCGTCCCGGACATGACGAACGTGCAGGTCACGATCATGACCGAGGCCGGAGCGCTGTCTCCGGTCGAGGTCGAACGCTATGTGACGAACCCGATCGAGACGACGATCGGTCGGGCGCCGCGTGTGGAAGAAGTACGCAGCGTGTCGAAATTCGGCATCTCGGTGGTCACGCTGGTCTTCGAAGAAGGGACTGACATCTACTGGGCTCGACAAGTGGTCTCCGAACGGATCACGAGCGCAGCTGCCAAGATCCCCCCCGGATTCGGAATGCCGGAACTCGGCCCGCTGACGACCGCTCTGGGAGAGATCCTGCAGTTCGAAGTCCGCGGCGAGGGCTACACACCGATGGAATTGCGGACGATTCTAGAGTGGGAAGTCGCTCCCAAGATGCGAGAAATCGTCGGAGTCACCGAGATCAACACGCATGGCGGGTACTACAAGACCTACGAAATCCGCCCGTTCCCCGACCGGCTCACCAGCCATGGTCTGACGTTCGAAGATCTCTTTGCTGCGGTGGAGGGAAACAACTCCTCCGCCGGGGGCGGGTACTTCGTCCATCATGACGAGCAGCGTTTTATCCGCGGCCAGGCATTGCTGGAGACGATGGACGACATTCGGTCGATCGTGATCCGGCGTGATGAAGGGGGAACGCCGCTCCTGATTCGTGACGTGGCCGAAGTCGTTGCAGCTCCCATGACTCGTCAAGGGGCCGTCACCCGCGATGGCCGCGGCGAGGCAGTCACTGGGCTGTGCATGATGCTGATTGGCGAGAACTCCCGCATCGTCGTCGAGCGAGCCAAGCAGCGAATTGCTGAGATCGAACCGACGCTGCCTCCGGGAGTGAAGATCGAAATCATCTACGACCGGGCCGAACTGATTGGACGCACACTCAAGACGGTGGTCAAGAACCTCGTCGAAGGCGGCGTCCTGGTCATCATCGTGCTGCTGTTCATGCTGGGCTCGTTTCGGGCAGGGCTCGTCGTGGCGATGGCGATTCCGCTCTCGGTGCTGTTCGCCACAAACCTGATGCACTGGTTCGGAATCACAGCCAGCCTGATGAGCCTGGGGGCGATCGACTTTGGACTGATCGTCGACTCGTCGGTCATCATGATCGAGAACTGCATCCACCGACTGTCACACAATCACGAGGGACGCGACCGGATACAGGTGATACGAGATGCTTCGATTGAAGTCCGCAAACCGACCATGTTCGGTGAGCTGATCATCTCGATCGTTTACCTGCCGATCCTGATGCTGGAGGGGACAGAGGGGAAGCTGTTCCGCCCGATGGCACTCACCGTGCTGTTCGCGCTGTTCGGATCGCTGATCCTGTCGATGACCCTGATGCCCGTGCTGGCCACTCTGGCACTGCCGAAGAAGATCGCCGACCACGACATCTGGCCCGTCCGGATGATCAAGTGGGTCTACCGCCCGATCGTCATGCGGGCGATCTCGCATCCCTACCTGACGGCACTCGTCGCAGCTCTGGTGTTTGCCATCAGCTTGCCAGTCGGGGCGCATCTGGGTGGAGAGTTCATGCCCAAACTCTCCGAAGGGGACATCCTGATTGAGGCCAACCGCCTGCCCAGTGCCTCGCTCGAAGGCGCCATCGGGATGTCGAATCAGATCGAAACGCTGCTGCTGAAGAACTTCCCGGATCAGGTGAAGACCGTCTTCTGCAAGACGGGTCGACCGGAGATCGCCAACGATGTGATGGGCGTGCAGCAGACCGACGTCTGGGTCATCCTCACCGATCACACGAAATGGCCCACACCCCGGACGCGCGAAGAGCTGGTCGAAGCGATGTCGGACGTTCTCTACAAGAATGTTCCGGGGACAGTGTTCGGGTTCACTCAGCCGATCGAAATGCGTGTCGACGAACTCGTGGCTGGGGTCAAAGCCGACGTGGCTGTGCTGCTGTACGGAGAAGACATGGCCGTCCTGGGGGCCAAGGCCAAGGCGATCGAACGTGTGCTGAAAGAGATCCCCGGCGCTGTCGACGTGAAGGCCGACTATCAGGCAAACCTGACAACCCTGACGATCGTGCCCCGCCGCGACGCCCTGGCACGATATGGGATCGAAGCCCAGAAGGTGATGGACGTGGTCTCATCGATTGGCGGTCACGAGGTCGGGCTGATCTTCGAGGGTCGCGCCCGCTTTCCGATCACTGTGAAGATTCCTGAAGATTGGCGCAGCCAGGTCGAACGCCTCGCCCAGCTGCCCGTGGCCTCGGCGGGTGGCCAGCCGGTTCCACTGGGAGAGCTGGCCGATATCCGGACCGAGGAGACTCCTCCCGGAGTGGAACACGAATCGGGCCGTCGCCGGACGTTCATTGCCGCCAACGTGCGCGGGCGCGACGTGGCTTCGTTCGTGGCTGCGGCCCAGGAAGCTGTCGCCAAGAACGTTGCTCTGCCGACCGGCTACGAAGTCCGCTGGGGCGGCGACTTTGAGAATCTGCAGTCCGCCAAGCAGCGATTGATGCTGATCACACCGATCGTGCTGCTGCTGATCTTCCTTCTACTGCACACGAGTCTGCACTCGGTCAGCCTGGCGATGCTCATCTTCCTGGCAGTGCCGATGGCCGCTTCCGGAGGAGTCTTCGCCCTCGCCATTCGCGACATGCCGTTCAGCATCTCCGCCGGGGTGGGGTTCATCGCCCTGTTCGGCGTGGCTGTGCTGAACGGGCTGGTCTGGGTGAGTGCCGCCGAGCACCTGCGAGTTACCGGTCTGTCGATGGATCAGGTGACCCGCGAAACCGCGATGGCCCGCCTGCGTCCCGTGCTGATGACAGCTGCGGTCGCCAGCCTGGGGTTCCTGCCAATGGCCTTTTCAACCAGTGACGGAGCCGAAATGCAGAAGCCGCTGGCTACAGTCGTCATCGGAGGACTGGTGACTTCCACGCTGCTCACGTCGCTCGTAATCCCGGCGATCTATCCTTGGTTTGCCCCGAAGACCGAAAAGGTCTCGGAGCAGCTGGCGTAGCACATTCCGCCGTGCCGCTCTCGGGATCCCGCCCTCACTCGTCGCCGGAGCTTTGGGACGCAGCTGATTTCAGCCCCGCAGTATTGACCGCGATGACACGATAGCTGGGCTTCTGGTCCGCCTTCACGCTGGGATCGACGAACTTCATCGCCACCAGCGGCTGGGACGGGGTGTCGCTGTATTGCAGCCCTTGGAAAATCGGTCGCCCGAACGGGTTCTTCGGCTGTTCGGGCACCTGAGCCAGCGGCTGACCGTCTCTTTCAATGAGAAAGTACGCCAGCCCGCTTTCGAGGTCAGCCTCGGCGTCCCAAGTCAGCTCATTGCCCACCACCTTCAGGTTCGTCGGCGCCGGAGGCGGTGTGGTGTCCGCCACAGCTGTGTCCTTCACGTACTGCATCCAGATCTGGGCGATGGCCTCGTTGGGGAGCCAGCCAGCCTGGAGCGGGTCACCGGCGAACTTTGCGGCGGGGACAGCCTCGCATCCCGTGGGAGGGGCCAGCCAAGCTTGGTCCATAGGGATCGCGCGCAGTGGCTCGCCCGCCGATTTCGGGAGCCGGACCGACAGGCAATAATCGAGCCACGGAATCGCCATGTACCGCTGATTTCCGCACTCGTGGGCCGAGAGCGGATCGATGGCCACGCCGACCAAGCCGCCCCGCCCGCGGACCGTGCCGAAGAACAATTCGTTGGCGGGCCAGACTCCAGCAAATCGACCGTCCTTGACCGTGACGCCTTCCTGAGTCCCCGGGTTGCACATCACGGGGACACCCAATGCCGCCTCTGGCAACGTATGAGCCTTGATGCCAGTCCGCGCGGGATCGTCCTTGAGCAGGGGAACCCCCGATCGCAGCCACGCAGCCGCCACACGATCCGGATGCAACATGACCATGCCGCCGCACCAATGTCCGCCGCCACTATGCCCCCAGATCGCCCACGGGACGGTGGCCAGTTCCGGATGTCCGGACTTCGCCCCCAGGTCCTCCAGCCCCTTTTGAAAGGCTGCATCCGATCCATTGCGAGGATCACACCACAGCTGGCAATCGGCCTTATCTGGCTGTTCGTAAGCCGGAGCGAGCAGGGCAGAATCGTGCTTCTTCGCGAGGGCCTGCCAGTGCAGATCGAAAGCTCCCGTCAGCCCCGACTTGCACGAGCCCTCGCCACAGCCATGCTGATGCACGACGACCCCGCGCAGTGCCTTCACCTGCGGAGGAATCCAGATCGTGTAGTTGACCCCATAGGGCAACTCACCCGGCTGAGTCGACGCTTCGTAGCGTACTCGGAAATACGGCGGATCGGCAGCTGGAAACTGATCGTAGGGAGCCTGCTGAGCCCGGACGTCAGCCCCTCCCAGACAGAGAAACGCCAACAGAATCCATCCGACTGACTTTCCCATGGGATTCCCTCCGCAACCAGAACGAGAAGCGACGACGGCAGCCGGGATGTTCGCTCAGGACTGTCCGGGGTTGCAAGCAGTGATCCGCAGATTTCGCAGATTCACGCAGATCCCCAAACCTCTACAAAAATCGAATTGTCGGACAACAACTCGACGACTCAAACAGCCGCTGGAGAGGCGAAATTCTCACCACGTTCGCTTGACACCTTGACCGGGGTAGGGCTCCTGAGGTAAATTGCTGGCCTCCATAGAGTTCCGCATCGTCTGTTTCGGAAGTTGTTCGTCTCAGCAGGGTCCAGGAAGTACCAGTTTGTCCACGTTCGATGATTTGGGTCTCAGCCCACGGATGATGCGTTCCATCCGCACGGTCGGTTACACCCACCCCACACCCATTCAAGCCGAATTCATCCCGCTGGCAATCACCGGGAAAGATGCCATTGGTCAGGCACGCACCGGGACCGGCAAGACGGCGGCGTTCGTCATCCCGATTCTGGAGACGATCGATCACTCGCTGCCCGAAGTCCAGGCCGTCGTGCTCTCGCCAACTCGCGAACTGAGCGAGCAGGTCGCCGCCGAGGCGACCAAACTCGCGGTCGAGCACAACTGCCAGCCCGCCCTCCTCGTCGGAGGCCGTGCGATCGGGGCCCAGCTCAAGGCTCTGGAGCGGTGCCCGTCGATCGTCGTCGGAACACCCGGTCGCGTGATTGACCTGATCCAGCGGAACGCGCTCGATCTGTCACGCATCAAGATCGTCGTTCTCGACGAAGCCGACCGGATGCTCGATATCGGATTCCGTCCGGACATCGAGCGCATCCTGCGCAAGTGCCCCTCACAGCGTCAGACGCTGCTGCTTTCTGCCACGATGGACGCCGGAGTCCAGAAGCTGGCCCAGAAGTACATGCGTGACCCAGGGATGGTCGACCTTTCGGGCGACGAGATCGGGTCCAGCACCGTCGAGCAGTATTACTGCACGGTCGACGAGAACCGCAAGTTCCCGCTGCTCGTGCGCCTGCTGTTCGAGGAACGCCCCCAGCAGGCGATCGTCTTCTGCCGCACCAAGCGCGGGGCCGACAAGCTCTACACCCGGCTCTCCAAGCGGCTCAAGCGGAACGTGGCGGCCATTCACGGCGACCTGCCTCAACGAGAACGTGATCGGGTGTTCCGCCAGCTGCGGGATGGATCGCTGCGTCTGTTGATCGCCACAGACGTGGTCGGTCGCGGAATCGACGTCAGCGGAATTTCTCACATTATCAATTACGACATTCCCGAGTCCTGTGACGATTACGTCCACCGCGTCGGTCGCACCGGGCGAATCTCGTCCGAGAACAACGGTCGCGCCTTTACGTTCGTGACCCCCGAACAGGGCGAAGAGCTGACCCGCGTCGAGATTCGTATCAACCAGATGCTGCCGGAACTCTCGTACGAGGGGCTGGAAACCGTCGCGAATCGCCGCCCCAAGCGGAAAGTCGACCGTGTCGCCGAGGCCCCTGTGGTCTCGTTCGCAGTGTCTGACGACTGGCCCGATCCTGAATCCCTGTAACGACTTTCGCAGTTTTGGCCACGACTGAACTGGCCCTCATGAATATTCGGTCTAAATTCCGATGATCCGGAGACAGAGTCATTCCGTACGCGGATCGTCGGAGCACTGCTGCACAGAGATTTCGTTGAGCATCCGCCGCAACTGGTTTTTGGCCAGGAGCCCCCGGATCTCAAACTTTCGCTGAGTGCTGGCACCTCTCCGTCGTTTCCTCGTGGAATCCGTGGGAGCAGGTGCGTGGCAGATTCTCTCAATCGATTGACCGACGCCGAACGCGGAGCCCAGCTGTTGAAGCTGGCCCTCAGTGATCTGGGGTTTACGCTCGATTCCCTGCGTCTGGCTTCGGACCTCAATCAAGCTGCGGCTCAAGATTCTTCCGCTCCGTGGGTCAACTGGTACGTCGTTGCCGGGCCTGCGACCGGCCTGCGGTGTCGTCGTCACACAGCCACGGCCAAGGAGTTCTGGGAGATCAGCCAATCGGGCGCGGTCGTGCTGGCCCAGAGTCAGGTCGGCTGGGTCGCCCTAACCACCGAGGGAGTCCGATCTTGCACCAATGACGGAGTCCAGCGGTCCGATCTGAGCTGGCAGCAGTGTTGTCCAGACGGAGCCGCCTTCGAGGCGATCGTCATCGACGGTCGCTATCCGGCCCCCGCAGACCATCACGCTGCACAGACCCCTTGGTCGCGACTGGTCACACTGCTGTGGCCCGAGTGGCGAGATATCTTCACGATCCTCGTCTACTCGCTCGTTATCGCGCTGCTGACGCTGGCCACCCCGCTGGCAGTCGAGTCTCTCGTCAACACGGTCGCATTTGGTCGGCTGATTCAGCCGATCGTGGTACTGTCCGTCATTCTGTTCGCCTTCCTGACGTTCTCGGCGATCCTGCGAGCCCTGCAGTCGTTCGTCGCGGAAATCATCCAGCGCCGAATCTTTGCTCGAGTGGCCTCTGACCTCGCCTGGCGTCTCCCGCGAGTCGACACGACCGCGGTTGAGAGCCAGAACATGCCTGAGCTGATCAACCGCTTCTTCGACGTGGTCACCGTCCAGAAAGTCGTCTCGTCGTTCCTGCTCGACGGAGTGGGAGTGCTGCTGACGACGTTGATCGGCATGACCGTTCTGGCGTTCTACCACCCCTGGATGCTGGCATTCGATCTGGTTCTGCTGGCGGCGATCCTGTTCATCCTGACCGTTCTGGCCATCGGAGCTGTGAAGACCAGCATCAAGGAGTCCAAGTACAAGTACTCTACCGCCGACGAACTGGAGCAGGTCGCCCGCTGCCCGCTCCTGTTCAAAGGGCAGGGCGGTGCCGAACTCGCCCTGCAGCAGGTCGATACTCAGGTAGCCGGATACCTGGATGCCCGCAAGAAGCATTTCCGCATTCTGCTCCGGCAGTCGTTCTCTGCCCTGATGCTGCAGGCCCTGGCCAGTACCGCTTTGCTGGCTCTGGGCGGCTGGCTCGTCATGAGCGGTCAGCTCACGCTGGGCCAGCTCATTGCCGCCGAGCTGATCGTGACGGTGATCGTGTCCTCGGTCGCCAAGTTCGGAAAACAGCTCGAAGCGTTCTACGACCTGCTGGCGTCGATCGACAAGCTCGGTTACCTGTACGACGTACCGGTCGAGCCCTGCCGCGGTGCGGTGGCGATCCCATCGGGACGCCCCATCGAACTGCAGATCGAAAAATCGGCGGGCACGGCGACCGATGTCCGCCTGGTGGCGGGGCAGTGTGCCACGCTGCAAGGCGATCTGCATCGCTCCTCCCAGCTGATTGACCACCTGTATGGGCTGCGACCGCTGAATACGGGGGCCATTCGAGTCTCGGGTGTGGACCTGCGGGAGATCCGGTCCGACCTGCTCCGCCGTGATGTGGCGATTGTCCGGCGTATTGAAGTCCTGACCGGCACGATTGCGGACAACATCACCCTCGAGCGTCCTCATGTGGACAACGACGCGATGTGGAAAGCCATCCGGGATGTGGGACTGGAGCAGCGGCTCAATCACCTCCCCAAGGGAGTTCGCTGCCCGATCGCCATCAACTTCCTGCCGCTGACCCGCACGGAAGTCATTCGGCTCGTCCTCGCCCGAGCATTGGCAGGGCGGCCCAAGTTGTTGCTGATCGATGGACTACTGGACTCCCTGAGCGACTCCGAGATCGAACAGCTGAAGTCGTCGGACCTGTTCCGGGACCCCGACCGGATCGTGCTGCTGCAGACGGGCCGCGATCGATTGGCACGGGCGTGCCAGTCTCAAGTCACTCTCTAGTCTGCCTCCAGATCGTCTCCCCGGTCCGACACACAAACTCAGCCATCGCTAGAGAATCCCAATCATGGCCACGCTCGAAAAGACTCAATCTCAGCCCGTTCTGCTGCCGTCGATCCGGCTGGCAAAAAGCTCCCGATTGGCGCGCGGCCTGGGACGCGTGCTGTTGATCCTCCTCCTCGGTAGCCTGGCACTGGTCCTGATCGCTCCCTGGCAGCAGACCGTGGGCGGCAAAGGGAACGTCCTCGCTTATGCCCCGCTGGAGCGGCAGCAGCCAGTCCAGGCTTTGATCAAGGGCCAGATCGTGCGTTGGGGCGAGGGGATCGTCGAGAACGCCTACGTGAAGGAAGGGGACTTGATCTGCGAGATTCAAGACCTCGACCCGAACTACCTTCAACAGCTGAAGAGTCAGGCGGACCAGGCCAAAAGGAAGGTGGAAGCGGCCCGCAAAGACCTGAACGCCACCGAGATCCAGATCCAACGCGCCCAGGATCAGGTCCACTCGTACGAACAGCAAGTCGACATCATGAGAACCGCCCGCGACTCGACGATCGCGGCCGCTGATGAATTCGTGAAGGCTGCGGTTGCCAAATACGAATCGGAGATCCAAAAGTTATTCGAAGTCGACGCGCTGCTGGCCCAGGATGAAGCCGACTACAACCGCCAGGTCAAATTGTTCGAGGAGAAAGTCGTATCCGAACAGAAGCTCCAGCAAGCCGAGCAGAAGTACAAGGCCGCCAAAGCCAAGGTCGAAATCGCCAAGCGCAACATCGAAGCCGCCAAGAGCGAATACGAAGGGAAGCAAAAAGAACGCGACGCCAAAGGCCAGGAGGCCCAGGCCAAGATCGATCAGGTCCGGGCCTATCTCGACAAGGCCCGCCAGGATGTCTCCAAAGTCGACTCCGAAATCGCCAAGGCTGAGAAGTCGTTCAATGAGGCCGAAAAGGAACTGATCGATAGCGAGGTCAAAGTCACCCGTCAGGAGAACCAGTTTGTCCGGGCTCCCCGCAGCGGCTACATCTTGCGGCTGATGGGAGCGACGGAAGGGGGCTTCGTGAAAGAAGGCGACGCGCTCTGTACGATCGTGCCCGATACCGCGGACCGAGCGGTCCAGATGTGGGTGAAGGGGCTGGATGCCCCGCTGGTGCATGCCGGAGACCACGTTCGCCTGCAGTTTGAAGGCTGGCCCGCGGTGCAATTCACCGGCTGGCCGTCGATCGCGGTCGGAACATTCGGTGGCAAAGTGGTCTCCGTCGATTCAACCGACAACGGCAAAGGTGAGTTTCGAGTCCTCGTTCTGCCCGATCTCGAACAGGGAGACACCCAGTGGCCCAGCGAACGCTACTTGCGGCAAGGAGTACGGGCGAACGGGTTCATCCTGCTGAAAACCGTGCCGCTGTGGTACGAAATCTGGCGGAAGATGAACGGCTTTCCGCCATCGGTCACCCCGGAAACTGAAGAGAAACCGGCCAAGAAAGGCGAGAAATAGCCAGTTCGAGTCCGGAACTCCGGTCCTGCCGAAAGAGAACCAAACAATCGAAATGCCGGTCGATCCCGAGATCAGTTTCGTAAGACTTGGGCACAGGTCCTGACGAATGAACAAAGGAATCGATCTGCCCAGGGTGGGGCAGAGCGTCTCAGGACGAGGCGGCACGGCATGCGGCACGGAAGTCTGACAATCGCGACGCTGGTTCTCTCGCTCTCCGGATGTGCCGGATTGCGAGACGCCATCGCCCGTCGCACACCGGAACGTGAGCCGGTCGCTCAGGCCCCTGAGCCCGGCAATCTCCCGCCAGTCGTTTCGGAAGCTCCCGAGCCTGAGGCCGAGCCCTCCAGCGAAATCCTTCCGGTCGCCGCCGAGGAGCCCGCCAATCCAGCTGCTCCGCAGGTGCTCGCGCTCGATGCGGTGGTGTCGTCGGTCTATGCGAACTTCCCGCTGCTGGAAGTGGCCCGCTACCAGCGAAACATCGCCAACGCCGAAATCCTGGCAGCCAACGGGAACTTTGACACGAAGCTCAAGGGCTCGACCGAGAACGGCCCAGTCGGTTTCTACCAGACCTACCGGCAGACGATCGGCGTCACTCAACCGCTGTACGGCGGGGCTGATGTGTTCGGGGGCTACCGCATCGGTCGCGGCGAATTCCAGCCGTGGTACCAGGAACGCCAGACGAACGGCAACGGAGAGTTCAAAGGCGGTGTCCAGGTTCCACTCGCTCGCAACCGATCGATCGACGCCCGCCGCGCTGAACTCTGGAAGTCGACATACGCCCGGCAGCGGACCGAGCCTGAGATTCAGATCCAGCTGATCGAATTCGTCCGAGATGGCTCCATTCAGTATTGGGAGTGGGTCGCAGCTTCCAAAAAAGAAGACATCGCCAGCCAGCTGCTGGTCCTGGCAACAGGCCGCAACGAAGGGATTCGCAAACGAGTGAAAGCGGGCGATCTCGACCCGCCGGATGCGGATGACAACCAGCGAATCATCGTCTCGCGTCAGGCGAAGCTGATTGATGCCACTCGAAAGAGCCGGCAGTCCGCCGTGAAGCTCTCGCTGTACTACCGCGATGACATGGGCCAGCCCATCATCCCCTTGGAGACCTGGGTTCCGGAGTTCCCGGAGCCTCCCGAGCTGACCGAAACGCAGCTGCAGTCCGACATTCAGACTGCCTTGGCGATGCGGCCCGAGCTGCGGGCCCTCGACCTCCTGCGTCGCGAGATCGATATCGATTACGCCTCAGCTCAGAACGACTTCCTGCCCCAAGTCGATGCCCTGGTCACCGGCTCGCAGGACAACGGAACCCCGACCAGCTCCAAGAAGGACAAGAGCCCATTCGAGCTCGAAGCCGGAATCTATGCCGAAGTCCCGATCCAGCGCCGCAAGGCCCGCGGCAAGATGTCCGCGCTCGAGGCGAAGGCCTCGCAGATCGTCGCCAAGCGGCGCATGACCGAAGACAAAATCACCACCGAGGTCCAGGCCACGTTCGCGGCCCTCACCGCAGCTCGCGAACGCGTTGTACAAGCCCGCGAAGCCGTCCGGCTGGCCAAGTACATGGCCGAAGTGGAACAAAAGAAGTTCGACAACGGCAGCTCGGACCTGCTGTCTGTGAACCTTCGCGAGCAACAGGCCGCAGAGGCAGCAGAAACGGAAGTCGATGCGCTCCTGGAGTACTTCCAGGCCCAGGCCGTCTACCGCGCCGCCCTGGCTCGAGATAACGACGACGGCTATCTCTGCCCGTAGCAGACTTCGTAAGAATTCTGCCGTCCACCGGGCTCTGCGGCAGAGCCAATCGCCCGGCTACCGCACGATCTCCGTCCCGATCCCGGTATCGCTATAGATCTCCAGCAGCAGGGAGTGCGGAATCCGCGCATCGATAATGTGGACCTTGCGGACCCCCGCTTCGATCGCTTCGAGCGAGGCTTCAACCTTCGGCACCATCCCGGCGTTGATCACTCCGCTGCGGATCAGCTCGCGGACCCTGGGAATGTTCAGGTTCGACTGCAGCGTCTTCGGATCGTTTCGATCCAGGAATATCCCCGGCACGTCGCTCAGGAACACCAGCTTCTCGGCCCGCAGCATCTTCGCGACCGCCGCCGCAGCGGTGTCGGCATTCACATTCAGCCGACCGCCGTCCTTGTCGAGAGCCACCGACGGAATGACGGGGATCGACCCGGCCCGGCAGGTGGCAGTCAGCAGCTCACGATTGATGTTGGTGACCTGACCAACGCGGCCCAGGTCGAGTTCGCTCCCGTCCTCGTCCTTCATCGTCAGCTTCTCGCCGATCAGGACGTTCTGCGACCGGAAGTTCATCGGCACCGCGCGGCCGCCCAGATTGCGGATCTCGTCGACCAGCCCTTCGCAGATCTCCTCGGCCAGGACGCGAGAGACGATGTCGAGCGTGGCATCGTCGGTGTAGCGGCGGCCCTTGACCCACTTGGGCTCAATCCCGGCCGACTCCATCGCCTTGTTGATCGCCTTACCACCCCCATGGATCAGAATCGGCCGCATCCCGACCGCTTCCATGAACAGCACATCCGACAGACAGCTGCGAACAGCTTCGGTCTCTTCGAGGGCACTGCCCCCCAGCTTGAT
Organism: Planctomycetaceae bacterium; assembly: GCA_044337025.1. Lineage (GTDB taxonomy): Bacteria > Planctomycetota > Planctomycetia > Planctomycetales > Planctomycetaceae > TH-plancto1. The sequence continues at coordinate 45,716 of JBIIOI010000012.1, forward strand.
GACAACGTATCGATCCCGAAACTGCCGAATCCAGCTCAGAGCCTCGACCAGAACCTGAGCCTTGCGAATCGCTTCATCCACGGCGGTTGACTTCCCTGCAGGAGTGGACCGGTCACTGGCAACGGACCGGTTCAGCGGGGATTGTCGAACGCCGGAGAAACCATGTCAACGGGGATCGGACACTGGTCTGTCCTTGTTAGCCGTCGGGCTTGCCCGACGTGCCTCGTGGGGCGCAGTTTGGACGGTTTGGTTGCCGTGTTAACCGGGCCGCGGCGGGCGAACGTTGACTTCAGAAACCGCACGGACTGCAATTCCGGTTGAACCGATTGTTCGTCGATATTTTGGAGGCGAGTCGGGCTGCCCTGCCGTTTGGCATCACAGGTCCTTTGCGGCGGATGGATTCGGCTCTCTGAGCAGCTCGATGAATTCGGGTTTACTGATTCCCCCTGCTCGCCATCGTAAAGCATTTCCTTGTGAATCGGCAATAATCGTGACGGGGACGCCGCCGACGCTGTAACGAGCTAGCACGGCGGCAGAATCTGGGTTATCGACGTCAATCGCCACAGGGATGAATTGCGCGTTGACCAATGTCTTCACCTCTTCGTCAGCCCAGACTTGGCGTTTCATCACTCGGCAGGGTACACACCACGTGCCGGTAAAGTAGAGGATAATCGGTTTACCAGCGTCGGCTGCTTGTTGCTGAGCCGAAGTGTATTTGTCAGCCCAAGCGATGCTGTTGGTTGGGACGTAAAAGCTGTACCAAGCGTACGCCAGTGAGACAACGAGGAAGGTCAGCCAAAAGCATCGCCAGAAATGAAAACGTTTCTTTCGGTCCGGAACTGATTCGAAGCTGCCGGTCGATGGTGTTTGGGATGCCGATTCATTCATTGATGTGCGTGCGCTGATATTACGTGGACGACGAACAGGTATTCGACTGCCGAAGTGCGGTAGAATACTTCGGTAGTTTGGCGGTGCAGCATGGACTCGTCAATCTTGATGCGACTGACTGTCAATCAGTTACGACGAAACTCTGGACGAAATCCCATGCTGTGCCGCACCATCGAACGGCACTTCAACTGTGCGGAAAAGATCAGCTTCACATCGCACTACGGCAAGGGGGCATTTGCCCATGGGTGGTCCCCCGAAAGGCGATTGCGCAAAGCCCCGAGTCGGCCACTGTGGACATCACCAACACAGAGTCCCTCCAGACTCTCTTCCGCCCCGAAGGGGCATGACAAGCCAGCCCAGGGCAGAGCGCAGCGGCGACAGCCGCGTAGCGCCGTCCTGGGTTGGAATTGCTGGAATGGCCAAGCCCTGAAAGGGCGAAACAGAGGCTGAGAGGACTCCTGTTTCGCCCTTACAGGGCTCGGCAGGCTGGGACTCGGCGACCTGGGGCGGCGCTCCCGCTGGTCGCTCTGCCCCAGGCTGGTTTGTCGTGCCCTTTCAGGGCGGAGGGCTCGATGCCATCTTCGAGTCGTGGCCTCGATGCGTGGCCGATCCGGGCAGTATGGAACTCTGCCGAACCCAACGGGGACCACCAGTGAGCGAATGAACTCCCGACAAGTCACTTCGCCAAGTCGCTGAACACCTCCATCCTGCCGCGGTCCGGTTGTAACGATTTTTCCCATTTCGACAATTTCCCCGTCGATCCCCGCTTTGTCCACGCATACCATTTCGCTCAGACAGGTCGAGTTCAGTCCCTTTCCCCTTTGAAGGAGTGCGTGCATGCGTCCTGTCCGAATCTGGTCGTGTCCTTTGGCGTGGGGGTTCGCCCTCATTGTCGGCTGGGTGAGTCAATTCCCGGCGATGGCTGAGGAAAACCGGCCGCCGGAACCTGTGTCGGAGGAATCGTCCCTGGGGCCGATTGCCGTCCGTGATGCTGTGAATAGCGAGTTGTTCGATCTGGCTCGCGCACTGCGAAGCTTAGACCAGAGTTATGCGTTTCGAGGAGTCCAGGGGTGTGGTGCCTGGACGGCGGGCTCGGCCTACGTGGATTGGCACGCGCAAGGCGTTTGTCCACCCCCGGCGGGAACTCGAGTCCTGCCGCCTCCTCCGTTGGTTCTGGGTGGGTGTCGTTCTCGGTGCCGATCGGAGGCTCACTATGGCGAGTTCTCGTGCGAGGACGGCGGTTCCGTGCTCCCGCGACGAATCTGCAGCTGTGGCCATGTCTACCCCCGCGATGAGCAGCCGCGCTGCAACTGTCATGGAGGTGAGATCATCAGCCCGCAGCGAACTGTACCGCAGCCAGAGACTCGCGAACCAACGCCGGTCGATACCGTGCCGCCCCCACTGGTCCTGCCCGTGAGGTAGCGAGAGTTCCGTGGATTGAGTGATGACAGAGCCTTCCCCTTCACAGGCGAAGGCTCTTGTCGTCAGTAGAAATCAGACTGATATTTCGGTCTCAAGAAAACGAATACCCCGCCAGTCGCTCCACCGCGAACAGGAACAGCTTCGCGTTTCCCATGCCGCCGTACTCGAACGAGAACTTTCCCTTACTGCTGAACCAGCGGGCCTCATGCGTGCGGACCGAAAAGCTGCCGTTGGCGATGCTCAGGGACTTGATATCCTCAGAGGTCAGCTTCGTGACCGCTCCGCCGAAATGGAACTCCAGGTAGCCATCCCCCACGCGGACGCGATCTTTGCCGCGCACTCGAAAATCGACATAGCCCTGGCTGTCGTACTCTTTGGCCAGCCGGTCGAGGGCGAAGGCGATCCACATCCGCTCACCGGCATCGGCGAACCAGAACGGGCTGGCGGCCTTGGGGGTCTGCTGCTCAGAACTGTAAGACCCGTTGAGAGTCAAAAGCGAGCTGCCCGCTTCATCCCGCCAGACGTACTTGTAGTTGGTCCCCGTGTAGACCCCGTTGGTATAGTGCCGCTGCTGCCAGGTCGTCACGTCGTAGCAGTCGGTAAACAGCAGCACCCGTTCGCGCGGGGTGTTGCTCCGGCTGCCGCGGAGCGTGTACTCCGCCAGCCCCAGCTTACCGACATAATTGCAGGTGTGCCGAAACCGCGTGAAGTAGATCGTCGCTGGCAGCGTGATCAGCGCTGCGATTCCGCCAAAGATGTAACCCAGCTCAGCATCGTTCGGATTGTCCGTCAGATATCTGAAACCAAGCACGATCCCATAGAACACCAGCCCCGTCAGCCCAACGACCAGCATCATCCGCACCGGCAGCGACATCGGCGATTTCGACTCACTCAGAGTCGTCTGAGCGGTGACGATCTCGCCGATCGATTCGGGCGGCTCGGCAAAGAACTCGGCATCGACCGGAATCTTCTCGCCGTTATGCATCCGCACAGAGTCCCCCGGAACCCAGCTGGGCGGGAGATCGTCATTCAGGAACGCGTCCTCGGACATGGAACACTCCACGGATGATGAACTGACGGGCGGGAACCTGTTGCCGAATGTCCCGAGGGATCAGCAAGCCGCTCAAATCGTAATCGACAATCTCACTCAATTTCAGCCCAGACCGGCGGAAAGGCACCTACGAGGTGCATCCGCGAATTGGTGGGGCACTCACTCTCACCTTCAGAAAAGGAAGAATAAACCACGGAGTTCACGGAGACACGGAGGAAGCGAAACGAGTCAATGGTCCCGTTCATCCGGGACTCATGGGGGAGTTTCCGCGAACAATACCGCCTGATCGTCGATGCAGGGCGGATTCGGACTCACTAATGCTCATATGATCGTTCCGATTGTAATTCTCCGTGCCTCCGTGCCCTCCGTGGTTATCTTCTCCCACCAATAGACGGATGCCCCCGCATCTAAGAGTTCCGTGACCCCACCAGCTGCCCGTGAATCCCACGGACCAGCCCCGGGCCGCCGTAGACGAAGCCAGTGTAGAGCTGAATCAAGCTGGCCCCTGCGTTGAGCTTCTCGACCGCATCTTCAGGAGTCATGATCCCGCCCACGGCGATCAGGGGGATCTTTCCGTCACTCTTCGTATGCAGGTAGCGAATCACCTCGGTCGAGCGGCTGGTCAGCGGGGCTCCGCTCAGGCCGCCAGCGCCGATCTCTTTCACACGCGTCTCAGAAGTCGTCAGGCCCGCTCGAGAGATCGTGGTATTCGTGGCCACCAGCCCCGCGAGCTTCGTCTCCCCCGCGATCGCGATGATGTCATCCAGCTGCGGATCAGTCAGATCCGGAGCGATCTTCAGCAACAACGGCTTCGGAGTGGGCTGGCTGTGGTTGAACTCCTGCAGCCCGGTGAGCAGGCGGGTCAGCGGCTCGCGGTCCTGCAGCTCGCGCAGGTTCGGAGTGTTCGGCGAGCTGACGTTAACGACAAAGTAATCGACGTACGGAAAGAGCTTCTCCAGGCAGACTCGATAGTCGTCTTCTGCCTGCTCGTTGGGAGTGACTTTATTCTTCCCAATGTTGGCACCGAGAATGATCCGCCGGGCCTTCGGAACTCGCTTGAGCCGTTCGACGACGACATCCACGCCGGAGCTGTTGAACCCCATGCGGTTGATGATGGCCCGGTCGACGGGCAACCGGAACAGTCGCGGGCGATCGTTGCCCGGCTGAGGACGCGGCGTGACGGTCCCGATCTCGCAGAACCCGAACCCGAACGACTCCCAACCCTCGTTGACCATCGCATCTTTGTCGAGCCCCGCAGCCAGACCGACCGGGCTGGCGAACTTCAGCCCGAAGACGGTTCGCTCCAGTCCGCCGGGGATTCCGCCGCAGGCGAGCTTCGCCAGCGCCATCGCTCCGGGGATGCGGGTGGCCGCCCGCAGCATGGCGAACGTCAGATGGTGAGCAGTCTCCGCATCGAGTCGAAACAGCAGCGGACGCAGCAGATAGCGATACAACATCGACTTTACAACCCGCGTGACAACAGCCAGAGCCCGACCAGGATCAGCGCCATGAAGAACAGGATCTGCAGGAACAGCCTGACCGACTTCCGCATGATCGTCGGAGTCGACTCATAGCGGGTGGCTGTCCAGCAGAGGCTGACAACAGCGGCGAGCGGCAGCAGATTGAGGGTGAAGGCCATGGGCAGACTCGAGAGGCCGGAGTGTGGGGCAGAGAGACGTGACTGGAGGTCAGAATTCTTACGAATTCTGCTACGTCGAATCGGAAGAGAGATCAAGCAGCAGGCACCGGAGGCGACGTTGCCTGCTCTTCCTCGTCGTCGTACCCATACGCCGGGCCTTCGACGGCATCCCAGATCGCCAGCAGGTTCATCAGCCCGGCAATCCAGACGAACACCATCGACAGCTCCTGGTACTTGCCGCGTTCGCGGTGCCATTCCGCTTCCTGGTTCTTGTCGAGAGGGCAGGCGAACCAGTTCCGCAGAGCGCGAGGGGTGGTTCCTCGCAACCTGCCCAGGTACTGCCCTTCGGCATTCACGATTCCCGCGGAGACGTGAGCCTCGCGCTGCGAATTGACGAGTTGATCCAGGGTGACCTTGTCGTCCAGCTGATACGAGACCGGGCCGTCGTTCCCTTCCCCTTCGAAGGTACCCGTGATCGTGGGACCAAACTGACCGACCGTATCCTTGAGGCTCAAGGTCCCATCGACCTCTTCCTGACGCACACCCTCGCCGTCCTGAATCTCGATTCGCCCCGAGAACGGAATCTGCGCCGAGCCGTTCACCGACTCCACTCGGACATTGTCTTTGCCGTAATAGCGATGGGACTGATACATCGCCCACAGCGCCGGAGTCCCAACCCCAGCCTGGCCGGCGAATTTCAGAACCGTCCCCGTCTGCGGATCATTCGGATCGGGGGCCTGCAGCGCCTTCCAGTCCGACATCGCCATGCCGGTCCACCACGAGCCCCAGACGCAGACCGCGAAGACGAAGGCCTTGAAGAACCGCCCCTGATAACAGTGACCCGCCCCCGGCAGCAGAAAGGCCAGTACTCCCGCAATCAGCGGGTTGCGAAGCTCGACTTTGGGAGGAGTTGTCATGAGGGGTTCTCAGGCTCGGATTCGGTCGGTCAGAATTCTAGGGAATTGCCCAGACGCCAGCCAGACGCAACCGCGACGTGTCGAGAGAGAAGTTGCCGCAGCCGTCCAAGACCGGGAGAAATGGCCAAAAACTTGCCAGGACAGAAATCCCCCCGTGAGGGGTGCCGGGGTCAGCAGCGCACCGAATGGCCCCGCATGCGTACGCAGCTTGAAATCCCATGCCGCCGTCCATTCGGACGCTCTCGTTGCGGCACCAGGTCGGCTTCAGAACTTCCTCGGTTCCGCAACCGAATGACCCTGGTGACTTTGACGCAACATCCCGGAGGGATGAGAGAAATTAGCCGGTGGTTGAGCGAAGCGATACCACCGGTTAGAGCGATGCTACAACAACGATCCCGGCAGGGATCGCAGAAGATTACGACTGCGAATTGCTCGATTCTGGCATCCCTGCCGGGATGCGTGCCGACTGGAACTCCCGACCGGTGGCGTCGCTTTGCTCAGCCACCGGCTATTCTCTGGGCCCCCTTCAGGGGCAGTCGGCTCAGGGAGAACCCACGACTACACCCACTGGTCGTCCTGGGCGAACCGCCGCTGGCAGAACGTTGTCCGGACAGTTATGTTGCATGTCCTGCCATTGATCCATCCCCAGAGTGCCTCACCGATGTCTGCACGCCCCGCCATCGAATTCCCCGGTGAACCGAAATCCAACGCGATCCGTGCCTCGCTGACGCAGGGCGAGCCGATTTCGCTGCGGACGTTCACCCCCAGCCAGGTCGTGATTGCCAAATCGGCCGGGGTCTTCCACTGGACCAGCGACGGGCGGCGGCTTTACGACTACACGTCGGGGGTGCTGGTCTCGAATCTGGGGCACAATCCTAAGCGGTGGCTGCAGAGGTTCGTGAACTACCTGGGCTGGACCGAGAAGGACCTGTTCGGCCCGCAGGCCGATGCCGGCGAGTACGTCACCGCTGTGCCGCAGACCGCGTACAACGCGATGACCGAGATCGAGGGGCTGGCGGTTTCTCGCCTGCTCAAGAGTATGCAGAGCTGCCCCGGCGGTTCTCGCATGCAGTCGGTCATGTGGGCTGCCAGCGGGTCCGAAGCCGTCCAGAAGGCACTGTGGGCCTGCCTGCATCGCGATGAATCTCGCGATCTGATCCTGGCCACTCGCTATGGGTTCCACGGCAAGAAGGGGCTCTCGGGAGCTGTCACCGGCAGCGAGGCCGACAAAGATCGCGACCCGCGGGTGATCTTCATCGGCTTCCCGCGTGAGGAGATCGATGACCTCACGAAGTCCGCGGGCCCGATCGATCTGACTCCCTACCAGCAGGAACTCGACGCTTTGTGGGCCAAACACGGGCGGAAGATCAACTGCCTGATCACCGAGCCGTACCTCGGCGGCGGTGGCAGCTTCCATCCACCCGCAGCTTATCTCCAGCTGCTGCAGTCCTGGTGCCGCGAGCACGATGTGGAGTTCGTCCTCGATGAGGTGCAGGCCAACTTCGGCCGGACCGGCAAGATGTATGCCTACGAGAAGTATGGGCTGGAGCCGGACATCGTCTGCCTGGGCAAGGGACTCGGGAACGGAGTGGCAGTCAGTGCCGCGGTCGGGCGCGTTGACCTGATGGGCTCGCTCAAGTACGGCGAAGGCTCCGATACCTGGAGTGCCAACCCGATCGCCAGCGCAGCTGTGGTGGCCACGCTGGACGAGTTCGAAGCCGAAGATGTCCTCGGCCACGCCGCCAAGCTGAATGAGATCTTCACGCACGCCCTGCTCGGCCTGAAGTCGACCGGCGTGATCGCCAAGGTCCGCGGCGAAGGGATGGTCTTCGGCCTCGAATGTGCCGGGCTGAAGGGGAAAACACCGAACGAGACCGCCATCGACCTGGTGCGAACCTGCTACCTCGGTCGCCCCGGCGGAGACGGAATCCACTTCCTCGGCCCCCTGGCCGGAAAGGTCCTGCGCGTCAGCCCGCCCATGACCATGACCATCGCCGAAGCCCACGACTCCGTAATCCTGCTGCGGGAACTGGTTGAGAAACTGGCGAAGTAGAACCAGCGAGCGGAGGACGTGAGTCCTCCGTGCCACGTAGGACGGGCACATCTGCCCGTCCATAACCCTCTCCTGCTCCCCTCTCCCCCCGGGAGAGGGGCCGGGGGTGAGGGTTCTTGACCTTCAGCACCAGCGGGACTCCCTCAAAAGCATCAACGAGTGCTACCCCCGAGACCACGGCCTTCGCAAAGCCTCAGACCGTGCCACCCGAGCGACCATAAACTGATCCTTCTCTAACCTAACTCACGACACTTTGAAGTTCGAGAAAGGGACCAGCAATGCCAGATTTCACAACACCGAAGTTCACTACATCTCAGTTAATCCATTCCCCTGCCATCTCGGAGTGGACGTCTCTAAGGCTGTTGTCCACAGGCGTTGACGACATAGGATTTGATTTTCTCGGAAAAGTCGCGACGTCATTGACGCGTTTGGAAATCGAGAGTGATGTAATCACCGACCGGGGTTTCTCATCAGTTGCTCGATTACCACAACTTGTGAGCCTTCAGATGTATTCAGCATCTAATATTACCGACCAAGGGATCTCGGCGCTGGAGCATGCGATAAAGATTGAGATGCTTGGGTTGGCTTCGACGCAGTGTACAGACCGCGGACTACAATCACTGCATAACCTCCAGGCACTTCGGACTCTGAATTTGTGTGGAACACGCGTCACCGATGGCGGCCTTGATGGCCTTCAATGCATGAAATTCTTGAGTGCCCTCGATCTCTCAGACACTATGATTACGGGAAGTGGATTTCGCGATTTGCAAATCGCACGAATGGCAACCCTCTCCTTGGACAGGTGCCCTGTGAGTGACGATGGCGTAAAAGCCTTAGCTGATTCGTTCCCTTCGCTTTCCACCTGCCAGTTATCGGGCACTGAAGTCAGCAATTGTGCCATGCCTATTCTGGCCGCCTTGAAATGCCTTTATGACCTACGACTGAACAACACTTCAATAACTGATGACGGAGTGTTGGCGTTCTGCCAGCACCCAAGCCTTCGGTATATATACTTGAAGGGTGCTCCGATCAATCGCTTAACGATTAAGCAGTTCTTGGCAAGCATTCCCAGAAAGGTGTCGGTGTTTGCGTGATCAAGCACATAACCCTCCGCAGAATTCCTTCCTTCTTCCTGAATGTGTCGCTGTTTCGGGGAACGATTGCTGAGATTGGCCACGCTGACAACGGAAGGTCTAATGAGACGGATGCATGCAGGTGTGCTTGGGGCGCGAGTAATGGAGCATCGGTCTGCCTGCGTGAATATGAGTTCGGCGGGGTGGCACGGTTTGCGGAGTTCACCAGTCCGAGTGGGTGCCACTGCTGGCTTGTCCAGCAGTGCCCGCTGGATGCTCGATGAAGAGGCACAGTTCTGATGGGAAGCCTTGAACTGGCTGAGGACGTGGGTTGCCGATTGTCGATCGACCAGCCCTGCGTGGTTCGTGCTACCAGAGTGGCTGGGGTGGCCAGTCGCACCCCCTCAGCGCGTCGCACTGCTGGGCAAGCCAGCAGTGGCACGCGCGTCGGCAGAGTGTCCCGGCCAGTTGGGCCAGGTGCCGAAGGCACATGATTCCTCATCATCAGCGTACGAATCGAGATTCCAGTTGCATGTGAAGCAGTCACCACGGCGAGCGGCAGGGCGTGAGCCCTCCGAGTTTTTCCGTCGAATATCGTCTCATGGCGTTCAAAGACTCGGAGGGCTCACGCCCTGCCGCTCGCCTGCAGAACTGGTGATTGTGGCGACCGTATCTCAAGCCATCTGGTAACATCACTGTCCGCGATCGAACCGTTCTGGGTTCCTCGCACGCGATTTCGTTCCCTCACGAGCCATTCGATGAACCACGACGAAGCCACCCGCCGGGCCTACTGGACGGAGCAGATGGAGCAGGGCTACGCGCTGGTCGAGAAGCTCATCGCGTTTCCCGTGCGCGAATGCGGCGAGCGTTTCGCATCGCTGCCCGATGTCGCAGCTGACGCCGGCGTGGAGATGCGTTTCTCCACCAGCAAGATCGCTGGAGAACTCGACCGCGTCTACTTCATGCGTGAGAGCCTGACGCGGGACATCGTGGCCATCGGGCGCGAGATGAACGATCGCGGCTGGGTCCTGCAGATCGAGGACGGCTTCCGCACTCTGGAGATGCAGCGCCAGGTCGGGCGCAAACCGGTGGTCTTCGACTCGATCTTGAGGAAGTGTATCTGGGAACTGGGTGGCACGATCCCCACACCCGAAATGATGTTCCGCCGCATGATCGTGCTGACAGCCAACATGCCCAAGATTGGCGCGCACATGTCCGGCTCGGCCATCGATATCTCGGTGTGGCACCGCTCTGACGGCACCGAGGTCTGGCGCGGTTATCCGTACCTGGAGATGAGCGAATGCACGCCGATGCGATCTCCGTTCATCGCGCCAGAGTTCCTGGAGAACCGCCTGGCGATCACAGCTCTGATGGAGAAGCACGGCTTCATGCACTTCCCCTTCGAGTTCTGGCACTACGACAAGGACGATGCCGCCATGCATATCGCCACGGGCAATCCAGCTCCCTGTCGCTTCGGTCCGGTGAACTGGAACCCGCGCACGAACGAGGTCACCCCCGTCGAAAATCCGCTCGACCTGCTCAATCCTCTGCCAGTGATCGAGCAAGAGATCGCCGCTGCGCTGGAGCGTGCCCGTTCGTGAAATACTGTGGTGTGGAAGGGGCGGGCTTCAGGCGGGAATTGATTCGCTTGGCGAGTCCCCGCACCCCCAGCCCCTCTCCCGCGGGGAGAGGGGAGCAAGAGCGGCACGGCGTCAGCCTGCCGAGTGGTCGCGCCGGTCTCTGTTAGTTCGCCCAGGGGATCATGTCCCCGTTGTAGCTCTCGTAGAACATCCAGCCGATCTTTTCGCTCAGCCGGGAGATGTAGTCGCGCTTAAACGAGACCAGTGACTGCTCCGAGCTGTGGCGTGGGACGCGGATCGGGTAGTGGAAGTCGAGTTCCTTCGAGAAGATCCGATCGCCGCTGCCGCCTTCCATCTCGGTGACCGAGACATCAGCTTCGGTCTTGCCTCGGTACAAGGTCGTGCTGGTTCCGTCGAACAGAGAAAATGCCGAGATCTCGATCTCGATCACGTAGTCAGCCTTGAACTCGCGACCGATCTCTTCGGCCAGTTCCCACTTGGGGTGCGACTCGATCCAGGCTCGTACGTAGTCAGGTTTCACGATCGCGATCTTGTGCTCGGCCAGCTGATAGCTCACGTGCGCGGCGATCTCTTTATCGATCCCGGGGAACTCTGCCAGCAGTTCACGTGGTGCAAAGCAAACAACCGCGACGGTCTTGTCCTTCCCCTGCAGCGAGATCCCGGTTTCCTTATCGAAATCAGGCTCGATCGACGGGGGTCCGCCGATCAGGTAGCCCAGGATCACAAACTGCTGGCAGCCGCCGAACAGCAACAGCGCCAAGCTGACGCTCAAGAGTCCGATCCAGCTGCGGCGGGTTGTCCACGGGGCACGCGGCGTTTCCATCTTAGAACAACTCCTGGGAGGACACGTCATAGAAGATGTTGCCCAAACGCTTGGTCAGTTCCCCGACGAACTTCTTGCGGAAGATCATTTCGGACATCTGCTCTTTGGGCATCGGATGGCCATTGGGGTAGTCGATGTCGAATTCCTGTTCGAAGACCTGAACCGCCATCCGCGGGCCGGGGTGTTCTTCGTCCTGATCGCCGCCTTCGATCTCGTAACCGGTGATCGTGCCGCGGCAGATTCCGTGATACATCGCGGGGGTATGCGGTTCGTAGAGCCGGAACTCCTCGACGCGGACTTCGAAGATGAACTTGGCGTCGGAGATCTCTTCCACCAGCGTCTGCCGGTCGTAGCGACCTCCGCGGGAGTCGAGGGCATCCACCACCAGATTCTGGTCAATCACCGTCAGCTCGCGCTGCTTCATCTGGCGGATCAGGCTGGTCTCGATGTCCCCGTTAATCGATTCGCAGACATCGGTCACGGACAATGGCGACGAGCAGTGAATAATGATCGGGGGCTTCTCTTCCTGCAGCTTGATCCCGGTACGGTCCTCGAACTTCGAGACGGCCTTGGGATCGCCGAGAACGGCTTTGCCCATCAAGGCCATGGCCCGCACGCAGCCAGCACTGCTGAGCAGCACCAGCAGGAGAAGACCTCCCCGGAGCATCCGCCGAAAGGCTGCAGGCCTTTGTCGGTCAGTGTTCATCGGAACCTCCTGGGGATGGGAACAAGATCAGGCCCTATGGCAACCAGCCCTGCAGCCGGCCGACCCACTGCGTGATCGACAAGGCAATCAGAACCAGCATCACCACGGTCAGTGTTACGACGATGTCTCGCACGCCGAGATACCGCCGCTGCCACGCACTGGCCCAGCTCCACGGAACTCCCACGACGCACAACCCGGCGAATGCTGCGGCAGCCGCATTCGCTCGCACGGCCGCTGCCCACTGTCCTCGGACGAAGTGGGCAAAGGCCGTTGTCCCACCACAGCTGGGGCAGGGAACATCGAACCAGAACAGGATGGTGCAGGGGGGAAGTCCCAGCTGTTGATGAGTCCCGAACCCCGAAGGATTCGGTTCCAGCCAGATGGCCAGACTCAACAGAATCAGACCGCTCAGTCCCGCAAGGGTGAGCAGTGACTGCTCCCAGCGGGCGATGGGCGGACCCTCGGATCGAGGTGGTGGAACCATGATGAGGACGGAGATGTATCCTGCCCCGCAGAACTCGACAAGAGGGATGAATCCCAGACGCCAGAGTCACGCGGGAGAAGCGAGGAAAACACGGGATTTCGCGATGGTTTGCCCGCCAACAGGCGCGCAGATCGGCAGAGTTGGCCGCAGCAGCAGAATGTCGGACACGATTACGGTTGTAGCAGTTAAAGCGACTCGTTGCCGGGCGCCTCAGCCTGTCGCGCAGCCCGAGCGGGAGTTTTGCATGCCGTCCCGGGGAGGGAGTGCAGAATTGGAGGAACTCAACGAGCCCCCCTGAGTTCATTGAGGCGAGGCGACCCCGCGACATGACGCAACCACTGCGGTGCTTACCACTCAAACGGCTCTCGACCGCCGAGATTTCTCATTGGCGGCGCTTGTCGCGCCTGGCCATTGAGCCCAATCCGTTTCAAGAACCGGAATTCGTGCTGCCCTGGGCCGAGCACCACGCGGTGCCCGACGACGTTCAGCTGCTCATCGTTCCTTCGGCTCAGAGCGACGAATGGCTGGCCGCCTGCGTCGTTCAGCTGATGCCAGCCACGCTGACCAAGCCGCTCAGCCGCTTGAGGTCGTTCCGCCCGATTCACTCCTACCTCGACCACCCGCTGATCGATATCAGCCGCCCGCAGGCTGCGGCGCAGCGTCTGTTGACCGCTCTCTCGGACTGTCGGCTCGGGCACGGCATCCGGATGCATATGGCCCAGGTCGACGGCCCGGTGAACCGCCTGCTGGCTGGCGAAGCGGCCTCGATGGGGGACGCCCGGGCCTTCTACGAAGACACCTGGAGCCGTGCGGCATTCCATCGGGAAGACCTACAGGACGACCCGCTGGCCTTCTGCTCCAAGACACGGCGCAAGTCTCTGCGGCGGTGCTGGCGGAATCTGGAGGAGATCGGAACTGTCAGTTTTCAGATCACCCGGCCAACCTCGGGCGACGATCCGGCCATTGAGCGCTTCTTGAACCTGGAACACTCCGGCTGGAAGAAGGAGGAGGGAACATCCCTGCTGACCGATGATCGAGACGCCGGTTTCTATCGAGCCATGCTGGACAATTTTTCCCGGCAGGAGAGCGTCATCCTGGGAGAACTGACCGTCGGAGGAAAGACGGTGGCCTCCACGTGCAATCTGGTGCGAGGAGACACCCTATTCGCACTGAAAGTCGGCTGGGATGCCGAATTCGCCTCGGGCAGTCCCGGCATCTGGTCCGAACTGCTTCTGCCCCAGACCGCATTTCAACAGTTTCCCCAGCTTCAGCAGATCGATAGCTGCGCGAAGTCGGGATCTCATCTGGAGTCGATCTGGCCGCGCCAGCGCCAGATGGCGGACATCGTCTACACCTGGTCGTACTCAGCAACGATGCTGTCGTCCTTGCGTCAACAGGTCCGCTTCGCCAGAACCCGGACGGCGGAATGGTTTAAGTCGGCATCCAATCTGATCTCTGTCTCCGAGACCGAGTGACCCAAACCGGGGAGCGAACTCAGTACTCCCAGGTCCCGACCATGCCGATCAGGAATCGTTCGCTGCGGAAGTTGCGGTTCCGGGTGACGAAAGTATTGAACTGTGACACAGCGGCCAGGGAGAACCCGTTTTCGAAATACTGCCGTAACTCCGCTCCAGCACGGAAGATATGCGTGTTTCGACTGGGAGTATCCGTGAAATCGTAGTAGTCACGGAAGGCCCAGCCTCCCTTCGTAGTCAGGTGCAGCTTGGGAACGATCACGTAGACAGTTTGGGCATAGAGCGACGAGCCGTTGAACCGGAAGTTGCTCCCCTCGGTATCGGCGTGCGTGAAGTCCGCTCCCAGCCGCACCGTTCGCAGCTTCGACTCCCGGCGAACCCAGTCGTGCAGCAGGCCAATTGTATTGGAAGTCCCGTCTTGCGAGGTGATCTCGGGGAAGGGCCGATTGCTGATGATGCCGTTGTTGTCGATCGACCAATAGGCGGTCGTGATCTGCGACGGACTCCAGACGAAACCAACCGAGGTCGCCAGTGTGTGCCTGCGACCGAAAGTGTTGCCGCCGAACAGGTCATGCGTGTAGCTGTAGGCCACGCGCGGCTTGACCTTGATGTCATCGAACTCGAAAACGGCATCTGCAAAAGCCCCGCCCCGGTAACTCTGAAGGTTCAGATTGTCGAAGTTCCCTTCGTTGAGCGTGTAGTCGACGTCAAGTGTTGGTCCGAATCGAAATGTGTCATTGGCGAAAGCAATATAGCGGGCCGAGATTGACGCCGTGCCCTGAGCACTGGCTGGGGAGCCGAACACGTCTTCGCGGCTCGACGGGAGCATTGAGACGTTGTCGTTGTATTGAGCTCCCAAGTCGATTCGCAGGTCGAGATCCTTCTTCAAAGCCTGGAAGAAGCTGTCCGTTTCTTCCTCGTCTCGCGGGTCGCGAATCAAAGGAGCATCGTTCGAACCATCAAAGGTCCGGACCTCGTAGCTGACGGGCACAACACCGCTGGCAGTCATCTGAGCCAGCGAGACTCGGGCCGCAGCTGCGTATTCGCTGTCGGGAGCCAGGTCGATTACGCGCTGCAGAGCCCCGGCCGCTTCGGCTTCATCCCCCATTTCGCTCGACACGGCGGCGAAATCGGCAAATGCTGCCGCACTGAGTGGGTCGACGTCGATGGAAGTCCGCAGGGCATTCAAGGCCCCGGACAGGTCGCTGTTCTGCATCCGCAGACGTCCCAGCATGCGCCAGGCGCTGGCATCCGAGGGATCCCGCCGCACGCGGTCCTCGAGCTGCGCCTCGATGGCTGCAACAGATTCCGCCGCAGCAGTTTGCGTGTCCTCGGCCCGGCTCAGCGACGTCAGAAACGCGCTGATCCCGAGGAGGGCGATGAACGACCGAAGGGGCGAGGCAAGACCCATTGCCATTTCCGGAAAATGCGTGGACTCGTTGAGATTTCCTCAACCGAAGACGACTTTTGTCCGATGCACCAGATACGGGCAAGAGCGTTTCTGAAAGATTTCCTGACGCATCGAGTACTTCGGCAGAGATAGGACATTGCCGCTCGTTTTGGAACCTGCGTCCGGCATGAGTTGCAGCTTCGTGGCAGGCATCGCCAGTTCGCAACGGGAACAGTCGCAACTCGGGCGAGCTCGTTAGCTATCGAGCACGAGCGGGTGCATCACGAATTTCCGCGGGGCACTCCTTGATCTTCCCCTCCGGAAATCGCCGGTTATTATGCACTTCGAGCCGCATTCGTGGCTCGATTCATCCCTCTCTATTCTAGGCCACATCATGCACCCCACCCGAATCGATCGGCGAGCCCTGTGGGCTCTGGCGTTAATCTGCCTCACCGGCTGCGAGAAGCTGCAGCAGATGCGCGACGAAAAGGACGGCAAAGCCGCCGCCCCAACGACTGTCGCGGCCCCGGCACAGCCCACCGCTCCTGCGCCCGAGCCAGCGGCACCGCCGCCGGCCCCGAAGACTCCGCAGCAGATTATCGATGAGTTCCTGGCCCTCTCCTCGGCGGAGAAGAACGACGAAAATCTGAAGGCCGTCGCTGACCTCAAGGAGGGCCTCGACGGCATCAAGGCTCTCGATCTGTCCCGCAGCGGAGTCTCGGATATCGGGCTGAAGTCGCTGGTCGCCTTCCCCCGCCTGGCCGAACTCAATCTATCAGAGACCCGCGTCACGAACGCCGGAATGGCGTCAATCGCCGAGGTCAAGACGCTGCGCAGCCTGACGCTGGCCAAGACCCGCAACGTCGACAACGAGGGGATCAAGAGCCTGACGGCCCTGAAGGATCTGGAGTCTCTGACGGTCACGTCTCTGGCAATCAGTGACGACGTCATTTCCTCGCTGGCCGAACTCCAGGGGCTGCAGGTTCTGGACATCTCCGGCAACCCCGACCTTTACGGTCGAGGGTTTAAGGAACTGGCCGCCAAGGGAGCCTTCAAGCATCTGCGCGAGCTGCAGTGCGGAGGCACGAAATTCGGCACCTATGGTCTGGAGAAGATGGAACTGCTCCCCAAGCTGGAAGTCCTGCGAGCCGGTGGCTGTGAAGCGGTAGGCGTCGCCGTCAACGGCTTGACCGCCTGCGACCAGCTCAAAGTCCTGGACCTGTCCCGGAACACGATGACTGATGGCAACATCAAGGGGATCAACCGGCTCAAGAATCTGGAAGAGCTCTCGCTGGCCGACATGCCGCTCACCGACGAGATTTTCGACTCGATCAAGTCGATGAAGAAGCTGAAGGTCCTGAACGTCCAGGGAACCCGCGTCAGCGAGCCAGCCGTGAAGCTCCTGAAGGAGAAGTTCCTCAAGGACACCGAGATCCACGCCCTGCAGCAGAAGTACTAAGTTAGCCGTCGGGCTCACCCGACGTGCCCGAAAATGTGACTCGACACAACACGCTCTTTCGAGGAGCGAAAGGCCACTCTGCGTGACGGATGACGCATCGCTCCCCACGACCTCGTCGACCGCTGGAACCGCCCAGCGGTCGACGCTGTTTTCCGGTCTGCGAGTTGTCAGCCTCTGCACGCTGGTCAGCCGTATCCTCGGGCTGCTGCGCGATATGCAGATGGCCCGGCTGTTCGGGGCCGGGCCGATTCTCGATGCGTTTACCGTCGCGTTCCAGATCCCCAACCTCGCCCGCCAGCTGCTGGGTGAGGGGGCATTAACCGCAGCCTTCCTCCCCGCATTCGTCCGTGAAAAAGAACAGTCCGGGCAAGAGGCCGCCCAGCGTCTGACCTTTGCCACGTTCGTACGACTCGGACAGCTGCTGATCGGGCTGGTGGCCATCACCGAGATCGGGATCGGACTGCTGATCCTCCTCCACAGCTGGGGCCCCGACGGGACGCGGCTGCTGCAACTGACGGCGATCTTTGCTCCGTATGTCGTGCTGGTCTGCCTGACCGCTTTGCTGGGGGCCGCGCTGCAGTCGCTGAACCGGTTCTTCTGGCCAGCAGTGTTACCAGTGCTGCTGAATCTGTTCTGGCTGGGGGCGGTGGCTCTGTCGGACTGGGGAATTGTCGACGCCGAGTGGCAGGTGCGGGCCATCGCGATCGGGCTGGTCGTCGCGGGGTTCTTTCAGCTGCTGGTGCCGCTTGGGGTTCTGCTGCGAACGGGTTTTGGTTGGTCACGTGACTGGCGAGAGTCACTGCCGCTCGTGCGGGGAATTTTTCAGTCGATGCTGCCCGTGGTGGTGGGAGTCACACTTTCGCAGCTCAATGCCCTCGTCGACCGCGTGCTGGCCTGGGGACTGTCCTTGCCGGGCGTGGCCGCATCCAACAGCGCGGCCTGGCTCCCCGTTCTGGAGAGTGGCACGGTGTCAGCTCTGTATCTTGGGCAGCGGATGTATCAGTTCCCGCTGGGAGTCTTCGGAGTCGCCCTGGGGACCGTCTTGTTCCCGATCCTGTCACGCCACGCCGAGCAGGGCGACATGCCGGGATTTCGGTCTGATCTTTCGCTGGGGCTGCGTCTGGCAGTGGCCATCGGGCTCCCGGCCAGCTGCGGGTTAATGCTGGTCGCAGGGCCGCTGTCGACAGCTCTGTTTCAGGCTGGTCGATTCGATGCCGCCGATGCCGCGCTGACGACGAGCATGGTCCGGGCTTACGGCAGTGCCGCCTGGGCGTTCATCCTGCTGCTGATCGCCAATCGAGGATTCTATGCCCTGGGAGACCGGCAGACTCCCGTCCGGATCGGCAAGTACTCGGTCGCCTGGAACCTGGGAATCAGCCTGCTGCTGATCTACCCCCTGAGGGGAGCGGGCCTGGCGTGGGGCACCTCGCTGGCCACCATGCTGCAAGCCATCTGGTCGATGCGTGTCCTGTCCCGCCAGTGCGGAGGAATCGAGCCGGTCGCTGCCCGGGCTGTTTTGCTGCGAACGGTCATCGCCTGCGGAGTCATGGCGGGCGTGGTCCTCGGCGTGCAATCCCTGCTGGCGGGCTGGAGTATGAAGATCCAACTGGCCACCCAATGCCTGGCCGGTGGAGTCGCCTTTCTCGGAACCGCGAGGCTCCTCGGCCTGCGCGAGCCCGAAATGCTGTGGCCCGCCCGCTCACCGGCCCGCCACTGAGCCCCCCCCACGAGGCACTTCGGGCAAGCCCGACGGCGAACAGGGACGACTCCCCGACTCAAACAACCGCATTGCCGTGCAGGTTCCACGAGCGGGGCTTGCTCACGGTCCACGATTTTCCTATTGTGATCGCGCTCATATTGCCAGCGTGGACACACGTTGCAATCGGTGGAGAAAATTCGCGTGCGCATCACCGCCTCGGCCCGGGAATCGACCCGGCGGACGATTCTGGAGAAGTCCCATCAGCTCTTTTGCCTGGTGGGATTCGAAGTCGCCACGATCCGTGATATCGCCAAGGCCGTCGGGGTCGCACCGGGAACACTCTTCAACTATTTCCCCACAAAAGAAGCCATTGCTGCAGCGATCGTGCTCAAGCAGCCGTCGCGTGCTCCTATCGCTGAGAATCGATACGACACATTAGAAGAGGCGCTGTTCGCCCTCGCAGCACAGACCATGCGCCGCTGGAAGGCCTGTCGAAACTATCTCCACGCCGCTCTGGAGCCGACCCTGTCGTTGGATGAATTCACGGAATCGAGTCGCACTTTCCAAGAACTGCGAGACCAGCATCTGGGTCAGGTCAAAAAACTTGCTGAGGGATATCTGTCTCGGGGGCCTCTGGTCCCCTTGGAGCTGCACCTGTACTGGACTCTGTTTTTTGGTGTGATCGTGTTTTGGGGCCGCGATGCATCTCGCAAGCAGGAGGCATCGCTGGCTCTTCTCGACGATTCGATGAACATGTTTGCAGGCTGGGTTGAGAGCGGGCCGGCTCGCAACCAGATGTGGGAGGCCCCATCACGGCCATGAACGTGACGGAATTGATTGAGGCGATCCCCGCACCCCACGAAACGGGTGGAGATCGCCGATTGACCGGTCAGCGAACCTCGACCTCTCGACGCGCCATCCCGACGGGACGCTGGCGTCGATTGTCGGTCCTGGCCTCGCTGCACGCCAAGATCTCCGTGGGCTACCTGTTTCAATGGTGCCGCGGCTGGTTCCAGTCGGAAAGCGATCGCAAGAAATCTCAGGCCGAATCGAACTGGTGCCGAGCGGTTCAGGTTCTGGACTCCATGAGCTACCTGCGCGGAGCGTTCATGAAGGTGGGCCAGACGATGGCCAATCACCCGGTGATCGTCTCCCGCGAATTTGTCGAAACGCTGGACCGCCTGCACTTCGACGCCCCGCCATTGCACTGGGCGCTGATCGAGGAAATGGTCGAGAACGAACTCGGAAACGCTCCGGAAGAGGTATTCGGCCAGTTTGATCGCCACGCCATCGCCGCCGCATCGCTGGGGCAGGTTCATCTGGCCCAGCTCCCCACCGGAGAGGACGTCGCCGTCAAGATTCAGTATCCAGGCATCGCAGCCACGATTCAGGCCGATGTGCAGAACCTCCAATGGCTGCTGCTGCCATCGCGGCTCTCCAAGGACTGGGACAGCGTTCAGCAACAGCTGGAAGACACCCGCGTGCGTCTCAATTCGGAAGTGAACTATCTCCTCGAAGCGTCGATGCTGGATCGGGTGCGGCCCCTGTTTGACCCGTCCGAGGGAATTCGAATTCCCCGGGTCTATCCGCATTTGAGTACCGAACGAATCTTGACCATGGAGCTTCTTCCTGGCCGACCTTTGGATCAGTTTCTGGCCGGCCAGCCATCGCAGGCCCTGAGAAACGCCGTGGCGCGCAAGGTCGTTCGGGCCTTCTACCGCATGTGGTGTTCGGAGCGGCTGGCGTACGTCGACTTCCATCCGGGCAATCTGCTCGTGACGGAGGACGGGCAGATCGGGCTGATCGACTTTGGCATGATGTTGCCACTCGAAGGTCAGCTGTGGGATTACTACCGGCGTCATGACCGGGCGTTCTCAACAGGAGCCCCGGATCTACTGGAAGCTGCCAATGCCGAATGGTGCGGCCTGCTGCCCGAGGAACTGACGACCGATCAGGCCCGTCTCACGCTCAAGTTCATGGAGTGGCAGTGTCGGCCTCGATGCCAGCCCGGCGAATTTGATTTCGCCGATGATGCCGTCTTTCGCGACGGCATCGAGATGTTTCTGCAACTCATCCGCGGTCGTTCCCTCCGCGCCTTCCCCTGCACTCCGGCGACGCTTCGACACCAGATGGGCTTGCGGGCATTGCTCTATCGCCTGAAAGCCAAAGTCGATGTCGCCGCCATCGCGAATGAAGAAGCCGCCGCAACCGGTTGGGATCGCTCGACCTACCATCCGCCCCCCATTGCGAATGGGGACAGCCGCTGATTCCTCAGTCACGAGACATGCCCGCTGTCCCACACACTTGAGTCTGACGTTTGTGCGAGTGCCATCCTCCGATCCTTGTCCCTCTGAAGAGACTGTTCAGGACCCCTGCATGATCCCCCTGAGTCAATACATCGAAGAGCGAATCTACGCGCTGAATCAGCTGGATGGCGAAATTCAGCGAATGCGAACTCTGGCCGAGCGCAGCAAACCCGAACAGGCAGCCGCGCAGCAACAGGTCATCGATCAACTGCAGGCGGCTCGAGACGCTTCAGATCGCAGGCTCTTCGACCTGTATATTCTGCGAAGTGCTCTGTGGGCGACGCCCGATGTGATTGCTCCGGCAGAGGAGGCCTGGAAAGAACTCTGTGCCGCCTGGGCCAGCGCGATCGCCCTGGGAGAAGAATTCGCCACCGGAGCCGCTTTGAGGATCGGGTACCTGCTCAATGCCGAGAATCACGAACGGCCGTAGACAGAATCACCGATTCGTCAGATTCGGAACGCCGATGGCCGCTCCATAGGCAGAGGTCAGCTGCTCCGGAGTCATGCCGTAGGCTCGCATCAGGCTGTCCTGCCAGGACAGGCCCTCTTTAATCCCATTGAAGAACAGCTTGAAGAGCTCGGGACGCTGCGCCAGCAGATGAACCATGGAACTGGCGACCCCATACTGCCAGCCTTCAATGCGCCCGGTCGAGTAAAAGGTCCGACCGATGGTCCCTTCGCGTTTGAGAAGTGCGACAGCCTCTTTCTGGCGGTAAACCGTCGTCTTGCATGAGGGAATAGCGATTCCGGTAATCCAGTCGGCGATCCCTTCATTGAGCCACGAGGGAATAAACACGGTCGACTTGTAACGATGCATATAGCCGTGCGCCGTCTCATGCACCAGCAGACCGCCAAAGTGCTCGGGGTTGTCACCTCGATAGGCCGATACCGTGACGCGCCCGTCGTCTTCATGATGGCAAAGACCTTGAGCCACCTTGGTATCCGCGGCGTACTCCATAAATTCACGTTCGAACTCGGTAAAGTCCTCCTCCCGAATGAAAATGACAAAGACCGCTTTGCCTCGCCAGACATTATGGCCATGCGGAAAGCCGAACGCCTGCCCCAGCGAATCACACATCTGGTCCAGCTGCCGGATATAGGGAGCCAGCTGAGCCGCCGGCATGTCGCTCAGAATCAGAAAGAAGTTCGTCTCCGTGAACTGCATCGGCAGCTGCGTAAAATGCTTCTGAACCTTCTGCAGAAACTCCTTCCCCTCGGCGACATACTTTTCCTGATCCGCCTGCGGAATCGGTTCCCAGATTCGCTCATCCGCAGACTTCAAACGATCGTTAACGACCTCATCTCGCTTCGCCGTATCGATCAGCACGTAATATTTCTGAGTCGGCAGCAGGGCCATCACATAGACGGTCTCGTTGACGCTGAGCTGGAAAATCTGCTGCGCCGGGATCTTGCGGGACTTCTTGCCATCGGCGAGCAACACTTCGATCGACCGAAATCGATCCGGTTGCTGCTTGGACAGCAAGAAACTCTTGATCTCGACGCCGGTTTCGGTCTTCCCATTCGTGAAGAGCAACTCCGCCGTCTGCCCCGCCAGCTCCTCCAGCTGCTCAGCAGACAGCGAATGCTCCAGATGCGCAGCCTCAACCGGATCGTTCGCACCCGCCCGCCGCTCCTGCTGGGCCCAGGCTGGAAGACTCAGCAAGACCAGACAGACCCACGACCAGAATGGAACTCGATTCATCATCTCATCTCGTAAGAGGAGTCGTCGCAGATAGCGTGACACGCCGCTGACCAATCGTCAAATCGGACCACGTTAGCCGTCGGGCTGGCCCGACGTGTTCTGAGTTTTTAGAAGCGGTGCTTCCAACCATGATTCTGAACAGCCCACGCATGGGCGCAACGCCCATGCTCGAATGCGAGACGCACATTGCGATTATCGTTCTCCTCGGCATGCGGAGGTTGAATCGTTCTGCCGGCCCAAGGGGCCAGCGGTTCGCATAACCAGGGGCAACGCCCCTGGAAATACTCACGGAGAACAATTCCCAGGGCTGAAGGCCCGGCAGTTCACCTCTCGCAATTGGTATCACGAGTGAACGGTCGCCCCGTTGGGGCTTGTGTAGAAAAGGAGCCAATACCCCAGGCCGTTGGCCTGGGCTCGACAAACGGCTGGCCCCTTGGGCCGAGGAATGCCTGCCGAAGTCAATTGCCGCGTCTTAAGCAAAGTGCGTCTCACACTCCCCATGCGACGGTCTGACCGCATCATGCCGGTCGTAGGGGTTGGAATTCGCGGTGAAATTGCAGTTTGGATCGATTGGGGATAGACCGGGGTTGAGGCGGGTTGCTATTGGTTAACGGACAACAAACGGGGCCCAGATCGGGCCTTCGAGCCCCGAGATATGCCGCCCCATAGCCGACACGCCGGAAACACTGCCGACACAAAACGAGCTAGCCTGACCCAATCCACCTCGGGCGACAGTGTCGCGCCGATGTTTGACTCACCCCCTTTAAGAGAGCCCCCAAATGGCTGACCCAGCACCAGACCCGGCGAAACCCAATCCTGAAGTGCCTCCTGCCCAGCAGGGAAGGGGACAAGACGCGGCCCCCAAGCCAATGTTCCAGTGGATTCAGGAAGGCCCCGGCGGCGGCGTGGGGGTCATACTGGGTATGTCGCTGATCGGACTGATCCTGGCTGCGCTGGGCTGGATCGGTCTGTACATCTTCCGACCGGGAAGCATCGGCTCGATCGATCAGTCGCGTTCCATGCTGGCGATCATCTTCTCCATCGGCACGATCGCGACCGCTTTCTGTCTGATGCTGGGTGCCTTCCTGTCTGCGGGAACTGAAACTGTCAAGGATCGGTTCACCCTCGCGAACCAGGTGCTCACTCCGCTGATCGGCATCATGGGAACGATCCTGGGCTTCTACTTCGGAACAGCCAATGACAAGAAAGCCGCCGAGCCGCTGGCGATTGTCGACGTGATGGTCGCCAAGAACACTGTGAAACCCGGAGAGTCGCTGCCGATCACAGCGATTGTCAGTGGAGGGCAGGGGCCGTGGGAGTTCTCGCTGGCATTCGACAACAACGCTCTGCCTGCCGTCCGCCGCAAGGTGGCGTCACAGAATTTTCGAGAGTCGATCGCCATACCCGCTGGCCAGAAAGGGCAGCTGGGAGTGACCGTCGAAGTCACCGACTCGGCGGGGGCCACGGCGAAGCTCGAGCGGAAGGTCGGAGAATGGGTCACGATTGAGACTGCCGCCCCAGTCACCCCCGAGGTCATCGTCCCGGCGGTGCCGCGTCCGATGGAGCCGTTGATGCCTATAGAACCCAACCGGGTGCCTGAGCCGGAAACTCCGCAGCCAGCGCCGCGACCTCAGGATGCTCCAAACCCTCCGCCATTCAATCCTTCGACATAGAGCAGACAACTCAGATGGCACGGTCTGAGGCCTGGCAAAAGCCGCGTCGATTCGCGTTCGGCGGCGACCAATCCGCCGAACCTGCGATCCCTCGCCGTGTCATCTCCGGCGAGAGACCATGAACGAACTCGCCACCTACTACGAATCGATGCTCACCGCGATCCAGGCGGATGTGCGGTACCTGTCCAATATCGACTGGGGGCAGCCCCGCAGCGGGCATCCCGAGGGCTCAGTTCGCTCGCACATTGCTGAGCTCGAACGCAACCTGAATCGGCTGCGGCACAAGTTGACCGATCTGGAGATCGCCAAGCTGCGGGTGCTGATCCATGTTCACGACACCTTCAAAGCCGAAGCCGCCGAAGGGGTGCCGATTGCGGACCCGCACAGCCACGCCTCGCTGGCTCGCAGCTTCCTCTCGGAGTTCTGCGACGATGAGGAAATGCTGACCATCGTCCAGTATCACGATGAGCCGTACGCTCTGTGGCTGCAGTCGCGCTCGAAGCGGGGACTGAATCTGCAGCGGTTCGAGACCTTGATGTTGAATATCACGGACTGGACGCTGTTTCTGGCGTTCAACATCGTGGATGGCTGCACGTCCGGGAAAAGCGGCGAGCCGGTCCGCTGGTTGTTTGAGCGGGTCTGGGACCGCATCGATTCGCGGGTGACGATCGACGACCTGCCTTAGAGCGGGTTCGGCCCGATGCCGTCGGATTCACTGGCCACGGAGTGTCCAGCGACTTGGAAGCTTGTTCGAGTGGCGAAAGTCCCCTCATGCCGGTTATCTTCCCGGCCCGGTCGGTGCGGATGCTGAGCGGAGATACTGGGCAGGGACGCGAGCTGATGAGCGAGAACACCTTCACCCCCGGACCGACGCCGAACACGGTGCGGGCCCCGGATGGGAAGATCCTGACTGTGCCGGCCGACTGGGTGCTGCTGCCGCCGGGAGATGCCGCCCTGACGCGGCGGGCGAAGCTGGCGGGGGACCACTGGATCGTCGCCGAGAAGAAGGGCCGCAAGCTCTTCTCGCGCGGGATCTGGACCTCAGCTACGACGATTGAGCGGATTCGGGCGGACCTGGAAGCGGAGCGCTCGACGGAGAGCTTTGCGAAGAAAAAGGCCGCAGCCGCCCGGCAGCGAGAAAAGGTTCAAGCCGAGTACGTCGAAGACTTCTTCGGAGCCGTCGTTGAGTTTCTGGCCTTTCATTCGGATTACGACGATCTCGCGCGGCGGATGGCAAAGGCTGTGACCGATCATGCCACTCCGGTCGGCAGCGGCACAGTAGCCCGCACGCAGCGCATCCCCGTCGAGCAACGGGCCGAGGCAGCGGTGATCGCCTGGATGCGGCACCAGACGACCGGGTATGACGGTATGGTCATCCCACGCGTCAAAGGAAAACGCCGCGAGGTCCGCCGCATGCTGGCCCGGCGGTCACATGATCTGCTGCAGCGCTATCGCCGAGGGGAGGCGATTCCAGAGTCGTGCCCGCTGAAGAAGGCGTTGGCGGCGGGCATCTCGGCCCAGTCCAACAGCCAATAGAGCTGTGTGGCGGCAGCGTGATCTATTCCCAGTTCAGGGTAAACGCCAAAGAAACTTCACCGGTTCATCCGAGTCGATCTTCAGATCCTTCTTTTCCCGTTTCTTCAAGTGATCCAGCTCAATCGTATGTGTTCCTCGCCGCAGGCCGGTGCGGATCTTTCCCGCTTCGTCCGTCTTGAGCCACGTCGAAATACCGTGAGTCGCTTCTTCGGCATCGACGACGTAGGTGATGTCCACAAATCGATCGACAGCGGGGTCGCCGTCTGGTCCGACTTCAACGGTGATCTCTGCGGGAATCGCTGGCTGGAGATTCAGGGTGATGGGATCGGTCTCAGTTTGCCCTTTCGCCAGCAGCACACCCGCCAGAGTGTCACTGCACCACTCGTGATCGCAGACCGTCAGAACATACTCGTATCCGGGAGCTGCAAAAAACATGAACTCCCCTTGAGCATTCGTCCGGGTTTCGACAATGTCGACAACGTCCCCTTCGCCAAACGCAGACGCGGATATGAGCAGACCATGCCGTGAAACCCCCTCGGGAGCCACGACCTGACCACGAATCGGGAACTTCTCGCGCACACGCAGCCTATGGAGGTCCTGAGCGTCCCCCGCCTCGCACCGATCCATCAGCCAGTTTGGCGATCGGATGTGCGCATCGACTCGTCGCGTACCGGTGGGAGTCCAGCTGAGTTCCGCGCGACCGTCTACATCGGTCCGGGCACTCAGCATGGGGAATGGAGTAGTATCGAACCAGAGACGCCCACTGTCTTCTTTCCAACTGGCATTGGGCAGAAACTCCAGGTCCGGAACGGCTTTTCCATCAATGTCCAGGACCTCAGCGACGACGGGCTGAAACTTTTGAAGCTCGAATTGGAATTCTTCCAATGCGCCCCGGCCTTCACCGGGGAGTTCATGTGCCGCTGCGACACCTCTCTCGGGATGCCAGGCGTAGATAGACTGACTTCCCTGATTCGCATCGAGAAGTCTCAAGATCGCGGTCCCGTCGGCATCGGTTTCAATTGGCCCGCCCATCGTTTCGCTATCCACGACAAGCGTGCCTGGTACAGGCTTACCGTCTTGAGTCACTGACACTGTGACCTTCAGGCAGTCTTTCAGTCGAATCTGGATCGGTTCGCGGACATCAACGCGCGCATTCCAGCTTGAGAACCGGGCCTCCCCCAGCCACTCCCCGTCCAGTCCACTGGCGATGATGTTCGTACTGAACAGGCACGAGTTCATGAACTCAACCTTGCCATCTACATCTGCAGTCAAAGTCTTTGCGGGACGATCAGTCCGATTCATGCCGCACAGGACCGTCAGCTTCGCCTGTGGGACGGGATCGCCACTGGGTGAGAGAACCTGCCCGTGAAATTGGAGTTCAACGGGTTCGTTGCCCTCGGCTGCTACTGGCGCCATGAACACGAGGGGGAGCCAACAACAGGACAGCCAGAAACGCATAATTGGCTCCAAGTTCCATGACAGACGCCAGAATTCTTACGAATTCTGCTACGACTTCACGACTTCGCGAATGACCTTGCCCTTCACATCAGTCAGGCGGAAGTCACGGCCGGAGTGGCGGAACGTCAGCTGTTCGTGATTGAGGCCCGCCAGATGCAGGACCGTGGCGTGCAGGTCGTGCATGTCGCAGACGTGCTCCACCGCGTGAACGCCGAACTCGTCGGTGTTTCCGTGGGTTACGCCGCCTTTCGCTCCGCCGCCTGCCAGAAAGACGCTGAACCCCTCCGGGTGATGGTCACGCCCGTCGGGACCGGGAGCATGCGGAGTGCGACCGAACTCGCCGGCCCACAGGATCAGCGTGCTGTCGAGCAGGCCCCGCTGCTTCAGGTCGCGGATCAGCGCAGCCACAGCCCGGTCGGTCTGCTTCGCGTTCTTCTCGTGCCCCGCCTTCAGCCCGCCATGTTGGTCCCAAGTTCCGTTCGAGAGCCCGTACGGGCAGTTGACCTGAATGAACCGAACGCCCGCCTCGACCAGCCTGCGTGCCCGCAGGCACTGCCGCGCATAGAGCCGCGTATTCAGGTCCGGGCTGTCGAGGCCGTACATCTCGTGAGTGGCCTTCGACTCTTTGGTCTCATCAAGCACATCGGGCACGAGTGACTGCATTCGGGCCGCCAACTCCTGGTTGCGGATCGCACTCTCCACCGCATCGTTCCCACCGAGCTGAGACGCAAAGTCGGAGTCCTGAGCCTGCAGGAACTCGAGCTTCAGCCGCTGCCGCGCAGACGGATCAGCAGCCACGATGTTGTTGATCGGAGCTCCATCAGACTTGATGATCGTGGCCTCATGGCTGGCGGGGAGGAACCCACTGCCAAACGCTTCCATGCCTCCGACCGGCACGTGCCCGAAGCTGAGCACGACGTACCCCGGCAGGTTTTCGCTCTCGCTGCCGAGGCCATAATTCATCCACGCCCCCAGGCTGGGCCGTCCCGCGAGATTGTGCCCCGTGTGCAGGTACAGCACACCGGTCGAGTGAATCGGCAGGTCGGCCTTCATTGAACGGATCACCGCGATGTCATCGACGCAGCCCGCGATGTGGGGGAACAGCTCACTGACCCATGTCCCCGACTCGCCATGTTGAGCGAACTTCCAGGGGCTCTTCTGCCAATTGCGCGACGGGTCGCCGCTCCACGGCTCACCGACATGCTTCTCGAGCATCGGCTTGGGGTCGAACGAATCGACATGCGAAACGCCTCCGTCCATAAACAGAAAGATCACGCTCTTCGCCTGCGGAGCAAAGTGCGAGATCCGGCTGGTCGCCCCGAAGGCCGACTGCTGGGCCAACGCCGAGAAGGCCAGCGCTCCGAACCCGGTCGCCGCCTGCGAGAGCATCGCGCGGCGCGAGGTCGGCTGCGAGCCGGTGCCGGGGCAGTTCGAGGATCGTCGATGCAAACTCACAGCTGCTCCCCGTCGAAACCCAGCGAGCGGGGCGACTTCAGCCCCCCGTGCCAGATCAATCGTTGTCGGTCCGTCGAGATTTCTCCCGGTACTCACATCCTGGCTGGCACGGCGGACTCACGTCCGCCGCTCGCTGGTCAAGGGATGAACAGAAACTCGCTCAGGTTGAACACCAGATGCGCCGCGTCTTTCCAGACCGCGCGGCTGGTTAGCAAGTCGGCCTCCGACACATCCTCCTGAGCTGCCATCGCCCGGATCGCCTGCTCGAACCGTTCGCGTTCGGGCGTGCTGGGGCTGCGCCCCAGGGCTTTGCGAAACATCGCCTCGACACGCGTGGACATCGACGGCGAACCGTCCGCGATCAGCTCTCCTGCCCAGTGGTCGGCCATCGCCATCACGAAAGGATCGTTGAGCAGGGCCAGCCGCTGCGCTGGAGTGTTCGAGGCTTCGCGGCGACCTTGCGTGACCTTCCCGCCCGGCAAGTTGAAGGCACTTAGAAAGTCCGGGGCCTCCATCAGCTGGAACTTGAGGTAGATGCTCCTACGCCCAGCCCCGTCGAGCGGCCCGGTGAAGAGTCGTTTGTCCGGGTCGGCCTTCTCGCGGTAGGGATGCACACTCGGCCCGAACAACTGGGGATCAAGCCGCCCGGAGACGGCCAGCAGCGAGTCGCGAATCACCTCCGCCTCGCCGCGACGGGCTGAGTAATGCGACAGCAGACGGTTGAGTGGATCGTTCGCCTTGGCCGAGCCCGTCGGACGACTCGAGGACCGGAAGGCCCGCGACAGCACCAGCGAGCGCACCAGCTGTTTCACCGACCAGCCGTCATCAACGAACTGCTGGGCGAGATGATCAAGCAGTTCGGGATGCGTCGGCTGCTCACCCAGATGCCCAAAGTCATCTGGAGTCGCCACCAGCCCGCGGCCAAAGACCCACTGCCAGACGCGATTGACCATCACGCGCGAAGTCAGCGGGTTGTCGCGGCTGGCGATCGACTCGGCCAATTCGCGGCGTCCGCTGCCGGTGATCGGCTTTGGCTGCGGAGCCAGAACCGACGCGTAACCGGTCGGGACCAGCTCGCCCGGTTTGGTGTGGTCACCCCGTGGCAGGAATGGCTGGGGGATCGCGTCACCCTCATCTGCCAGTCCGGGCATCGTCGTGGGGAGGGCGAGGCTGTTCTCAATCTGGCGATAAGCGGCGATGCGCTCGGACAAAGCGGGCGTGGCCGCTGCCTTGTTCGAGAGCAGACCGACCTTCACGAACCAGTCGAGCCAGCGGACCTGCTCGTCGGAGGCTCGGTTCGCCTGCAGGGCGTCCAGTGCGTCCCGAGCGATCTGACTATACCGGGTCGCGGCCTCTTCGCGAGTGGCAGGACTTTCACCCGCATATAAGAGGGCGAGGTAGCCCAGCTCCGCGCGAGGGACTTCGGCCCCGTCGTGCAGCACGATTCTTCGCACGCCCCACCAGGTACGGGGATTCTTCGCGTGTTCGCTGAACGGGCTGCGCTGGTTCTCGGTATCCTTGCCGAGTGTCCCCAGCGGGTCGGGGAACTTGGGGTTATCCCAGAACGTCAACAGCTCCGCATACGGATGCAGCTGATCGGTCTTCTCGGGGAAATCGATCGTGACCCATGACCAGTCGTTGTGGTGGATCGAGTGCTGGTGGTTGTAGTTCAGCTGACAGTTGTTGAAGACCAGCCGCGTGAGGGCGAAGCGACCGCCGATGACCTCGAAGCTGACCTTGCCACGTGAACGCTGCAGAGTCGGCGACCGCAGGGCTCCATTGAGGCGATCTGATTCGGCAAACGTGAACAGGCCGCGCGGAAGCAGCCCCTTGAGAGCCGCATCTCCTTCATGAGCCACCACGAAGTCGCCGGACTGAGATCTTCCATTTCGCAGCCCCATGCCGTCGGTCGACCACCCCGCAGGCAGCCCCTGACGGAAGTCGGTCAGCGTGGTGAAGTTCGCGGTGTTGAACTCAGTACGCTCGGTGTCGGTCTTGGCGGCTTCGGCAGCCACGGCCTTCCAGCGATCGGCAACCGACAGCGCATCACTCACCCACGGACGCAGCGGGCTGTCGATGGCACCTGCTTGATCCTTCATCGATGTCGCGAGGGCTTCGAACCGCTCGGCGGTCAGCGCTGCTGCTTCCTCTTTCCACACGCGGACCAGCTCTTCGCGGATGCCGACTTTCATCTCCCGCAGCTGCTCGACTGCGGGCCGGTTGATCTCCGGATGGTCGATCGTTCGCTGCACGGAGCGCGAACTGCGCAGCGTGGCCAGCAAGGCGTGATAGTCGCGGGCCGAGAAGGCGTCGACCTTGTGATCATGACAACGGGCACAGGCGATCGTCGAGGCCTGAAACGCCTTCGTCAGCGTATCGAGCTGGTTATCGACCACGTCGTAACCGATCACGCTGAACTGCACACAGCTGTCGTGATTGACCTCGCCGCAACGGAAGAAGGCAGTACCGATGGGGGATTCGTTGAAGGGGGGCGAATGGCCGTTGGCGAATAGCAGATGGCCAGAGGCAGCGTCCGGCTCCCCTCTCCCCCCGGGAGAGGGGGTGAGGGTGCTCTCAGCCCCATCATCTCCGACCCCGCCGTCATGGCCTGCCCCCTGCCTGGCCCTAGGCCCTCCCCACCACCTCGGCTCCAGTAAATCCCCAGCAATCTGCTCCTTCACGAACCGGTCATACGGCAAGTCGTCCTGGAACGCCCGGATCACATAGTCGCGATACCGCCACGCATACGGGACATCGTAGTTCCACTCGTTCCCGTGGGTTTCACTGAACCGCACGACATCCAGCCAGTGACGGGCAAATCGCTCTCCGTAATGCGGCGAGTCGAGCAGCCGGTCGATCAGGGCCTGGTAGGCCGCCTCCCCGCCATCGGAGGCGGACTGCGTGGCTGCGACGAAGGCAGCGACCTCGCCAGCAGTCGGCGGCAGCCCGGTCAGTACGAGCGAGGCCCGGCGGATCAGCGTCTCGGGAGTCGCACGATCGGAAGGGGCAATCGCCTCAACCAATTGACGATCACGCAGAAAACGGTCGATCTCCGAGGACCATTCCGGGTCACGGATCTCCGGGACTGCAGTCGCTTGAACAGGCTTCAAGCTCCACCAGTCGGAGCGCTCCGCAGCCAGCTGGTCCCAGCTCTTGCGGGCCGGAGCCGACGGGCCAGTGCGGGGATCGAAGGCACCGTCCTGAATCCACTTCTCCAAGTCGGCAATCTGGGCGTCGGTCAGCTTGCCGCCCGACGTTTCCGGAGGCATCTGCAGCGACTCATCCTTCCAGCGGACCGCCGCGATCAGCCGCGACTGTTCAGGCTGACCGGGGAGGATCGCGGGGCCGGAATCGCCGCCCGCCTGCCAACCCGCCTTGGAGTCGAGAACGAGCCCGCCCTCTTGCTTTCCGGCGACGCTGTGACACTCCTGGCAGTGATTGACCAGGAGCGGTCGAATGCGGGACTCGAAGAATTGCAGGTCATCGGCGAATGCGTTGGTGGTGGTGGTCAGCATGACCGCCAGCCAGCACGCCGCTCGAAGCCCGTTGAGTCCCCGGCGATTCCATCCCATCAATGTCGTCTCCCCTCAGCGGCTCTGGTACATCACGAATCGCTGATGCGTGGTTTTCGCACGTTGTCTTAGGGAGATCAAGGGCGGGAGACTGAACGGTCAGCTGTGAGCGTAGGAGGGGACTTCGGTTTCGCAGGAATTTCGAAGTGCCTGCTGATCGACCCCGGACGGGGTCAGAGAGATTAGCCGGTGGTTGAGCGGTCGCGAAACCACCGGACACGGGGCGATGGCGACCGGCATCCCGGAAGGTCCCGGAAGGGATGCGAGAACTCTGCGGTGAATCGTCCCCTCCCATCCCTCCAGGATGAATTGGCAAGCGGATCATGACCGGTGGACTCGCTGCGCTCGGCCACCGGCTAGGATCTCTCATCCCTTTCGGGATGAACAGCAGTTATGCGTTGCCTGTCAGATCCCCGAACTTCAAAATCAAAAACGACTACACCCGTCAGCTGTCAGCGTTCAGCTTTCCGCCAGCAATTGAACAGCTTGCTGTGAGTCCAGGGCGAGTTCAGCTACGATTTCTCCCACTCCCGGTCCATCCTGTCGACTTGAGATGGCGACCCCCGAAACTTCCCCTACCACCGATCCCGAAGATATCCCCCGCAGTGATGCGAAGGCGGATGTAGGACTTGTGGCTGCGCTGGGGTTGGAAGTGGCCCCGTTTGTGGGGCGTTGTCTGCCGGTGCAGCACTACAAGGGGGATCGATTCCGGATTCAGGGGCTGCTATTGCACGATCTGCGGCTGGCTGTCGTCGAGTCCGGGCCGGGGGCGAAGCTTGCCGCGCAGGCGACGCATGTGCTGCTGGACGGGCATCAACCGGACTGGGTGTTGTCGGTCGGTTTTTCCGGAGCGCTTCAGCCGCACTTGAAGGTCGGCGATCTGGTGGTTGCGGACTCGATCGTGGATCGCGAGTGCAAAGGGCTGAAAGTCGATGTCCGAATGCAGTCCGCTCCCAAAGAGGGGCTGTATGTCGGCAAGTTCGTGAACGTTGACCAGATTGTGCGCACGGTCGCTGATAAACAGAGCCTGGCCGAGACCAGCGGGGCGATCGCGGTCGACATGGAATCGCTGGCTGTCGCCCGAGTCTGTGCCGAGCGAAGCATCAAGTTCATGGCGGTGCGGGTCATCAGCGACGACATGTCGAAGGACCTGCCCGCCGAGATCCTGAGCGTGTTCGGAAATACGGGATTCCTGCGAGCCGGAGCCGTGCTGCGAGCCCTGTGGAACCGTCCCTCCAGCTGGAGCGATATGTGGCAGCTGCGAGAGCAGTCGGTGCAGGCTGCGGCCCGGCTGGGGCTGTTTCTCAAGAACGTCGTGGAGAAGATTGGCGGGATGTGACCCGCGGCGGGCAGAGCAGGGCAGGGCCGTGTCTTGCCCTGCAGCGCGGCAAAATCGCACGCTGCTGCAAAGTAAAACCGTCCCGCCCCAGGCGCGGGTGCCGTTTCTAGGGATCGAATCCCCTCGTACGGAGAATTTCAGAGAACGGCCCGAATTTTGCGGTAATTTCTTCGATTCCGCCCCAGAATTGGACGTAGTTCCCTTGGTGCGAGGAGACGCGGACGGTGGAAAGAGCGCTGCTGGCCAGCATTCAATCCATCTCAATGGATCGATTCGTCTTGACAAGTTGGAAGTGCTTTGCGAACAATCACTTTCGCCGTCAAGTCATCGACACTGAGTATTCCCGGCGATTGCCGGTTGGTCGTTTCCCGTTGAAGCCCCCACTCGATAGAGGAGCAAAGCCATGGTGCGTCTCCAAAGACAGCGCGGATTTACACTGATCGAACTGCTGGTGGTGATCGCGATCATCGCCTTGCTGGTCGCCCTGTTGCTGCCCGCCGTTCAGCAGGCCCGCGAAGCGGCACGCCGCTCCGCCTGCCAGAACAATCTCAAGCAGCTCGGCCTGGCCCTGCACAACTACCACGATTCTCACCGGATCTTCCCACCCGGTCAGGTGTCCAACTACTTCAACACTGACGGGATCGGTCGTCACGTTCACCCGGATGAAGCACGCGTCCAGAACGTCGTCGGCATCTACCACGGGACCAGTTGGTTTGTCCACATCCTGCCGTATATCGATCAGGCGTCGCTGTACGGATACTGGAACTGGAACTGGAACGTTCGCTCGAACGGGGATTTGGGTATCACCACTCCCGACCTGGGCGTGATCTACGCACCGAAAACGGAGCTGGCTGTCTTCTACTGCCCAACCCGCCGTGCCTCCATGGGAGCCGCGAACCTCTACAGCGGCACCGAACGAATTGATGTCTCCTGGGTCAAGGGCGGCAACGACTACGCCGGTGTCACTGGCTCCGGAATTGCATTTAACGAAGTTGCGGCAGTCCGTCAGACCTATTGGCTGACTCCGATTCAGCTGGCTGCGACCGTCAATGCTGCGGGTGTGTCGCCTTACACGCAGCACGGTCTGCATGTCGGAATGTTTGGAGTCAACTCGTCGACTCGCATGGCGGACGTGCAGGACGGGACCTCCAACGTGGTGATGGTTTCTGAGCGGCGGCTCTTCAAGAACCCGACCACTCAGGTCAACAATCAGAACCTGAACCTGAACCTGATTCGCAGCAGCGACGGCTGGGCCTTCGGCGGACCGGCGACGATGCTGAGCTTCCGCAACAATCCGCACAGCGGACTGCACTTCGACGAAGCCGACAGCGAGCACCCGCAGATCGTCCAAGTCTGCCTGGCAGACGGTTCCGTCAAGCAGGTGAGCATCAACGTCGATCAGCGCACCTGGCGCAACCTGGGCAACATGGCTCAGGGATCTCCGGTTGAGAACCCGTTCTAACGGACCTCGCCTGTTCAGATCTGCACGTTGCAGGATTCCTCGACGCCGCAGGATTTTTCAATGGGGCGGTTCCGCATCAATCGTGGAACCGCCCCGATTTTCTTATGCTACTTTGATGTGAGGGGCTCGCGCGGGCCTCTCTGACACGTTTCGAAACAGGCTGGCCGACGAGCAGAGGGTGCGGGTTCGCACACTGTGTTGTCCCAGCCGGGTTTTGAAACCAGTTCCAGTCCCCACCGCCAAAGACTGACTGCCATGACGATTCGCTTTGCCTGCGACCAGTGTGGCTCGGTACTCAAGATCAAAGACGAGCTGGCCGGGACCGACGGAAAGTGCCCGAAATGCAAAAAGCGTTTCGTGGTCCCCGAGGTCGGGGCACCGGAGCCCCCAGCCTCTGCTGCAGCAACCCCGGCTTCCCCCGACGACATCGCAGCTGCGGCTCTGATGGACTCTCCGAAGGACGCCCCGCCGTCCAAGTCAGCGCCCCCCAAGTCCTCCGAGAAGCCAACCCTCTCCGAAAAGCCTGCTGACAAAACCGCCAAAGCTCCCGCAGCGAAGGCCCCGAAAAAGGCCGATGACGACGACTTCGATCCGGTCTCATTTCTGATGGAAGGGCCCGCGAAGAAGGCCCCCGCATTTGAGCCCGATGAACCAGCCCCTCGCTCACCCATGGCGGGTGGCCGCTCCAGTGGAGGAGGGGGTGGAGGAGGCGGTTTCTCGCTCGATGATGACGAGGAGGCTCCACTCGATGCCCCGCTTCCCACCAAGAAATGGGGAGCCCGCAAAGACACCTCGGCCTCCGCAGCGGCCGACCGGTCGCTGGGAGGATCGACGAACGCCGCGAAGGACCTGCTCGCCAAGTCGATGGAGGAAAGTCGCGTCCGGGCCGGTGAGATGCCAGAGGAAACTCCGCGGTTCAATTTCGACTTCGCCGGGTTCTTTCGAGAGTTCGGAGTGAAGGGCGTCGGCGGGCTCGTCGGTGTCCTTGTGGCGGCCTTCGGCGTCTTCTGGATCATGAACTCCATGATGTCCTCCAAGCTGGCCTTGCCGGAACTGGGGTACGTTTCTGGCAAGATCACTGTCGGCGGAAAACCTCAGGCGGGGATCAAGGTCAACTTCAGTCCCAAGGTCAAGGAGATCGAAGGTGTCCGCGACAAGAATCAGCGGGCACGCGACTCGGTCGGCATCACCGACGAGCAGGGCAACTACACGTTGTACTACTCTCAGGAAATTGAGGGGGTGAAAGTCGGACAGTGTCGGGTCACGATGGAAGCCTCGGACCCCAAGATTCCGATCCCGGCCAAGTATCTCGGCATGCAGGACGTCACAGTGGAAGTCCTGTCCGGGAGCAACCCTCCTCAGAATTTCGAGTTGTAGGGTGGTCGAACCGTCCAAGATTGAGTTCCGCTGCGACCAGTGCGACCGGTTGCTGCGCGTGGCAATGGCCCATCGCGGCAAGTGGCTGACTTGCCCGTCGTGCCAGAGCGACATGCAGGTTCCCGACGAGTCGGAATCTCCGTGGGTTGAGCAGCCAGCCGACGATCCTTCGGGCTCCGCCTGGAATCCAGGTCCCGTCTCAGTGGGCGAGATCTTCCGAGACACCTGGGCGATCTATGTGGACCGCCTGGGACTGTTGCTGTTTGCCGCGTTGACCGATCTGGTGATCTATTTGGTCGGCCTGGTCATCGTTCTGGTTCCTGCGATTGCTGCGGGAGTCGCTCTCGGCCGAGGGGGGCGTGTGCCTCGCGACCTGGCACTGCTGGGAATTCTCCTGGTCGGAATTTTTGGCCTGATAACGTTGACGAATCTGATGGCCTGCCGCCACGCTCGTTTCTTTCTCAAGGTGGCCCGTGGGGAGCCCGTTGGAATTGCCGACGCCCTGCGGCTCGACTTCAGTCCGACCACCATGCTGCCGATCGTGTTCGCGATCATGGTGGGAATCGGGCTGATGATCCTCGTCGTCCCCGGAGTCTACATCTACTTGACACTGTGGCCGTACCTGTGGGTCTGGGCAGACGAGCGGACAGAACGCCAGCCGGTCGACGCCTTTCCGTTGTCCAAGGAACTGACCCGAATCAACATGGGGCCATCGATGGCGGTTGGCCTGGTCGTGCTGGTCGGGTCATTCTTCGGTCAAGCCGAGATCTTCACCGGAACGTTCGCGAGACTTTTCAAGGCCGTCGCCTACCTGAAAATGTCGGGGCAGGCCATCGCCGATCCTCACCGGAGGCATTCGTCATGACCATCGACTCAGCCTCCGTGGGTGACCCCCAAAGATTCTTGAGCGCCGCACAGCTGGCCACCGGGCTGGCCGAATTGCCTGCATCCCCGCGCGATCAGGGAACGCTCACGCGGATCGTCCTCCGGCATGAGCGAGGCCTTCGCGAGTCGCTCAACTCCGCAGAACTCACACTCGATGGCGGACTGGTCGGCGACAGCTGGGGCCGCGATCCGCACCGCGATCCCCAGGCCCAGCTGGCGGTCATGGAAGAGAGCGTCGCCCAGCTGATCGCCCATGGGCAGCCTCCGGAACTGGCGGGCGATAATCTGTGGCTCGATCTGGACCTGTCAGAGTCCAATCTGCCCATCGGCAGCCGGCTGCGGATTGGCTCTGTCATTCTGGAAGTGACTCCATTGCCTCACAATGGGTGCCGGAAGTTCCGCGATCGCTTCGGCGAGGCGGCTCTGCAGTTCGTCTGGAACAAAGAGATCCGCCACCGCAACCTGCGCGGGATCTATCTGCGGGTGGTCGAGCCCGGACGAGTCTCTGTCGGCCAGACCGTCGATGTCCTGGCGCGGATGTAGATTTTCAAAGCCGGGCAGGCGAGGCGTCACAGTCTTCCCTGAGGAACCTGTTGGCGAGCTTTAGGATGTAGTCGTTTTTGATCGTGAAGTTCGGGGAACTGTCAGGCAACTCAAAACTGCTGTTCATCCCGCAGGGATGAGAGATCATAGCCGGTGGCCGAGCGCAGCGAGTCCACCGGTCATGATCCGCTTGCCAATCCATCCTGGAAGGATGGGAGAGGGGGCAATTCGCCAGAGCGTTCTCGCATCCCTGCCGGGATGCCAATCGCCTGCGCTCCGTGTCCGGTGGTTTCGCGACCGCTCAACCACCGGCTATTCTCTCTGACCCCGTCCGGGGTCGATGAGCTGGCACTTCGAAACTCCTGCGAAACCAAAATCCCCTCCGACACCCCAGCCTTACATCCCCCCTCTCGACCGCGTTGCGACCTCTCTCCGGTTCGTTTAGATTTGTGCTGATGTGTGGCCTTCGGGACAAGGATCGTCCGTCGGCTGGGGTGGTGTGCGGGTCGAGGTCACTCGGCCTGCTGCCAAATGACTGGGGGCAGCTGCCTCCTTCCCGAACGACTCTGGGAACATGGCCAATATGGCACAGCCGAACGATCCTTCCGCTTCACCGGTGCGCACTGTCGAAGTCCAGCCGGGTGTCGCCTCGATGCCCAAGTGGACTGTCAACACACTGCCGGATGCTCCGGTCTTTGAGTGGCGGAAGATTGCCGCTTTCATCGGGCCGGGGATCGTCATGGCAGCCGCAGCCATCGGCGGCGGAGAGTGGCTGACGGGACCAACGAACACTGCTCGGTACGGGGCCGCAATCTTCTGGCTGGCCACAATCAGCATTCTCTGCCAGGCGATCTACAACGTCGAGATCTGCCGCTACACCCTCTACACCGGCGAGCCGATCTTCACGGGCAAGTTCCGCATCCCGCCGGGGCCGTGGTTCTGGGTGTTTCTGTATCTGCTGTTGGACTTTGGGTCGTTTCTGCCGTATCTGGCGTCGGGAGCCGCGGTTCCGCTGTGCGCGATGATACTCAGGCGAATGCCGGTCACGACGCCGGAAGCTGCCGACATTGTCACGATCATGGGGATGTCGGATGCCGAGTTCGTGAAGGTCATGGGGCTCGTGATCTTCTTTCTGATCTTTGTCCCACTGCTGTTCGGGGGCAAGGTCTACAACTCGATGCGGGCGGTGATGACGTTCAAGCTGTTCGCGGTGTTTGGATTTCTGCTGTTCCTGGCCGTCTTTTTCTCGACGGCGGACACCTGGTACGGAATCATCACCGGGTTCTTCAAATTCGGAACTGTTCCGATCCAGAACGCTGACGGGACGGCTCTCGGACGCGGGGCCAACCTCGACAACATCTTTGTCGCTCTCTGGGAAGGTCGCCCGATCGGCCAGCTGGACTGGTCGCTGGTCGGGTTTCTCGCGGCCATGGCAGCTCTGGCCGGAAATGGTGGCCTGACGAATACTCCCGTCAGCAACTATACGCGCGATCAAGGCTGGGGGATGGGCTCGCATGTGGGGGCGATCCCCAGCATCGTCGGCGGGCACGAGATCACCCTCTCGCACGAAGGGTGCGTCTTCGATGTGACCGAAGAGGCCTTGCCTCGCTGGAAACGATGGATCAAGCATGTGCGGCGCGAGCAGTTCGGCCTGTGGGCTCCCGCCTGCTTTATCGGTCTGGCTCTTCCCAGCATGCTCTCGCTGCAGTTTCTGCAGACGAAGGATGTCCCAGCCGACAAGTCTCTGGTCGCCGCCATGACCGCTCAGGGAGTCGCGGAAACCGTGGGACAGCGCTTCGGTGTCACGACCGGGAACCTGTTCTGGCACTTCACTCTGTTCTGCGGCTTTCTGGTGCTGGCGACCAGCATGGCCAGCACTGCGGACGGAGTCCTCCGCCGCTGGGTCGACGTCTTCTGGACAGCCAGTCCCCGGCTGCGGAAGTGGGACACCAAGGACATCGGCAAGCTTTATTTCGGGGTGCTCTGTGTCTATATGGTCATGGGCGCAATTACGTTGTGGTTCCTCAAGGGAGACGCCCTGCTGGTCCTCTCGACGATGATGTACAACTACGCGCTGGGCTTCAGCTGCCTGCACTCGCTGGTTGTGAACACGATGCTGCTGCCCAAGCCGCTGCAATCGGGGATCGTTCCGAAGCTGGGGCTGGCAGTGGGATTCGTGTTCTTCACATCCATCGCGATGATCACGACGTATTCCGAGTACGACAACCTGCGGATCAAGCTCGGGCTGATCGATCCACCCGCGAAGACTCAGAATGCCAAGTGATTCCCACGCAGCCAACCCTCCGCGAATCTACCTGCTAATGCCCCTCGCCGACATCGAGGCCGCCAGGCAGCAGGGCTCGTGGGTCTCGGCGTCCTATGCGACCGAGGGGTTCATTCACGCTTCTCCTTACGAACAGCTCTCGCGCGTAGCCAACAAGCACTATCGCCAGAAGGTCGATGTGTGCGTGGTCAGTGTCCGGGTTGACCAGCTGAAGTCAGAGCTCCGCTGGGAGCCCGCAGCAGGGAGCCTGTACCCACACATCTACGGCCCCCTGAACTGGGAGGCTGTCGATACGATCCTGCCGACACAGAGAGTGCCCAATGGGGACTTTGTGATCCCCGATATCCCGCAAGGTTCATAAGCTGACCAGTCCTGACAAGCGTCCACGCCCGGCCAACTGGTGAATCTGTCAGGCGAGCCGTGCATGCGTCAGCCGTGTTCCGGCCATGTAGCTGCCATTCCCATCAACCGATCGGATAAGATACCGGACCGGACTCGAAAATCCGTGGCAGCAACCTGAGGGGGGAACGATGGCTGGTTACATGTTTGGTTGCCCACACTGCAGTGCCAAGCTCGAGGCGCGTGACGAGACGCGTGCCGGGCGCGTGATTTCATGCCCGCAATGCAAACAGCCTCTGACGATTCCGGCTCCTCCTCCGATGGGCGTCCTGCTGTCGGCTCCGGAGAAGCCAGCTGTCACTGCCACCGAGGCCTCCTCACAAATTCAGGTCAACGCCGACCCCGGCTTCAAACGGGGGATGTCACCGGCCAAGGCCTACGACGGAGCTGCGCCGCCAGCGGCTGCCGCGAGTTCGGGGTTCGAGACACTGGCTCCGTCCGGGGATCTGGATTCGCCACAGCACACAATCGAAGCGGGAGACGATGTCGAAGGCTATACCTTCACGATTCCCGATGCTGGCGAAGCAGTGCCGCCACCTCGCAAGAAGAAGAAGAAGCACGTCGAGCCTGAGCCCGAAGTGCCGGAGGTCCATCCCCTGGAAGACCCCAAGTACCAGCTGCTGATTCTGGTGGTCGTTGTGGGCCTGATCGTTGGCGGCTGGAAATGGTACAAGTCGGGAGAGGTCCAAGAGAAAGCCGAACAGGATCGGGCCATCGCCGAGGCCAAGGCCAAGAACGAGGCAAGGCCGTCAGCACCCGCTGCCCCGGGCCAGCTGCCAGGCGCTGCGACGACCGCCCCAGAACAACCAGTTCCTGCAGCTCCAGCCGTTCCAGCCCCTGTCGTGCCAACGACGAATGGAAAACTGCCCGGCGCAAGCACCGGACCGGAACCGGCTCCCCCAGCCGTCCCGCCAGTGACACCGGAATAGCGACCTGTAGCGGAAGTGTGTCCATCGCAAGCGCCGGTGAATCTGGTGCCTGCTCCCTCTCCCCAGGAATGACTTCAGAATCGGGAAAATCGGGATTTGGGGAGAGGGCCGGGGTGAGGGGCGAAGCTGTCCTCCCCCTTCACCCCAACCCTCTCCCCCGCATTGGAGTTTTTCAGTCGATTCGCGTCCATCGCGGGGGCGAGGGGGAAAGCGGTTCCCGTCACCGACGTTTCAGACACACTCACATTGCCGATTTCCGCTATCCATGGGCGAAACCCCCATGCAACTCCGCCGCGTTCGGTTGAACAGTTGGATACTAACTCGCGTTCCCCTAAAATCCCGGCTCAGCTGACTCCCGCCCGGACGCTTTCCTTGCCGGGCCAGCTGGACTTGGAGTTTCTGCCTCTGCCTAGCGGTGACCTGCCTGAAGCAGGTTGCCACGCGTGCGCCTGGGCGGGACAGACCCTCACTGGAGATCACGTCAATGCCACTGGTTCCCCTTCGGACCGTCCTCGATCACGCTGCTGAGCACAATTACGGCGTGGGGGCTTTCAACGTCAACAACATGGAACAGATCCAGTCGATCATGGAAGCGGCGAAAGAGACCAATTCGCCCGTGATCGTCCAGGCCTCCCGCGGAGCCCGCTCCTACTCACAGGACAACTACCTGCGGCACCTGATGCTGGCGGCTGTGGAACTCTATCCGCAGATTCCGATCGTCATGCACCAGGACCACGGCAACAGCCCGGCCACCTGCTTCAGCGCTATCAAGTACGGCTTCACCTCGGTGATGATGGACGGCTCGTTGATGGAAGACGCAGCCACTCCCGGCTCGTTCGAATACAACGTCCGCGTGACCAAGGAAGTGGTCGCTGTCGCTCACGCGATGGGTGTCTCGGTCGAAGGTGAAATCGGCTGCCTCGGACAGGTCGGTGCTGCACCCGCCGCTCCGGCGAAGGACGCCAAGCATGACCACGACGCCGACCTCGAAAAGGAGCCCGGAGATAAAGATGGACACGCCACCGGCGGACACGGCGGGATGGACAGCTCGCACCTGACCGATCCGGACGAAGCCGAGCGATTCGTGGCTGAGACCAAGGTCGACGCCCTGGCTGTGGCAATCGGGACGAGCCACGGAGCCTACAAGTTCAGCAAGAAGCCGACCGGCGAAGTCCTCAAGATGACGCTGATCGAAGAGATCCACCGCCGCCTGCCGAACACGCACCTCGTGATGCACGGCAGTTCCTCGGTGCCGGAAGAGCTGCAGGACATCATCCGCAAGTACGGCGGCCAGATGGAAGAGACCTACGGCGTGCCGGTTGAAGAGATTCAGCGCGGGATCAAGCA
The DNA here is from genome assembly GCA_044337025.1 of Planctomycetaceae bacterium. Lineage (GTDB taxonomy): Bacteria > Planctomycetota > Planctomycetia > Planctomycetales > Planctomycetaceae > TH-plancto1. Next base: position 88,663 of record JBIIOI010000012.1, read on the forward strand.
CGGCGTGCGGAAGATCAACGTCGATACCGACTGCCGCATGGCGATCACCGGCGCGATCCGCAAGGTCTTTGCCGAGAAGCCCAAGGCGTTCGATCCTCGCGAATACCTGAAGCCTGCTCGCGATGCGATGAAGGCCACCGTGATGGCCCGCATGATCGCCTTCGGCCAGGCCGGTCAGGCCAGCAAGTTCAAGTAGCCACGAGCGATCGCAAGATCGATTCACGTCCAAAAGCCCAGGGGTTGCAACCCCTGGGCTTTCGCGTTTTACGTATCCATCTCTTTCGCTGTCGGCATTTCGCTCAGCACAGCCCGATACGTTTCCGCAGTCTTGCGGACCATCTCCTCAACGCGGAACTCCTGGCAGACCTGCTCGCGCCCGGCCTGGCCCAGTTGGCGGGCCCTCACAGGATCGCGGAGCAGTTCAATCACCGCGCGAGCCAGGGCGGCGTTGTCAGACGGGGGGACCAGCAGACCGGTTTCCCCTTCACGCACGATGCGGTAGACGCCGCCTGCCTGCGTGGCGATGACCGGGCGACAGCGGGCCATCGCCTCCAGCATGATCGTCCCCAGCCCCTGACGCAGCGACGGCAGCACGAAGATATCCATCGCTTCGATCGCCACCGACATATCGGCCATGCCGCAGACGAACGTCACGCACTCCGAGACGCGCAGCTCTCGAACCAACTGGCGAAGGTTGTGCTCTTCGGGCCCGGTCCCCGCGATCACGAACTGCGTCCCCGGACAGGCCTGCAGAATCAGGGGAATCGACCGCACAAAAACGTCGTGTCCCTTGTCGAACTCCAGAGGGCCCGCAGTGCCAATCACCGGAGCCTTGTGCGGGGAGAGAATCGGGGACGGCGGACTCGGGAACTCCGTTTCGACCCCGCTATGGATGACCTCGATCAGCTCTTGCGGATAGCGGGGACTCGCGAACAGCTCATCCCGGATCGGCTCGCTGACTGCCAGATACCGGCGGCACAGCACCTGACTGAAACGCAGACTCTCCCCCGGCCTCAGAAAGTCGTGAAACGTCACCACGTACGGACGACGCAGCCGCCTCGCCAGAAACGACCCGAGCGGCAACATGCGCCGCTGATAGACATGAATGAGATCCGGCGGATTCTCCGCCAGTTCCCACGATTCCCAGTACCAGGCAGCCAGCCGGACCAGCGGCCATTCCAGAGCCGGCGCCGCATCGACGGCGATCCCCTGCGTGACATCTTTCCCCAGCCGAGAAGCATCCGGGCACAGAATCTGAGTCTTGAAGCCCAGTTCCGGCAATCGCCGGGCCAGATGCAGCAGCTGCGACGTGCGACCGCGCACTTCCAGCCGACCGGCCAGCAGCAGAACACTCTTTTCGCGGGCCGTGGCCATGGCTACTTACGCAGAGCCTTCGGACGTCCCATGACCTCGGCGATGATGACCGCGTGCCGAGCCGTCTGCGGATTGCGGAGCATCTGAATCAGCGGCGAGGTCTTCGAAGAAGGAGCCGCCTCTTTGCCCGAGACGGAGAACGTTCCCAGGTCTTCCCGCACCTTGTCATTCACCGAGCTGATCAGGTGAGGCAAATCGCGCTGGGCCTGAGCGGCGATCCGCTCGCCCATGGTCGCGGTGACATGCTCCCGCAGACCGGTTCCCATGTCCTTGGAGCCCAAGGGCGGGTCACCACGTTTTGTGACCTGTGTCGGGGCGATGACGGGGCGCGGAGCAGAAGCTGGCTTCTGCGGCGGTTTCTGGGCGACAGGCTTCGGACGCTGTGGCTGGGGCTTTTTCTGGCGGGGTGGCTGCGGGCGGGGAGCGGATCGAGGCTCTTCGATCAGTTCCACGTCCTCGACCTGAATCTCCTCGCGGCGCTGCGGCTTGCGACCGCTCTGCTGCTCGAGGAACTCCTCGATCTCTTTGCGGACCTTGCTGTCTTTGGGGCGTCCCGGGTTACGGCGCGGCGGCTCTTTCTTGCCGCCGACCGCGTTCACGATCGCAGCACCAATCGAGATGACGGCAAACAAAACGGCCACCACTCCCTCAATGTCGGCCAAGAGCGGAATCCCTGGCATGTGCGATCTCCTGTGTCAGAATCGAGACTCAAGTCACCCCATAACGACTACGCCATCGAATCGTCCTTGATCCCTGCGATCGTCGATCGCATCTTGGTATCGGCCTGCACATTCTTGAGCTCGTAATAATCCATCAGTCCCAGCTTCCCTTGCCGGAAGGCACCGGCGATCGACATCGGAACGGTCGCTTCGGCCAGCACCACTTGAGCTCGGTTTTCCTGAGTGGCTGCGACCATTTCCTGCTCGCGGGCAGCTGCGGCGGCGCGGCGTTCTTCGGCGTGGGCCTGGAAGATTCGCACGTCGGCTTCAGCGCGGTCGGCCTGCAGTCGAGCTCCGATGTTCTCGCCCACATCGATATCGGCGATATCGATCGAGACGATCTCGAAGGCCGTCTGAGCTTCCAATCCCTCGTTCAGCACCGTCTGCGAGATCAACTCCGGATTCTGCAGCACTTCCTTATAGGACGATGTCGAGCCGATCGCCCGCACAATCCCCTGACCGACGCGGGCGATGATCGTCTCTTCGGTGGCTCCCCCGATCAGCTGCTTGATGTTCGTTCGCACGGTCACGCGGGCACGGGCCTTGAGCTGGATTCCGTCACCAGCCACGGCGTCCAGAGTGGCTGTCACCTGACGGGCATCCGGGCAGTCGATCACGCGGGGGTTGACGCTGGTGCGGACAGCTTCCAGGACATCACGACCAGCCAGGTCGATCGCCTGAGCATCCTGCCACTCCATATCGATCCCGGCACGATGAGCCGCAATCAAGGCCCGGATCACGTTCGAAACGTTTCCACCGGACAGGAAGTGAGCTTCCAGGGCCTGCGTCGAGATATCCGGCAGACCCGCCTGCACCGCCATGATCTTGCAGCGGACCATCAGGCTCGGATTGACCTTTCGAATCGACATCATGATGAGCTTGCCCATCGAGATGCCGACCCCGGTGAACTTGCACTGAATCCACAGGTTGAAGAACCGGGCCAGAACCAAGAAGACGACCAGGACCGCCAACCCGATAAAGACCGCGATTCCGACGATCAAACCGTTGTTGTCGGCAGCCAGAAGTGAGTGCTGTTGCATGTTGTTGACCTGTTCGGATGGACGTCTGGCGGACCGAAGTGCCAATACGTTTCCACCTTGTGTTTAATCCTGCGGGATATCGAAGTCAAGGCGGTCCGGGTCCACCGGCTTCGCGGCGACCGGTTTTGGTGCTTCCGGAGTGGGGTCCGCGGTCTCCGCAGGCTCGGCAGTCGCCTCGGCGAAGCTGCGGCTCGTCTTGCGAACCACGATCCGAGCTCCCCGCACTTCGACGACTTCGACCACTTCCCCGGCCATCATCAGCATCCCCTCGGTAAAGGCATGCAGACGTTCGTTCTCGACCCGCACCATGCCGCCGGGGTTCATCATCGTCAGCGTCGTCCCGAGCCGTCCGACCATCCGCTCCAAATGAGCAGCCTCATCCTGATACGGAACGACTTCATCGGGATTCGTCTTCGGCAACAGCAGGTTATTCCCCAGCGAGGTCCGCTCCAGCGTCCTCAGAAAGAACCACAGAAATGTCGGGATCAGACCTCCCAGTCCCACCGTAAACGTCCAGAACAGCTTCGGGGAGCTCACAAACCACGCGTTGTAGGCACACATCACCGAGCCCACAAAACACCCGGCGCACGACAGCGCGATCATCCCCCCCGAGGGGATAAAGAACTCAGCCGCGATCAAGGCAAATCCGGCCACAGCCAGAATCACCGCCCAAAACTGTGAGTCCATGGAACACATCCGCAATCTGCGGAACCTGAGGAGGTCGTCACGTCGTGATGCGATTGTAGACAACAACCGCACTTTGGGGGAGCCGTTCCGACCGGAGTTGCCCAGGCGTTCATGGGCGGGGAGTATCGAGCTGCATCTCTCTCAGCTTCCGCTGCAGTTGGGCCCCTGCGGTCGGGGAGAGTCCGCAAACCTCCAGAATCAGCGCATGATCCGCCATGTCACGCGGGCTGACGTCGACTTCTACGATGCAGTTCGGATTCACCTGCCCCGTGATCTGACTCAAGGCAAGCAGCAGGTCATCGGTCGCACAGTCGAGCCCATCCGGTCCATAGATACATTCCACCTGTCGCAGGGGAATGCGGATGACCAAAGGAGATGATGAGTGCGAATCCACGGCCAAGTCGATCGAAGTGACAGGAGAGAAGGAGTCGAGGTTCCAACGGAAACCATATCAGATCGCGTCCCAGTAGCACGCTCTCCGTGTGAGCCGTCACAGCTGGCCAGTTTGTGAGTCTGCAAGTTCGGGAGGGCGAGGCTCCTGCCGAGCCGCATGCGCGGGAGCGAGGCTTCTCTAAGTTGCGGCGCAGCCGGAGCTTCGCCCTCCCAACCTCACAAACTTCTCAGATGGAACTTCGGGCCAGCCGTGTTAGCCGTCGGGCTTGCCCGACGTGCCGCGTCGGTCCCCAGGATCTCCAACCAACGTGTCGTGTTCAGATCAGAACTCAGAAGTCCGAAGAACTCAGCCACTTCTGCCCATGGCGGTTACCGCCGGGCGAGAGTAACCGCACATAGACATCCAGCGAGATCCGCTCGGAAATGACCTTACAAGAGCCGTCTGCAAACGCCATATTGACGATGCCGGGGTGGTTCGATGAGGGGCGTGGACGGCCTGAACCATCGGGCGAATTGATCGCGGCCGCCGAACTGAGATTCTGCGCCAGTGTCAGTGCCGCTGACTCGCCGCCCGCAGTTCCCACCCCGTCGGGTTGGTCACACCAGGCGGCCTCAAAGCGTGTCCCGACGCGCTGACCAGCCACTGGAATCCCAAAGGCAATGTCACCCGTGGCGTCAGAGTACCATCCTCCGCTATTCGCTTTCGGATCGCGCGGGCGAGTGTCTCGATTTTCGGAGAGTATGACTGTCTGCGAGGTCCCATCGTGTCGGGATATAAAATCCAGAGTCATTGCCGTTGGCCGAGAAGCGTTCGCAGCGGATGCCCCATACCGCCAGAAGACACCCGTCGCGTAAGCCACGTTTCGATCGAGATCAGTCGTGGGTTCGCTGTATCCATTGAAGCCGTAGTCGTAGATCTCGGCCCGGTGCTCTCGGTCATCGGCAGAGTTCCACAGCTCAGACGCCATCATTCCGGCGTTGGCCACATACGACAAAGTTCCGTTTCCATTCGGTGTCGGATGATCCGGGCAGATGAAACTCTCAATGGCCGTCATCGAGAGATCGCCGGACTTCTCGACGCGCCTCACCAGCAGGCGATCATACAGGGCCTGTTGCTCCAGATAGGGGAGAAGATGCACACTCCACGGAGCCGGTTGTGGGCTGCGACCGCTCTCAGCACCGGAGCTGTCCAGATTCAGTCCTCCTGTCAGTGGAGGCACTGCTCCGCGGTGCGCGGTCGCGTAGGCCTGAACCGCCAGCCCGACGTTTCTGAGGTTGCTCTGGCACTGTGTTCGGCGGGCCGGAGTTCTCGCGTTCTGAATATTCGGAATCAGCAGCGCCGCCAGGAGCCCGATGATTACAAGGGCCACAATGAACTCGACGATCGTGAAGCCCCGGCGAACCGCAGGCCCCGTCTGCAAATCATGACCGTTCATGGGCGAGTCTCCTTCATGGAGGAGATACGCACGTTGTGCTCCCCGCGACGGCGCGAACTGCTCAGATTCGCATCACTCCTGTCCACTTGGCTACGATGAGATCGCCGCCTTCTCCGTTCCCACAGAAGTCCCCCCCGATGCCGATCATCGCCAAGCATTTTGAAACCGGTCAACCGGTGCGGATTGAGGTCACTCCGGCGGGGCGGATCGCGAGCGTCACTCCGGCGACTGGTTATGCCCGAGAGGCCGATCTGCCGTGGGTGGCTCCGGGGTTCTTTGACCTCCAGATCAATGGCTACGGCGGCATCTGGTTCAGTGATCCGCATCTCACACCCGATCAGGTCCTGCAGGTTCTCAGCCAGTATCAGCGGCACGGAGTCACGCGGCTCTGTCCGACGCTGATCACCAACTCGCGCGAGGCGCTCTGCGCCGGTCTCACAGCTTTGCGGCAGGCGTGCGAGCGCGAGACATGGGCTGATCAGATGGTCGCGGGCTGTCATGTCGAAGGCCCCTTCATCTCCCCCGAGGATGGCCCGCGCGGAGCCCATCCGCGCGAGCATGTTCGCCCCTGCGACTGGGCCGAGTTCGAAGCGTGGCAAGCTGCAGCGGGCGGGCGAGTCTGCCTGGTCACGATCGCAGCGGAAGCCGAGGGAGCCGAAGCGTTCATTCAGAGAGCCAGTGCCAGCGGGATCACGATCGCGCTGGGGCACTCTGGTGCCAACACGGCTCAGATCGAAGCTGCGGTGCGGGCGGGCGCGCGGTTGAGTACTCACTTGGGCAACGGGGCCAGCCCGCTGCTGCCCCGGCATCCGAATCTGCTGTGGGATCAACTCGGCGAGAGCCGCCTGGCGGCCAGCTTGATCACCGACGGGCATCACATTCCCGCCAGCTTCGTGCGCTCGGTCGTGCGGGCCAAGGGGCTCAGCGAGTGCGTCATTACCTGTGATGCGTCGGGCCTCGCGGGATGTTCTCCGGGACCGTACGAAGTCTACGGCCAGGTGTTTGAGGTCCTGCCCAGCGGCAAGATCGTCGTCGGGGGCCAGCGGACCCTCTTGGCGGGATCGGCTCAGACGACCGAGCACTGTGTGGCCACGTGCGTCCGCCTCGCGGGGGTGAGCCTGGGCGCAGCCTGCCAGATGGCCGGTGATAACCCCGCTCGCATCCTCCGCCGCGAGCGAATCGGCCTGATGGCGGGCTGCCGGGCCGATCTGGTGGTCTTTCAGCATCACGCGGAAGGCGAGACACCTCGACTGGAGATTCTGGAAACTTGGCTCGCGGGGAATCGCGTGGTCTGATCGCGGCGGCGCGTGTTGAGGAATTTTTGGAACAACTCCCGGAATCTTGTGGGATCGGTGAGTGCGGCGGACACTCCCTGTGAGAGGACTGCCGCACTTGGACCTGACTGCATTCATCAACGCCTATCGCGGGCCGCTCATCGGGCTGATTGCCTCATGGGGAGCCTCGTGGACCGATGCTGCGGAAATCGCTCAAGACAGCTTTGCGGAAGCCTGGATCCACCGCGACGCCTGTGCGGGGGATTGGAACGATCCCGAGTATCTCGGGCGGTGGCTGCGCGGCGTCGCGCTCAATCAGTACCGCAATTGGTCCCGCAGCCAGCAGCGCCGGCAGGCGCGAACGCCAACGGTCGATCCGGGAATCCTGGCCCAGACGGCGGTGATTGCGGAACCACCCTCCGAGGAACATCTGGAGGCTCTGCGGCAAGCGATCCAGCGGCTTCCCGCCCCACAGCGCGAGGTCGTGCTGATGCACTACCTGGAGGAGACAAGCGTGGCCGAAGTCGCCGCACTTCTGTCCGTCTCCGTGAAAACGGTGGAGGGGCGACTGTACCAGGCTCGCCTCGCACTGCGACGGCTGCTGGATGGCGGGTTCTCCGTGTCTCAGATTGCCAGGATGATCCTATGCCTATGACTCCCGTCTCGGAAGAGTTATTAAGATTCGCTCTCGCCCCGTTCCGCGTCGATCCCGCAGCGTTCGAGGCAGGCATACTGTCACGCGTAAATGCTCCCCCTCAACCACCAAGCATCGCTTCAGACGCCGGGATCTCCCCATTCCTGAAAAGCGCCGCAGCATTGCTGCCGCTGGGTTTTCTCTCCGGGTGCAAAGTTGCTCCAGCCCCGGCCAAGCTGACACCAGCTGCGATCGGCTCCAAACTGCTCAGCTACTTGACATTCCCGGCCATCAGCCTGTTTGCACTCCTGGGAGCGGCGATATTCAGTGTGATCAAGATTCAGCGAATGCGATCCACAAGCTGCGATACGATTCCAGAACAACCGGAGCTGGCCACGAACCTTCAGCAATGGATGGCCGATCACAAATGGGGAGCCGCTGGCGTGTTCGCCGTCTCGCTTTCGCTCGCGGTCTTGGGATCGTCTGAGCTGCTCTTTTGGTTCTACATTGCTTCGTTCGGAATCTTGATCTACGTCATTTCGACTTTAGCGAAATCGGGATTCGGAAACCGGTACTGGGTCGGAGGACTGAGTCTGCAGGGCTTGTCATTTCTGGGACAGGCCGCCGGATTTTGCATGATCGGAGCCTCGGAGATTCACTTTCTCGATCAGACTCTTGTAGTGGCGGTCTTCTTTGGAGGCGCTCTGGCTCAGGCCGTTTTGCTCTTGTGTGTCACTCCAAACGATACCACACGCTCTCCGCAGAGGGTCGTGGCAGTCTTGTTTGCCGTGATCGTCATCCCCATGCTGTTCTGGACGCTGCGCCCCGATCTGTGGCTGAATCCATCAGCGCGAGTCCAAAGTCATGTCGAAGCATTCGACCACGCCCGCTTTTCATCGGCAAGTTGGAGCCAGTGGGAGATCCCGGCCCAGTGGACCATCCAGTCCCAGCTCGCCCCCGACCTCTCGCGGCCCCGTCAACTGGCGGCCAGCGAGATTGCGGGAGAACAGAACCCCTTCGTGCTGAGCAGTGCCATGCGCTGCGGACTGTTGTCGGCAGAACAAACCCGCCTGTTGAAAGCGTACGACCTCAATCGTCAGGTCCTGGTCGCCGCATCACCCGGAGAGAAGCGTTATCCGATTCTCAGTCTCACGCAGACCGATTGGGTGATCAGAACAGCTGTCCTGCGGGGAGATCTGACTCCTCAGGAGAAGAACCTGCTGGTGCAGCGTCTGCACGCCACGTTGTCCGAGTTGCCCCACGAATCTTACGTCGGCATGGACGACTTGCTCTGCGCCACTCAACTGCTCGAACTGCTCGGTCATCCCGTGCAACCGGAGCAGTATCGGGAAGCCATTCACGCTCTGCTGCGGGAATTGCATACGCTGGGCTCGGGCGGATTCGCCATCGCCGGCGGCTTTAAGGGATCTCGAACGCTGCCAGCGAACTTCCCCGGGGATCTGGTAGCGACCGCTCATGCCATCCGGCTGATGGAGATCTATGGAGTCCCCGACGGACTCGATCTCCTCTGGGTCCGCTCCTTTCTCAAGCCGTCCTACTATCGGCACCTCCCGAGCCAGTGGATGATCGCCACGGTCACGCTGGATCGGCTGAATCGTTTACCCGGAGCCGAACCACCCTCATGGCTGGATTACCTGATCTACGAGCGGACTCTGCTCGCAGCTGTGGTGCTGGTGGGACTCTGCCTGTACGCCACACTTCGGTCACCGAGCCGTAGCATGGGCGTCTCGCCCATGGAATTCTCCTCGCCAGGACAAATGCCCGCCTGACCCCGGCGGCGTCAGAGATCCGCAGATTTCACAGATTCACGCAGATATTCGGAACTCACCTGGATGCGAAGTCCTATTGTCCACCAAGCCTGGACTTCCCCTTTCTCTCCGCCTCTGCCAATCTGCGCCAATCAGTGGATGCCCCTCTCCCGAGCAACGTACTCCCTGGGCGAGACGCCCATGCGACGCCCCCACACGGAACCTCATCATGACCCATTCGATCCGCACCTGCCTCTGGTTCCGCGACGGGCGAGGGCGTGAGGCTGCGGAGTTCTACTGCTCGCTGATACCCGGCAGCCGGGTCGAGTCGGTCTACGTGGGTGACAACGGGTTCAGCACGTTCTCGGTGATCGACTTCTCACTGGGGGGAGTGCCGTACCAGATCCTCGACGCCGGACTGCACTTCACACTGACCGAGGCAGTCTCGATTTCAGTCGCGACAGCCGACCAGGCCGAGTCCGACCGGCTGTGGTTCGCACTGACCGCCAATGGAGGCCAGGAAAGCCACTGCGGCTGGCTGAAAGACCGCTACGGAGTCTCGTGGCAGATCTACCCCAAGCGGCTGACAGAACTGACCACCAGTACCGACAAGAACGTCTCCGCAAAGGCGATGGCAGCGATGATGACACAGATGCGGATCGATATTGAGGCCATCGAAGCGGCGGTTCGCGAGTAGAAACCTACGCCGGATGGCCCAGACATCGCTTAGGATGCCTGGGTGACGCAGGAACAAGAGGGATCGAAAGACAAACCTCTGCTCTGTAGCCTTAGGCCGCCCGCGGATGACGCACCCAGATGATTGAAAGAAATGCAATATATATGTAGCCTGATGTTTCCACAAAACCGAGACACTCAAGCCAGCGTCTGGTTCACTTCTGTCTCATGATCGACCGCCCCGGATGATCTAGGTCCGAATACGTTGTGATTGAACCGCATGCCCCAGAGAGGACAACATACATTCGAGTCGCTATCCGCTCGTGGCAGACAGATGCTGCATGAGTCTCACGATCCCACGGGTACGCATAGCGACTTCGAATATTGGGATGCAGACGTTGCCGAGTGGTTGGATGAAGAATTCCCAGGCACCGGATTCTCCGCACTCTGGTCGTCCATTTCTACGTCTCCGCTTGTCTCGGACGGTCACTACTACGATGACGCCCGCTCATGGGCTCTATTTCGAATCGCCGTACAACGACGTTTCAAGTTCTTGGCTGAAGTCATGCAATCAAAGCGACCGGCAACTCCGACTCGAAAAGGCGGCGCGAATTCGATTCGAGTGTTTCTGGTACATGGTCACGATGAAGGCGCCCGCGAAAAGGTCGCGCGCTTCCTTGAAAAGCTCGGTCTCCACCCCATCATCCTTCACGAGCAACCAAACAAGGGACGAACGATCATAGAGAAGATCGCGGACTATTCCGATGTTTCCTATGCCGTCGTTTTGTTAACTGCGGATGACGTCGGAGGCCCAAAAGGTTCGATTCCAAAGCAGCTCGCAGCACGCGCCCGCCCTAATGTCTTGTTTGAACTTGGCTACTTCATCGGCGTTTTGGGGAGGGACCGTGTTTGTGCACTACACGAGACTGGCGTGGAAATACTTTCAGATTACAGCGGCGTGCTTTACGTGACTCTTGATACTGCAGACGCGTGGCGTCTGCAATTGGCTAAGGAAATGAAGGCAGTAGGGCTTCCAGTCGACATGAATAAGGTGCTCTAACACAAAAGAGCCAAAGACACCGCTGGGGCAGCACGCTCGGGTGGCACGGTCTGAGGCTTTGCGAAGGCCGTGGTCTCGGGGCTACCGCCTGACAATTCTGGCGCTCTCGATGTCGCAGGTCGGGGATGCGTTGGATGCCACGCTGGGACTGAAGGTCGAGAACCCTCACCCCCAACCCCTCTCCCGGGGGGAGAGGGGAGCAGGAGGGTCATGCGGCAGTGCTATTGGTGCCGGGCCAAACGGAATGGGCGACTTCGCCTCATCCTCTGGCGCCTCCAGGTCCTGCACTCGACCTCGAGGCGTTCAAGCCACTTCAGCTCGGTTCACTTCGTAGCATCTGGTGCCGACTCCTTGGCATGTTTCGCCTTATTGGCAGGTTTCGCCTTAAACGGAATCGCCCACACAAAGTCGGCCTGCAGGTTCACCAGCGTGGTTCCATTCGCTCCCGTGAACTGGAAATACCAGTTCGGGTCCGGGGTTCCGTTGTAGGTGATCGACGTGGAACCTTGCGATCCTTCGGAACCTTGCTGGGGCAGGCCGACCAGCGGCAGGGTCTGCTTCTCTCCGAAGATCGGGAAGGAGCTGGCGCCAGCTGCGGTAAACGCCGCGCGGGAATGGCAGGTGATGCACGACGCGGTCGGGACGAAACCCGCCTCGGTCACCGAATTGCCCAGCAGCAGCGGACGCCCCGCGGCATCGGTGAAGTCGATCTGCGACCCCTTCAGCTTGTAATGCTTCAGGGCTTCGCCCCATTCGCCCGTCAGGCCGCCTTCCTGGAACAGCTTCTCCAGCGCGGGAGTCACGGAGGACGGCGGATAGACCGCATTCAGAGCTGTCGTATTCGACGGGGTGTGAGGGGGATCCGCTCCAAACGAATCATGAATCCCGATGTAGTCGCCGATCCCCGGGTTGTCTTCATGCTCAAAGGTCGACCAGAACCAGTTGGGCAGGTCCTTGGAGCTGATGTGCATGGCGACCATGCCGCAGAGCTGTCCGGCGGAATTGTAGTTCCAGTGGTAGCGGGGCTTCTGCTCTTCAGAGATCAGAATCCAGTTGGCCTTCACTTCGATCGACTCGCGCGGGAAGTTGACCGAGTTCGCATTGAGAGCCACCGGGTCGTTGGCGTGAGCTGCCGCTTTGGCAAAAAACGCTGCCAGCCCCTCCGTGTAATAGAGCTCATTCTCCACAATGAAATCGAACGTCGCTTTGTTGCGGCGGACCTCTTCGCCGACTCCTTTCCCTCCTGGAGCAGTCACCCCGCCCGGAACCAGTTTTCCGACATCGGCACCATCCTCGGCGGGAGGGACGGGCTTGTGGGCCTTCTCACCGGGGCGACCGTGAATGCTGTCTGCGAACGCGCGTCGCAACGTCTTCGGGGTCGACTCCCCCTCTTTCGGCCATTGCGGAGGATTCTTGGGGTCTGGCTCAGCAGGAAAGGTCCACGGATCATCCGGCCAGGTCTCCCAGACCGCATTGTTGGTCATCGGCTTTTTCGGGTCTCCATTGATATGAGTCTGATGCTTCGCCTTGGCGAAGATCTTGACGAACAGAGTCCAGGCGAACTGATCCGGATCGTTCATCGGCAGCACTTGCTCTTGCCCCGGCGGCTGATCCAGCACCATAGCCCCCGACGGAACGGGTGTCGGTGGATCATCCCCCCACGCTCCCGATCCCCAAGCTGCCATCAACAAGCCGGTACCCACCACGCTTGAGCAGACCAGCGACAAATTCCAACGTTTTGCCCGCAACATCATTCACTCCTGTTGAAACAGGGGGTGATTATTCCGTCCGAAATTGAACGGCTTCGGCAAATTACCGCTGAGGAGACCAGAGAACAAGTCGGTACGTGACCTGGGACTGAGATCAAGCAGAGTCGCTGGACTCTCCGAGTCCAGTGAATCCGGTTGCAGATCAAACGCCTGGTACTTCGAAAGGGGGATTCGCTGGTCACGTCGCCTCAGCGATTTCGGAGAAATCGCCGACAGGGAAACGAGCATCGCCGTCCCGATGAGACCGTCGAATTCGAGACGGCAGAATTCTTACGAATTCTGCTACACGTCATAATACATCGCAAACTCCCACGGGTGCGGGCGTTCGCGGATTGCCTGGGCTTCCTGGGTCTGCTTGTACCAGATCCACGTGTCGATGACGTCTTCGGTGAAGACATCGCCGCGGAGCAGGAACTCGTGGTCCTCTTTCAGTGCAGCCAGTGACTCCTCCAGCGAGGTCGGCACGCTGGCGTATCCCTTCAGTTCCTCGGGCGACAGGCCGTAGATGTCCTTGTCAAGGGGCTGCCCCGGCTCCAGTCGCCGCTGGATGCCGTCGATGGCCGCCATCAGTGTGGCCGACATCGCCAGGTACGGATTGGCCGAAGCATCGGGGCAGCGGAACTCGAACCGCTTGCTGGCGGGACGGCTGTTGTGGACCGGGATGCGGATCGCGGCTGAGCGGTTGCGGAAGCTGTAAGTGAGATTGATCGGGGCCTCGAACCCGGGGACCAGGCGCTTGTAGCTGTTGGTGGTCGGGCAGCAGAAGGCCATCAGGGCCTTCGCATGGTGCAGCACCCCAGCCAGCGCATGCAGGGCCATGTCGCTCAGCCCGCCGTACCCGTTCCCCGCGAACAGCGGCTGCCCGGCCTTCCACAGTGACAGATTCAGATGCAGCCCGGAACCGTGCTCGTTCCACAGCGGCTTGGGCATGAACGTCGCCGACTTGCCGCGCGCCGCAGCCACGTTCTTGACCACGTAGCGATACTGCAGCAGGGCATCGGCGATCTTCAAGATTGGTCCGAAAGCCAGCCCGACCGAGCACTGGCCCGCCGTGGCTGAGCTGTGGTTGTGCCCGCTGACATCGACGCCGCACTCCTGCAGCTTGAGCATGATGTCGGTGCGGAGATCCTGCAGTGAGTCGGCCGGCGGAGTCTGAAAGTACCCTTCGCGGCGACGGACCTGGTAGCCACTGCCACCGGCTCCGCGAGTCCACTCCCCTTCGCTCGCTTCCAGGTGGTAGTAGCCTTCGTGTTCGTTCTGATCGAACCGGACCTTGTCAAAGACAAAGAACTCCGCCGCCGGGCCAAAGTTCGCCACGTCGGCGATTCCAGTCGACTGCAGATACCGCTCGGCCTTCAAAGCCACATTCCGCGGGTCTTTGGCGTAGCTCTCGCCCGTGACCGGGTCGTGAATGTTGCACGTCATCGCCAGCGTCCCGGCCAGGAACGGGTCGACCGTGGCGGTCTCCGGCTGGGGGATCACGAGCATGTCGCTCTCGTTGATCGACTGCCAACCGCGGATCGACGATCCGTTGATCGTGAACCCCTCGGTAAAGCTGTCCTCGGTCAGGGCCTTGACCGGGATCGTGAAATGCTTCTGCGTGCCGGGAAAGTCCATGAACCGCAGGTCCACGACCTTGATTTCGGCACGGCGACAGAGGGCCAGTACTTCCTTGGGAGTCATCGGACGTTCAGCTCAGGGTGCATCGGATCAGCTGCGGGCGCTGGCTAGATAGTACGATGCCGACACGCGGCTGAACAGGACCAGTTGCGTGACTGCCGTGGCTGAAGGGTGAAGTCGTTTTTGATGCGAAGCTCTTGGATCTGTCAGGCAACGCAGAACTGCTGTTCATCCCGAAGGGATGAGAGAGAATAGCCGGTGGCCGAGCGCAGCGAGTCCACCGGTCCTGATTCGCTTGCCAATCCATCCCGGAGGGGGAGAGGGGCAAATTGCCGGAGCGTTCTCGCATCCCTGCCGGGATGCCAGTCGCCATTGCCCCGTGTCCGGTGGTTTCGCGACCGCTCAACCACCGGCTATTCTCTCTGACCCCATCCGGGGTCGATCCGCAGGCTCCTCGACGTTCCTGCGAAACCGAGATCCCCTCCTACGCTCGGCAGAAAGACAAACATCGCTGCCCTAGCCTCAGAGGCCTGCACAGGCCAGAATCTCAAAGCCACATCAGGCGACCTCTCGGCTGGCTTAAACGTATGACCACCGACCGATACGAACCGGAACGAGACATCACACCTCACTTTGTGGAGACAGTGAAGGGTTGGCTGACAATGTCGAGTGAGTTGTTCATCGTCCTGCGATACCTGCGTGCCGCAGGAGCGAAGGATTATCTGTTCATCCACAACGAGGCCGAGTTCCGACAACTGATCGACGTTTGCCCGCTGGGTACCGACATCATTGTGTTTCGGGATCCACAACTGCCCAATCGAGGAACCGTGACTCCCGAGTTCATCGCCGAGATGCAGAACCGAATTCCCGATGGCGCGGAATACCTCATAGTGCGCATGTCGCCAGAGGAACTAAGCGGTCTCAGGATCACTGGCGACCTGGGTGACACTCACGCAGATCTGGTCGAAGACCTATCTGACATCCAGGGCGAGCTGGTCGCTGTCGGGCTGTGCCCGCCGTTCATGGCCCCAGACCATGATGGTATGATTTCCGTGTCCAAGGGCGGAACTGACGGGCCGCGATGAACGGCTGAATGTGGATCGTGGGCTCGTGACACTTTGGATCCGAAGGAAAGACGCCAAGATGGCCGATGATCTGGAACGACGATGCGGGAGTGTTCGATGAGAATCTTTGTCTTGTCATTAATCCTCTCCGTTGGCTTGGCGTTCCTGTCCAGGATTTGGGTGCCGATTGGCGAAGAAGCTTTTCCACTGAGCCTGGCCGTGGGGATTGAGCTCAGCGGTCTGTTGACGAACGCATTTTGCAGAATTCGCGGACTATCGGTATCAGTGGGCATCCAGTGGTGGGGAATACAAGGCCTCTGTGATATCGCAGCCTTCGTTCTCACCGTTGTGGTTCTTTCTGAGGCGGGGTTGGAAGGGATTTTCCTTGCGATTCTGCTGGGGTTTGGCGTCTTGGCGATTCACGTGACCGCGCTGGTAAAAGTGATTCGAGCCATTCGCAAACATCACCTTGCCAATGACAAGACCGCTTGCGTCATGTTGATGATTCAGAACTTGCTGCTGGTGTTCATGTTCCTATGTGAATAACTGATCGAGAGCAGACTGCAGAATTCTCACGAATTCTGCTAGAGCCGGTTTCAAAACCCTTCCACAACAACTTTCAGTTGGCAAGGCATTTGCATGAGTGTTGAGCAAAGGAGTGCTCAGTCATGCTCATCACGCTGTCG
>JBIIOI010000013.1:0-103326 GCA_044337025.1 Planctomycetaceae bacterium
GGCCTCGTTCATGCCGCCTGCATGGTCATCGTGCTCAGACGGTTGTAGAAAACGACCATCCGGCGGCGACCCGCTTGAAAGCCCTGCAAACAGGTTTTGAAACCGGCTCTAGCGCGTTCCGGCTGATCACTAGCGACCCTCGTCCGGACGACACAACCACTACCCGTTGAGCGTCCCTTTGCTCGAAGGCACGCCGGGCTGGCGGGGATCGATCGCCACTGCCTGCCGCAGGGCCCGCGCGGTCCCCTTGAAGATCGCCTCGGAGATGTGGTGGCTGTTCCGCCCGTGGTGCAGCACGACGTGCAGGTTCATCAGCGCGTTGGCAGCCACAGCCTGCCAGAAGACCTCGACGAGCTGGGTGTCGAACTCGCCGATTTTTTCGGTCGGGAATTCGAACTTGTCGATGAACCAGGCCCGCCCACTGAGGTCCAGAGCCGACGTGACCAGCGTGTCTTCCATCGGCAGTGAGAAACATCCGTAACGGTTGATACCCGCCTTGTCGCCGACCGCTTGCAGAATCGCGCGGCCCAGGCAGATTCCGGTATCTTCGACCGTGTGGTGGTGATCGACATGCAGATCGCCCACCGCTTTGACGGTCAGGTCAAACAGCCCGTGCTTGGCCAGCAGCGTCAGCATGTGGTCAAAGAAACCGACACCGGTCGAAATCTCGGCGATCCCCTGACCATCGAGATTCAGGGACAGGGAGATATTCGTTTCGGCGGTCTGGCGCTGGATCGAGGCGGTGCGGGGCATGTTCGTGGTTGTACGAGGGAGAGATTCGTCGGGGAAAGTCTACCACGGAAGAGGCTCGACACACTCCCGGCGAGCTGTGTTCAGCGAATTCCAGCCAGAACAGGCGTTACGTTCGGAATATCAGGAAAGGTAAGGCCTGCGGACAACAACTACGCGACAACGATTTCGATTCCGTCCTCGGCGAGCTCGGTCACGGGGAAAATCGCCCGCGCGATGTCGATCCCCAGCGGATCATCCTCGGGATGCTGGGGGTCAACATGCGTCAGCACCAGCCGCCGCACTTCGGCTTCGCGGGCCAGCGTCGCAACCTGGGTCGTGTGGCTATGACCCGTCTTCTCGCACCACTCAGCCATATCATCGGCGAAGTTGCACTCATGGATCAGCAGGTCAGTGCCGCGAATGAACTCGGTATAGGTGCCATCGACGGTGGTGTCGGTCACGTAAGACATCGATCGCGCCTGGCCACTGGACTCCCAGTCACAGCGGTAAGCCCGCGATCCACCGGGGTGACTGATCAGCGGCTGGTGCGAGACCTCGACAGGACCGATTGTGTATTGCCGTCCCGGTTCAAGCTCAACTTTCTGGAACCCGGGCCAGACTGGGAAGACCGCATCGTGAAACAGACACTGCTCGACCGCCTGGTGAACCTTGGCTGTGGCGTACAGCTTGCACGACCGGATCTCCCCCTTGAGCATCGGGACCAGCAGGTAAGTCAGCCCACAGATATGGTCGAGATGCGAATGCGACAAAAAGAGATGCAGGTCCGGGACCCGCAGGCGACTGACCAGCCTGAACAAACTGGTCCCCGCATCAAACGCGATCCCCACATCCGGCAGCAGCACACACGCAGTGTGCCGCCGCTGATTCGGGTGAAAGCCGCCAGTGCCCAGGATCTCAATCCGCATGGTTCAATCATTGGAACAGAGAGTCCCACCAGCGTCTACGGTGGACACCCAGTTCGCGACCTCCCCAGGAGCGGCACGGCGTAAGCCTGCCGATTGGTGGCCGGTCTCTGCGGTCTAAAACGCAAACCGGCTTGCTTCGAGGATTCATAAAAGATCGAGTCGAACTTGCCAGCGGGAGTGCTCGGCAGGCTGACGCCGTGCCGCTCTCGGGGACTACTCGTCCTCGTCGCCGGTGCTGACCTCCGCCACCAGATCATAATCCTGCCGCCCGGTGATCTCGACCGGCACCATCTGGCCGACTTCGAGGCCTTCGCCCGTCACGAAGACCGACCCATCAATCTCGGGGGCATCCGCGAAGATGCGGCCAACGAATGTGCCGTCTTCGAGCTGTTGGTCGATGTGGCAGTCGAGCTCGTACCCGACCAGCGAATCGCCGAACTCGAAGGCGATCTCCTGCTGCAGTTCCATCAGCTCATCGCGGCGCTGGGTCTTCACCTCATCGGGCAGGTGACCATCCAGCTTCATCGCGGGGGTCCCGGGCTCGGGTGAGAACGGGAAGACTCCCATCCGCTCGAACCGCATCTCTTCGACGAACTCCTTCAGCTCCTGATGCTGCTGGTCGGTCTCGCCGGGGAAGCCGCTGATAAAGGTCGTTCGCAGCACCAGATTCGGCACTCGCTCCCGCAGCTTCGTCACCAGCGACACTATCTTGTCGCGGTTCACACGCCGCTGCATCCGGCGCAGGACCTGGTCGCTGACATGCTGCAGCGGCATATCCAGGTAAGGCAGAATCTTCTGCGCCCCGGAAATCGTGTCGATCAGCTCATTGGTGAAGTTCACCGGGTACAGGTACATCAGCCGGATCCAGTTCAGGCCGTCCAGCTGATCGAGTTCCTTCAAGAGGTCAGCCAGCCGGACCTCGCCGTAGTAATCCATGCCGTAGTAGGTCGTGTCCTGAGCCACCAGGATCAGCTCCTTGACCCCGTCGCCAATCAGCTCGCGGGCCTCGGCGATGACCATCTCGATTGGCTTGGTGACATGCTTCCCTCGCATCGAGGGGATTGAGCAGAACGTGCAGGTCCGGTCGCACCCTTCGGAAATCTTCAGGTAACCGTAATGCTTCGGTGTGATCCGCAGCCGTTCCTGGTCGTTCATGGCCCGGATCGGAGCCGGTCGGAACAGCTCACGCTGCTCGCGAGCCCCCGCCAGCAGACGATCCGCCACCGAGACGATCTCATCCCGCCCAAACACGCCGACCACATGGTCGATCTCGGGCATCTCTTCGAGCAGAGCAGCTCCGCCGACGCGCTCGGGCAGACACCCGGCGACGATCACGCCGCGGGTCTTCCCCTGAGCCTTCAGGTCCAGCATCTCGCGGATCACGGCTTTCGACTCGGCCCGCGACTGCTCGATGAAGCCGCAGGTGTTGACGATCACAAAGTCCGCTTCGTCCGGCTTATCGACGAGCGTGTAGCCGTCGAGAGCCAGCTGGCCGAGCATCTTTTCGCTGTCGACCAGATTCTTGGGACAGCCCAGGCTGATGAAGCAGTAAGAGCCCTTGGGCCGACCGGTCATGTCGATCGCTGGGGAGTCACTCAAGATGGGCAGTTCGAACGACACAGGGAGGTCTCGGCGGAGAGTTCAGGAGCGAAGGAAGTATAGCTTTGGGGAGAGGCCGGTAGCGAATGGCGGATGGCAGATCGCCAGCGGGAGGGCAGAATTCTGCTACAGGGAACTGGTTACGGGAGGCGCACAAAGACTTCGTCAGCTTCGACTTCCACCGTAAAGCAGGTCTGCTGAATCCGGGCGTTGAGGCAATGATGACCCGTCGCCAGGCTGTACTGCCAGCCATGCCAGGGGCAGGTCACAATTCCGCCGGAGACCTGGCCTTGGGCGACGGGACCGCCCGCGTGGGCACAGATCCCATCGATGGCGAACCAGTCGTCTGCGGTATGAAAGAGTGCGACAATCCGGTCCCCCACGACGCACTCCAGGCTGGAGCCGACAGGGATTTCAGACGCAGCTGCGACACGGACTCGGTCAGACATGGCGGCACCAAAAGCGAATCGGTCGGAAAGGCTGGACCTTCCCGACCGATGTCGATCGTGAATTGCGACCGAGTTTAGCGGTTCGCCTGCTCGTTCTGCACGCGCTTGCGGATGTCGGTCTCCAGACGACCAAAGACCTGCTCATGCCGCTGCACGGTGGCGGTCAGCAAAGCAGCCAGCCGCTTGGCGGTGAAGTGATTCAGGATCACCCGTTGTGAGACGCGGACCTTCTGAACCGGGGCTCCCATCGGATTGGGATTCAAAGCCAGGTCGAGGATCACTTCTTCCGGAGTGCTCGAAACGCGGCACAGATTGGAATACAGACCATCCACACCCGAATCATCGAGTTCGATGCGGACGGAGCCTTCCTGTTCGACAGGGGCGTTCAAAGGAGAATTCAACGGATTGTCAGCCATGAGTGGGCCTCTGAGGGGAGTGAGAAACAGACTGACACCTTGTATACCAGCCCGGACCTTGAGACTCCAAGCCGATTCGGATTTGTCAGCAAAAGTTCGCAATCGGCACGTAGATCAAGGTGTTTGGGCAATTTAGGAAGACTGCCGACCGTCTTCGAATCGTGCAGACTCAGATCGCCAGACTACCTTGCCGCGAATGGCACTCGGTTCGCCGCGTTGATCGGAGGGGCCGGTTTCGTTATTTTCTCGCATTCGTCTCACGACGACATCAGAACTCAGCCAAGGAGCGCGCCATGGGACTTTTCACGGGAAAAAAGGGCGTCATTTTCGGAATCGCCAACGATCACTCGATCGCCTGGGCGATCACGCAGCAACTCGCGCAAGAGGGTGCTGTGATGGGGTTTACGCACCTTCCCGATAAAGACCCCGCCCGCCCGAAGAACGAAAACAAGGTCCGCAAGCTCGTGGAACCGCTGGGAGCCAAATTCGTGCTGCCGTGCGACGTCACGAGCGACGCCGATCTCGACAAGACGTTCCAGTCGATCCAGGCCGAATTCGGCACCATCGACTTCATGCTGCACAGTATCGCGTTCGCGCCGCCTGCTGATCTGACCGGCCCGGTGTACGCCGTCAGCCGCGAAGGCTTCAAGCAGGCCATGGACATCAGCGCTTACAGCCTGATTGCCATGACCGGACGGGCCAAGCCGCTCCTCAACCTGGGTGGCAGCGTCCTGACGCTGACCTATCTGGGCGGCGAAACCGTGATCCCCGGCTACAACCTGATGGGGCTCTGCAAGGCCGCTCTCGAGAGCGCGGTCACTTACCTCGCCAGCGAAGTCGGCCCCTCGGGAATCCGGGTCAATGCCCTGTCAGCGGGTCCCGTGCGGACGATCAGTGCCAGCGGTGTGGGCGACTTCAAGAAGATGCTCACGCTGTATGAAACCTTCTCTCCATTGCGACGCAATATCACGGAAGAAGAGGTCGGAAAGGTCGGTATGTTCCTGCTCAGTGATCTGGCCAGTGGTGTGACCGGTGAAACGCTGCATGTGGACAGCGGCTATCACGTGATGGGTGGACCTCCGCTCGACGCCATCAAGGCGGAATAGCGGGTCGCCACCTGACAGACTGGCTGGGGCCGGTGGTCACGTGACATCAGGTCTGTCTGGCCGCGAGCCAGTCGCCATTTGCCAAGAGCTAAGGAACCGCCATGGCACCCAAGCTGGTGCGAGTAGGAATTGCCGTCGTGGAACATGCCGACCAGTATCTGGTCGGCATCCGTGGCCCCACGGGTCCGCTGGCGGGGTTTGACGAGTTCCCCGGCGGAAAGTGCATTGGCACCGAGACCCAGGCGGACTGTGCGATTCGCGAGTGCAAGGAAGAGACCGGCCTCGATGTGCAGATCATCGAGCCCCTCTACCACCGCCGGTTCGAGTATACCCACGCCACCGTCGACCTCAGCTTCTACCTCTGCTCGATCGTCGACGCGACGAAAGACCTGACCCCGACCGAACCGTTCCACTGGGTCGACCTGCGCGAGTTGTGCTCGTTGCGGTTCCCCGATGCGAATCAGGAGGTCGTCTCACTCCTGTGGGACCGGGCTCAGAAGAAAGAAGAAGAACGCCGCTGGACGTGATGATCAGCGCTGGTAGATCGGCAGATACCGATACTCGATCGCCAGCCCCAGCACAGCCAGCGCGGTACCGTAACACTTGCCGACGCCGCGCTCGCTGCCGTGCTGCGGAGTCCAGGCTCCATCGGGGTCCTGGATCGGCAGGAGCAGATCGCACAGGTGCTTGTGGCTGCGCTCGGCGTACTCCCCCCCGAGTTTGAACAGCCCGACGCCCGTATAATAGATGCCGTAGAAGCAGTAGTTGCTGTCGATACGCAGGGCATTCGACTTCAGCCACTCCGCCCCGCCTTTGGCTTCAGCGGAGTCGTGCTCGCCGCAAACCTCCAGGCAAGAAATCCCGACACCGGTCAAAGTCGGCGTCGCCCCGCTGCCCGGCTGATAGCCAAAGCCGCGATTGTCATTCGTCGAGCAGTTCTTGACGTACGCCACAGCGGCATCAATCGCCTCCGCGGGAACATCACAGCCGACGTCTTTCGCGGCTCGCAGAGCCATGACCTGCCAGCCAGTCACGCTCAGATCGCTGTCGCGGCTGTCGACCTGATACCGCCAGCCTCCGGCGTGGCGATGGTCCTTCTCGTAGGCTTGCGACTCCAGAATCAGCCGGACCGCGCGCTCCAGCGAGCGCCGCAGCAGCTTGGCCTGAGCCTCGTCGACCATGCCGATCGCCTCAGCCAGCATCAGTGTGCTGATGCCGTGGCTGTACATCGGCCCGTGGCTGCGCTTGGCAATCAGCATCCCGTTGTCTTCCTGACGGGACATCACCCAGCGAATCCCCTTATTGATCATGTCGCCAAAGGGACCTTCCCCGGGGATATGCCCGGCCGCCATAAAGGCCATGCAGGCCAGTGACGTGGCCGCTGTGCATTCGCCGTACGAGTCACTACGCCAGGAGCCTTCGGGAAGCTGCTGCGAGGCCAGAAAGTCGAGCGCGCGAACGATCGCCTCATCGACCTTCTTCTGCGTATCGAGATCGACGGCATACGTGAACCCCGCCCGGCTCCCCAGACAGGTCGCCAGCGCCGCCGCCATCATCCGTCGACGAGAGACTTCCATCATGGCTTGTTCCCTGCAGGTGCGGCTTCACCCGGCTTGCGGGTCTTGGAGATCTCATCGAAGTAGTTGCGGATCAGCTTGGCGTAGTCGCCATCCGGCTTCCGGCGCGAGGCTTGCAGGATCTCGGTCTTGAGCGTCCCGGGCAGTTCACCCCAGTTGCGGGTGGTCAGGCCTTTGAGGTGGTTCTCGAGTTCGACGATCCGGGCCTCGTCAGTGTTCCCGAAGTCGCTCATGTTCTCGCCGGCCTGAGAACTCTTGGCATTCTGCTGCGAGTTCGGCTTGCCGTTCTGCTTTCCCTGCTGACCCTTCTGGCCGGACTGCATGCCGAACTGTTGCATCGCCTGTCGCAGATTCTGAGCAGTCTGCTGCAGCGACTGCGACGCCTTCGGCTGGCCCCCCTGACCTTGCTGTGCCCCGGGCTGCTGATCGTCTTGCTGCCCGTTTTGGGCCTGCTGCTGGTCGCCATTGGGAGAATCGCTGTTACCGGGCTGGTCACCATTGGCCTGGCCCTGATCGTTCTGCGGACCTTCACCCGGCTGATCACTGGGCATCGTTCCCGACGGATCGTTCGCCAGCTGCTGACCGATCTGGCTTAGCTGCTGAGCCGCCTGAGCGACATTCAGAGCCCCTTCCGAAGGAACTTCACCTCCCCCGGGTTGTTCACCTTGCTGGCCTTTCCCTTGCTGGCCCTGCCCTTCTCCCTGATTCGGGTCACCCTGTCCCTGTTGCCCCTTACCTTGTCCCTTCCCTTGGCCTTCACCTTTTTGGCCTTGCTGGCCTTTCGAACCTTTCTTGCCTTTGCCCTGCCCGGGTTGACCCTGCTGCCCTTGTTGCTGCCCACTGGCCTGCGCCAGCTTGCTGGCTTCCCGCAGTGCCTGGGCCGCTTCAGAGGCTTGCTCGGAAGCCTGCTGCGGATTGCTCTGCTGCAGCTGCTTGCGCGAGTTCTGCATCGCCTGCTGGGCCTGCTGAGTCGACGACTCCGAGGTCTGAGCCTCCTTGGCCTTATTGTCCTGCTGAAGCGGCTGCATGCTGAAGGCATCGGCGATCTGATTCAAATCGTTCGCCAGCTGCTTCGTTTCCTGCTCCAGCTGCTGCTGAGCCTGCTGCTGAGCGGTCCGCCGCGCGGCGGGGGACTCTCCGAGCTGTTCCAGCTTCTGGGCCAGTCGAGCCTGCCGCTGAGCCAGCTTCTGAGCATCACTGGCCATCTCTTCGTTGGTGCCGCCCTGGCTGTTGGGGAGCTGTTTGAACTCCTGCGCGGCGGTCTTGCCGGACTCGGCAGCCTGCTTGCCGCTTTCGGCCGCTGACTGGACTCCTCCGGAGGAGAGATCCTCGGCGGCCTGTTGAGCCTGCTCGGCAAATTCCTGCGAGGCCTGCGTCGCCTTGGAGTCGGCCCCCGTCTCGAACTCGGAATTCAAGGCCAAGTCTTTCGCAGCCATGGCAATCCGCTGCTGCTCCTGCAAAGCCTTGGCAATCTCCTTGGAAAGTGCCTGCTGCTGTTGCTGCTGTTGCTGCTGTTGCTGCTGTTGCTGCTGTTGCTGCTGTTGCTGCTGTTGCTGCTGTTGCTGTTGCTGTTGTTGTTGAGGTTGCTGTTGCTGTTGTTGTTGAGGTTGACCTTGTTGAGGCTGACCTTGTTGAGGTTGACCTTGTTGAGGTTGACCTTGTTGAGGTTGACCTTGTTGAGGTTGACCTTGCTGAGGTTGACCTTGCTGAGGTTGACCCTGCTGAGGCTGACCCTGCTGAGGCTGACCCTGCTGAGGCTGACCCTGCTGAGGCTGACCCTGCTGAGGCTGACCCTGCTGAGGCTGACCCTGCTGAGGCTGACCCTGCTGAGGCTGACCCTGCTGAGGCTCGCCGCCCATCGGCTCGCCTCCTTGTGGTTGTCCAGCTTGTGCGTCTCCAGGCTGACCTTCTCCGGCGTCGTTCATTGCCAGCTGATTGGCGTTCGGATCTCCGGCCTGCTCGGTCTCGTTCGCCAGTGCCCGCTGCTCGGCGGCCAGTTCGCGTGCCCGCTGAGCGAGATCTTGAATCCGCTGCTCAGGCGTCTTGCCCCCCTGTGGCTGTCCGGCCTGAGGCTCTCCTCCCATCGGCTCCCCAGCCTGTGGTTGACCACCTTGCGGCTGACCCGGTTGCGGTTGTCCCTGTTGAGGCTGACCTTGCTGAGGCTCGCCGCCCTGTGGCTCCCCACCCTGCGGTTGGCCCTCTTGCGGCTGTCCCGGCTGTGGTTCTCCCGGCTGTGGCTCGCCGCCTTGCGGTTGTCCATTCATCGGTTGGCCTGGCTGGGGTTCCCCGCCCATCGGTTGACCGGCCTGAGGTTCGCCACCTTGAGGCTGACCCGCCTGGGGATCGTTCATCGCCAGCTCTTCGCCGGTCTGCTGCGCCAGAGCCTGAGCCTGACGTTCAGCCTGTCGAGCCAGCTGCTGCAGAGCCTCAGCTGTCTCGGCTTGGGCTTCGGTCGTTCCCTCGGCGTCGTTCTGCCCCATCGCCTGTTCCGCAGCGTCCGCAGCGTCCTCGGCTTCGGCCCGCGCCAGAGGAGCGGCCCCCTTCGGCAAATCTCGAATCGCCCGAGCCAGTTCCTGCTGCGGGCCTCGCTGCTGCTGCATCGCCTGCTTGAGCCCCTCGGGGTTCTCGGCATTCTGAGCCAGGGCCTCATCGGCATTCTTCTGCAGTTCGGCCTGCTGCCCGGCCAGTTCCTTCGCCTTCTCGGCCAAGGCATTCAACTCCGCAATCCGCGGCTCGCTCGCAGCCACTTCGTTCTGCTGATCCTGCTGAGCAGCGCCAGCCATCTGTGGCTGATCCTGAGCCGGGTCGAGCTTCTGAGCCAGGGCATCCAGAGCCTGCGCGGCGTTCGCCTGCTGCTGAGCCGCCTGCTTCATTGCTTCCTGCAGCTGAGGCGTGGCAGGAGCTGGTTCGTTCGAGTCCGCCGCCGGAGCGGGCTGCTGCTTGGCGAGCTGCTCCACCTGCTGCTGAGCCTTGGCCGCTTCCGCGAGCGCCTTCTTGGCCGCCTGCTTCTCGGCCTGGGACTCCGGGGTGCCCCGCAGTTCGGCCAGCTCCTGCTGACGGTCTCGCAGATCGTCCATCGCCTCGGTCGCAGCTTCCGGTGTTGGAGCCTTCGGGACCCCCGCGTCCTGCTGGGCCGCTTGTGCCGCAGCTTGCTGTTCCTGCGCCAGAGCCTTCGCAGCTTCACCGGCTGACTGCTGCTGCGGCTTCACAGCTTCTGAAAGATCCTGAAGGGCTTCCTGGCTGCGAGCCATCGCCTGCTTCGCGGCCGGGAACTGCTTCTCATCATTCGCGGCGCGGTCAAGCGCATCCGCCGCCTGATGAGCAGCCTGCTTGGCCGCTTCCTTCAGCTCGGGAGCTGCGGGAGTCTCCAGCTGTTCCAGCTGACGAGCCATCTCACGCTGCTGGTCCTTCTGCTGATGGAGCTGGGGATTCCGCTGATCACCAGCCTGCTGGGCCTGCTCCGCGGTTTTGGCGACTTCCGCCTGCTTCTGAGCGGCCTTCTCCAGGGCTTCCGCAGCTGTGGGCTGCCCTTCGAGCTGCTTACGCAGATCGGTCAGAGCCTGCTCCGCGCGAGCCTGCGTCGCGTCGGTGTTCGCCACGTTCTGCATCTGCAGATCAGTCATCGCCTTGGCGAGGTCCTCGACCGCCTGCTCCTGCTGAGCCTGAGCCTCGGCCTGCTTGGCCGGGTCCTTGGTCTGCGGAGTCAGGTTCGCCAGATTCTGCGCGATCTCCTGCTGCTTCTGAGCCTGCTGCTTCAGCGCGTCGGCCATCTGTTCGAGCGGCTTCCCCTCAGCCTGCTGCTTGCGGAGCTCTTCCGCTTGTCGAGCCAGTTGCTTCTGCTCATTCTCCAGATGGCGAGCCTCGTCGAGTGCCCGCTGCTGCCGCTCCTCCGGAGACCCGATCTGCTGGGCGAGCCGCTCCAGGTCATTGGCTGCCCGGTCGGCGTTCTCCATCGCCCGCTGAGCGGTCTCCGGACGCTGATTCGGCTTCTGATCCTTAAGCAGGTTCTGCACCGACTCTTGAGCCTGACGAATCGCATCCTTCTGCGGGTCCTTGGCGTGCCGAGGCACATCAAGCTGCGCAGCTGCGGTTTGCAGTGCGGCCTGCTCGAGAGCCTGATCGCGACGCTGCTCCGCCAGAGCCTCTTCGTTCTGCTTCTGCTCTGGGGTCAGGTCTTTCTTCTGCTGCTCGGCCTGCTGCCGGGCGTCCTGTGCTTCACGCTCCTTCTGAGCCAGCTGTTGCAGCTGATCCTTCAGAGCCCGTTCCCGATTGGCCAGCTCCTTAGCTGCGGCCTGCGGATCGGCGGGCAGGTTCGCGTTTCGCTCCAGTGCCTCAGCCAGCTTCTCCAGGTCTTCGGCGGCCTTGCGCTGAGCTTCCGCCGCTTGCTCTGCATTGCCGTTCTTCATCTCAGCCAGGGCATCGTCAAACTGCTTCAGGTCGACCGGCTTGGCGACTTTCTTGCCCTGCTGCAGTTCCTGCTCCGCAGCCAGGTCTTCGGCCTGGCGCTGCAGGTCCTGTTGCTTCTGCTGCTGGGGATTCAGTTGCTTCGCCGCTTGTTCCGCTTCCTTTGCCAGAGCTTCGCTCAGCTGGTCTTCCTTGTTCGCCAGCTCAGCCGCCCGGTCGAACAACTCCTGCAGGTTCTTGAGCAGTTCCTGCTGAGCAGCGGTGACCAGCTCCGGTCGCTTCTGCAATAAGTTGTTCAAATCCTGAGCCAGAGTCTGATGCCGCTGCTGCAGCTGTTCCTTCTGCTTCTGCTGTTCCTGGGCATCGGCAAAGGGCTGAGCCGAATCAGGAGTCCGCTCCGCCTCCGGAGTCTTCGCCGCATCGCGACGGTTTTCGTACTGCTCAGCGTCCTTGGCAAGCTGTTCGGTCTTGTTGGCGATTCGCTGGAGCTCAAACAGCTCACGCTCGCGAGCCGCCGCCAGATCAAACTTCTTCTCCAAGTCCTTCAGCCGGTTCTCAGCTTCGTTCAGCTCGTTGACCGCCTGCTTGAGGGCTTCTTCCTTCGCAGCCAGATCCTGAGTCTGCGGCACCTGGGCTGTCTTCTCCGAGGCCGGAATCGCATCGTCCTTCGCGACTTGCTCCAGCGGAGGAGCCATATGTTCAAACAGCGGGTGTTCCTGCAGCACCGCAGCGAGCTGTTCGGACTTGTCAGAGATCTCTTTCTGAACTTCCGCCAGCCGTGGAACCTGCGAGTCGCGCTCGAATGGCTTATTGTCCTTGCGAGCCTGCTCAACCGACTTCTGCATATCCTGCACTTCGGTACGGTTGGCGATCACTTCGTTAAGGATCTCTTCGAGCTTGGCCTTCCACTCCGCGCGTTCCGCAGCGATCGCCTCGAACCCGTACGGCAGTGAGTCCTGCTTGATGCGGATCAGCCGCTCATGGGTCCAGGCCTCATTCGGTCCAGGAATCTCCCGCAGGTCCGTGGCCCGCCCACGCACCGAAACAACGTCATCGGCCAGAACTCCGAACTCAGCCAGATTGATCCGGAACGATTCCGCCAGCAGCTTCACGCCCAGGCGCTGTTTCTCGACAGCCATCTTCTTCAGCACCTTCCCCTCGGGGAAGGTCTTCAGCTCCAGCTCCATCGTGCCCAGACCGAGGTCATCGGTTGCGAACAGTGGAACTTCAATGATCTCATCGGGACGGGCGGTCCCCTGCTCGTTGATGTCAGCAAACTCGATCGTCGGAGCCTGATCGGAGATCAAGTCAAGACTGCGGATCGACTCCTTTGGGTTATCGAGACCGAACTCATCGATAGCATGCAGGACGAACCGACCTGGCCGGTCGGCATGGAAGGCAATCGTGGCCGAAAGCTTGTCAGCACCGATCACACACGGTTCGACACCGCGAATCACCCAACCGGGGAAGGCCCCTTGCAGGTGAGCAGGCGGGACAAACTTCTCTTCGGCAGCCACAACTCCGGCCGCTTCGGGAGCATTCTCCTCGACCGTGACTTCCCGACCGCGGGCAGCGCGGTTGGTGGCTTCCAGATCGAGCCACACCAGATCGAGATGCTTGACCGGCTTATTGAGCTTCATCGCCAGACTGAGGCGGCTGTGCTCGAACGCCTGAATCTCCAGCGTCGTCGCGTCGTAGTGGGCGGCTGGCAGTCCGCTATAGGCGGGCGGTTGGACATCGATCTCCAGAGCGGTCAACAGCGGGCGGTCTTCCACGCGAATCGTGTAGTCGCGCGACTTGGCTCCGGGAGCCGAGATGCGATAACTGAAGTTCTTCTGCACCGCAGCCAGTGACGTACTGTAAGCCCCGGTCGCCTCATCCCAGGCCATCCGGCGATGCTCGCTTCCGGCTCCCTCGAAGGTCCAGTCGATCCGCACTTCGCGAATCGGCTCAGGCTGCTGATTGCGCCACTTGGCAAAGGCGACGATCTTCACGTCTTCGTCGCGAGGAGCCACGCGGTCGCCATCGGGGACTTCGAAGAACAGATTGCTGGGCCGCTCGTAGTTGTTCCACGGAGTCATCAGCCGCGCCCACAGTAACCGATAG
Organism: Planctomycetaceae bacterium; assembly: GCA_044337025.1. GTDB lineage: Bacteria > Planctomycetota > Planctomycetia > Planctomycetales > Planctomycetaceae > TH-plancto1. Next base: position 13,316 of record JBIIOI010000013.1, read on the forward strand.
TTGTCCTTCCACATCAGGAACGGTGTCAGCAGCAAGAGCACAGCCAGGCAGGCCCCCAGCGATCGCCAGGCGGCTCGCGAGTGATCGATTACATCCGTGAAGTCGGCGGGCGAGACCAGCTTGAGCGTCTCACGCTCCAGCAGAGCCCGCATCATTGCGGAGCCCTTGTCCTTCTCTTCCACTCCCGGCTGAGAGAACTCGACGAGACTGATCAGACGCTCGCCGAACTCCGGATGCTTCTCTTCGACCGCTGCTGCCAGTTCCGGCAGCGAGACCTTGAAGAACATCCGCCGCAGGCCATACGCCGCCAGACCGCCACCCACGAGTAGCAACGAACCCAAGGCCACCCAGCGGCTGGTCGACGAAAGATCGATCCAATAGTCGAGCCCAAAGGTCACAGCTGCAATCAGCGCCATCGCCAGAACGGCGATCGCCAGACCACTGAGCACCGAGAGCAATCGAATGCGGCCCTCCAGCCGATGCAGCTCGGAACTGACCTGCTGGGGCAGTTGCCCGCGATTCAGTGAACTGCGTGAAGGGCCGGGCAAAGTAACTTGCGCCATGATGCGAACCTTGCATCTCGAATCGGAAGCGGAAACTCCAGCGAGTATAACCACTTCCGACGACAGAATGTGAAGCGGAATCTGGTCCCGGGGCGAAAAATCTCGTTCGCGCCGGACGCCTCGCCGCACTCAGAAGATGCCGCCTGATCGGAATCTGTTCATAGATTCAGACTCGATTGTCCCGCCTACGGTTCTCCGATATCGTCGTAGGCCGCAAATAGAACCGTCTGTGAATCTGGTCGAGAAGCTGAGAGCTGTCGGATGACAGCTGGCGTTTCGATCTCGGACGGTCGAGGAACGAAGTCGTGAAGAAGAAGGTGGTTCTGGCGTACAGCGGTGGTCTCGACACCTCGGTCCTGGTCGGCTGGCTGATGGACGAAGGTTACGAGGTGCATTGCCTTTACGTCGATTTGGGACAGCCCTGCGAAGACCGGGCTGCGATCCTGAAGAAGGCCCTCGACATCGGGGCGGCTTCTTCAGAGATCGTCGACGTCCAGGACGAGCTGTGCCGCGATTTTGCCTTCCCGGTTCTGCAGTGGCAGGCGAAGTACGAAAACATCTACCTGATGGGGACCTCGATCGCCCGTCCGCTGATCGCCAAGGCCTGCCTGCAGCGGGCCCGCGAAATCGGAGCAGTCGCCTTCGTCCACGGAGCGACCGGTAAGGGGAACGACCAGTGCCGGTTCCAGCTGGCGGCCGAAGCTCTCGACCCCGGCGTCAAGATCATCGCCCCATGGCGAATCGAAGCCTTCCGCGCCAAGTTCCCAGGCCGGACCGAGATGATCAAGTACTGCGAAGAGAAGGGGATCCCGGTCAAAGCGACCTCCAAGAAGCCCTACTCGAGTGACGAAAACTGCCTGCACATCAGCTACGAAGCGGGCGTCCTCGAAGACCCCAAGGTCGATGGGATCGCGGTCGTCGACTTCGGCATGACCGTCTCGGCGAAGGAGGCTCCCGACAAGGAAGAGAAGGTCACAATCGGCTTCGAGTCCGGCGTGCCGGTCAGCGTGAACGGCAAGAAGCTGAGCGCGATCGATCTCGTCAAGGAACTCAACGCGATCGGCGGCCGCAACGGTGTCGGCCGGATCGACATCGTCGAGAACCGGTTCGTCGGCATGAAGAGCCGCGGCGTCTACGAGGCACCCGGCATGACGATGCTGTACGCCGCCCATCAAGGGCTGGAACAGCTCACACTGGATCGCGACCTGACGCACCTCCGCGACAAGATCGCTCCGGAAGTGGCTGAGATGGTCTACTACGGCTTCTGGTACTGCGCCAAGATGGACGCCCTGATGGCCTTCATCAAGGAAACCCAGAAGCCCGTCACCGGCGAGATCGAGCTGACCCTCTACAAGGGCAACCTGCGAGTCTCCAGCCGCACCAGTCCGTACTCGCTCTACGACGACGCCATCGCCTCCATGGAAGCCGGCGGCAGCTACAACCAGACCGACGCCGAAGGCTTCCTGCGCATCATGGGGCTCCCTCATCGAGTTCAGGGCCGCGTCCGTCCCCGCGGTTATTAGCGGAGTTCTCGACTCCGTGCACGGTCCGTTAGCCGTCGGGCTCGCCCGACGTGCTTCGATTTCCTGGAAACAAGGCGTTGGTCCGCTGGGACCAACGCCCACGGTTTCGTTCGCTCGGTCGAGAGTGTCGGCAAGTCTCGCAGACAGCTAACATCAGCGGCGCTCCACGCCCGCGATTCTTCCTCGAGTAGCGACCATGAACACCTCAGCCCTGGATATCGAACAGGTTCACGCCGCTGGGCGCGAGATCGCCTCCCAGCTGGGCAAGGTGATCGTCGGGCAGCAGCGTGTGGTGGAAGAGTTGCTGACCTGCGTTCTCGCCGGAGGGCACTGTCTGCTGGTAGGTGTTCCCGGACTGGCGAAGACCTTGATGGTCCGCTCGCTAGCCGACTGTCTGGGGTTATCTTTCAACCGAATCCAGTTCACGCCCGATCTGATGCCCGCGGACGTGACCGGTACGGAAGTGATCGAAGAAGACCGGACAACCGGAAAACGCGCGCTACGATTTATCCCCGGGCCAGTCTTCGCCAATGTGATCCTGGCCGATGAAATCAACCGCACCCCTCCCAAGACGCAGGCCGCGCTGCTCGAGGCGATGCAGGAACAACAGGTCACCGTGGGAGGGGAACGACATCCGCTTCCGATCCCTTATTTCGTGCTGGCGACGCAGAACCCGATCGAGCAGGAAGGGACTTACCCCCTGCCCGAAGCCCAGCTCGACCGGTTCATGTTTGAAGTCATGATCGACTATCCCAACGAAGACGAAGAGTTTCAGATCGTCCGGCAGACCACAGCTTCCGCTCCTCCGAAGATCAGTCCCGTCCTGTCGCAGGAGAAGCTGCTGCGGCTGCAGGCTGCGGTGCGGGACATCCCGGTGGCTGACTCGGTGATTCGGTTCGCGTTGTCGCTGTCGAGACTCTCACGCCACAACCACCCCGAGGCCCCGGACTTCATCAAGCAGTACGTGACCTGGGGAGCCGGACCGCGAGCGAGCCAATACCTGATTCTGGCGGCCAAGGCCCGCGCCGCTCTGCAAGGGCGGGTGCATGTCGACCTGGATGACGTGAAGGCCGTTGCAGCTCCCGTCCTGCGGCACCGGATCGTGACGAATTACCTGGCCGAAGCCGACCGCCTCAGCGTGGACGACATCATTCAAAAGTTGATGCAGCACGCCAACTCACTGGCCAATGCCCCGAGCCATGCAGAGCGCGTTTCCGGCGTCCTGAACCGTTCCTGAATACGCCGTGGAACCTACCGAATCGCTTCTGGGCTTTCATGGACGCTGACCCGCGCCGGTCCCTGCGGAGACTGCGTGAGCGAGATCAGGCAGCCGTCACTCTGACCGGGAATTGCCGGGGTGACGAATTGAACAAACCGGCTGCCATCTGCCAGCCGCCTGACCATCCTCAGGTCTTGCCGAGTCACGACGTTTGCAGAGTGCGACTCCTGAAGCTGACTGGTCGCTGTCTGGGCCAGCTGGTCCGCTCGGACACTGCCGCCGACCAGTGCGACAGCCGCGATGTTCAGCAATCGATTCTGAGCCTCTTCGACCTGCTGCAGCTCTGCCACCTCGGGAAATCGCGTGGCGAGAATCGACACAGCGGGGCAGGTGAGCGTCAGTTCCTGCCCGCCTTGAATGATCGTTAACTCGGTCTGGGCAGCGTTGGGGATCTCGGCCGTCAGCTGGCGAGTCTGGCTCGCCTGATCCAGCGCAGCCATGATCTGGTCGGTCGACAAGTCTCCGAGTCGCCAGTCGTTCGTGATGGCTGCCACTAGCTCGCGATACTCGGCATTCGACAGACGGTCCATCGTCGGGACTTCGACCGGGGCCTTGCGAGTTCCTCGCATTTCGATCGCGCGGACCTCGCCCGATGACCAGACCTCGACGACAGGACGCCGGAGTCCATTGGGCTCGCGATAGGCCATGGAAATAATGAGTGTTGGCTTTCGTGCCGGGGGACGCGGCTCCACAGCGCCCGCGTCCGCACTGGTCCACAGGCACCAGACAAGCGCGAGGCCGAGAATCTTCAGGCTTCCATCCATGGAGGCTCGTACGGAGTTGAGGGTTGAGGGGCAGAAGGGTTCTTGGTTCTTAGTTCTTCGAAGGCTCAGAGGGGATGGCCAGAGTGCCGGTTCGGCTCCCCTCTCCCTCCGGGAGAGGGGCTGGGGGTGAGGGTGGCTGCAGTGCCTGATCAACCTCTCGCAACTGGCTCTTGAGTCCGGGCTGCCGAACGTCGACACTGCGAACGACCTGCTGGCCCTTCACGGGCGGCGAAGGTTACCCGAACTCGTCGGATTCACTCAATCGGAATGTTGTCCGCCCCGCCGCATCCGAATCCTGACCGCCCCGCCCGCTTCTGGGTGGTCTGGGGAATTGCGCTGACTGCGATCATCATCGGCGAGGGATTTCGCTGGTCGAACCCAGACGCCCGAGCCTTTGCCCTGACCGAGCGGCTGTGCGGCCCGGAGGCCGATTGGCTGCCATATCTGCCCGCCATGGTGCTGGGCCTGGTCGCTGTGGGGATCAGAGGGAGACGAGAGCCAGCGAAAAAGGGGCAAGGGCCCAGGGGCAACCCGGGGGATTTGTCAGTCACTGCAGCCACCCTCACCCCCAGCCCCTCTCCAGGTGGGAGAGGGGAGCCGGCAGGGAGTTCTGACCATCCGCCATCCGCCATCCGCCATCCGCCCACCAATGACCAAGGACCAGGGACCAAGGACCTCTCCGTCCCTCAACCCTCAACCCTCAACCCTCAACCTCTGCTGCCCACTCCCTCGACCGCGATCACCCTCCTCATCGGCATCCTCGCCTTCACGGTCGCCGCAGCCACGGGCTGGAAGCAGAAAGACCTTCCCCCGGCCTACCACGACGAATACAGCTACCTGTTTCAGGCGCACACGCTGCTGACAGGGCGGACCTGGTTTCCCAGCTTCGAGGGGATGCCGCAGATCTTTGACCAGATGCATGTCCTCAACGAGGGCCGCTTTGCGAGCCGGTACTTCCCCGGGGCCGGGATGTGGTTGATGGTGTTCCACGCTGCCAGCCCGATCTGGGGGCAGTGGTTCGCTCAAGCGGTCACGGCGATCGGGGCCACGCTGGTGGCGACGCAGATCGCGGGTCGCCGGGCCGGGCTGTGGGCCGGGCTGGCTGTGGCGCTCTGTCCGGGGCTGGTGCTATTCAGCCAGCTCTATCTGGCTCACCACCCGACGCTGGTGGGCCTGACGCTGTTTCTCGTGACGTTCCTCAGGCTGAAGTGGCACTGCGAGCATGGAAATATCATCCGCCGTAAAGACCGAGTTGGCGTGCTGACCCTGTCATTCGCCGCAGGCTTGGGCCTCTCATACGCGATGCTCTGTCGTCCGATGACAGCTGCGGGAGTGGGATTGCCTTTTGGGGTGTGGCTGTTCTGGTGGGCGGCAAGAAGGCCTAGGGGCGAGGGCCTAGGGCCTAGGGCCAGAGGGGGACCGGAAGCTGACTCTGGCCATCCGCCATTCGCCATCCGCCATCTGCCTGCCAAGAACCAAGAACCAAGAACCAAGAACCCTTCCGCCCCTCAACCCTCAACCCTCAACTCTCCACCCTGCCGACCCCGACCAATCCCCATCCTCCTCGTCATGGCGATCCCCATCTTGGCGGGAATCGGTCTCCAGCTGATTTACAACAAGTCGATCACCGGGAGGGCGTTGACCTCGCCCTATCAGCTGTACACCGACATCTACACGCCGCGGCATGTGTATGGGTTTCACAATGTGACGCGCGGTGAGCAGCACCTGGGACCAAAGGTTCTCGATCGTTACGACCGCTGGGCCGAGAACCTGACCCTGCCACTCGCCCTGAAGAAGATGGGGATTCGTATGGTCGCCAGCGGGCGTTGGACAGTGGGACTGGTCCCACTGATTTGCGTCGTGGCGATGCTGATCTGCCGCTGGAGGTCCTGGAACAGCGACTTGAAACTGATCGTCGCGTCGATCGCCAGCCTGCACCTGGCTCATCTCCCTTACTGGTTCGAGGGGATCATGGGCTGGCACTATGTCTTCGAATCGGCCCCGCTGTGGGGGATCGTTCTGGGCGTCGTGACCACCGACTTCGCACGCTGGGCTCGCGAAGCCGGTTTTTCCGCCCTCCGCGTGTGGTGGGGAGCGATGCTGCTCACCTCATTGGGTGTCAGCTGGATCAGCGTCCCCGCGCTGTGGACCGGACGAATGGAGCGCGGCTTGGGCGAGGTTGCGTTCTCCCGCATGCGGTACGAGCGGTTCGATCAGCTGATCCTGGATCAAGTCACAGCTCCCGCGATCGTCCTGATCCGCCACAACCCGGTCGAGGAGCACATCGACTATGTCAACAACCTGCCCCAGCTCGAAGGTCCGATCTTGAAGGCCCGAGCTCCGGAGAAAGAGTTCGACCTGCGGCGCGCCGCCGGTATGTTCCCGGATCGAGAAGCGTGGCTGTTCGACGTGGCCAGCGGCAAACTGCGGAAGCTTTCCGGGGCCGAGTAGAGCTGTTCTCGATTCCATGAGCGGCCCGTTAGCCGTCGGGCTTGCCCGACGTGCTTGCATTTCATGGAAACTGGGCCGCACACTGATGCGAGATATGCTCTACTGCCTATTCGCAGCCAAATACGCCCGAGCCAAATCAAAGTCATCCTGCGTCGTAATCTTGAAGTTGGAAGCCAGCCCAGCCACCACTTCCACAGGAAAACCCACCTGCTCCAACAGCTGAGCCTCGTCGGTCGGCTGGAACGTCCCGCGTTTCGCAAAGGCCTGTTCCAGCCAGTCTCGCCGGGCGATCTGCGGAGTCTGCGCCGCCCACAGCCCCGTGCGCGAGACGGTCTCAGTGATACGCATCGCTGCGTCGACCCGTTTGATGGTGCTGGCGATGGCTGTGGCTGGGATGGCAGCTCCAGTGCGGCGTGCAGCCTGAACGACTCCTTCAATCGTGGCTGAGTCGATCAGCGGGCGGGCCGCGTCGTGGACGGCGACCAGCTCGACGGTACTTGAGATCTCTCGCAGCCCGGCTTCAACGGTATCAGCCCGCTCGGCTCCGCCAGACACCGCGCGGATCGGACCCGACGCCAGTTCCACCCGGAACTGTTCGACGAACCAGCTCAGGTCCTCCGGCGACACAGCCACCACGATCTGCGCCAGATCAGCCCGCATGAGGAACGGCACGATGGCCCGATACCAGACGGCCTGTCCCTCCAGATCGAGGAACGGCTTCTTCATGGAGGGATGCAGGAGCGACGCCGTGGGCACCTGGCTGAAGCGCGTGCTTCGTCCGGCAGCAGGCAGAATGACAGCAAGTGAGGACATCGCAGCAATGTAACCGAAAAATGGTCGGTGTCTCAGTACGGTCAACTCTGCAATCCACGGGTGTTGATAGATTCGGACCAATTGTCACTGGTAAGATACTCGCACGGAGCCCGCAGCCCGCCGCGGGAACCACCGTACTACTCTCGTCCGAAAGCGATTCGATGCCCCTGCTGGAGAAGTCTCTCGGTTTTAGCAATCACCAGAGCAGCCTGAACGCCGACGCGTGGCGGAACTTACGTCGATATGCCAACCTGCTGCTGGCCAGTGCCGGACAACCGATCGCCGACCTCGATGATCCCGAAGCGGATCATCTGTTTGAAGTTGCAGGAGTCCTCGTCGATCGTGCGGTCGAGAAGACCCGGCTGCTCGGCGATTACCGCAGCCCCGTTGACCAGCGGATCGAGTCTTATCTCCGGTCCCATTTCGCCGATCTGCCGGGTGGAGCGGAAGCCCGCTTGCCGCATGGCTCGCTGGAACTCGATCGCCACGGCGTCGCGCGCGTCATGTCGATTCCCAGTGACGGTTCGGTCTACGAGAGCGAGCTGCTCACTTCGTACCGGGTCCGCAATGGGGTACTGCACAATCCGCGCTCGGACCGCCGGACCACGCAAGGCACCTTCCACGTTTGCGAAGGCGGCCTCCCGGTCCCAGGCGACAAGCTCGCAGTGCCGCGGCAGACCTATCTGGCCCTCCTCGCAGCTGCGGTGAATCCGCCGGAGGAATCGCTGGCGTTGCCGTTCACTCAGCCTTCACAAGCGGGAGCCAAGACCTGGGTCTCGCTGCTGCTGCGTCCCATTGTGGCTCCAGGCGTCGAGGGTTACTCACCGCAGCGGACGATGGAGGTCCGGTTCTTTGCCCCGGGCAGCCTTGTCAGCAATCTCGACTTTGTCGAATCGATCTTCGGCAACGCGGGCGACCCCAGCCTGCCGCAGAACGACGCAGCACTCGATGTCGTGCATTGGACCGGTCACACGGGGTGCGTGATCCTCGCTCCACATCTGACGAAGCTGACCAAGAAGTCGCTGGGCCTGCCGCCGCGCAGCCAGGCGACCGACCGCCAGATCAAAGATGGCATGTGCTGGGACTCGGAGACTGAGCTGTACAACGGCGGGAACGCCTTCAAGGTGACTTGCCGCACCCTAGATGGGGTGATCGTCACGATCATCGCAGACAACTACTACGGGTACTGCAAGAAGGAAGTCAAAACTCAGATCAGCTTCGCCGCGAATCTGATGGGGAACGTGGAAGAAGAGCACGCGGGCGGGGCTCTGGTCTTCGCCAGCTTCAACCTCGGTGAGCAGTTCCAGTTCAACAGTCGCCGGTACAACGGGCGGACGATCTCGGATGTTTTCAAAGACCTTCCGGACCGGATCACAGTTCACGAACACGGGTACGGGATCGACAAGAACTTCCCGCAGGTGTTCTACATTCCCGAGGACGCCAGCGCCGATCTGCGTGAGCAGAATATCTCGTGGAATCAGGCAGGCATCCCACGCTCGATTCCACTGCTGCCCGGTCAGGTCTATATCGCTCCCAGCGGGTACAAGCTGCGGATGGAGAAGCACCCGCAGGCTCCCTCGTGGCGATTGATCGGGACTGCGGGCGAAGGGGTCTTTATTCATAAGCCCTGTACCGTGTCCGGCGGCGGCAAGAGCGAGATCAGTAAGCCGATCGGCGACTACATGCAGTACGGCCCGATCTACACGATGAACTTCGAGAGCGACGCCCGGATCGTCGATGGGATCTTCCAGAAGGACTACTCCGTCCGCTGGAAGTCAGCGACCGTGCGAAACGAGAAGTACAAAGAACGCGGCAGCCGCCCGCTGCTGTCGCCCGATCGGTCGCTGGGCAGCGTCATCAAGCTGCTGACTCCCTCGGACGAATACACCGAAGACTACAACTTCTGGCTCTCGAAGATCCCGAACCATATCCACGCGCTGGTGTACGCGATCAAGCGGCTTTATCAGCCCGACTGGGGCGACGACTGGCGCAAGCACTTCAGCGTCGACATCGTGAACGGCACCGCCGGGCACGAACTAAAGCTGCATGACCGCAAGATCGTGGGCTCCTATCTGCGAGTCGGCTTGTTCGGCGAGCATGGCTGGCGGACATTCAAGGTCCGCCAGGACTTTGCCCCCTCGGCCAAGGTCCAGACCGAAGATGACATCTCCGCAGCCATCGTAGTCCCCGGCACCCAGCTGACCGGTCTGAACGACAAGTACAGCGCTACCAGCTTCAAGTTCATTGCCAATTGCGAGTCGCGGCTGTTCCAGCGGCCCGATGACGCGGTCCATCGTGGTCTCGATAAACAGGCTGAAGCCGACCTGGCCCGCATGGACGTGAACTTCGTCTCGAACTACGAGCCGCTCTCACGGGCGACCGTCGAAGAGATGATGTCGAAGGTCGTCGACTTCGATGCCTTCACCGAGCCGATGCAACAGCTGATCGAGTCGATGGCCGAGGGGTCCTCCGGCGAAGGCGAGTACATCGTCTGCTCCGCCAATCCCCGGCGCATCGATGGAGTTCCATCGAAGAACCCGCGATATCTGCAGGACCGGCCCGATCAGGTCCGACCGCTCGACAAATACCTCGCGGAACTCGGAGTCCGACTCTACCGCAAGATCCCGGACGGCAAGCCCGTTCCGCTGCCGGTGAACGCTGTGATCTCGGGGCGCCGCAACAACCCGCCAGAGCCCGCCAAGAAGATTCGCAGCCTGGCTGTCTACGGCCCGCTGCACTATCAGGAGCTGCCCGAGCTGTTCATGGACTTCATCTGCTCGCTGACGGGCAAGAGTCCGTCGATGACGGGAGCCGGCAGCGAAGGGGCCCTGACCAAGGGGCCGTTCAATGCGATCCGCACGACGGCGGACCTGAACGCGGCGCTGGTCTCGATGATCCTGACCAACCTGTCGGGGTACTCGTCCGCAGCGGGCCACGTCGGGCCGAATCACCGGTTCGATCACGACATCTCGCTGCTGGTTCCGGAAGTCTGGTGCCGCATGTCGGAAGACGAGCGGGACCCGGCCTTCCTGATCGCCAACAAGTACCTCGAAAAGATCGGCGATACCGATCTGAATGGCGAGATCGTTCCGTCTCGGCGACTCGGCTGGCGAATCACCGAGCGGTTCGTGAAGCACTACTTCGCCCGCATCTTTGACAACCCGGACAAGGTCTTCGACGTCAACATCCTCCAGCCCGAGCGGCAGGACCCGGTCAGCTATGCCGACGGGGTCAAATACATCATGGAGGCCTACCAGCGAGTGGCGCTGCAGTACTTCGAAGACGGCTCGATCGAAGAAGCCTGCCCGCCGATCCGGGCTCTGCTGTCGATCATGGCCTACGGTCAATTCGAAGGGAAAGACGAGACTCACCCCGAGATCCGGCAGATGTTCACGCTGGACTATCTGCTGGGAAGCACATGGTACCAGGAGCGTCTGCGGACCCGTCAGCAGCGGGACATTGAACTCTGGACGCGCCATGTGGCCAGCCTGGAGCAGGCGCTCGCCAAGTCGAATCGCCTGGACCGCAACCTGCTCAGCGAACTCCAGACCCGACTGAGAACAGCTCAGTCCGAGCTGAAACGAGTCCGGCAGCCAGGCTACCTCCAAGAGCTGATCGGAACTCTGGGAGCCTAGTCAACTCCGACCCGGCTTCAGGATCAGGGACGTGAAGGTTGCGTGAAGGGCGAGCGGCCTCCAAACTCTCGGTTGTGACACGACTCGGGAGGACGCTCGATGTCCGATTCGCTGGATGAGACCCGCAAGCTGCAAGCCGAAAACCAGCAGCTGCGCGAACGCCTGCTCCGCGCCGAGCAGCAGTTGCAGGAGCTGCGGTCCGAGCAGGCCCTGCTCGAAGCGCTGATGGAGACCGTGCCCGACGATATCTACTTTAAGGATCGTCAGGGGAAGTTCCTGCGGATCAACCGTGCCAAGGCGCTGCGCTCGGGCCTCACCGACCCGAAACTGGCCAAAGGTCGGACCGACGCCGACTTCTTTCAAGTCGAACATGCCGATGCCTCGCTCGCCCAGGAGCAGGCGATCATGGAGACCGGCGGAGCCCTCGTCGACCAGGAGGAACGCCTGGTCTGGCCGGACGGGCATATCTCCTGGGTCTCGGCGACCAAGGTGCCGCTACACGATCTGGATGGTCATGTCATCGGCACGGTGGGGATCTCGCGCGATATCACCAAACACCACGACATGGAGGAAGCACTGCAGGCCGAACGCGACCGGCTGCGGACGCTGATCGACAACCTGCCCGACCACATCTTCATCAAGGACCGTGAGAGCCGGTACATCACCGTAAACACGACGCATGTCGCCGCTCTCGGGAAGCAGTCCGAGCAGGAACTGCTGGGACTCTCGTATCGCGATCTGGTCGATCCAAAGACAGCTGCGATCTACGAGAACGATGACCGCCGCGTCATGACAACGGGCTCGACGCTGTTTAACCGCGAAGAAGAGTTCGCCACCTATGAAGGGTTTAAACGCACCATCCTGACGACAAAGGTCCCTCTCCGAAACAAGGCCGGTGAGATCGTCGGCCTCGTGGGAATCTGCCGGGATATCACGGAACGCAAACTCGCCGAGGAAGAACTCCGACGGGCCAAGGATGCCGCCGAAGTCGCCAGCCGCGCCAAGAGCGACTTCCTGGCCAACATGAGCCACGAAATCCGCACGCCAATGAATGCGGTCATCGGCATGACAGAGCTGCTGCTGGGGACCACGCTCGAAGCTGAGCAGCGCGACTATCTGGAAACGATCCGCGACTCGGCCGATTCGCTGCTGGAGATCATCAACGACATTCTCGACTTCTCGAAGATCGAAGCCGGCAAAGTCGAACTCGAATCGAACCCGATTGAGGTCCGCGAGTGGCTGGGCGATGCGGTCCGGACACTCGGAATCCGCGCACATGCCAAGCGGATCGAGCTGGCGTTTGAGATCGATGACGCTGTCCCGCAGTTTGTAATGGGCGATGGACTGCGGTTGCGGCAAGTGATCCTCAATCTGGTGGGGAATGCGATCAAGTTCACCGAGAAGGGCGAGGTCGCCGTCTCGGTCCGGGTCGAGTCCGAAGATCACGAGCGGATTACCCTCCACTTCGCGGTCCTCGATACCGGCATCGGCATCAGCCTCGAACATCTCTCAAAAGTCTTTGAAGCATTCGAGCAGGCCGACACGTCGATGACCCGGCGATTCGGAGGGACCGGTCTGGGCCTGTCGATCTCCTCGCGTCTCGTCTCGCTGATGGGCGGGCGCATCTGGGTACAGAGCCAGCTGGGCGTCGGCAGCACGTTCCACTTCCTGGTCCCGTTCTCCAAGTCGGTCGCACTGCCAGCGCCCCGGGTCAGTAGTAACGATCTGCAGGTCCTGTCCGGCATGCGCGTCCTGATCGTGGACGACAACGACACCAATCGCCGTATCTTGCTGCGGATGTGTCAGAACTGGCGGATGAACCCCGTGGCCGTCGCCAATGCCGCCGATGCCCTGGAACAGCTGCGTCATGCCAGCGAGACCGGGCCGCCGTTTGATCTGGTCCTGACCGACGCCAGCATGCCCGATGTCGATGGCTTTACACTTGCCTCGCACATCCACCAGGACAACAAGATCTCCAGCGTGGTGGTCATGATGCTGACCTCGCTTGATCAGGCTGCCACGTCCAAGGACCTGGAGCGACTCGGCATCCGGTCCTTCCTGGTCAAGCCCGTCAAGCAGTCGGACCTGCTGGATGCCATCATGCTGGCGATGGACGGACGACGGACCGATTCCCCCGCCCCCGCCGATACCCAGCAGGCCCCAATCACACTGCCGCCACTCCGCATTCTGCTGGCGGAAGACAGCCTCGCCAATCAGAAGCTCGCCATCGGGCTGCTCAAGCGGTGGGGACATTCGACCACCGTCGCGAACAACGGGGCGGAGGCCGTGGACCTGGCCGCTCAAGGCGGGTTCGACGTGATCCTGATGGATATCCAGATGCCGGTCATGGATGGAATGGAGGCCACGGCTCTCATCCGTCAGGAGCAGAGTCGCACCGGTCAACACGTTCCGATCATCGCGATGACCGCGCACGCGATGAAGGGGGACAAGGAGCGCTGCCTGGCCTCGGGCATGGATGCATACGTCTCGAAGCCCGTGCGTCCGAACGATCTGCTGGCTGCGATGACTCCCTTCTTTCAGGAGAACGCACCGCGTCCGGTCCCGGTCGCTCCGAAAGCCCTGGCCGCAGCAGGCACTCCCGCCAAGGCTCCCGGGCCGGACGTACCGGAAGATGCCCGCATCGACTGGAAGATCGCCCGAGCGACGGTGCTGGAGGATGAAGATCTGCTGCGCGAGATCGTCGACGCGTTCCTCTCCGAAGCAGACTCGCTCGCCTCCGAACTGTCGGCGGCGATTACCTCAGCGGATCTGCGGGCCGTGAATCGCCTGGCCCACACTCTCAAGAGCAACCTGCGGACATTCGGTGTTCCATGTGCCGATGACCTGCAATCGATCGAGCAGGCAGCCAAGGCCGGAAACCTGGAACCCGTCAAGTCCCTTTGGCCCGCAGTCCGGCCCTTGATGGCGAACGTCGTGGAACAGATGACCCGGTTTCTCAATGAGTTCCGGTAAGAACATTGCCGGGCCATCAGTGACCTCACCGGTCCAACTCCCCACCCACCTGTCGGCTCCCGTCTCCCCCCGGAAGAGGGGAGCGAGAGGATTGCGAGAGCGGCACGGCGTGAGCCTGCCGAGTGGTGACCGGTCTCTGCAGGTTTCTCCGGGACGACGGAGGACTCGGCAGGCTCACGCCGTGCAGGTCTAGAGGTGTTGCTCACATCAATCGGACGAGTCACGTGGAATCATTGGCCTCGGAGAGTCCAGCGACTTTGCATCGTGCGTCTAACACCTCCGAAACCCAGAAACCCGAGACCCTCGTTTTAACCTGTTGCGAGGCTCAAACTCGAAGTAGACTGAAGTACTGCGGTGTCACAGGCGAGAGGCCGATCTCATGCGACCACTTTCACGACGAACGATGCTCCGAGGAGCCAGCGCTCTCCTCGCGCTCCCTCTGCTGGAAGCCATGGGGCCGCGCAGCCTGTTTGCGGCTCCGGAAGTCGCAGCCCCCCGCCGGATGGCCTACATCTTCTTTCCCAATGGGGCCATCATGCCGCATTGGAAACCAACCGCAGAGGGAACGAACTTCCCGCTGCCCAAGACACTGCAGCCGCTGGAGCCGGTCCGCGATCAGCTGATGGTCATCTCGGGCCTCGCCCAGGACAACGCTCGGGCCAAGGCCGATGGAGCGGGGGATCATGCCCGCTCGGCTTCCACGTTCCTGACATGTGCTCACGCGCGAAAGACCGACGGGGCCGACATCTTTGTCGGGACATCGGTCGATCAGGTCGCCGCCGAAAAGATCGGCTCGCAGACCAAGCTCCCCTCGATGGAGCTCGGGATCGAGTCCGGTCGACAGGCGGGCAGCTGCGACTCGGGCTATAGCTGTGCCTATTCGAACAGTATTTCGTGGAAGACCGCATCGACGCCGATGGGGAAAGAGGTCAACCCGAAGCTGGCCTTCGAGCGGCTGTTCGGCGGCGAAGACCTGGCGAAGGCCGCCGAGCGGGACTTCTATCGCAAAAGCATTCTCGACACTGTGGCGGGTGATGCTCAGCGTCTGCAAAAGGACCTGGGAGTCAGCGACAAGCGCAAGCTGGATGAGTATTTCTCCAGCGTTCGCGAGATCGAGCAGCGCATCTCGCGAGCCTCAACGGACAACCAGAAACGGACTCCCACGATCGCTGCTCCAGCGGGAATTCCTGAAAAGCTGTCGGAGCATATCGACCTGATGTTTGACCTGATGCAGGTTGCCTTTCAAACCGACTCGACCCGCGTAATCACGCTGATGCTGGCGAACGAAGGCAGTAACCGGGCCTACCGCGAAGTCGACGTCAAAGAAGGTCATCACCAGCTGTCGCATCACCGCGACGACAAGGAGAAGGTCGCCCAGCTGCAGAAGATTGACCAGTACCTGATCGATCGGTTCGGGAGGTTCCTGAAGAAGCTGCAGGAGACCCGCGAGGGCAGCACCACGCTGCTCGACCAGAGCATGATTGTCTATGGCTGCTCGATCAGCGACGGCAACCGGCACCGGCACGAAGACCTGCCCGTGCTGCTGGCCGGTCGCGGCGGCGGAACGATCACCAGCGGGCGGCATCTGAGCCTGAAGAGCGAGGTACCGATAGCCAACCTGTATCTGGCGATGCTGGACCGCATGGGAGCCCAGGTCGACCGGTTCGGCGACAGCACCGGGGTGCTGAAAGAGATCGCGTAGCAGAATTCGTCAGAATTCTGCCGTCCGACTCACACGTCCAGGAAACTCACCGACACGTGGTCCCAGCAGTAGACCTTCTCATCACGGGCGGCGGCGAAGCGAACGTTTCCATCCTGCGAGACGATGATCGCCAGCGATCCGGGAAATCGGTTGCAGAACCGGAACGCCGACCGGTGGCGGGTTCCAACTCCGTCGGTCCGGATGAAGTGCGTGACCTCCCCTTCGGCATCCTCGCACAGCTGAACGGTCTCCACTTCGGGCAATGAGCCAGAGATCTCGGCCCCGAATCCCAGGATCTCGAACCGGTTGTTCATCAGCACAGCCCCGTCGACCGCGGTCAGGCTCGACACCAGATGGGCCAGTTCAAAGATCGCCTCGTCCAGGTGATGCACGAGCGGATCGTTCGTGGTCAGGAACTGTTCCCAGGTAATCCCGCCCTCATCATTGTGCATCGCCTGCAGCCGGTGAATCAGCCGGAACACGAGCGACCGAAACCGGCGACGCGGCTCCTCATCCAGGAACCGGTACTTCACCTGCAGGAATGTATTCGCCGCCATCAGTTTGCGGCCGACTTCCGGATCGACAAACAGAATCGCCCCACCGTGCCGCCGCGACCGGACCAGGCTGATGATCCGCCGCACCACATGCTGGGCCAGCAGTCCCGTCAGCCGTTCAATAATCGACGGGTCAGTGTTCTGCGGCTCGCCGAACTGCTTGATGTATTCGTTCCGCGCATCGCGCCGGGAGTCCTGAAACATGCCGGGCAGCCACGTACTGTCGAACAGGTCGACCTGCGGACGCACGATCTGCCCATTGACGAGCATTCCCAGCGTGGTGCTCCCCTGACAGACGGTCAGCTGTCCGGGCCCCTTGATGCAGATGACCAGCGCCGGGGGCAGCGGGGACGGCATCAGCCGACCACCGTGGGCCGCCTGCAACCAGCGCGGTCCGGAATGCACGACACCCCAAATTGAGACCTCGCCGTTGCGTTGCCAGTGAATCCCCAGCAGCGAGCGGTGGAACTCGACCGCCGGGGCCAGGCGGCGGAGTTCCTGTTCGTCGAATGGCCGCGCGGGCGAGAAGACCATCCGGTGCAGCCCGGTCGGCGGGCTGTCGTCCGGCGAAAGGATCTGCGGCGAGCAGGCCAATACGCGAAACGTCAGCTTACGCTGTTCTTCGGAGAGCAGGCTGGCCTGATAACACGCGGACAGGATCTGCTCCAGCACCTCGGGGCGAGGCAACAGATCCCATCCGGCATCGTTGTCCCAGCGCTCGGCGACAAACTTCGCGAGATCGTCGGGGTAGTCATGAGGCATCCGTGGTCAACCTTCCATCCGTGACGCAGCGGCCTGCTGCGAACGAGCTATTGTGCCCAGATCAAGGCTTGGTCGCCAGAGGAATTCCCGCCCAGGCAGGCCCGCAGCTCCGTAGTTCGCGTGACGGTCAGGCACTGGCCCGTCTGACGGGAATGCCCTTCAGACTCGTTGGCTCTATTAAGAAAATCGGTCGAATTCAAAACGGATAGACACCAAGGGGACGCAGACTCAACGTGTCTGCGTTCCCGTCTGCAAGCCCGCCTCGCCCACTCGATCAGTGGCTCTCAGCAGCGCAGAACTTCGTATAGGCCGCTGCATCCATCAGCTGATCCAGTTCTGCCGGTGACGCCAGCTCGACCTCAATCATCCAGCCCTTGCCGTATGGATCAGTCGACAGGACCGACAGGTCCGATTCCAGATCTGCATTGACCTTCGTGACGGTGCCCGAGACGGGGGCGTACAGGTCGCTGGCCGCCTTCACGCTTTCGACAACCCCGAAGATCGCCTTGGCCTTGAAGGTCTTGCCCACTGCGGGCAGCTCGACATAGGTCAGGTCGGTCAGCTCCTTCACGGCGAAGGCGCTGATCCCGATCGTCGCGGTATTCCCGCTACGGCGGACCCATTCGTGGGATTCGGCAAATCGCAGATCGGCTTCGCTCGCCATGGTGATCTTTCCAAGATGTGGCTGTAGCAGAATTCGTCAGAATTCTGGCGTCACGCTCAAGCACGTCGGGCGAGCCCGACGGCTAACGCTTCTCTATCCGCAGCAGGAGCCGCCCTCGGGAGAGGTCCCCTGCTGGACTTCGATCTCGGAGATCTGATCGAGCCGGCGCTGGTGGCGACCGCCTTCGAACTCGGTCCGAATCCAGATGTCGACGATCCGGTTCAGCAGACGCTCGCCGAGCATATCGGCCGACAGGCACATCACGTTGGCGTTGTTGTGCCGCCGACTGGTCTCGGCAGTGACATCGTCGTGGCAGGTCACAGCCCGGACGCCGCGGAACTTGTTGGCGGTAATCGCCATCCCCATCCCGGTGCCGCAGATCAGGATGCCGCGATCGACGGTCCCTTCAGACACCGCGCTCGAGACCTTCGACGCGTAGACCGGGTAATCGACCGGCGCCGATTCCTCAGGCCCCATGTCGATCGCCTCATGGCCCAGGCCACGCAGCTGTTCCAGGATCAGGCCCTTGACCCGAACCCCCCGATGATCACTTGCCACCGCAATACGCATGTGCCACTCGATTCTTCAGTCGTCAGACATCACTTGATCCAGCCAGTACTCCAGGCACTGACGGATCTGTTCACCGCACTCCTGATAGTCCCGCAGGCTGCCTCCGAACGGATCGGCGACATCCCCTTCGGGACACAGAAGCTGCACTTTGGACGAACTGTCCGGAAACGCTCCGACCACAGCGGACTGGTGCCGCGCGGTCATCGTCAGGACCAGATCGGCCCAGGCGACAAGCTGTTCGGTCACCGGCTGGCTGGCGTGCCCGGTCAGGTCGATGCCGGCCTGATCAAGCACTTCCAGAGCGTTCGGACTCGCTGGTGCCCCTGGAAGGGCAGCCACTCCCGCAGATCCCACTTGGAACCCGCGAGACGGAAGTTCGTCCTCCCGACATTTTAACCGGTCACTGAGCCGACTGCGAAACAGTCCCTCAGCCATCGGGCTGCGACAGGTATTTCCGGTACAGACGAACAGGATCGATTTGGCCATCAGTCGGGAAATCCGCTCTGCCGTGTAGACTCCCGGACGCGCGATCGACCAGCTCTCGTCCGCCGTAAACCGCACAGCTGTCGGACCTTGCGGGCAGGAGACGAATCCAGCGTTCACAATCAGCCCGATTTGGTCGCCCCACGCCTGAGCCAGTTCCAACCCATCGGCCTGGGCCCAGGTCTTTCCGGCGGGAGCCGGAGCCTCGACCACCAGCAGCGGGTCTCGCTGAACCCGAGCCAGCCCCGCGAAGAGCGGATGACCCGAGCAGGCGAACCGCGCGACCTCACCCTCGAACTGCCGGGTGACCGCTGGATCAAGGGGCGGGCCGGACCAGCGCGATTGGACAAACTCCAGAATGATCGGCCCCGGCCAGCCCCGCCGAGCCAGTCGCAGTGCCATCGGTGGCAAACGCTCCAAGAAGTCCGGCAACTGGTCGGGATGAGACAGGCACAGGAGAGCCTGCCCGCCGATCGACTTCGCAATCCCCAGCAGCTGCTCCACCCCGGCCCCATTCGTCGAGGACGTCGCCAGCAGGTACCCACACTCGCTGGGAAGTCCCACGAGCTGGGGCTCTCGAAGGGCATCGAGTGCCGCCTGCACGACCATGCGATGGTCGCCAGGATCGGAGTAATCGATCACTCGAGTCATGCGGGACATCCAGCGGAAGCTGGCCATTCAGGGAAAAAACCTTCCTCCATCGCCAGACGGAGGAAGGTTCACGGACTCTTCAGAAGCTGTCTCGGACTAAGCCGCCTCTGCAGCTTTCTCTTCTTCAACGTTCAGGGCCTTGTATCCGCCCTTGGCCTTGAACATGAGGATCAGCAACAGATAACAGACAGCCATCGTGGCGGGCACGTAAGCAGTCAGCTTGAGAGCCATCTTGCCCCCATAGACACCAGCTTCTCCGACAGGCTTCTTGTCGGCCTCTGCGGAGGTCTTGGCAGTCGCCCACCATTCGCCCAGCTTCTTGACGCTGCCGCTGTCATCCTTGAGCTTGCCCTCTTCGATCAGCTTGAGATCGCGTGCCAGGTCCTTGCCATCGGTATCCAGAACACCCACCTTGGCACCGTTCAAACCGGCTGCTTCGAACCCCATGAACTTGCTGGGGCTGTCGGCCTTGTAGCGCTCGAACGTTTCCTTTGACTCAGCCAGCTTGGCCGAAGCATGGAAATCCTGCTTGAAGCCGATGGCCGGTCCGCCGAGGAGTCCAGCGGAGAGCATCCCCGCACCACCCAGCATTCCGATCGCAATGGCTCCCCCCTTGGGGAACTGCTCGGAGACGACACCGAGCATCGTCGGCCACAGGAAGGTCTTGCCAAGGGCATAGACCGTCGCGGCGATGATGCACATCGTGACCGATTCTGCACTGCCCAGCAGAGTCAGACCGGTCGCTCCCAGCACGCCGCTGGCAAACAGCAGACCCAGCGGGGAAATCTTGTGAACGATTGGCCCGGCGACGAATCGCAGAGCAAACATCAACAGCGACGTGTACACGAACAGAGCCAGACCATAAGCCGGATTGTTCATGATCGAACCAGTGATCTTGCTGATCCACGAGTCGGTTCCCAGTTCTACATAACCCACCATCGCGTGGATGACGAGCAGGAACAGCATCAGCGGAGCAAACAGGGTTCCCAGCATCTCGCCAACCGACACACCGGCACTGGCAGCTTCCGACTTCGGGAACTTCTGTCCCAGCAGCATCGCTCCGTACAGGATCACGGGGATCATGAACAGCGACATCTGGATCTTCCAATCGACCGCAGCACGGACGATCGCATCTCCGTTCTTGACTTCCGACATGAAGAACGAAGCCAGTCCACCCAGCACCAGTCCCGCCGGCCAGCCGGCGTGGAGGATGTTCAGATAGTGGGTCTTGTTCTTCGGGAACAGAGTGGCTGTCAGCGGGTTCACCACAGCTTCGCACAGACCGTTGCCGATCGCGAAGATGAACATGCCCCAGAACAGGCAGTTGAATGCCGCATCTTTACCACCCGAGGCATAAGCCGCAGGTGCCGAGTAGGTCAACACCGCCGAGACGACGTGGCAGAGGAAAGCCCCGGCCATCAACTTGCCGTATCCGACCTTATCCGCGATCAGCGAGCTGAGGATGATCACGATGCCGAAGCCCGTTAATCCCCCGCCCGTGATGCCACCCAGTTCCGTCATCGAGAAACCGAACTGATTGGCCCACTGGCCCAGAATTCCCCCGCGCACCGAGTA
Organism: Planctomycetaceae bacterium; assembly: GCA_044337025.1. Classification (GTDB taxonomy): domain Bacteria; phylum Planctomycetota; class Planctomycetia; order Planctomycetales; family Planctomycetaceae; genus TH-plancto1. The sequence continues at coordinate 34,278 of JBIIOI010000013.1, forward strand.
GCCCACCCCGGCCGCGAGAATCGCCATAAATCCTGCCCAGAGCAGGCGGTATGCGTTGGGCGCAATCGCATCGCCTGCTGTGCCTTCAGCGTGATCGGTACTCATCCGGTTAACTCGTTGATGTGGGTTCGTGGAAGTCGCGATGACGGGCGTCCAGAATCGGCTCAGCAAGCTCTCTATACACGTGAGCTCACCCCGTACTCGCATCGGAAGTGTCCGATCGTATCCGCCTGCTGGTCAGATTTCCACTTCGGCCTTTGCGAGATTCGGGAAAACGAAACAGGACGCCTGCGATTGCTCGCGGGCGTCCTGTTGTCGTCACTGTCGTAGCAGGCATTCACGCACTACGGCGCGTCTGCCCGTCTTCCCTGAACGGGGCTCATCGAGGGAACTCGATGGCTAGAATCGCGAGGCTCCCACACGGACGGCCGATGGTCCGAACCGACGCGGCGTCACCTTGGCATCCTGGCGAGCCGGAGCAACCGGTTCCGGAGCCAGCACCGGAGCAGCTGGGACAGCCTGCTCAATCACCGGGGCCTGTTCGATGATCATCGGCTCGGGCCGTCCGACCTCGTAAGGCACAGCCTGGGTTTCGAGTCCTCCGCTGACATAGCTGCCAGCAGCACATGGATCACACTGGGTCTGCGGGACCAGCCGACAGACTTCGTAAGGCACCTGACGGCAGACGGTGCGAGCCACCATCCGGGTCATGCAGACCGGTTCGGTCCGCTGCACACAGCGAGCGACCTTGTGGGTCACGGTGTACGGCACCTGCCGCTGAACACAGTAAGGCACGCGGCAGGTCTGGACTTCCTGCAGCATCCGACAGGTCTGAACCGGCACCTGACGAGTCAGGTTCTCGGTGACCATCCGGCAGGTCTGGTAAGGAATCCGCTCGGTCTTGTTCTCGGTCACATAGGTACAGACCTGCACGGGAATGTTCTCGCAGACTTCCTGCTGAACCATGCGGGTGGTCGTGTACGGAATGTTCTCGGTGATGGTCTGCGGAACAGTTCGGCAGACGGTGATCGGGCAGTTCTGCTTGACGACGCGACACGTATAGGTCGTGCAAGGCACCTGACGCTCGCACACCTGTGGACAGTAGACCCGGCGGCACGAGGTGTAACCCGGACACTGAGTCAGACACCACCGCGGACAGCCACTGCAGGGATCAACCGTCAGCCGCGGAATCCGCGGACCGGGGATGTAGACCTGCTGAGTCTTCCAGGTTCCGACGACTTGACGCACGGTGCGGTAAGTCGTGACCGGTTCGCGGACGGTGTAGCAGCGTTCCTGGTTGATCGTCTCCTGGACCTGCTTGTAAACTGTGCGGCAGACCTGACGCGTGTGGTTTTCGGTCACCGGCTTGCAGACGATGCGCTTGACCTGCCGGGTGACGGTCTGGGTCACCGGGCGGCGCACTTGATAGCAGTGCTCGCGGTACTGTGTCTCCATCACGGGCTTCTGCACGCAGTAGTTCTCGGTGCGGTAGCTGGTCTCCATGACCGGCTTCTGCACGGTGTACTGCACTTCGCGGAACGCCTGTTCGGTCACCGTTCGGTAGCAGGTCTGCGCGACATCTTCGTAGACAACGTCGTTCACGACCCGGTTGCAGGTGATTGTCTGAGGCTCCCAGACGGTCTCGTTGACCGTCCGGAAACAGGTCTGTCGCTCAACGCGGCAGGCGGTATAGCACGAAGTGGGCTGACAGGCAGACACAGGGCAGCATCGGTAACGAGCGGCTCCGCAGAACCAGCCCGCATCAGCGGTCGACGCCATCGCCATCAGACAGGCGATCGCAGTCAGCAGGAAACGTTTCATTGCCGGAGACTCCGACGACACACAAGTCGGCGATCCGTGCCACCACGCTCGCCAGCGTCTCCATGCTGCCGAGGGGGAGTCCGTGAATCCACCCAAACTTGAGGGAATCTGAGACTCGACCACTCGATCTTACCTCGTAACGTGTTGCGAAACGGGAAATCCGTCGACTTTTCGCGACCCATACTGGATGCGAATCAGTACCAACCCTCAAAGACGGCAATGTCGACTCAGCTTGTGCAAATCCCCTGCAATAACAGGCGGTGCGAGCGACAGCGACCCGTAGCCAAATTCGCAAGAACTCTGCCATCCGGGCTTTACGTCGGATTCACAACCCTCCCTCAGGAGATGCGAGCCTCGTTATTCGGTCGCCGCTCACGGTTCATCACAGCTTCCACCCGGCGTCGCTGTTTCTGCAGACGCGTAAAGAGCTGGGCATAGCGCCGCTCCTGGACCGGGTCGGAGGACTCTCCGGGTTCCTCTGACTGACGCGCTTCGTCCTTGGAACCTGGAGCTTCCACAGGGTCCGCCGCCGGCGCTTCGGACTCCGGCTCCACCACATCGAACTGCCAGGCCATCGCCTCTCGCAGCGACTGAAAACTGGGTGTCGAATCGACCGGCGCTGGTTCACTCTCCAGCGAGTTCTCGATCGGCGACTCGTTGCGGGCCTGCTGAACTTCCGCGCTCATCTCCCGAACCATGTCGAGAATCTGTTGCTCTTCCGGCAGCGTACACGTCGGCTGCGTTGACGGCTCCGTCGGCGTACAAGCCGCCGGACGGGGCAACATCTCCGGCAGCACCGGGGCCGCCAGGCGGTGCGGTGCGCTCGATTCCGAAATCCGGTCGATCACCGCATAGGTGTCCTCAATGACAAATTCTTCCGGCTCACAGCTGGGCATGACTTCCTGTGCGTCGATGGTCTGTGGGACAACGAACTCAACACTGGCAATAGTCGCATCGCCGGCGCTCATCGCTGGCAGCTGATCCTCGAGCTGCACCGCGACGTCTTGCTCGACCTGTTCGTCCTGATCCGGCTCGGGAGTCGTTTCATACGCTCCCGTCACACCCTCCAATGAGTTGTCCAGCGGCTCCCGCAGGATCTGAGCAAACGAACTCGGCTCGTCCCGCAATTCCGTCGGTACGACGAACTCGGATACCTGAAACAGCTGATCGATCGCGGAGGGTTCGGCCTCTCCACCCACTTCATAGACGGCAGCGGGCGGAGCATCCGCATCGATCTCGACTGCGGACTCGGGCCCGGACTCTTCTTCAGCCGCACCGCTCTCCGCCTCAGCTGCATGCGTCTGTGCAAAGGCTTCGAGCGGATTCGGAGATAGCGTCGCACTCAAGTCGAGCGGCGCATTCCAGTGCAGCGGCAACTCTCGAAGGTCCAGCAGCGCGGATCGCACAACAGACGCATCGACGGGTCGCGTCCCCTCGGCATAGGCCAATAGCAGACAGTGATCGCACAGCTGATTCAGCCGCCGCGGGTTCCCTTCGCTGGCATTGCAGATCAGGTACAGCGCCTCCGGCGAAAAGATCGTCAGGCCATCATTCCCCGCAGATCGCAGCCGCTCGCGGATGTACTCGTACGACTCCTCGATGGTCAGCGGCTCCAGACTGACATGACAGCCCACCCGCTGATTCAGAGCGTTCATCGCCGGTTCGGCCAGTGCCTCTTCCAGCTCCAGCTGTCCGGCCAGGACCAGTGACACATACGGGACACCGCCCGATTCATAATCAGTCAGCGTCCGCAGCTCTTCATGTCCCTTGGGGCTCAGCAGATGAGCCTCGTCCACGATCAGCAGCAGACGATTGATCGGAGCCGGAGAAGACTGCAGGAGATCGAGCAACCGGAGCCGCGCTTCCTGCTCCGAAAGACCCACATACGGGTGCTTCATCTCAAACAGAATCGCCTGCAGCAACGCCCGGCGAGTCGGAAACCGCCCGGTCGTCAGCAGAACTGTCCGCCGCTGATCGGCAAAATGTGCATGCAGCAGCCGGCAAACGAGCGACTTCCCCGTCCCGGCCGGGCTGGTCAGCACGCCGATCCCGCGATCTTGTTCGACGCAGCGGACCAACCCATCGAGTGCTTCACGAGTGGGAGACAGCGCGACATAGGAATCCACCTGAGGCAGGGGATTGAATGGACGGCTGCGGAGACCAAAGAACGCTTCGTACACGAACGATCTCTCTCGAGGACAGGGTGCCTCTGTCTGATCGAAACGTCACCAACGTCTTCTTCACGCGAATCGGACTCACCGCTACGAACGTACCCAAGCGTGGACAGTCCGGGTGCCATTGTCGGTCAATCCGCAAAACGGGATCGGCGAAGGCAGTCAAACTTTTCCGGTCGATTCAGTCCTGCGGGGTCCGCGCACCGAGCTTCATTCCGTACCAGACGATACCGGTGTGAACCGTCAGGGCGATCACCCACAGGATCGGCCCGGGCACCGACTCCCAAATCGTGTTGAGCAGAACTTCCAGCATCCTCGTCTCCCGATCTCGCGCTATCGGGTCCACTATCCCCAGGAGGCTGACAGAGGGTTGTCAGCCGTGCCAGTCTGAACCATTACGCAATCAGCTCGTCAACCACTCGCCCCGACACATCCGTCAACCGGAAATCCCGGCCCGCGTATCGATAGGTCAGCTTCTCATGATCGAATCCCAACAACTTCATCAGTGTGGCATGCAGGTCATGCACATGCACCCGGCTCTCGACGGCAGCGAAACCGAACTCGTCGGTGGCTCCGTGAACATAGCCCCCCTTGGCCCCGCCTCCGGCCAGGAACATCGAGAAGCCCCAGTGATTGTGATCGCGGCCGTTGATCTTCCCCGCATTGGCTCCCGGAGTCGGTAGCTCCACCACGGGAGTCCGGCCAAACTCTCCGCCCCAGATGACCAGTGTGTCATCCAGCATCCCCCGCTGCTTCAGGTCGGTCAGCAGTGCTGCCAGCGGCTTGTCGAGTTGCCCCGCCAGCCGACGATGATTCACTTCCAGATCATCGTGGTTGTCCCACGGCTGACCTTCACCATGCCACAGCTGAACGAACCGCACCCCGCGCTCGACCAGTCGGCGGGCCATTAACAGCTGGCGCCCATGGACCGAATCGCCATACATCTCGCGAATATGTTGCGGCTCTCGATTCAAGTCGAAAACATCGGCTGCCTCGATCTGCATGCGATACGCCAGCTCGAACGACTGAATCCGGCTCTCCAGATTCGGATCGCCGCCCGTCGCTTCCAGATGCCGCCGATTCAGACTCTGCAACAGATCGAGCTGATCCCGCTGCTGCTCCAGCGAGAGATCCCGATTGCGGACATGCTCAATCAGCTTGTCGACGTCACGATGCTCGCTGTTGATATAGGTCCCTTGATAGGCACCGGGCAGAAAGGCTGATCGCCAGTTCGCCGACTCGGTAATCGGCATCCCGCCGGGACACATGGCGATAAACCCGGGCAGGTTCTGGTTCTCGGTCCCCAGTCCATACGTGGTCCAACTGCCAAAGCTGGGCCGAGGCAACCGGGCCTCGCCGCAGTTCATGAGCAGCAGTGACGGTTCATGATTGGGCACATCCGCGTACATCGAGCGGATGATGCACATGTCGTCCACGTGCTGGGCCGTATTCGCGAACAGCTCACTGACTTCGATCCCGCTCTGCCCATACTTTTGAAACTTGAAAGGAGACGGCAGCGCCGCCCCGGTCTTGCGTTCCGTCCGCAGGTTCTCAGTCGGCAGTGTCTTCCCCGCGTACTCTGCCAGCTTCGGCTTGGGGTCAAAAGTGTCCACATGCGACGGACCGCCATTGCAGAAGATGTGAATCACATGCTTCGCCCGGGCGGCAAACTGCGGAACTCGCGGAGCCATCGGCGAAACCGCAGCCTGAGCCGGCTGCGACAGCAGGCTGGCCAGCCCCAGCCCCCCGAATCCCATTCCCGATCTCTTGAGAAGTTCACGTCGGTTGAGCATGGCAGAGTCTCCGGGCGGAGTGAGGCGGGGGGGCCGTTCAGTATACTCTGCAAATCGAAACAGCGACTACTGTCACCGCAACGCGAGGCACGTCGGGCCAGCCCGACGGCTAACTATTGCAACTGCTCCTGAGCCAACCAGCGCACCGCGTTCTCGACCACGCGCAGCGTCTCGGGCTGGTGGTAGACTCCAAACGTCTCATGCCCCGGACGGAAGTAGTAGACCTTCCCCTTCCCCAGGTTCCAGACGCTGCCGCTCTGAAAGCTCTCCCCCGCGTCCCACCGCTCCTGAAACATCACCAGGTCAGGCTTAGGAACATGGAACGGGTCGTCGTACATCTCGGTATGCGGGATGTCGAACTTCGCGGGCAGCCCCGCAGCCAGCGGGTGATCCGGTTTCAAGACCTCGATGTGGCTTGGCTTCCCATCGGGGCGATAGGCCGGGAAACAGCAGTTCGGCAGCTCGATCTTCAGCGTCACCACGCCGTCCGTGCCGACCGACTTTTCGACATTCGGAGTCCGCTTGGCGTCTCGGGCGGGGGCTTTGTACTGCGGAGGGGTGATGGTCTCGATCCGAGCCGTCTTGCGCTGCTCGTCCGTCAGGCTCGCCAAGGCATCATCGATCGAGCGCTGGTTCATCGCCTCGACAAACGGGACGGACCAATGGGCCGAATGCAGTGCGATTAACGAGACCTTTCCCTCCTGAATCTGCTGGACGATCCGCTTTCCCGTCTGGACCGGGATCTCGCGATGCCGCACATGTCCCCACCAGACGATGATGTCGTGCCCCTGCAGCAGCTCTTCCGAGATCCCCTGCGCGGGGTCGTCGATCTTTGAACTCGTAACCTTCAGGCCGGGCTGCTTCGAGAGGTACGTCGCAATCTCGTTCCCCAGAAAGTTCTCGTAAGCCTGCTTCTGAGCCGGCTGTTGCTCGTCCCAGACCAGGACTCGAACCGGCTCAGCTGCGGCGGCCAGCGTGGCGAACCAGACACAGCAAAACGCGACAACCAGTGACATCTTCATGGATCGACCTGCTCATCTGGGAACCAAGAACTCGCACCCCACCCACTACTTCTTCCCGAACTTCTCAAGCGCCGTCTGCTTGAGCGCCTTCAGGTCCAGCTTGCCAGTCCCCAGGATCGGGATCTGCTCGACTTGAGCAAAGCTATCCGCAGAGGGCAGCCACAGGTTCGGCAGCCCCTTGTCCTTGAGCTCCTTCAAGATGTCAGCCGGGGTCTTGTCGAGAGCCGTATGCAGCACGACCAGCCGTTCACCGCGCCCCTCATCGGGCACCGCAGTCACAGCCAGCTTGATCGTCGGGTCGTCGGACTCAGGCTGTTCGACGATCCGGGTCAGATGCTCTTCGATCAGGATATGCGGCACCATCTCGCCGCCGATCTTGGAGAACCGGCTCTGCCGCCCCGTGATCTCGACGAACCCTTCCTCATCGATCCGGCCATAGTCTCCCGTGTTGTACCAGCCGTCCTTGATCATCTCGGCCGTCTTCTCCGGATGACCGAGGTAACCGGTCATCACGTTCGGCCCCTTGATCAGCAGCAGACCTTCCTTGCCGATCCCCAGATCCTGCCACGTCTCCGGATTGACGACTTTCGCAGCCACGCCCGGCAGTGGACGCCCGACGGTCCCGAGCTTGGTTCCCTTCTGATGGACATCGGCGGTCCGATGGTCCGGGATATTGACGGCAGCCACCGGTGACAGCTCCGTGGTGCCGTACCCTTCCGAAGGCCGGACTCCGAACTTCTGGAAGAACTCTTCCGCCAGATCGAGGGGCATCTTCTCGGCCCCGACCACAACCAGATCCAGATCGGCAAACTGCTCCTTCTCGATCCGCTTGAGGTAGTTCTTCAGGAACGTCGGCGTGGCCATCAGGATCGTCGTCTTATGCTTCTCCGAGAGCTTGCCGATGATCTTGGCGTCGAGCGGATTGAAGTGGTACACCGCCTTCGGAGCGAAACAGGCGGGCAACCACATCGTGCCCGTGTAGCCGAACGAATGAAAGAACGGCAACACCCCCATCATCACATCGGTGTTCTCCAGATTGAGCAGCTGATTGATGGCGTCGATGTTGGAGCCGACGTTGTGCTGCGAGAGCATCACTCCCTTGGGCTCGCCGGTGGAACCACTGGTAAAGATGATCGACAGGATGTCATCGGGCTTGATGCGTGTCAGACCCAGCAGTGACTCCAGAATCGGAGCGGGCAGGTACGACTGAGCTGCGGCGATCCCCTTATCCAGTCCGGTGATTTTGGTCTTGAACTCGTCGATGAAGACCCATTCGGCCCCTTCGAGCTGGATCGGCTTCTTCTCCAGAAAGCTCTTGGTCGTGAGGACATGCTTGAGCCCCGCAGCCTTCACGCAGTGGTTCAGCACTTCGTCGGACAGCGTGTAGTTCAAGTTGACCGTCGTACGACCGGCCAGAGCGACCGCCATGTTGGCGAGGAACCCGCCCACGGACGGCGGGATCAACAATCCAACCATCTTCTCGTCGGGCTTCAGGACTTCGCGGACCATATAACGCCGCATCGCCAGCGCGCTGATTAAAGTCTTGCCAGCCGTCAAATCGGTGCCGAGCGAGTCGGCCACCTTGGAGACACTGCGATTCGCCTTGCAGCGGCGGATGAACTGCCGGGCGGGGATCAGTTCGCGATTCTTGTCCATCTCCACAGCCTTCGCTCCCAGTTGCTGAACGGCCTGCCGGACTCCGTGAATATCATCCGGGTTCTCCAGCGGAGGACCGAAATGAATCGAGACCGGGTAGGGCCAACGTTTTGGCATATTCCCAAAGAACTTTCCTCCCCGGAAGCTGAAAAAGCTTCCCCACAGCCCATGGATGTAGGCCGGGATGACCGGGCAGTTCGTTCCCTCGACGATCTTCATCAGCCCGCGCTGGAACGGCTGCAGCTGTCCCGTGCGGGTGATCTGGCCCTCGGCGAAGATTCCCACGATATCGCCAGCCTGCAGGGCTTCCTTCGCGGTCTTGAGCGAGTTCACCAGCGACCGGGGCCCTTCACTGACCTTGATCGGAATCACTCGCATCATCTCCGAAAACGGCTTGAGCAGTGGTACCCGCGTAAAGTCGGCATACACGATGAACCGCATCAACCGCGAGACCGCTCCCATCATCACGGCTCCATCCACGAACGAAACGTGGTTGGCCACGATCAGAGCCCCCCCCTTCTCGGGGATATTCTCACGACCATAGATCTTCACCCGGTACATCGTGTGTGTGAGCAGGAACATGCAGAACCGGAACGTCAGATCCGGCATCAGCTTCAGCACATACACGAGTACGGGGATCGTCCCCAGAGCAGCCACCGCATAAATCGCGGTGGGCGAGAGTCCCGCCAGATCCCGCAGCACATAGAAGAGCCCGAGCGACAGCAGGATGAACAGAAAGGTCACAAAGTTGCACGCCGCCAGAATGATCCCGCGCTCAGCCGGGTTGCTACGATACTGCAGGTATGACTCCAGCGGGATGTTGAACATCCCGGCCGAGGCCCCCAGGAGGAACAGACCCCCGCAACACAGGTAGAACCAGACCTGGCCTTGAGACGATACCGCCGGGTCAATCATCGCCCCCGTGAAGTACACAAAGAACCCACTGAAGACGATTCCCAGGGCCCCGAACGGCACCAGACCCAGCTCAACCTTCCCCTCGGACAGGTAACCGGCCAGCACACTTCCAATTCCCAGCCCCGCCACGATCACAGCCAGCAATAGACCGATCTGATGCTTGGCCAGGTGCATCACCTCGTCACCCAGCGGATCGGCGTTGGCCTGAGCCAGCGAAGCCAGGAACCAGAAGAACGCAATCCCGAACGTTGTCCGCACCAGCCGCACATCCTTCCAGAGGATCTTGAGGGCCGGCACCGTCTCAGTCAGCGTGTTGAACTTGAGCGTCGTCTCTGGACTGCCCGGGGTGAGCCTCGGAATCATCAAGCTCGTTAGTGTGCCGACGATCGCGATCCCGATCAGCGCCGCAGCTGCCGGAGAAAATGCCGAGAGCGAGATCCCGGTGGCTGTGACTCCCGGCTCGATATGTCCATAGACCGCATAACCAGCCGCAGCTCCCAGAGCACACGCGACCACGGTGGCCAGCCCCACGAACCCGTTCCCGGAGGACAGATGGCGATGCGGCAGAATCTCCGGCATTGAGCCAAATCGAGACGGGCCAAACAGCGCACTCTGCGCCCCCATCAGCCCGACGGAGATAAACATCAGCGTAATCTGACCCTGAACAATCATCGTCACCGCAAACAACATGATGACGATCTCCAGGACCTTCATCACGATCATCACCGAGCGTTTGCTGTAGCGGTCGGCCAGCGAACCGGCCAGCGGCATCAGGAACAGATAGGGGAGCGTGAACGCCACTCCCCCCAGCGTCAGCATCTTGGTCTTCCAGGCCGCCAACTCCGCAGCGGTCATCGCAGTTGAGGAGAGCTTGCCGATCTGGACACCCACGTTCACCGACAACCACCGTAGCAGGTTGTCGTTGAACGACCCCAGGAACTGAGTCAGCAAGACTCCGATGAACCCCGGCGTCCATAACCCCTTGTGATCGTCCGGGTGCTCGGCGGTGGCTGCAATACGGGACTCGGTCATCGATTCGGCCTCTTGCCGGTGGGTGTTCGGAAGTCGTGAAAGAGTAGTCAGCAGAATTGTGGCGAATTCTGCTACGGGCGAGCGATGTCCAGACAGACGATCTCAGTTCCGTCACGGAGATAGAGCCGCCCTTGGGCGATCACCGGGGCCTGACGAGTTTCGCCAATCACCGTGGCTCGAGACAGCTCCTCATACTTCTCAGGAGTCGCCCGGACCAGGACCAGGTCCCCCGCCATCGTACTGCACCACAGCTTGCCATCCGCAGCGATCAGGTTCCCCTTGCCGAACCGCAGCTTCTGCCAGACTCGTTCGCCTGTTTTCGCATTGACGCAGGTCAAGTGCGTCACCGGTCCCGCGCTGCCGACGTTGTCGAATCCATATAGATAACCATCGATCAGGACCGACGTCTGCCACTCGTTCCGCATGACACTCTTCGCCCCTTGGGAGCTCCAGATCTCTTCGATTTTTCCCCCCGCTTTCGCTGGAACCTTGAGCATTACACAGCCATGATTCTCGCCCGCCGAGAGAAACAGGTTACCCTCCACAGCCACCGGCGACGCTGTGTTACAGCTGAAGTCGGTTTCATACGGGTAGGACCAGAGCAGCTTTCCCGTCTGGGGATCGACTCCCATCGCCTGATTCCCCGCGAAGGCCACGAGTTGACTTGCCCCCGCCAGCTGAAGCAGCGCGGGCGAAGAGTACCCGGCGGCCGATCCTTGCCCAGCTGTCCAGGCCAGCTTGCCGCTGGCGATTTCGAACGCGGCCAGCGTGGCGTCATCGGCTCCCACAGCCACGATCACATGCGAGTCTGTGACCAGCGGAGAGCACGACATCCCGTAGTCTGAGGGCTTGGTCTTCAGCTCCGCCGGGACATTGTGGCTCCAGCGGATATCTCCCGATTTCATATCGACCGCTGCCAGAACCCCTTCCCCGGTGTAGGCATAAGCAACCTCATCCTGAATCGTCGGAGTCGCCCGGGGGCCATCTCCCATCGAGTTCTCATAAGCGGCAGCCAGATCGGACGCCCACGCCTCCTGGCCGGTCTTGGCATCCAGAGCCACGATCCACTGCCGCCCCTGTTTCTGCACGAGCGTCACGACCTGATCGCCCGCCACGGAAACGTTCGACATCCCCACTCCGCCGGGGACGCGCCAGAGCTCTTTAGGCCCCGAGGCCGGAAACGCGTCGAGCAGCCCGGTCTCCTGCGAGATCCCGGTCCGCTCCGGACCCAGGAACTGCGGCCAGTCACCCGCCTTGAGGGAAGACACGGTCAAACACAACAGCCAGACAGTCAGCGCACAGCGAATCATCCGCTTCCTCCTGAAGAGATCGATGCCGGAAGCATATCGATCGCCGATTCCCTAGGCGACTGGTGCATGCAACCAGTTGAACAGAGAAGTGCAGGGTGCCGGGGTCAGAAGCGAAGTGAATGGCCCCGCATGCGCAAGCGGTTCGGTATCCGAGAGCCCGGTGACAGTTGCCGAACCCCACTCCCCACTGCCCAGGTGTGTGTCTGAAACGTCGGTGACGGGAACCGCTTTCCCCCTCGCCCCCGCGATGGACGCGAATCGACTGGAAAACTCCTGTGCGGGGGAGAGGGTTGGGGTGAGGGGTGAGGACAGCTTTGCCCCTCACCCCGGCCCTCTCCCCAAATCCCGATTTCCCGATTCTGAAGTCATTCGTGGGGAGAGGGAGCAGGCATCAGACTCACCGACGTTTGCGATGCTCACCCCCACTGCCCTTCCCATCCCCCTCACCCGTGACATCTATTTCCAGCACCGATAGACTGAATCTGATCTGTTTATGCACCGCCAGTCCTTCACGGACCGGCTGGTCTGGTCTCGTGTCTGGAGTTCTTCCGATGTCTCTGAATCGTCGTTCGTTCCTGGGTCAAGCTGCGCTGGGTGCCGCAGCCTTGTCAGCTTCGAAGGTTGCCAATCTGCAGGCTGCGGACGAACCGGCCAGCAAGAGTCCGAACGAGCGGATCGGCTTCGCCATTATCGGAGTTGGCGGTCGCGGCGGTGAGCATATCAACGAGTTCGCAGGCCGTACCGACGTCGAAGTGAAGTACCTGTGCGACGCCGACGAACAGACGGGCGAACGCCGCTGCGGCGAAGTCGAGAAGAAGACCGGCTATCGTCCGAAGTTCGTCAAGGACTTCCGCAAGGTTCTGGAAGACCCCAGCATTCACGCAGTCTCGACCGCCACGCCGAACCACTGGCACTCGCTGGTCTCGATCTGGGCGATGCAGGCCGGTAAAGATGTGTATGTCGAAAAGCCCGTCTCCCACAACGTGTGGGAAGGTCGCCAGGCGGCCATGTGGTCCGGCAAGCTGAGCCGCATCTGTCAGTGCGGGACCCAGTCGCGGTCGTCACCGAGCCTGAAGGAAGCTGTGGCGTTCGTGCGGTCTGGGAAGCTCGGCAAAATCCAGTACGCGATCGGCACCTGCTACAAGCCGCGTCCCTCGATCGGCAAGCTCGACAAGCCTCTCGAAATCCCAGCCTACATCGACTACGACATGTGGTGCGGGCCCGCTGAGAAGCGGGAACTCTATCGCCCCCGGCTCGCCTATGACTGGCACTGGGACTTCAACACCGGTAACGGCGATATGGGGAATCAGGGGATTCACCAGATGGATATCGCCCGCTGGTTCCTGGGCGAGCAACAGCTCTCGTCCAAGGTGATGAGCATCGGCGGTCGCCTCGGATATGAAGACGCGGGCGACACCCCGAATACTCAGGTCGTGTACCACGACTACGCTGCGGCTCCGCTGATCTTCGAAACCCGTGGTCTCCCCAAGAAGGACATGGACTACAAGGGCGGCATGGACAGCTACCGCGGCTCGGGCGTCGGAGTGATCGTCCAGTGCGAGCAGGGTTACGTCGTGATTCCCAGCTACTCCAACGCGACCGCCTTCGACAACGATGGCAAGGAAATCCAGACGTGGAAGGGCGGCGGCAACCACTTCGTCAACTTCCTCGATGCGGTCCGTTCGCGCAAGCGGGAAGACCTGAATGCCGACATCCTGGAAGGTCACCTCTCCAGCGCCCTGTGCCATACCGGCTCGATCTCGCACCGGCTGGGTCAGAAGATGAACGCCGCAGCTGCGGCCGAAGCGATCAAGTCGAATGAGCGCTTCAGCGATTCGGTCGCCCGTATGGCGGAACACCTGAAGGCCAACGGCGTCGACATCGAGGCCCCTGGAATCAGCGTCGGTCCGTGGCTGGAGATGGACCCAGCCACCGAGCGGTTCACGAACAGCGATGCCGCCAACGAACTGCTGACCCGGCCCTACCGTCCGGGCTACGTCGTCCCAGAATGCGCGACGTAGCATGGGCGTCTCGCCCATGGGCTGATTCTCGGGAGGCCATCCCCAGCGGGATCGAAAGCAAGACTTTCGATCCCGCTTTGCTATTGGGATCGGAAGAGGGCAGTGGGGAATGGGCAGTGGGCAGTGAAGGAACTAAGGAGCGATACCGGCCAGTCGAAGGGCTCCCCACAGCCCACAGCCCATTCCCCACTGCCCCTGAACATTCCATTCGCTGGTCGCAGGCAATCTCCGCAACTTGTTTACTCGTAACAACTTTAGTAAATCTCCCCGGAAAATACCCACATTGACACTTTTTCAGAACCGGTCGTATACTCCCGCGCCCTTTGGGGTCCAGAGTCGCGGTTCTCCGCGCCCATGGTCCTGATCGGGCCCTCCCATTCGCCCGAACTCCGGGCACCTCAACCACTTGCCGGTTCCTCGACCGGAAACCACTTCGTGAAATTCCCTGCGTTTCGACCATCGACGCTGTGGGCGCTCCTTGCGCTCGCGCTGGCGGTCTGTACAGGGATCGCGGTCAAAGCCCAGGCCCCACTAGGTGCCGGCCACAGCCAACCGGGAATGGCACGCGTCGAGCGCTCTCAGCTCCAGCCGCTGGAAGGTGAGATCCCGATCGTCCGCCACAGTGGCCCCGTCGCAGCTCGAAAGATTGCCACCGAAGCTGTCGCGTCCGGCCCCAAGATCACCGACCCGATTACGATCAATTCCCAATATGCGTGGAAGTGGAATCAGGACGGCCAGGAAGTTGTCTTTACGCGCGGTCGCTGCGTGGTGACCCAAGGCTCCTCCGAGTTTACTGCCAACGAGATGGTCTTCTGGGGCGGGCAATCGGGCGACGAGGCCCGGTTGACAGTTTATATGGACGGAGATGCCAGGATCTCTGAACCGGGGCGAACCGTCTGCCGTCCGTATCTGATGGCTGAACTGGCCACGAGTACCAGCGTCAAGTTTCTCCGCTCCCCCGTCGACCGCTCGATGGCCGACTCAGCCAGCTATCAGCGCGGCGACGAGCGGCGGCGCTCCACGCGCTCGGAGCTGATCCAAACGCAGTTCACAGAGCCGTTCCCTGCGGAACCGTTCTCCGCCGATCCCGGTCTACCCGTCGGCGGCGAGATGGCAGCCACTTTGATCCCTCGACGGGTCACGATTCAGCCACGCGATGGAGCCGAGTTCAAAGTCCGCAGTGACGTCGACCGCACGAAGCAACCTCCGGAATCGATCACCACAGTTCAGGGCGGCGTTTACATCATCGTGCAGAACGTCCCCGTGACCGTGAACGGGCAACTCGTCCTGACCAGTATTGACCTGAAGGCCGACCGCGCGGTGATCTGGACCTCGGCCCAGGATCTGGGAGCGGGCGGCTTCGAGCTCGATGAGAACACTCCCTTCCAGGTCTACCTGGAGGGCGACATCGAAGTGCAGCAAGGCACGACCCGCACGACAGCCAGCCACGCCTTCTATGACATCCGGGACCGCCGTGGCCTGTTGATGAACAGCGAGCTGCGAACCTACCTGCCCGAGTACGACACGACTCTCCGTGTTCGGGCTGACTCGATTCGTCAGACCTCCGAGACCAGCTTCCAGGCCCAGAACGCTTGGGTCACGACCAGCCAGCTCGGCCAGCCCGGTTATCGCCTGCAGTCCGACTGGATCACGATCCAGGAACGGCCCAGCAGCTGGGGCGGAGTCAACCCGGCCACCGGACAGCCCGATTCGTCGCGGTACATCACAGCCAGCGGAAATACCCTGTTCGTCGAAGAAGTTCCGATCTTCTACCTGCCACGCGTCAGCGGCCCTGTGGAGGAGACACCGTTTCCGCTCGAGTCCGCATCCGTCGGATTCAGCGGGATGTTCGGAGCCGAGATCAATACGGTCTGGAGCGTCGACAAGCTCTTTGGATTCGACCTGCCTCCCGGCAGTGACTGGGACCTGCTGATCGATGGCTACTCCAAACGCGGCCCGGCTGTGGGAACCCGAGCGAACTACGACACGTTTGCTTCACTCTTCGGAGTGCCGACCCACCTGACCGGGGAAGGGTTGGTCTACTACGTCCACGACAACGGAGTCGATCGGCTGGGGCTGGGACGCAACAGCTTGCCATTCGATGACCCCAATCGTGGCCGAGTCCTGACTCGCAACCGCATGGAGTTCCCATTCGGCGTCACGCTGACCAACGAGTTCTCGTACATCTTCAACGACGACCGGAACTTCCTCGAACAGTACTACGAGCCCGAGTACGACCGCGGCAAAGATCAGGAGAACTACGTCAATCTGGCTGTCCAGAATGACAATCTTACCGGCAGTCTGCTGCTGCAGACAAATCCCAACCAGATCTTCGACCAGACCGAGTGGCTGCCCCGGATCGACCTGACCATGCTCGGGGAGCCGATCCTCGGCGGGGCCGTCACCTGGAGCAATCACAGCTACGTGGGGTACGGGCAGATCAAGCCCGCCGATGCTCCGGTCGATCCCAACGACACCTTCGACCCGCTGCCGTACTTCCCCGAGGTCCAGGGGATGGTGGCCAGCACCCGGCATGAGCTGAGCCTGCCATTCAATCTCGGTCCCGTAAAGGTGGTTCCCTATGCCCTGGGCGAAGCGGCCCACTGGCAGGAGGACATGACGCAGAACGACCTCACGCGGCTGTATGGCAGCGCGGGATTGCGAGCCAGTATCGAGTTCTCGCGCGTGGTGCCGGAGCTGCAGAGCTCGATCCTCGGACTCAACGGTCTGGCCCACAAGGTCGTCTTCGATGCCGACTACTCCTACTCACAGGCCACCGAATCGCTCAGTGACATCCCGCAGTACAACGCGTTTGATGAAGACGCCCAGGAGCGATTCCGTGAACGGTTTCTGGACCTCTCATTCGGAGGAGCTCTCCCCGCTCAATTCGATCCCCGGTTCTATGCCGTGCGAGCGGGAGCCGGGCAGAGCGTGACGGCTGCCTATCATGAACTGGTCGATGATCAGCAAGTGCTGCGGCTGGGAATGCGACATCGCTGGCAAACCAAGGAAGGTCCCTTCGATCGCCCGCGAATCAAGGACTGGATGACACTCGACCTGGAAGCCAGCATCTTCCCGAATGCCGATCGCGACAACTTTGGCGAGACGCTTGGACTGCTGACCGGGCGTTACATGTGGCAAGTCGGTGAGCGGACGCAGTTCCTGGCCAACGCCGTTGTCGACCCGTTCAACGACGGTCAGCGCGTCTGGAACGCGGGCGTCCTGACGCAGCGCGGACCACGTGGCAGCCTGTATGTCGGCATTCGCGAGGTCAACGCCGGACCCGTGGAAAGCCAGCTGCTGACCGCCAGCTTCAGCTATCGCATGAGCGAGAAGTGGATCTCGACCCTGGGGGCAGCCTACGACATCGCCGAACGCCGCGACCGGGGCCAGTCGGTGACGATCACCCGCATCGGGGAATATATGCTGTTCCACGTCGGCACCGGCTACGACCGCAGCCGCAACAACTTCAGCCTGAACTTCATGATCGAACCTCGGCTGGGGAATAAGACGACTTCGACGCAGATGAGCTCTCTGATCGGCAGCGGGCCGTATTGATTGAAAGTAGACCTGCGGCAGTACTGAGAAATTGGGCTCCACACGCGCCGACACGGAGAAGGGAATGGACGGGGATCTGGATCCACTGCTGCGGGCTCAGGCGGAACAAGGCTGGTGCATCCTGCCTCAGGCCCTGGAGCCGAGCCGACTGGCGCGGTTGCTGACATTGACCGATCGGCTGGTCGATTCGCTCGATGAGGGAGTCCGCCGCTCGGAGGGAGCGGTCTATGCTGCTCGAAACGTCGTCCAGGTCATCCCCGAAGTGGTCAACGCGTGGCGAAGCCCGCTGCTGGTCGACTTCATCCGCCGGTCTCTCGGACACGATGCCGGGCTGGTGAGGATCCTGTTCTTCGACAAACCTCCTGAGCAGACCTGGGCGCTCCCCTGGCACAAGGACCTGTTGATCGCGACGGAACCGTTTGAGGCAGCTGACGGTTACTCTTCCCCCCGACCTCGGGCTGGGGTTCCGCATACTGAACCGCCTCTGTCTGTGCTGGAGTCGATGGTCACGCTGCGTCTGCATCTGGACGAGATCACACCCGAGAATGGTCCGCTGCAGGTCGCTTCGGGGACTCACCGCACGGGCAAGACACTCTTGCTGGACGGCTATCCGCAACGCACGATCTGCACAGCTGCGGGAGATGTCCTGGCCATGTCCCCGCTTCTGGTTCACTGCAGTGGAAGCTCCGATCCGGCCACGAAACGGCACCGCCGGATTCTGCATCTGGAGTTCAGCCGCAGCCGCAATCTGCCGGGCGGTGTCCGCTGGCACTTCTGGTCGGATGTCGGTGGGGAGTAAAGTGCAGCCTGGAAACTGACACCTCGGAACGAAGCGCCCCATGCCTGAACTCTGCATTCATCCACTGCCCGAAGCTGTTCCGCCTGCGGCGCTGGCGGGAGGCGTGGTGGTCGTTATCGACCTGCTGCGGGCCACGACGACGATCGTGCATGCCCTGGCCCACGGAGCGCGGGCTGTCATTCCGACGGCGTCCGTGGACGAGGCACGGACGGTCGCGACACGCTGGCCCGCCGCTGAGCGGCTCCTGGGAGGCGAGCGGCACGGCGTCACGATCACGGGCTTCGACTTGGACAACTCACCCTTCAGCTACAACGCAGAGCGTGTTCGTGGAAAGACCATCGTCTTCACCACGACGAATGGCACCCGCGCACTTCGCTGGGCTCAGCAGGCTGCCGAGATCCGGATCGCGGCGTTTGCCAACCTGTCGGCGGTGTGCGCGAGCCTGCGAACGGAGACCCGGCCAGTTCATTTGCTTTGTGCCGGAACCGACTTTCGCCTTTCTGCGGAAGACCTGCTCGTCGCCGGTGCGATCGCGCATCAGCTGAGCGAGTCGTTCGAACTGTCGATCGAAACTCGGATCTACCGCGACTTCTGGCTCACGCACGGAGTGAGCGATGCCTCCCGGTTGACCTCGCTGCGAGCAAGTGCCGGAGGCCGCAATCTCGTCGAGCTGGGGTTCGATCACGATATTGAGCGAGCGAGTCAGATCGACCTGTATTCGATCGTTCCGCAGCTGAACGCCGTGACTGGGGAGCTTCTGTAGTCGCCGTCGAAGAGCCTCGTAGCACGGGCTTCCAGCCCGTGATTCCTGGGCGAGACGCCCATGCTACGAGGCAGAACGACTAGGCAACCTCGAACCCGGCCCGCTGCTCGCGCTTCAGGTGCGAGTTCGCGTCAGCATCGCCAGGGAACTCTTCCTGCTCCGGGTCCCACGTCAGCGTCCGCCCGACGCGCATCGCGATGTTCCCCAGATGACACACGCTCACGCTGCGGTGCTGATCCTCGACAGAGGAGAGCGGCTTACGTTTCGCCGTCACGCAGTCGAAGAAATTCCCCATGTGGTTCACGATCGCGTCGAGCTTGCCGACCCGCTCGGGACGCGTGAGGTTGTCAAAGTCATAGAGCTGGAACGACTCGCGCGCTAGCGGTTTGGTCGCCAGATCCTCCACCGGCTTCCCGGAGAGTGACTCGCGGTTCACGAAGATCCGGCCTTCGGTTCCGGTGAACATGATTCCGTTGCGACCGGAATCGAGGACGGTCAGCACGACTCCATTCGCATACGTGTACTTGGCGGTGAAGTGCGTGGCGACGTTGTAACCGTCAGTCACATTCGGCCAGCTGGCGTTCCCCTCGATCGTCACAGGCTGCGAGTTGATCCCCCAGTGGGCGATGTCGATATGGTGAGCGCCCCAATCGGTCATCTGTCCGCCGGAGTACTCGCGCCACCAGCGGAAGGTGTAGTGGCTACGCTCCGCGATGTAGGGCACATCGGGTGTCTGCCCCTGCCACAGGTTCCAGTTGAGGTGCTTCGGAGGAGCTGTCCGCTCGAATGGCCCCCCCTGAACGTTCTTCCCCAGGATCACGTCGACCGT
Source organism: Planctomycetaceae bacterium (assembly GCA_044337025.1). GTDB lineage: Bacteria > Planctomycetota > Planctomycetia > Planctomycetales > Planctomycetaceae > TH-plancto1. Next base: position 53,971 of record JBIIOI010000013.1, read on the forward strand.
CTTGAGCGTCCCGATCCGTCCAGCTCGCACCAGTTCGACTGCAGTCCGGAAGCGGTGGTCGCTGCGCTGCCACGATCCGACCTGCACGATGCGACCCGTCTCGGCAACGACCTTGCGCAGGATCTTCCCTTCATCAATCGTCAGCGTCAGCGGCTTCTCGCAGTAGACATCCTTCCCCGCGCGGCAGGCGTCGATCACCATCTTCGAGTGCCAGTGATCCGGCGTCCCGATGACTACAACGTCGACATCTTTGCGAGCCAACAGCTCGCGGTAGTCCTCGAAGATTCCCGGCGTGCTGCCAAAGCTGGCGCGAGCCTGCTCACGAACATGCCGGTCGACATCACACACAGCCACGATGTTGCCATACATTGCCGCCTTGTGCGTATCAACGGTCCCCTGATATCGCAGACCGATCGAGCCCACTCCGAGCTGCTCGTTCGCCGAGCGAGTCGGACCCTGAGCCTGAAGACCAGGATTGAGCCAGGCTCCGACAGCGAGTGCAGTGGGAACCGTTGCGAGAAAAGTTCTGCGAGAAGGCATCTCAGGATCCTTGCAAAGGTCTCAGGACTGCTCATCAGAATTCTTACGAATTCTGCTACGGTCTACTCGTGATCCAGCCCATGCCGCTGACCCTGCCAGCGGAGCCAATGGTCGGCGATCACAATCGCCACCATCGCCTCAGCCATCGGAATAAACCTCGGCAGCAGGCACGGATCGTGACGGCCCTTCGTGCGGATCGTGGTCGTCTGCCCATCCCGACCCACGGTCTCCTGCTCGATCGGCAGGCTGCTGGTCGGCTTCACGGCAGCGCGCAGCAGGATTGGCATTCCGGTCGTGATTCCGCCGAGCATCCCGCCGTGGCGGTTCGTCTTGGTGACGATGGCCGATTGGCCCCCCGCCTTCTGCCCCCGCGTAAAGATGTCGTTGTGCTCGCTCCCCTTCATGGTCGCACAGCCAAAGCCGATCCCGTACTCCACTCCCAGGACCGCCGGGAGCGAGAACAGGGCCTTGGCCAGGTCGGCTTTGATCTTGTCAAACACCGGTTCGCCCAGCCCCGCCGGAACATTAAGCGCGATGATCTCCGCCACGCCTCCGATCGAATCGCCGGCTTTTCGGACCTCTTCGATCCGCTCGATCATCCGATCAGCTGCGGGAATGTCCGGGCAGCGGATGATGTTGGGAGACCCATCGGGCCGCTTCTCAATCCGGTCGAGCGTCAGCGTCTGGGGCTCAGCCACCGTGGCCTTCACGTCGCCGACCTGAGTGACATACCCCAGCACCAGACCGCCAAAGGACTGGGCGATCAGTTTCTTGGCCACGACCCCGGCCGCGACACGGGCGGTGGTTTCGCGGGCGCTGGAGCGACCGCCACCGCGGTAGTCTCGGAAGCCGTACTTCTCATCAAAGGTGTAGTCGGCGTGACCCGGCCGATACAGGTCTTTGATGTCGCCGTAGTCTTTGCTGCGCTGGTCGGTGTTCCGAATCAGGATCGCGAGGCTGGTCCCGGTCGTGCGGCCCTCGAAGACGCCCGACAGGATCTCGGGCAGATCGGGCTCGTCCCGCTGCGTCGTAATGTGGCTCTGCCCCGGCCGACGCCGATTGAGGTCGCCCAGCAGATCTTCGACTGTGAGAGCGATCCCCGGCGGAACCCCGTCAATGATGACAACGTTGCCCGGCCCGTGGCTCTCGCCAGCGGTCGTGATGCGGAATGCCTGTCCAAATGTGTTTCCAGCCATGGGACGATTCTAGTGGTCCGGGAACCGGATTGTCAGCAGATCGCCCGGACGGTTGTTTCGAGCCGAACGGAGTCCGCGTCCGTTCCCACCTGCCCTTCGGAATTTTCTTCCCAACCCGTTATGCTTCTTCGCGCGAGCCGACCGCCGATCCGGAGATCGTGGCGAGCATCGCGGACCTCTCCCAGTCACCATGAAGTACGCTCTGATCATCCCCGATGGCTGTGCCGACGAGTCGCAGCCATCACTCGGCAACCGGACACCGCTGCAGGCGGCCCGAGTTCCGGAAATGGACCGGATCGCCCAACTCGGAGAGAGCGGTCTGTCGCTGAACGTCCCGGACTCGCTCCCCAGTGGCAGCGATGTGGGAACGATGAGTCTGTTCGGATACAGCCCCTTGGAGTTCCATACGGGACGGGCTCCGATCGAGGCCGCGGCGCAGGGTATCGAACTCGGCCCGGACGACTGGGCGATCCGCTGCAACTTCGTGACGGTCGCCAATGAGCGGATGAAGAGTTTCACTGCGGGCCAGATTCCAAACGATGTCGGCGCGGCGCTGATCCGCGATCTGCAGCACGCCTACTGCGGCCACGAGAACATCAAGTTCCACCAAGGCGTCAGCTACCGCAATCTGCTGATCTGGCGGGCACGGGACCGCAAGGCTCCGTTCGCCAAGGACACGTTCACGATCCCGCCGCACGATATCACTGACCAGCTGATCGCCGAGCATCTGCCGCTGGGCAGCGGGGCGTGCGACCTGCGGGCCATCATGGAGAAGAGCCGGGCGATCCTGGCAGCCAATCCCCTGAACGCAGCTCGGGGCGAGAACGCCGCCACGCAGTGCTGGTTGTGGGGCGAAGGCCGGGCACCGTCCCTGCGGAACTTCCGTGATCGCTTTGGAGTTCAGGGAGCCGTGATCACCGCCGTCGATCTGCTCCGTGGTCTGGGCCGGCTGCTGGGCTGGCAGATCGTCGAAGTCCCTGGAGCGACCGGTTACCTCGACACCGACTATGCAGCGAAGGGGCGGTACGCCATCGAGACACTCAAGAGCGGTGTCGACTTCATCGTCGTGCATGTCGAGGCCACCGACGAGGCCAGCCACGAAGGGCATGCGGACGAGAAGGTCAAGGCCCTTGAGCAGATCGACCAGCACATTGTCGGCCCCGTTCATGACTACCTGCGATCTCAAGGGGACTACCGAATTCTGATCTCGCCCGATCATCCGACATTCCTGCGAACCAAAACGCATAGCCACGGCTTCACCCCCTTCACGATGGCGGGGCGAGGTCTGCAGCCAAGTGGCGCCCAGACCTATGACGAGGTCGCAGCCGGTCAGTCGGGAGTTCGTCTGCCCGCAGGTTGGGATCTGATGGGACGCTTCATCGGGACCGGGGCCTAGATCACGGAAAGGCCGTCTGACATGTCACTCACAGGCCTGTATGCGTGGCTCTCAAAGGCCCCGCCAGTTCTCTGGCATTCCGCCGCGAGCTATGCAGATGACGTCGGGAACTCCCTGACCGATGAGCCACTGTACCGGCTGGTCATGAATCTCTGGCACGCCGATGCGACTGAGCTCGAACAATACTATCGCTATTGGAAGCAGGCACGCCCACAGCATCAGCTCCTGCACTTGGTCAACGACCCACAGGTCTGTCAGGAACTTCAGTCGCGGGGAATACCAGCGGTCTTTGTGAATCAGAACTGTTTCATTGATGAGCGGATTTACACGATTCAGCCGGAGATCCCGAAAGAATTCGACGCTGTCTATAACGCTCGCATGAACCCGTTCAAGAGACACGCACTGCTGAAAGATGTGCCTTCACTCCTGTTGATCGGGGGGCTGATGGCCGAGGGTGATTCCCCGGATTACATGAGTCAGGTACAGGCCGCGCTGCCTCAAGCCGTGTTCACGCATGACCCGCCGACCATCTACCTCAACAGCTGGGAAGTCGCGCTGCAATTGAACGGCTGCCGGGTGGGGATGTGTCTATCAGAGACCGAGGGCGCCATGTTCGCCGCGGTCGAGTATTTGCTTTGCGGTCTGCCAGTAGTCTCGACGCCCAGCCAGGGAGGCCGCGATGTCTGGTTCGACCCCCAGTTCACCCGGATTGTCGAACCCGAGCCTCAGGCGATCGCAGCCGCCGTTCAGGAACTGATCGACGCGCAGCTCGACCCCGCTGAGATTCGCGCAGCCACACTGGCTCGGATGAGCGAACATCGCCAGCGGTTCACGGCTGCGGTCCAGGCGATCTATCGCTCGGAGGGGATTGGTCGCGACTTCGCCCGCGAATTCTACGAGACATTCAAGAACCGCTGCGGAGCCTGGCGTCCGAATCACGAAGTCGCCCAGTGGCGGGAGAGCCGATAACGACTGGTCGACCTCGACTGCGGGCCGGTTTCGCCATGGCTGCGCCAATCGATCGAGGAGCACCCGCTCCTCACGGAACGCAATTCGCAGCAGTCTCTAAACAGTCGTGAATCCGCTGTACAATCCTTGGGATCGCCGGAATGTTGCACAACATTCCGGCAGCGCCACTGGATTGTCGCGCTCATCTTGCGTACCGCCCGGAGACGATTCCTTGCATCAGTCTGAGCCGATGACCGCCGAGGGGCTCCGTTTGTCTGCCGAAGCGCGGCGCGAGCCCGGCTCCGACTGGAAGCGTTGGGGGACCTATCTCTCCGAGCGCCAATGGGGCACCGTGCGCGAGGACTACTCGACCGATGGCCGCGTCTGGGGGCACTTTACCCACGACGACGCGGTGTGGCGGACCTACCGCTGGGGCGAGGACGGGCTGCTGGGGTTCACTGATCGGCAGTGCCGCCTCTGTTTTGCGATCTCGCTCTGGAATGGCGTCGACCCGATCCTCAAGGAACGGCTGTTCGGCCTCGCGGGGCACGAAGGCAACCACGGCGAGGACGTCAAGGAGTGTTACTTCTACCTCGATGCGACGCCCACGCACTCCTACTGCAAGGCGCTCTACAAGTACCCGCAGGCCGCCTTTCCGTATCAGGCCCTCCGCGACGAGAACCGCCAGCGATCGCGGACCGAGTTGGAGTACGAGCTGACCGATACCGGCCTGTTCGATGACGACCGTTACTTCGACATCTTTGTCGAATACGCCAAGGCCTCCCCGGACGACATTCTGATCCGGATCACGATTCACAATCGGGCGAGCGAAGCGGCCAAGCTCGACCTGCTGCCGACGCTGTGGTTTCGCAATACCTGGTCGTGGGAGAATGGCTACGAACACGATCTGCCCAAGCCGAGTCTCAGCCTCGTGAATCCCCGTCAGATTGTCGCTGAGCATGCAACACTCGGGCGGTTTCGGTTCGAGGCTGAGGCCGCGCCAGGCAGCTCGCCCACGTGGCTCTTTACTGAAAACGAAACGAACACCGCACGCCAGGCCGGGACCGCCAGCCAGGCGTCTCGAAAAGATGCCTTTCACCAACGCGTCGTGCAGGGCCAGCTGGACGCCGTCAATCCTCGGCTCCGCGGGACTAAGTCCGCTGCCTGGTATTCCCTGGAGATCCCCGCTCAAGGCAGCGTCACCGTTCGCCTGCGGTTGACCGAGGACGGCACTCCGGTGCAGGAGCCGTTCTCTGCGGACTTTGACAATCTCTTCACGCAGCGGATCGCGGAATCCGCGGAGTACCACACCTCGGGAGTCGACCCCGGGCTCACATTCGATGAACGCCGGGTGCTGCAACAGGCGAACGCCGGCCTGATCTGGTCCAAGCAGTTCTACTACTACTCGGTTGCGGACTGGCTGAAGGAGACTCCGAAGCGGATTCATGCGTCCGAGCATGTCGAGCGGACGCGCAATGAGGGTTGGCCACATCTGTTCAACCGCGACATCATCTCCATGCCGGACAAGTGGGAGTATCCCTGGTACGCCGCCTGGGACAGTGCCTTCCACATGATCCCATTTGCCAATCTCGACCCGCACTTCGCCAAGGAACAGCTGCTGCTGTTTCTGCGCGAGTGGTACATGCATCCCAACGGGCAGATCCCCGCCTACGAATGGAACTTCAGCGACGTCAATCCGCCCGTGCATGCTTGGGCCTGCTGGCGCGTCTATCAGCTGACAGCCCGTGCGGGAGCCCGAGACCGCGAGTTCCTGGAACGCTGCTTTCAGAAGCTGCTCTTAAACTTCACCTGGTGGGTGAATCGCAAGGACGTCACGGGGCGTCACGTCTTCGCGGGCGGGTTTCTGGGGCTGGACAATATCGGGATCTTTGACCGGTCCAAGCCGCTGCCAACGGGCGGGCACCTGGAGCAGGCGGACGGGACTGCCTGGATGGCGTACTACTGCTCGAGCATGCTCTCGATTGCCTTCGAGCTGGCCGATGGCAACCCGGCCTATGAAGACATGGCGTCGAAGTTCTTTGAGCACTATATGACGATCGCCAGCGCGATGAACTCAAAGGACGGCAGCGGGCTGTGGGATGAGGAGGATGGGTTCTATTACGACCATCTGTGTGTGGACGGAGTCTGCGTTCCGCTGCGGATCCGCTCGATGGTCGGCATCGTTCCGCTGTTCACCGTCGACGTGCTGTACGAGCGGGTGATTCAGCAGCAGCCGGCGTTCCGCAAGCGGATGGAGTGGTTCCTGGAGCATCGACGCGACACGATTGACTCGATGACCTATATGGAGAAGAGCAGCCCCGACACCCCGCACGAAGGGCTGCGACTGCTCGCCATACCGACCCGCAAACAACTCGAGCGGATCTTGAAGTACGTTCTCGATGAGGACGAGTTCCTGTCCCCGTTCGGCATTCGGTCACTGTCCAAGTACCACGAAAAGCACCCGTTCATCTTTCATGTGAACGGGAACGAAATGCGGGTGCAGTATATCCCCGGCGAGTCAGACAGCGGGATGTTCGGCGGCAACAGCAACTGGCGCGGACCGGTCTGGTTTCCGCTCAACTACCTCTTGATCGAAGCGTTCGAGCGGTACCATCAGTTCTATGGCGACGAGCTGCGCGTGGAGTGCCCGACCGGTTCTGGCGTGATGATGAACCTCAAGGAAGTGGCGGACGAACTGCGCCGCCGGATGTCGCGTCTTTTCTTGACCGACGAGTCGGGCGGACGCCCCTGTTATGCCCGCGGTGAGCGCTTCGTGAATGATCCCAACTGGTGCAATCTGGTGGTCTTCTACGAGTACTTCCACGGTGACACAGGCCGCGGCCTGGGAGCCAGCCACCAGACCGGCTGGACGGCCCTGATTGCGCCGATCCTGGAACAGATCGCCCGGGAGCGAGCGAAACCGACCGAGACCTGACACAATCTCCGCAACTTCCACCGACTCCGCCGCGACTCAGGAGCGACGTTGAACGCAAATTGGAGAGCTTGGGGCCGGGCGCGCTGGCAATCGATCGCCGGGCCTCTGACGGCGAGGGATCTGTGGGCCACGTTGTGGGGCGCACTGGGGCTCGCGCTGCTACTGTTCAGCTATTTCCTGATCCGTCCGATTCGCGAGGTCCACGGGGCTCGCATCGGGCCGGAGGGAATGAACACTCTATTCCTGATGACGTTCGGTTCGCTGCTGCTGGTGACGCCGATCTGGGGCTATCTGGTACAGGTGTGCTCTCGACGGCTTCTGCCGATGGTGCTGATGTCGGTGATTGCCGGATCGCTGCTGCTGTTTGCGAAGTGGCTGGGGGCGAGTGAGACACCGCGCTGGGCGTCGATGGCGTTCTACGTCTGGGTCAGTGTCTTTAACTACATGATGGTGTCGCTCTATTGGAGCGTGATGGTCGACTCGTTCACCGCACAGACCAGCCGGCGGACGTTTGGCATCCTGGCAGCTGGCGGTTCGACCGGAGCCATGGTGGGGCCACTGGTATCGAGTTTGATTTCGAAGCAACTCTCCACGGCATCAACGCTGCTGCTCTCGGCCGGGCTGTTCGTACTTGTCCCGCTGTTCCTGATGAAGATTCCTCCGCGCGTGGAGGCCGATGATCACGCGGCTTCCCAGAACCGCGAAGAGGATTCGGTCTGGGCCGGTCTGAACGAGACACTCGGTTCGAGTTATCTGCTGGCGATTGCGGGCTACATGTTGCTGGGAAGCGTCCTGGGATCGCTGTTGTATGTGCATCAGGCTGGGGCGATTCGCGCGGCGATCCCTCTAGAATCGGACCAGCGGCTGCTGTACTCACAGGCCGATCTGGCGACGAATGTTCTGACACTGGTGATCGAACTGGTCGTTGCCGGACCGCTGCTGGCGTGGGGCGGCCTGCGAGGCCCGATGCTCGCACTTCCACTCATCGGTCTGGCTGCTGCTCCGCTGCTGACCTGGGCTCCGTCCGTGACGATGATCGCCGCAGTGCTGGTGATCCGGCGGGCTGTCGAGTACGGGCTGGCAAAGCCGACTCGCGAACTGCTGTTCACCGTGGTGTCGCGTTCGCAGAAGTACAAGGCCAAGAACTTCATCGACAGTGTCGTCGCCCGCGGCGGCGACTCGCTGGGCAGTTCACTCAGCCGGATCGTCACGGAGCAGAAATGGCCGCCCGTTGTAGCCCTCTGGATCGGGGCTCCGATTGCGGTGATCTTTGGTGGGCTGGGGGTCTGGCTCGCGCGGGAACAGAACAAGCGGGCGGCGGAACTCTCACCCCAGTCCTCTTCCACTGGCAGTAACGGGAGCCAAAACGAGTGATGCGCCACCTCGAAATTCATGCCAGAGGCAGAGTTACATCGATCAGGTGTGACCGATCCGTCTGGATTGAAGTCAAATCTCACTCGGAGTGACTTCGGCACTCGAACCGCCAGTTGCTATACTTCCATGTCCGCCGGAGAGCGATTTCTCCGGCGATCCGAAGTCAGCGATGGCAGTCATGAGCGATTCACGCAACCTGTTTCACAAAGTCTGGGACCTCCACACCGTGGGCACTCTGCCGTCCGGGCAGACGCAGCTGTTCATCGGGCTGCACCTGATTCACGAGGTCACCAGCCCGCAGGCGTTCGAGATGCTGCGGGATCGTAAGCTCCAGGTGATGTACCCCGAGCGGACGATCGCCACCGTCGACCATATCGTTCCGACCGACAACCAGGCTCGGCCGTTCCAGGATCTGCTGGCCGAGCAGATGATGACTTCGATCGAGAAGAACTGCCGTGACTTCGGCGTGCGGCTGCTCAATATCGACGACAACCGCCAGGGAGTCGTGCATATTGTCGGGCCGGAGCAAGGACTGACCCAGCCCGGGATGACGATCGCCTGTGGGGATAGTCACACGTCGACCCACGGAGCCTTCGGCACGATCGCCTTCGGGATCGGAACCTCGCAAGTGGCCTACGTGCTGGCGACTCAAACGCTGGCGATGGATCGGCCCAAGGTACGCCGGATCGAAGTCAACGGAACGCTGCCCGCCGGGGTCTATGCCAAGGATGTGATCCTGCACATCATCCGCAAGCTGGGCGTCAACGGCGGCGTGGGTTATGCCTATGAATACGCGGGCGAAGTCTTCGATCGGATGACGATGGAAGAGCGGATGACCGTCTGCAACATGAGCATCGAAGGCGGTGCCCGCTGCGGTTACGTCAACCCGGACCAGACGACGATCGAGTATCTTCGCGGTCGTCCGTTTGTTCCGCAGGGGGACGCCTTTGAGAACGCAGCCAAGTGGTGGCTGTCGCTGGCCTCGGGGCCGGATGCGACGTTTGATGACATCGTGAAGTTCGACGCCTCGACGATTGAGCCAACCGTCACGTGGGGCATCAATCCGGCTCAGTCGGTTGGCGTCCGCGAGCCGATCCCCGCAGTGGCCAAGTTCCCGGCCGAAGAGCAGACCGGCGTGAAAGAAGCCCTGGAGTTCATGGAACTCAAGGAAGGTCAGTCACTGCAGGGTCTGAAGATCGACGTGGCGTTCATCGGCTCCTGTACGAACGGAAGAATCTCTGACCTGCGCGAGGCCGCTCGAATCGCCAAGGGGAAGAAAGTCGCTCCCGGCGTGAAGGCCCTGGTCGTGCCCGGTTCCCAGCAGGTGCTGGCTCAGGCCGAGCGCGAAGGTCTCGACAAGATCTTCAGCGAGGCTGGTTTCGAATGGCGAGCCGCCGGGTGCTCGATGTGCCTGGCCATGAATCCCGACAAGCTGAAGGGGCGCGAGATCTGCGCCTCGTCCTCGAACCGGAATTTCAAGGGCCGCCAAGGCTCGCCGACTGGGCGGACCCTGCTGATGAGTCCAGCGATGGTCGCCGCCGCCGCCCTGGCGGGGCACGTCACGGATGTGCGGTCGATTTAGATCCCAGATGATTCGCAAGTAAATGGCAGGAAGCCATTTACGATCGCGTTCCGGTCAGTGGAAGATTGACGGTTGCGGGACATTTCCCCTCAATCGTTGAACTATTGACCAGCGGGCGCACGATTTGCCGATGACCTGACTACCTTGCCTGCCAGCCTCGCGCAGGACAGGGAAGTTGGTCGCTCGGGCAGCGACCAGGAGGACGGAATGGCTGCTTGGCAGTTCGACGGAATGACGGGACGAAGGCAGTTTCTGGCGGCCTTCGCCGGTGCCAGTGCGCTGGGGCTGTGCGGACGCTTCGCCCACGCCGACGAAGTTCAGATTGCAGCCCTGATCGATCAGGCCCCGCAGACCCACCCGTTGATTCCCGCTCTGCGGACGGCGATGAAGGCCCTGGATACTGCCAAGGCGCTCACCGACTACGAAGCCACGTTCACGAAGACGGAGCAGGTCGACCGCGAGACGCTGACCGCGAAGCTCCAGCTGAAGGTCCGGCACTCCCCGTTCAGTGTGTACATCAAGTATCTGGAGCCCGGCGCGGGTCGCGAGGCGATTTATGTGACCGGTCGGAACGATGGGCTGGTCGCTGTGCATGGTACGGGGATACAGGCTCTGGTGGGGACGCTGAATATCGACCCGCTCGGTTCGACGGCCATGAACGAGAACCGGTATCCGATCACGAAGGCTGGCATGGTGGTCATGACCGAGTCGTTGATGGAGCTGTGGATCTCGCTCGCCAAGGGAGAAGCTGCGGGCGTCACGGTCAATAACTACCCGAACGCCAAGATCGGGACCCAGGCCTGCCAAACGATCGAAGTGATCCTAGCCCAGCCGATCGGCAGCTCGTCGTATCAGACTTCGCGGTTGTACATCGATACCGCGTCGGGACTGCCGATCCGAGTGCAACAGTACGCATTCCCCACGCGCCGCGGTCAGAAGCCGGTGCTGGTCGAGGACTACCTGTACCAGAACTTGAAGACCAACATCGGACTGGCTGAGATCGACTTCGATCCGGCGAATCCGAAGTACGGGTACTGACGGGTTCGGCGACCTCGTGGACTTCCCGAGCCGATGGGCGGGACGCCCTTGCTACGTCTTTCCACGGGAGTAATCGCGCTCGACTTTGGCCACTCGGAGCTGGTAATCGGAGTACCAGACTCGCTGCCCGGTCGCCTGAGCCACTTGGTGCTCGGCATGTGCCTTCCAGGCTGCAATCGCTTCTTCACTGGTCCAATACGAGACGGTGATGCCCAGACCGCCGTCTGAACGGGCGCTTTCCACACCGAGGAATCCGGGCTGCTGTGAGGCCAGCTCCAGCATCCGGTCGGCCATCTGGCCGTAACCCTGATCGCCTTCTGTTCGGAGCGACGTGAAGATCACCGCGTAAATCGGCGGCTCAGGTGTCCTGGCGATGGTGCTGGTCATAGTGTGTTCCGTCTGGTTCCGAGTCAGGGTGCCCTGCGACGTCGAACTCAAAGGCGCCACCAGATTGCCAGGGCCAACGGAATCGTTGATACTCCTGAGACGCCGAACCACAACTGCGATGCCAGACCTTCGGTGAAACAGCCGGCTGCGATGCCAAACAGTTCGAGAAACACCAGCAGGGCAATGGCCTGGACTCGTTCACCGGCTCCTTCGGTCGAGAGTCCGAGAAGCTCCAACAACGAGCACAGGAAATCGCCGGGCTCGGCCATGCTTCACACCTTAAGGACCTGATCCGCCAGCTTCACGAACCGCTCCACGCGCTTGGCGATCACCTCAATACTCCGCGCCCAGAAGTCCGGCTTGCGCAGGTCATACCCCAGCGACGACTGCACGGCGTCCTCGGTCAGCTGGCAGCCCGTGGCGATCAGGAACTTCCGGTAGCGCTCGGGGAACTGCGGGTCTCCCTCCGCAGCCATCGAGTACAGCCCATTCGAGAGCAAGTACCCGAACGTGTACGGGAAGTTGTAGAACGGCCAGCCGTGGATATAGAAGTGCAGCTTCGAGATCCAGAAGTCCGGGTACCAGCCATCGTCGGCGAGGGCATTCAGGTAGGTCTCCTTCTGGGCCGTGAGCATCATCTCCGAGAGCTCAGTAGGGGTCAATTCCCCCTTCGCCCGGGCGATGTGGAACCGGTCCTCGAAGACGAACCGGCTGTGGATGTTCATCAGGAACGCCACCGAGTCACCGAGCATCTGATCGAGCATTCCCAGTTCCTCGTTCACGGACGTGGCAGCTGCGAGGCGCTTCTCGCCCACGACCGCCTCAGCGAACGTCGAGGCCGTTTCAGCGAGGTTCATCGGGTAGTCCTGCAGCAGGAATGGCTGCTCGCGCAGGACCCACGAGTGATAGGCGTGACCCAGTTCGTGAGCCAGCGTCGACATACTGTCGGCCGACCCGGTGTAGGTCATGAAGACGCGGGTCTGTTTCTTCGTCGGGATTCCCGTACAGAAGGCCCCTTGCCGCTTGCCGCCGCGGTTCTCAGCCTCGACCCACTTTTCGCGGAAGGCGTGCTTCGCGAAGTCGCCCAGGTCCGGGCTGAACTGCGAAAAGGTCTCACACACCAGATCCACAGCCGCGGGGTAGCTCAGCTCCGATTGCGGTTTCTCGCCCAGCGAGTTCGGCAGCGGGGCGAAGAGGTCATACATGGCCAGCTTGGGCAGCCCCATCAGCTTGGCCTTGCGATCCAGATAGGGGAGCAGGCAGTGCCGCTTGTCGTTGATCGTCCCCCACATCGCATCGAGCGTCTCGCGCGTCATGCGGTTGAGCCGCAGCGGGGCCGCCAGATGATCAACACCCAGCCGCTTGTACTTCGTGAGCCGCGCTCCCGAGAGATGATTCAGCGCATCGGCGCAAGTGTCGGCCAGCGTGGCCCACGCCTTGCTGAAGGCGTAGAAGTTATTCTGCCTGACCGACCGCTCCGGCATGTCGAACTGGACCTGGCCGGGTGACTTCTTCACCACGACGCCGCGCTCCATCACCTCGACCCGCAGCTCCCCCGACAGCCGGTCATAGAGCCGCGACCAGGCCATCGCCCCATCGACAGCCAGTTCATTCGCCAGTTGCTCCTGCTCCTTGGGCAGCCGCAGCGCCGCATTCCGGCGGCACTCTTCGAGGACGAACTTCAGAGGCTTGAGCTGCTTTTCATTCGCAATGAGTGATTCCAGAGTCTCATCGCTTACTCCAGCAAGTCCCAGTTCGACATTCGAAAGAATCCTCTGTTTGAGGGGAGACAGTGACATCAAGACTGCCTCCACTCTTTGGAATTCCTTGTTCTCGGCATCGTCAGCAAGATGACAGCCAACGAAGGCACTCATGTCCTCATACTTTCCGAAGCAGAGATCCATCCCCTCAATGACATTGCACCATTCACCGGCCGCATTGGAACTCGACAGGTCGGGCAGCGCATCAGAAAGGTCTGCGAGCGTCTTCAGGTCCGCTGACAGGTCAGCCAGAAATCCTTGAAACTTCGGCGTCTGCGGATTGGGCAGAATCGAATCGAGATCCCAGTTCAGGGAGTAGAGCGAAGCAGCAGTCATCGGGCGATCCTTCGGGGAACTCGTTCGTGTGTGGGGAACCGGCATGGATGAGAGTGGCGATCACTTCCGCGTCAGAAAGCTGAAGTGCAACTCACAGTGCCGCAGGTGCAGATTGTTCCAATCCTCGCGGCTCATCGTGCCGAAGAACGGATGAGACGGAGGTAGTGTCGAACGCTGCCAGCGCGCGATCGCGGACTTCAGGGCGGCCAAGCCCTCTGCGACAGACACCTCAGCAGGCGGAAACAGCACCGGGTCCGGGGCCTTGAACCCGGCGGGCATCTCGCCGCTCAGCATCCGTCCCTTGATCAGCCAGCCTACGAAGCGGCCCAGGAACGAGACCTTGCCGAAGTCGTGCCCATCCAGGAAACAGTTCATCGTCTGGGCACAGTGCGAGAAGACCTGCCCCGCAGTCCAGTTCCCCAGCGGAATAATCTCCCCCGAGGCGATCTCCTCGGCATCGCTCAAGATGTCAGCCAGCTGTTCAAACCGCAGACTGCGACGCCCTTTGACGGACTTGGTGTTGATCATGCCTTACGACTCGTACTTGGGAACTTTCGGTTCCGGAATCTCGCGGACCAGGCGGGTGACGATGTCGTCGCTGCTGGCTCCCTCGGCCTGGGCCTGGAAGTTGGCGGCGATGCGGTGCCGCAGCACGGGAATCGCGACGCGGCGCACATCCTCGAACGACACAGCTGCCCGTCCGTCCATCGCGGCAATCGCGCGGGCCCCGTGGATCAGGTACTGACCCGCGCGGGGACCGGCTCCCCAGTCGACCATCTCCTTGATGAAGGCCGGGGCTGAGCCATCGCTCGGTCGAGTCGCCCGTACCAGCCGGGCCACATAGTTGACGGTCAGCGGGCCGACCTCGATCTGATTGATCTGCTTCTGCAGGTACAGGATCGACTTGGCAGACAGCACCTTCTTGACCTCGGCCCGCTCGCCGGTCGTGGTGACGGTCAGGATGCGTTCTTCCTCTTCGAGCTTGGGGTAGTCGACCTTCACGTTGAACATGAAGCGGTCGAGCTGGGCTTCGGGCAGCGGGTAGGTTCCTTCCTGCTCGATTGGGTTCTGCGTGGCGATCGTGAAGAACGGCTCGGGCAGCTGATAGGTCTTGCCCGAGACGGTCACTTCGCGTTCCTGCATCGCCTGGAGCAGGGCGGCCTGGGTCTTGGGCGGGGTGCGGTTGATTTCGTCGGCGAGCAGAATGTTCGTGAAGACCGGGCCCTCGACGAAACGAAACTCGCGCCGCCCGTTGTCCCCTTCTTCCAGCACGTTGGTCCCGGTGATGTCCGAGGGCATCAGGTCGGGCGTGAACTGGATGCGGTTGAACTGCACATCGAGCAGTTTGGCAATCGTGCTCACGACCAGCGTCTTCGCCAGCCCCGGAACCCCGACCAGCAGGCAATGCCCGCCCGTGAAGATCGCAGCCAGGATCTGCTCGATCACATGATCCTGTCCGACCACAACCTTATGGAGTTCCTCGACCATCAACTCCCGATGGCGGCGAAACTTCTCCAGGAACTCGTCAAAGTCACGTTTCTCAGCCACTGCGGTCGTTCCCTGAGGGATGCGGAACCAGCGGTCTCTCAAGGAGAGCCCCGGCATTCGGAGATCGGAATCGCCCGAAACGCGATGCTTAGGCTAACAGCAATCTTCGCTGCGCCCAACCTCTCAACGGTGGATTGCTCGGCAAAGTCGCTGGACTCTCCGAGTCCAGTGGACCGAGCGACAGGTCACAGCTTCGCTGAATCGAAAGCAGGAGTTGCTGGCCAGGAGACTTTGCATGGACCTTGTGAGAATCGCTGAGTGGCGAGAACCCTCACCCCCAGCCCCTCTCCCGAGGGAGAGGGGAGCCAGAGCAGGGGAGTTTGTTGGTTGACGAACTTGAGTGCTTGCCGTGATTGGATTGGCTCGACTTCCCGCTGGACGCTAAACTTCCATCCGTCTTCCGCACGTCGCTTCTCGCCCGGATCGGCTCCTCCCATGCAGATCACCCGGTGGTTTTTCCCGATGACCGTCCTGCTGTCAGCAGGCTCCGCATGGGCTCATCCGGGCCATGGCACGACCGACCCCACGTCGGTCGCCCACGCTGCCGAACCGATTCATCTATTGCCGATCATCTGTGCCGCCGTCGCCATGAGCGCACTCAGCGTGCTGATCATCCGCCAGTTTCGCCAGGCCCGCGAGCAGCAGCCCAAGCGCTAATTGCCGTCTCCAACGAAGGAATCGAGGTCAGTCATGACGATTCCCGGGCGGCAGGTCCTCGAACAGATTCGCATCGCGCTGGAAGAGTCACGCTCCGCATCGGCCGAGGCGGATACAGCTCAAACACGCCTGAAGTCACAGATCGATCAGATCGTCTCCGAACGCGGGTCCGCGCTGCTCGAACTGGCGCGCCACGATCTCCCCGATCTCAAGCGGGAGACGATCCATAACACGTTCGCCGAGATTCAACGGGAACTGTTGCAGATTGTCGAACGCAAAGAGCGAACCGTCTCCGAGCTGTCGAATCGAATCGAGCGGCTGCTCTCAGCCGAAAAGGAAAGTTCTCAGTCGTTAGCAGCTGTGGATGCCGAACTCGCGGCAGCAGTGGCGAACCAGAAACAACTGGAAGCTCAGGTACAAGCCGAACTGCAGAAAGACCCCGAGTTTCCGACCTTGTCGGAGCAGGCCGTCGCAGCCGAGGCGGCCCTCCATCGCGACGAGAAGCGGGTCACCGAAGTTCAGGCCGAGTCGGCGGAGAAGCTCCCCGCCTATGAACGCAGCTCACTGTTTCAGTATCTGTACCAGCGAGGGTACTTGAACCCCGAGTATGCAGCGCGAGGACTGACCCGCCGCCTGGATCGCTGGGTATCGAGTCTGATCGGATACCCGGCTGCCAAGCGGGGCTACGAGTTCCTCAAGAAGACTCCCGAGCTGATGACCGAGGAACTCAACCGCCGCCGGGCCGAGTTCCACGCTTTGATGGCGCGGGTCGAGTCGATCCAGTCCCAGACCGCCGACCGGCTGGGGCTGACCAGTGCGATCGCTGGCGTGGAAACGCTTCGCGGTCAACGGGAGCGCATCGATCAGCAGATCGCAGAGTGCCGCCAGCTGACCGGTCGAGCCCAGACCGAACTCGCAGCTGTCAGCCAGGACCAGTGCCAGTTCTACCAGACCGCTCTGGAGCGGTATCGCCAGTTCCTCGAATCGGCTCAAGCGGCAGTACTCGAACGGCGGGCGGCTCAGACTCTCAGCCAACACGACGACGAAATCGTCTCACGGATTCGCCATCTGACCCAGACCAGCGACAAGCTCAGGCAGGACCTGCCGGCGGTCGCGCAGCTGGTGACTCGGGCGGCAGGGATTACCGTCGGGCTCGACTTTGTGAGCCGGCGTCTGCAGCAGTCCAACTTCGACGAACCGCATTCGAAGTTCGAAAACCTGAACCTCGCCCAGCTGCTGAATCAGTTTCAGCAGGGAGCGCTGTCCAAGGATGCCTTCTGGACCGAACTGAAGCAGCATCAGCAGTTTGACCGACCGCCGGAGGCTCAGATCTCTAAGATCGATGCAATCGATATTGCTGCGGGAATCATTACCCACCCAATGACTCGAGTGCTGGCCCAGGCGATGGTTGAGGTCGTGGGGGCCGCCCTCCAAAACGGAGTCGACCGCAGCATTCGGCGGCGTTCAGGAGGCAGCGGGACCTCTTGGTTTCCGACATCTTCCGGGTCCAGCTCCGGCGGGTCGAAGGGTGATTACACGACTGTCGATCGGATCTGATCGACGCGGGGTGACTCGGTTCCGTTAGCCGTCGGGCTTGCCCGACGTGCTTCGATTTCATGGCAACTGAGCCGCTCACTGATGTGAGATCTGCTCAATAACTGTGGCTTACTCCATCCCGCTCTGCAGGACCTTGCCGACGATCTGGCTATCGGGAAACGCAGCGAGCAGATACGTGTTCCGCTGTTCGCGAACTTCCACTTCGACCGACACGGGAACTCCATACGCTCCTTGGCTGTCAGCTGGTTGCAGCTTCAGTTGCCGCTTGCCGATCGGGGCCTCAATGCGCAGTACCTGGATCTTCTCCGGGAGCAGACCCCAGCAGCGAGTATCCGGAGCTTCGCTGGCTTCCCAGGCGATTCCGCCGAGAGTCAGAGCAATATCGAGAACTGGATTGGTGTCGGCATTCATCTGCTCTTTGGCGACATAAATGGCCCCCTTCTTGATCGCTCGGCGGGCGACGGCGTGGCCCAGCACTTCGGGGTAGCGAGCTGCGTAGTGGGCCTCGGCCAGCTGGCCGACATCGACGATCGTGGCTGTGGTGCCGATTGCGGAACCATCGAGCTGGGCCTGAACAGTCTGGATGCGATTGGGGTGCTGAACGACCTTGGCGACCTTGATGGGAGCGACCGTCGGCGGCAGCGTCTGGCTTCCGCAGGCACTGATGATCTGGTCCGCGACCAGGAGGGCCAACTGGGTCGGGATGTCCTCGGACTCTTCCTTGATCGGGCCGCGCCCCACCATCGTGAAGAGATAGATCACGCCATGATCCTGCGGGCACAGTCCATCGCCCATGGCCCGCTCCAGATCGGCCTGGCCGTCTCGAAAGTCCGGCGTGTAGGAGACCACCATCTCGCGAGCTCGGACGACTTCACTCGCATCGAGTGCCGACTCCTCATTGAGCATCGCCCGGATGTACGGTCCCAGCGCGACCTGCGGGAGTTCATCGGGGTCGGTGGCAGCGTCTTCGCCGTCTCGCTCTTTGCGTTTCTTCTCGATCTCTTCGGCGAGCTCCTGCTGCTTGGTCCCGATCTGAAGGGCATAAGCGTGGGCATCGCCGCCATCCGCCATCAGGTTCGAGAGGGCCAGGAACGTGCGGATCAGTACCTGCTCGTGGTCCTCTCCGGCATACGCGATCTTGGTGTCGTCCGTCACCATCGACGCAGCCAGTTCCTTGGCCGAAGGCTCCTCGAACTTATCAAAGTCGTCGCGGACCCGCCGCAGGATTCGCTCGGCTTCCTTGGGGTGCCCGGCACACAGCTCGATCATTGCGCGATCGAGGTCGAAGACACCCTGGTCATCTTTGTGCTTATCTCGCAGCTGTTGAACCTGCGTCCGGGCCTCTTCCAGTCGGCCTTCGAAGAAATCTTTACGGACCGACACGACCCGGTCGACATGCGAGGCACAGCCCGTGAGCAGTACCACCAGGCCGAGCAGGCTTTGAACCACGGCCATGCGAAGCCGCGACGGTGCCCCTTCGCATAATTGGTGACCGGCAATGTTCATGACTCGGCCTCGGTACCCACACCGCAATCGATGGCAACCTGCAGATCGGAACGGCTACGAGTAGTGCTTCAGCTTTCCGAGCTTCGACTTGTGATAACCCTTTCGCAGCGTGGCCGATTCTTTGTCGTATTCGCCGTTGCTGGCGTCGACGAGTTCCAGGACCAGCTGATAATCGCGCTGATAGTCGCCGTTGCTGGCGGTGGTCCCGGAGGTGACCTTGGCGAACAGCAGATACTGAATCGGAGTTCCGGACGCTTCCATCGCTTCGGCAAACATCCGCTGATTGGCCGGGACAAACAGCTCATCCGGCTTCAGGCTGCATTCCTTGAGACCCGCATCGACGTAGCGCTTGCTGACCAGCTTGAACTGCTCGGACTGGCTGACGATCGCGTCAATGTGATCGTAGATCTGTTCGCGGAAATCGCCGAGTTCTTCGGCGCTCTTGTTCTCAACACCCATGAAGCAGACTTGCTTCTTCTGCGGGATGCCGTCTCCGGCCAGCGAGGCGGGGTGAATGTCCGAGCACTGACGGGCGAGCAGTTGCCCGACCGACTGCTCGACGAGCGGCTTCCAGGTCTCGGCCCCGGCGGTGTGGCTGCCGACCATGTCCTGATCATCCGAGCTCAGGACGTGAGCGGTCTGCTTGCCTCGGCAGCCGCTGGACAGAGCCAGTGACGCCAGCGCGGGCAGGGAGAGTTGAAGGAGGAATTGACGACGCAACATGGAGGTGGCCTCATGCCATCGAATCCGAGCGGCAGGATCTGCCGGACTCGGGCGTGCAGAATCGTTCCAGACGGAAAGATCCGCACCCATCGGTCCTGTTTCGACGATCCGAGCCCCGGTTCTTCAGCGTAGATCCGAGGCCGGGGGCGATCTGGCATCTTCTACCATGGAGTTCATAAATCGAGGTAGGCCAGTTCGGGGCAATGGGCAGTGGGGAATGGGCAGTGGGCAGTGATGGAACAGAAGAGGCTTTGTGCCAGCCGGAGCCTCGCACTCCCGACATGGCAGGGATTCGAACTGGCCGGTCGGGCTCCACTGCCCACTGCCCATTCCCCACTGCCCTCTTGTTGCTGACACAGGCTCCGCATAATCTACGCAGTGTCCCAGCCCCCGGCTCCCAGTTCGCGGGTGCCCAGCAAGTCCTCACCGGAGTTTCCTCGCGTGTCTGACGCCCTGGCCAATGTGCAGAAGAAGCATGACTTCCTGATCGCCATCGACTCGGATGGCTGTGCTTTCGACTCGATGGAGATCAAGCACAAGGAGTGCTTCATCCCCAACTTCATCAACTACTTCCACTTGCAGCCGATTTCGAAGTACGCGCGGGAAGCTGCGGAGTTCACGAACCTGTACTCCAAGACCCGCGGAGCGAATCGGTTCCCGGCCTACCTGCTGGCTCTCGATCTGCTCGAGCAGCGGAAGGAAGTCCAGGCCCGCGGATTCGTGGTCCCGAAGTTCCAGGGTCTGCGCGACTGGGTCAAGCGCGAGACGAAGCTCTCCAGCGGAACGGTGAAGGCCGAAGCGGAAAAGACCGGCGACGCCGACCTCAAGCAGGCCAGTGCCTGGTCCTCAGCCGTCGACGCGACGGTCAAGGGGATGGTCCACGGCGTGCCCCCGTTCCCCGGCGTTCGCGAGAGCCTGCAGGCTCTGCAGGGCAAGGCTGACCTGATCGTCTGCTCGGCGACCCCGACACCGGCACTGCAAGCGGAGTGGAGCGAGCACGGGATCGCCCAGTACGTCTCCGCCATCTGCGGCCAGGAGATGGGCAGCAAGACCGAGATCCTCACCGCAGCCATCGCCAAGGGCTACTCACCCGACAAAGTGCTGATGATTGGCGACGCCCCCGGCGACATGAAGGCGGCCCAGTCGGTCAAGGCCCGCTACTTCCCGATCAATCCGGGACACGAAGACCAGAGCTGGACCAAGTTCCAGGCCGAAGCGATCGGTCGGTTCTTCGCCGGAACCTACGCCGGGGACTTCGAGGCGGCGCTGATCAAGGAGTTCGAGAAGTACCTGCCGGAGAAGCCGAGCTGGTAGTGGAAATTTCGAAATCCGAAGCACGAAACTCGAACGAGTTCGCTTCTTCGGATTTCGGATTTCGAGTTTCCAAGCCCAGGGGTTGCAACCCCTGGGCTTTTCTGTGTGAGTGATCCATGTGTGGTCTGGTCGGGTTCACCGGAACGCCGCTTCCCAGCGTCATCCAGGCGATGACCGATCGCATGACGCATCGCGGTCCGGATGACCAGGGGATCTGGTCCGATGACTCGCTGAGCCTGGGGCACCGGCGGCTGTCGATTCTGGATCTGACCAGTGCCGGGCACCAGCCGATGCTCTCTCCGGATGGACGCTACGTGCTGGCGTTCAATGGAGAGATCTATACGCATCAGACGATCCGCGACGAACTGGCCGACCGCGTGACCTTTCGGTCGACATCCGATACCGAAACGCTGCTGCACGGGCTGATTCACTTCGGCGAGGAACTGCTGCCGCGCCTCAACGGGATCTTTGCCTTTGCCTTCTACGATACACAGACACAACAGCTGTTGATTGCCCGCGACCAGTTCGGAATCAAGCCGCTGTACTACACGCTGGCTGGGGACCGACTGGCGTTTGCATCAGAGCTGAAGAGCCTGCTCGATCTGCCCGGCTGGTCACGTGCGATCGATCCGAAGGGGATCGCCAACTACCTGACCTTTCTCTGGTCACCGGGCGGGCACACGGCGTTTGAGAGCGTCCACAAACTCACAGCTGGGGCGTACGCGAAGTTTGATTTATCGAAGCCGGTGAGCGAGGTTCGCGAAGTCAGCTACTACCGCCCGCCGTTTGGGGTGAACCTGATTGGATTGAGCTATTCCGAGTGCCTTCGGCGAGGAAACGAAGCCACAGAGAAGAGGGATTGGGATCTCGCAATCGCGATGTATGGTGAAGGGGTCAGGCAACGTCCTGACATGCCGCTGTGCCAGCAACTCTTGCAGGCCGTGACAAGAAAAAAACACGAAGGTGTGCCCCGCAATCGAGGAACAACTGGTGCCGGTCGCAATCAGCGAAGCGAGCCGGAACTCACCGACGAACTCGACGAGCGACTCCAACTTGCCGTCGAGCGCCAGCTGCTCTCCGACGTCCCGGTGGGGTTCTTTCTCTCCGGCGGTCTCGACTCCAGCTTGCTCGTCGCTCTGGCTCGTAAGATTCGGCCCGAGGCCAAGCTGCAGGCTTTCACGATCGACACGACCGGGGTCGAAGCGACCGAAGGGTTCGTGAGTGATCTCGACTACGCCAAGCAGGTCGCCCGTCATCTCCAGGTCGATCTGGAAGTCGTTGACCCGTCGTGCGATCTGCTGAAGTTGTTCGATCGGATCATCTGGCACCTCGATGAGCCGCAGGCGGACGCGGCTCCCATGAACGTTCTGGCGATCTGCGAACGGGCTCGGGCCATGGGGTACAAGGTCCTGATCGGCGGCGCAGCTGCGGATGACCTGTTCTCCGGGTACCGCCGCCACGAGGCGCTGGCCCTGGAGAAGTGGTTCCAAATCCTTCCTGGTCCAATTGCCAGACTGGTCGGAGCCGCTGCCCGCTGTCTGCCCTCGCGGCCGGCCGCTCTTCGCCGCGTTCGCAAACTGGCTGAGGGACTCGGCAAGTCAGCCACAGATCGGATGGTCGGATACTTCGGCTGGATGGAACAGTCGCGCATCTTCGAGCTGCTCAGCCCGACCGTTCGCCAACAGCTCGCGGGGTTCGACCCGCTTGATCAGCTGCGAGCGATGCTGCGAGAGATCCCGACCGAGACCAGCCCGCTCAATCAGATGCTGTATCTGGAACTGCGGTCGTTCCTGGTGGATCACAATTTGAACTACACCGACAAGCTGTCGATGGCGACCAGTGTCGAGGTGCGGGTGCCGTTCCTCGATCTGGACTTAGTCGAGTTCTCAACAACGATTCCGCCGGACCTCAAGATGCAGGGCCGCACGACGAAGTACCTGCTCCGCAAAGTCGCTGAGCGGTACTTACCACACGATGTGATCTACCGCCCCAAGGCTGGCTTCGGCGGCCCGGTCCGCAAGTGGGTGCTGGACGATCTGGCCCCGCTGATCAGCACGCGGCTGTCTCCGGAGCGGATTCGCGCTCGCGGTCTGTTCGACCCAGCTGCGGTGCAGAAGCTGCTGGATGACAATCGAACGGGCCGAGTCGATGCGGCCTACACGGTCTGGACACTGCTGGCGATTGAAAGCTGGTGCGAGCAGTTTGTGGACCGGCAGGCGGCGTGAGGTCGGAACTCGGGCGAGTTCCGCTACAGTATCCCGGCTGTCCTTCACTCGTTGATGAAAGCCCTCGTTCCATGCGGCACCAATTCCTGCTCTTCCTCACCGGAATGCTCCTGCAGATGGCGACCCTCGATCTGTCCGCTCAGGAAACCACTGCGATGACGGGTGCTGCTGATCAGGCTCTGGCAACTTACTTCCGCGACTATCTGGAAGCCGACTTCCAGCTCAGCCCGATGCGGGCCACGCGGCTGGGGGATCATCGATTCGACTCGAAGCTCGATGATGTGTCGCAGACCGCCCTTGAGAAACGGCAACAGCTGGCGCGCCAGACGTTGGAACAGCTGCCCAAGAAGATTGACTACCAGAAGCTCTCGCGCGACGGGCAGATCGACTTCGAGATCTTTCGCGACTCTCTGGAGCTGGACCTGTGGCTCGAAGAGGTTGAGCGCCCCTGGGAGAACGACCCGCGGATCTATACGGGGCTGGCGACAGAGTGTGCTTATGCATTGCTGACTCAATCGACGCTGCCGCGCGAAACGAACATCCAGAATTCGATCGCCCGCATTCGGCAAGTGCCCGTGATGCTGCACGCCGCCCGGGCCAATCTCAAACAACCTTCGCGTGTTCGGACCGAGACCGCAATTCAGCAGACGCGCGGTGCCGTGGCCTTCTACGAAGGCGGTATCCTGGAGCTGATCGGGGACTCGCCACAGAAGGAGGCTGTGGTCACGGTCTCACGAGAGGCCGCAGCGGCGCTCAAACAGCACCTGACATTTCTCGAAGCCGAACTGCTGCCGCGTTCGACGAGTGACTGGCGGATCGGCAAAGAGCACTTCGGCAAGAAGCTGGTGAAGGTCCTGGATGCGGGAGTCACAGCCGATGAGGTGCTGGCTGAGGCGGAAACCGCCTTTCAGCAAGTCCATCGGGACATGCTGACAACTTCGCGCCAGCTCTGGTCACGGTACTTTCCGAAGGAGCCAATCCCGCCGGATGACGAGGCGGGACGGCGATCGACAATCGACCGAATCGTCCGCCAGATCGGGCTGGATCATCCGGCTCCCGATAAGCTCGCGATCGAAGCGCGGCTGACGGTCGCAGAACTCAAGACGTTCATGGTCGAGCGCGATGTGCTGCGACTGCCCGATCCGGATACCTGCCAGATCATCGAGATGCCGGAGTTCCAGCGCGGGAACTCGGTCGCGTTTCTGGAGAACGCACCCCCGCTCGATACGAAGGCCGACAGCATCTATGCCATCAGCCCGCCGCCGCAGAGCTGGCCGGCGTCCCGCATCGACAGCTTTCTGTCCGAGTACAACCGCCAGATGCTGAAGGTGTTGACGATTCACGAGGCATACCCCGGGCACTATGTCCAGCTGGCCTATGCAAACCGGCACCCGTCATTGCTGCGTCGAGTGCTGGGTTCGGGAGTCTATGCCGAAGGGTGGGCGAACTACTGCGAGCAGATGCTGCTCGATGAAGGCTACGGGGCCGGTGACCTGCCGCTGCGATTGATGCAGCTCAAGTTCTTCCTGCGAAGCGTGGCGAACTCAATTCTCGATCACAAGATGCACTGCACGCAGATGACCGATGATGAGGCCTTGGCGTTCCTCACCGAGCAGGCCTTCCAGGCGGAAGGGGAAGCCCGCCTGAAGGTGATCCGCTCCCAGCTCGGCTCGTGTCAGCTGTCGACGTACTTTGTAGGGCGCGGGGCGTTCATGCGGCTGCGCCGCGAGGTCCAGCGCGAACAGGGCGAGGCGTTCGACCTGGGTCGATATCACGAAGCCGTTCTGTCGCCGGGGACCGTGCCGGTCAAGTACCTGCCCGAACTGACGCGGGCGCGGCTCAAGCAGCCTCGGTAGCAGCGCGCGAAGTCATGAGGGTGGCGGGTTCAGCAGCCCAGCGGCTGACTGACGCCACGCTCATGCATCCTCTAACATCTCGATCATCCCTGCGCTCGATACTCCTGAGTCCTCCCATGCTGGACCGCTATCCGATCCACTCCCCGGAATCGCTGCTCAGCCCATCGCTGGTCGTCTTTCGCGAGCACCTGCTGCGGAATATCGACGCCATGATCGCCATGGCGGGCAGCACTGATCGGCTCCGACCTCATTGCAAGACGCACAAGATGGCCGCTGTGGTACGGCTGTTGCTCGACCGGGGGATCAGCAAGCACAAGGCGGCCACGATCGCCGAAGCTGAGATGCTGGCTCGCTGCGGGGTGCCGGATGTCTTCATCTGCTACAGCATGATCGGCCCCAACCAGGCCCGGATCATCGCCCTGGCCAAGGCCTTTCCTCAGACCAAGTTCCTGGTCACTGCTGACGATGTGACGATGGTCAATCAGCTCGGTCGGGCAGCGATCTCCGCGGGAGTGTCGATCGGCGTGGTCCTCGACATCAATCCCGGTCGAGACCGGACCGGCGTCGGTCTCGACGATGCCGCTGCGGCGCTCTATCAGAGAATTGCGGAAATTCCCGGCCTGACGGCCGAAGGTTTCAACGTCTACGACGGCAATCGCGGAGAAGCCGATCCCGAGGAGCGACGAAGAGCAGTGGCTGCTTTCTGGGAGCCGGTGGCTGCGTTTCGAGATCGGCTGGTCAAGCGCGGGCTCCCGGTTCCGCGGGCCGTCTGCGGAGGGACGCCCACCTTTCCGGTCTATGCTCAGATGACCGACCCCATGATCGAACTGAGCCCCGGGACCTGCGTCTTTCACGATGTGAACTACGGCGACAAGTTCCCAGACCTGGCTCCGTTTACCCCAGCGGCTCTGGTCTTCACGCGCGTTATCAGCCGACCGACAGCCAATCGAGTGACTCTCGATATGGGAACGAAGTCGATCGCTTCCGACCCGCCGATGGGACAGCGGGCGTTTCTGCCTGCGATTCCGGAGGGAGTGCAGGTTCTCCACAACGAGGAGCACCTGGTCGTCGAGACTGCTGATGCCGCCCGCTGGAAGATTGGCGACTGGCTGGTCGCGATCCCCAGGCACATCTGCCCGACATCCGCGCTGCACCGCTCGGCGATCGTGATCGAGAACGGTCAGCAGGTCGACGAGTGGGAAGTCACCGCCCGCGACCGGCGACTGACGATCTGATTCAGAACATTCATTCCGCTACGCCGGTCCCAGCCCCTGCATCCGGCGCCAGGCACTGACCTGACCCAGGTGGAACATCATGTGGCCGCCCACGTAGAACGCCTGCATCGAGCCAATCGTCGGGAACAACTCAGTCATCCGCCCGCCCGCGGGGTTCGCCTGTTGAAAGGGCTCATCGGGTGCGACCCGCAGCGCCGCCATCGCCGCTTCGTAGTTCTTGAAGAAGGCGTCCGTCACGTCATCCATCGGCGGATAGATCGTTTCGTCCGGATCGTCCTGGCACTGCGCATCTTTTGAGAATGCCTCAACGAACGCAGCTGCGGGCTGGATCGCACTCGCATCTCCGCCGAGTTGTTCCACGACCCGCGCTGCGTACAAGCTCAAGTGCCCGTAGACGAAGGCCGGATGATTCGACTCGACCACCTGGCCACCCAGGCGGGCGAACCTGGCAAAGATCAGCGGAGTGACGCCCGTCAGCATCCGCTTGCCGTAAGTCAGGCTCAGGCTCAAGGAATCGGCAATCGTGTTTCCAAGGGAACGGCTCATGGTGCATCCAGTCTGAAGGGAACGAGGGATGCAGGATAACAGGATCGCCACAGATCAGTAGGGATATCCTCCGTTAGCCGTCGAGCTGGCTCGACGTGCGCTGGGATTCTTCAGTGGCCACAGCGCCGAACGACCTCACTACGGTATGAAGAACACCAGACCGGTCAGGAACCCTGCCTGATAAGAGGCTCCACGAGCACTGAGCGGCAGGTGATGTTTGCGGTAGCAGACCGGGCTGCCGGGGCGATCGTGACCGAGGGTATAGACCGGTTCACACGGTGGCTGATACCCGCAGCGGTAAGGGATGATTGCCGCATTCCCCAGGAAACGCAGCCCCGAACTGAGTGGCTGCAGGCACTCTTCCGTCCAGACGCACTCCTCATCGGTGAGAGCGTCAAACGTGCAGGCATCGAGATAGCCCATCCGCTCCAGATTGGGCTCCTCAAACAGCAGGGGCAGGTGCTTGGTCGCCGGGGCGGCCCATTCACAGTTCTGAGGCATCCATGGTCGACTGCTGAACTGGGCATCGAGTGGACCCGTCTGTCCGAGCTGCTGCGAAGCTCGGTTTTTGGGGATGTCACCAGCCGTCCGGGTGAGGCTGGCCCTCAGCTCGGTCACGGGGCGATCGGCACGCTTCGGTTCGGCAGCAATCGCGGGGGCTTCCGGGCCCTCTGCAGCTGAGGTGAGACGGACACACTGGCTGAGGACAAACAGTCCCAGGATTGTCAGGCGGGCGGGACGTTTCATAGTTCGATCTCCCAGGACCACTCAAAGTGTGGTCTCTCAGATCGTGTCGGATCGATCATCGCGTGCTGATCAATAAATTGAGCAACACCGACAGAGTCGCTGCAATCGCTTCCATCGGACAAACATGATTTGTCGCTCCAGATCATAAAAACGCTCGAAACTGAACGCAGACCGGCACGCCTGTTGCGGTATTCAATCATTCGTACGCCAAGGCTGTTCAGGTCGGGGCACGGGGTTGAACAATTCCTGGATGGAACTCACTTTATGCAAACGACTTACAGCGAGGCACTCGCTGTTCTTGTGGATGCCGGAGCGCCTCTGTCCGAATGTTGGATTTCGGAAGCATGACCA
Source organism: Planctomycetaceae bacterium (assembly GCA_044337025.1). Lineage (GTDB taxonomy): Bacteria > Planctomycetota > Planctomycetia > Planctomycetales > Planctomycetaceae > TH-plancto1. The sequence continues at coordinate 81,728 of JBIIOI010000013.1, forward strand.
CTGCTGCATTTCGCATTGTGTTGTCTTTCAGCGACATCTGGGTTGCCCGGGTCTCTGACGAAACAAAAGGCTTGGAAAAGTGAGCATCTCAAACTGGTTCCAGAACTGGCTCACAGCCCGAAAGGCGGAACAGCGAGCAGCCGCTCCCGACCACTCGGTTCGGCTCTTCGTCCGCTGCCTGGAGGACCGCCAGGTTCTGTCTGTCAGTGCCGTTCTGGTCGGAACCGATGTGACCTTTTTGGGGGACGATGGCGGAGTCAGCGCCGACTCGATCGTCTTCACCGTCGATATCGATGGCAATCTCGAACACAACCTCGGTGGCACCAACGGTTTTCATAGTAACCTCGATCTCGATAACACCGTGGCCGGTGATCAGATTCTGGCTGTCGACGACATCACCCAGCTGAGTATCGACCTGGGAGCGGACAGCGACTCTGTCGACTTCGCGGATCACTTCGACTTCGCTTCGGGGGGGCTCAGCGTCTCGGCGGAATCGATTTCAGCAACGTTGGGATCGCTGTCGGTGCAGGGCCTCGCACGGTTCGATGCGGGGAGCGCGAACAGCCTCTCCTTTCTGGGCGTGAACGACTTTCATCAGATCCAGATCGTTTCGGCGAATAACGTCTTTTTGAATGACATCAACGACCTGGAGTTTTCCGGGGCTTCGGTGATCTCCGGCGACCTGGAGGTGACTTTCAGGAGCCTCGTCACCGATCAGATCACGAATTCTGCGGGCGCCTCGCTTTCGGTGGGAGACCTGGCCAGCTTCAGTGGAGGTTCGATCTCCTTGGGTGACGCTATCGGTGACACGATCCACTTTGGTCGCCTGCACTTGGATGCTGTGGGAACGGCCTCAGTTGAGGAGGACTCCGCCACGCAGCTATTCGGAGACGTATTCGCCTCGGAATTGCGCCTCGTTTCGGCAGGCGACATCACCGATACCACAGGTGCCATTCAAATCTCCGGGCTCGCCAGCTTCAGCGGCACAGCAATCAGCCTGGGCGGAGCTCTGACCGACACGAATTTCGGTTCCTTGAATTTCAGCTCCACGGGAGCAGTCGCCGTTCAGGAAGACTCAGCGACAGAGCTCGCCGGGGACAACGATGCCCTCAGTCTGCAGATCGACTCCACGGGTGACCTGACCGATACCTCGACTTCGCTGACGGTCAGTGATCTGGCCCAGTTCGAGGGGACCTCGATCACGCTCGGGGGCGCGACCAGCACAACAGAACTGGGCCGGTTGGCATTCAGCACCCCGGGAGATGTCTCGATTCAAGTCGATGCGGCGACCCAGCTGGCCGGAGACAACTCAGCTCTGAGTTTGGTTCTGGACTCCGCCGGAGCAATCTCGGACTCGTCGAACAGCCTGAACGTGACCAATCACGCCGAGCTCTCTGGAAGCTCCGTTGCGATCGGAGGAGCTGGCACTACGACGAACTTCGGTTCGCTGTCGTTTCACTCCACCGGAACTGTGACTGTTCAGGAAGACTCCAGCACCCAGGTCAACGCAGCCAGCACAGCTGGGTCACTCGATCTGCAATCGACCGGTCAGGTCCAGCTGGATGCGACAGTGACCGTCACGAACGGTGCGTCGATCACGGCCGATGGAGCGATCACCGTCAGTGCAACACTGTCGAGCGGCGGAACAACCTCGCTGACCTCGCAGCACGAGGTCACCGTCGATGCCGTGATCGAGGGATCCACGGTGACGATCGAAGCCGGAGATGACATTGCAGTCCATGCCCGGATCGAAGCCGTCGATGCGATCGAACTCACTGCGGGAACCGATGGCAGCGGATCGGTCGAGACCGCGCTGGCAGGTGACCTGATCGCCAGCAATGTCAGCAGCACCGCGACAATCCAGATCGCTTCAGGTGCGACCAGCGGCGCCGTGCTCCTGACGGGAGCGACGACTGCGGACAGTCTGGTTCGCATCACCTCAGCTTCGGAGATCAATGGACCCGGACAGATCACGGGCGGCGAAATTGAGCTTTTCGCAGCGACAGGGATCGGCACGCTCGCCGCCTTGCGGCTCTCCGGAGCAACCATCACAGCTCAGTCGACACAGGGGAACATCGACTTGGGCAACGCAGTCGCCGCGACCTACGCCCAAGTGTCGACCGGGACCGGCACGATCGCGATCTTCAACACGGGAGCTGCCGTCTTCACATCCGTCACGACGACTGACGGAGCCATCCATCTGGTCGCAGTCGATGGAGACCTGACCGTCGGCACGAATGTCACGGCAGGGGGGGGCGATGCTGACGACGACGTGACGCTGCTCAATACCAGCGGCAACATTGTGTTGAACGGAACGACCTCAGCCTCCGGCAATGAGGTCCTGGCGATCAGCGACGGTTCGATCAGCGGAGCGGGTCTGGTCTCAGCGGATGATGTCGACCTCCAGGCCGAGACCGGGATCACCGCGAATCTGGCGGCAGAGAACATTCGAGTCACGACAACCAGCGGCGGCGTCCAGCTGTCAAACACAGCCATCAGCCCGCAGACGACTCTCGATCTGACCACCGGGGGCGATGCTGAGGTTCACAACTCCGGAGCCCTCTCGATCGTGGGGACCGTGGACGGAAACTTGACGGTGACGGTCGATGCCGACGACCTGACCGACAGCGGTCCGCTGTCCGTCACAGGCACGAGTTCGCTCTCGGCCGCGGGTGACGTGATCCTGGATCACGCCTCCAACGACTTTGGCGGAGCCGTCGCGGTCGCCGGCCAAACGGTCGAGCTGATCGACACGAACTCGTTGACCCTGGGGCAAATCGATGCGGTCACCGTGCAAGTGACCGCCAGTGGCCCCCTCACGCTGGGGACGGGAGCGGGCGAGGATCTCGTGGCCACCGACTGTGTGCAGCTCCATGCCAACTCCGGCGGAGTCGTTCAGCGGGCCGGTTCGGCGATTCTCACGGATCGTCTGGCTCTCACGGGATCCGGTGCATTCACCCTCGAACAGGCCAACGATGTCGCTGTGCTGGCGGTCGACATCGATGGCTCGATCCACTTCTCGGACAGCAACGCACTGATCGTGGGGACCGCCTGTGGAGTGAGCGGTCTGGCCACCTCGGGCCAGGACGCCCGCCTGAGTACCGGCGGTAATCTGACGATCGGAGAAGCAGGTGACCTGGGCGCCAATGACGTTTCGCTGGGGACCGGAGACCTGACGCTCGATGTCACCGGTTCGATCACTCAGCTCACCGGCAACACGATCACCGCGACCGGCCTGCAGCTCCTGGGAAGCGGCGGACCCGCGCAGCTGAGTGAGTCCAACACCGTTGCGACTCTGGCTGCAGATCGTGACGGAACGATCGAGTTCACCAACTCGGCCGCGCTGACCGTCGGCACCGTGACCGACACTGCTGGCACTCTCGCCGCGTCGACCAGCGGAGTCACGACCTCGGGCGACGATGTGCGGCTGACGGTTCTGGGTGACCTGTTGATCGATGAGGCCATCTCACTTGGGGCTGGCTCGCTGTCGTTGAATGTGACAGGCACGATCTCGCAGAACGCTGGAGACACGATCACTGCAGCTGGCCTGTCTCTCTCAGGCAGTGGCGCCGGGAGCGGAGCCGTTCTTGGGGAAGCGAACGACATCGATACGTTCGCCTCCGAATACCAGGGGCTGTTGCTGCTAAGCGACATCGACGATCTGACTGTCGGGGCGGTGACAGCTGTTGGTGTGACGACTACGGGCATCTCCACGACGTTCGACACGAAGCTGACTACGGGTGTGGATCTCCATCTGGCGGAGGCTGTGGACCTCGGGCCCGGGAATCTGCTCCTGGACGTGAATGGAGCCGTGACCCAGTCGGCAAGCGGCACGATTCAGGCAGCGGGTTTGGCCTTGCTGGTGACCGGAACCACGACGCTGGATCAGGCCAATGACGTCGACACCGTGGCTGCGGATACGCAAGGGGCGGTCCAGCTGACCGACATCGACGACCTCACTGTTGGATCGGTGACATGTGGCTCAACGACCGTGGCTGGAGTCTCGACCACGTTCGACGTGAAGCTGGTGACGGGGGGCGACCTGCATCTGGCGGAGGCCGTCCAAGTTGGGCCGGGCAACCTGCTCCTCGATGTGGACGGAGCGGTGACCCAGTCGGCCACTGGAACGATCCAGGCAGTCGGTCTGGCGTTAATCGTGAGCGGACCCACGACTCTCGATCTGGCCAATGATGTCGACACGCTGGCAGCCGATACGCAAGGTTCGGTGCTGCTGAACGATGTCGACGACCTGACTGTCGGGTCGGTGACGTGTGGCTCGACGACCGTGGCCGGGATCTCGACCACGGTCGACGTGAAACTGGTGACAGGGGGCAACCTGCATCTGACAGAGGCCGTGGACCTCGGGCCGGGGAATCTGCTCCTGCATGTGGATGGATCGGTCACGCAATCCGCGACCGGAACAATCACCGCTGCCGGTCTGGCCCTGATGGTAACCGGTAGTACGACTCTCGATCAGACCAATGATGTCGACACACTCGCGGCGGACACACAAGGCTCGGTCTTGTTCAACGATGTGGACGACCTCACAGTCGGTTCGGTCACCAGCTTCGGCATGACCGTCATTGGGATCTTAACGACGTTCGATACCAAACTCGTGACAGGAGGCAATCTGACACTGACTGAGGCAGTGAATGTCGGCCCAGGCAACGTGTTGATGGATGTCGATGGAGCGATCACACAAACAGCCAGTGGCACGATTCAAGCTGGGGGGCTGGCACTGCTCGTCACCGGCAATACCACTCTCGACCAGGCCAACGACGTGGATCGGGTCGCCGCTGACACACAAGGTTCTGTCCTGTTCCACGATGTCGACGACCTGACTGTCGGCACCGTGACCTGCGGAAGTACGAGTGTCGTCGGGATCTCGACGACACTCGACACAAAACTGATCGCGGGCGGTGACTTGCACGTGGCCGAACGCATCGACCTCGGACCGGGGAACCTGCTCCTCGACGTGGACGGAGCAGTCACGCAATCCGCAACGGGCACGATCACGGCGACCGGACTGGCTCTGAGGGTGACCGGGTCTACGACCCTGGACCAGGCCAATGATGTCGACACGCTCGCAGCGGATACGCAGGGCTCGATCCAGTTGAGAGATGTTGACGACTTGATCGTCGGCTCGGTGACTTGTGGCAGCGTGACGATCACTGGCGTCTCAACCAACTTCGACACCAAGCTCATCACCGGCGGCAACTTACATCTGGCCGAGGCTATCGATCTGGGGCCTGGAAACCTGTTCCTGGATGTGGACGGATCGGTCACGCAATCCGCGACCGGAACAATCACCGCTGCCGGACTGGCTCTGATGGTGACCGGTAGCACGGCCCTCAACCAGGCCAACGATGTCGACACACTTGCAGCAGAGACTGACGGCACACTTCTGTTCAACGACGTTGACGACCTGACCGTGGGCTCGGTCACCAGCCTGGGTACGACCGTCACGGGGATCACTTCAACGCTGGACGCCAAGCTCGTCACCGGCGGTGATCTGCATCTGGCAGAGGCCGTGGACCTCGGGTCTGGCAACTTGTTCCTGGATGTGGATGGTACTGTCACTCAAACGGCGACCGGCACGATCACAGCATCGGGCCTGGCCTTGATGGTGAGCGGAACCACGACTCTCAATCAGACCAACGACGTCGACACGCTGGCCGCAGACACGCAGGGCTCGGTCGAGTTTCACGATGTCGACGATCTCCACATCGGGATCGTCAATGAGAACGCGTCGCCCGCGAACATGTCGATCACGGGAGTCACGGTCGATGACGCCGACTTCACCGTTTCGGTGGGCACGGGGAACCTCACCCTCGACCAGGCGATCAGCACCGGAGCCGGTGATGTCCGACTCGAAGCCACGACCGGCAGCATCCTCGATGGTCAGGATGGACTGACCCGCATCTCCGCCCACAATCTGTCGCTGACCGCCCAGACGCAGATCGGCGATATCGTCGACTTCGCAGCTGGGACGGGCGAAGCGATCGACGTGTCGCTGACAGGCCGGCTGACTCAAGCCAGCGTGACGGATGCTGGCGGGGAGATTTCCCTGAACTTCCATGGAGACCTCAGAGCTGCCAGTGGATCGGTGAACGTCGGCGAAGCCAATGCCGCCTCGGCGATCCTGCGTGCCACTGGAGGCGACATCGATGTCGGAACGGCGATCGGAGTCTTCTCGCTCTCGTCCGGTGACAATCTGGCCCTGGAAGCCATCGAGGTCGCGGGAGCAGGCGGCACGCTGGTCCTTCCGGATGCGGGTCTGGATGTCGGAGTCGGCGATCTGCGCCTGAGAGGTGATGTCGACGTGCGGGATGCCATGGACCGCAACTTGGGCCTCTTGGTGGCGGATGATCTGCACTTCACCAGCGGAGCTGGGTCGGGCGACACGACGCTGACCACCCGCATCAACACGCTGACTGCCCAGATCACAGGCAGCGGTGCCGGACTGACCGTGCTCGAAGCCGATGGTCTCGTGCTTACCGATATCGATCTGGTCGATGGCGACTTGGCCGTGCATGCCTCTCAAACGGCGGCAGGAGATATTCAGGTCATTGATGTCTCGGTCGGCGATGCGCGAATCACTCTCGACACCACAGCTCACGGAGGTGGCCAGATCGTCGATGCCGATCCGCTGGACGACCCAAACACAGCCGACCTGACAGCCACAGAGATCAACCTGCGAGCAGGAACTGGGATCGCCAACGGGGCCAAGCTTGAGATCGCCGCAGATCGACTGGCTGCCACGACAGTCAGCGGACAGATCAACGTTCGCGACGTCGCGGGTGATCTGACGATCGCCGCTCTGACTGGCGGCACAACGGGGGTCAGCGTGACCGCCGGAGTGGCTGGTGATGACATCTGCGTCAGTACAGTCGGAGCCCTGACAGTCGATGCCGAAGTTTCCAACGCCGGGACTGGAGATCGCGAGATTCTGCTGGCGGCCGATGGCGACACCACCGACCACGATCTGACGGTCAACGCGGATATCACCGCGACGGGTGGCAACTCCTCGATCACGCTGCTGGCAGGGGACTCGATTCTGTTCGCCGGAACCACTGTCACCTCAGCTGCGGGGACCGGCGCAGTCCAGGCCCGCGCGGGGCGTGTCTTCCAGAATGGCGGAGTCGAATCGGCAGGGTCGGCCAGCGGCGACATTCTGATGTCCGATGGCTCGATCATTCAGTCGGACAACGGCACGATCACGCTCTCGGCTCCGAATGACATCCAGCTGAGCATGGTCAACTCGAACGTTGCAGGGGTGGATGGAGACATCGTCCTCACTGCGGATGCTGATGGAAGCAGCACTGGCCAGATCCGCGAGGTTCTGTCCGGAGAGTTAGCAAACCTGATCGCTGATCATGTGACTCTGTCAGCTGCGACAGGGATCGGAGCTGCGGGGGCAGGCGATATCGACTCGACGATCGCGTCGATCGAGGCCACCAACACGACCAGCGGTTCAATCTTCATTCACGAAACCGATGCGCTCGCCATCACGGGCGCGGGCCTGCAGACCCTGGCGGGGAATGGGGACGTGCATGTCACCGTCGATGCCGGACCACTGACCGTTGACAGCGTGGTGACGGCCCATGGCTCGGGAGATGTCACGCTGATAGCCACATCGGGAGCAGCGGAGCTGAACGCAGAGATTCGCTCAACCACTGGGAACATCCAGGTCGCGGTGGACACTGTCGGTCAAAATAGCGACATCACGACGGGAGGGGCAGGCACGATTCAGGTCGTGGCCGATACCGGTTCGGTGACGATGGCTGATGGGACTCAGGCAACCACGGAACTGGGCTCGATCGATTATTCCGCAGTGGGAAACATTGCCCTCAGCCTGATCCGTTCCGACTCCGGCCCGATCTCGATCACGGCCGATTCGGACAACTCGCTGGATGGAGCGATCATCGACAATACCGCCAGCGAAACAGCGAATCTGGCGACCGATGGAACTCTGACGCTACTGGCTGCAACAGGGATCGGAACGAGTGATGATCTCAACACCGACATCGGTCTCCTGATCGCAACGAATAGGACCTCGGGTGACATCGCGATTCGAGAAGCAGACGGTCTAATCGTCACCGGCTCCGGTGTCCGAACTCTGGGAGGAAACGGCAATATCTCGCTGGTCGTGGACGACGGGGCACTCGTTGTGAACAGCCTGATCGCGGCCCACGGAAGTGGGAGCGTGACACTGGAGGCGACTCAAGGGCCCGCCGAGTTGAACGCCGCAGTCAGCTCGACTTCCGGCAACCTGACGATCACAGCCAATGCCGTGAACCAGAACACCGGAGGGGACCTGGAGACCGGATCGAATGGGACGATCGAAGTCACCGCCGATGCGGGATCGATCACGATGGCGGATGGGACCACCGCGACCACATCCGCAGGCAACATCCTCTATTCCGCGACGGCGGATGTGCGACTCAGCCATTTGTCTTCCCGAAGTGGTGACCTCACGGTCCGGGCGGGGCATGGTCCGTCCGGGGCGGGCGCCATCATCGACAACACGGCGGATGAACTCCCGAACCTGCGGACCTCGGGATCAGCCACTCTGATTGCCGAAACCGGGATCGGAGCGGGTGACGACATCGACACAGCGGTCAGCCGACTGGACGTGACCAATTCCACCAGCGGTGCAATCCAGATCACCGAAGTCGATGCCGTGCAGATCGTTCAGCTCTCACAGGCAGGTGGCGGCAACGTCTTCGTGCAAACGACGAACGGTTCAATCACGGTCGACAACGCGAATGTGACGCCCCATGCCATCACTGTCAGCGGCGGTGGCTCGCTTGTCCTCGATGCCAACGGAGCCGGTGCGAATGTCATCGTCAATGACGGAATCAAGTCGATCGGGGGCGATATCGCCCTGGTGGCGGATCGCAGCATTGAGACCAACTCAGCTGCGGTTGCAACGACGGGTGGTGACGGTGATCTGACCTTTGTGGCCGGGCGAGATATCCGCGTCCTCGATCCGGGGAATCTCAATCCGATCGATCTGCAGGTCACTGGATCCGGGACCGTCTCGCTGCGAGCTGCGAACGAACTGGTCCTCGGAAGCCAGGATCCGCGCGACCCGAATCCTGTCCAGCACACGACCTTGAACGATGTGGTGGTGGCCTCCGAAACGGGTCGGATCACCAACACATTGCCGATCCTGTTCGATGTCCGGTCACCCCAGATCACGTCGGAAGGTGAAGCGGTGCTGAGCGTCACGATCGGCCGACCGGGCGAGACGAATCTGGCTGTCCGCGTCTACTGGGGCGATGGCACGGTCGAGACGTTCACCGGGCTGACTGCGGGGACCTACACTTACCGTCACTTCTATACCAAGAACCCCGACCCGCTCGATCCCGCAGCTCCGATCCTGGTCAATGTGCAGGTGGCTCACGATCCGAAGATCCTGCTGTTCGCTCCGAACGTGAACAGCTCGGTACTCTCAGTTCGCAACAGCGCCGTCGATGTCCCGCCTCCCGTGCCGACACCGAACATCAACGCCGATCTGGCCAAGGCGATCTACAACTCGGGCGATCCGCTGTTCGCCACGTTGCAGGCGCAGATCGTGTCGAGTCCAGGCAGCGAAGCAGCGCCCGGCACCGTGGTGTTTCAGGACACGACGTTCCTGGCCACGACGATTCCGGTCCCGGGAGAAGGTCTGGCGACCTTTGTCTTTGACACGACGCCCCCGGTGGTTCTGCTGACCATTCCCGAAGGGGTCAAGATCGTCGACACCCAGCCTGCCAGCACGGTCCAGGTCTCCGAGGGGAACTCTGCTCTCCTGGTCGCTGAGGCTGGGGACGATACGACATCGGGCGAACGCCAGGTGATCCTGGAAGTGATCTCCCCAACCGGCGAAGTGATCCAGCAGGCTGTCCTGCCCGAGTCCACGCTCGATGATCTGCAGGCGATCATCGGTCGACTGCCCGATGGCCAGTATCGATTCCAGCTGAGGGAAGCCGGGGAAGACCGGCTGCGACTACTGCTGGAGTTCGAGGTTCGGCAAGGCAAGATTGCCGACGAGACCGATGCTGCGGACCGGCCACCTTCGACGAAGAAGCCAGCAGCAGAGCCGATGGACCCCGAGACCGAAGAGGAAGCCTCCGATCCGAACGAGGCCAGGCTGCTCCTCCCCGAGCACCCGGACGATGACAATTCGGCCCACTCACCGGCCACGCATCAACCGACCCTCGCCGTCTCGATGGCAGTGCGGCGAGCCTGGAAGCAAGCTGCGGAAGTCATATCGCGGGACAACCCGCTCGACGAAACCGATCCCGCTGGACAGTCCGCGCAGGACGATTCCGCCACGCCGGTCGCAGCCTGGGGAGTCATGGTGGCAGTGGTGGGGGCGGGTCTGGCTGTGCCGGTGCGAAGTCGTTCTCAACAACCCCTTCGCCCCCAACTCAGCCGTGTTTCGCGGCTGTTAAGAAGAGTCCGAAGTGCAGCTTCCGGGCAATCGACCGCGACCCGACAGCCCGACGAAAATGAATTGGCGATGCCGTTGGTGTTGCCTTTGGGAGAGTGGACATCATGTTAAAGTGCCCCAGCTGTCAGAAGCGAGTTCAAGGCCAGGACCTGGTGTCCGGGCTCTGTTCGCATTGTGGAGCCAAGCTGGCGGGCAGTGGCGATTCTTCGCTATTCGGACTGACCGCTCAATCGGACTCGATCGACCCGTTTACCGTGTCTCCTGCGGGCATGGGCTCGGCCTCGGAGTCGGCCAAGACGGTCGTCGCGGATGAGTCCGTGGACCCTTCGCAAGCCACGTTGTGCGAGTCGGATCAAACGCCATCCCCGTCCCGCCCGACTGTGGCGGCCGATCAGACGGTCGTGGACGACTCCTTTGTTTCTGGCACCAACGACTCCGCAGCGTCCGACCCGGTCAGCGCGATGACATTTGTGTCGGACGACTTTGAAGCCGACTCACATCCGGACACTGCCGAAGTTGAAGAGGGATCAAGCCCCGACAAGACGATGGTCGTCGAAGACCCGGACGATCCGGGCCACATGCGGACGTTTGTGGGTGACACCGATGCTCCGCCGCCGGGGACCGACAATTCCGACCGGACGATGGTGATCGATACGCCCGAAGACGCCATGAAGACGATTCAGGCTGTCTGGGGTGACGAACCGGACGGCCCATCGAATCCGCAGATGACGGTCAAGGCGAAAGAGCCGCGACGCACTGTTAAAGACAAAGAGTCCCAGTCTTCACTGGTGATCAAGACTCGGGCCCTGGTGGAATCCAAGGACTTCCGACAGTCCGACGGACCCGAATACGAACTGCTCAATGTCCTTGGCGAAGGCGGGATGGGCGTCGTGTACGATGCCCGGCAGACCTCCATCGACCGGAACGTGGCCCTCAAGATGATCAAGGGGGACGCTGCTTCCAGCGAGAAGCAGAAAGCGAAGTTCCTCGCCGAAGTGGTGGTGACCGGAGATCTCGACCACCCGAACATCGTGCCGGTGTATGACGTCGGATCGAACAAGCAGGGGAACCTGTTCTACTCGATGAAGAAGGTCCAGGGGACCCCCTGGCACAAGGCGATCGCCTCGAAGTCGCTGGCTGAGAATCTCGACATCCTGATGCGGACGGCCGATGCGATCGGCTTCGCTCATGCGCGCGGGATCGTGCATCGCGACCTCAAGCCCGAGAACATCATGCTCGGGGAGTTCGGCGAAGTCCTGGTGATGGACTGGGGCCTGGCCCATCCGATTGCCGGGTTCCGCAAGTCGCGGAGCATCACGATGTCGGCCTCGATGGGGGGAACCCCAGCCTACATGGCTCCCGAAATGGCGACGGGCCCGATCGAGAAGATTGGACCCGCCAGCGATATCTACCTGCTGGGAGCGATCCTCTATGAGATCCTGACCGGGAAGCCGCCGCACTCTCAGAAAGATCTGATGAAGTGCCTGATGGCAGCTGCCCGCAATGAGATTGCCCCCACCGAGAAGACGGGCGAGCTGGTCGACATCGCACTCAAAGCGATGGCTTCGGAGCCCCAGGACCGCTATCGCGATGTGAAGTCGTTTCAGGCGGCGATTCGCGATTATCAGTCGCACTCCGAAAGCGTCACTCTCTCCAGCCGCGCGGAAGACGATCTCGTCGGAGCCGCGAAGTCCGACGACTATCAGGATTATTCCAAGGCTCTGTTCGGCTTTCAGGAGGCGTACGAACTCTGGTCGGGAAACAAACGCGCAGCTACGGGGATCTCGCAGGCGAAACTGGCCTATGCCGGCAGCGCCCGGCGGAAGGGGGACTTTGACCTCGGGCTCTCGCTGCTCGATGAGAAGAACACCGAGCATGCAGCACTGCGGCAGGAACTGATCGATCTCCAGAACGATCGAGTCGCGCGTCAGAAGCGGCTGGTCTTTCTCAAGCGGGCTGCCATCGGGCTCGTGGCGTCGGTACTCGTCATCGTCAGCGTGGCTGCGGTCTGGATTCGAGCAGAGCAGAAGAAAGCCGTGGCCGAGGCGAAGCGTGCGACGCAGGAAGCCGACCGCGCGACCAAGGAAGCCAATCGCGCCACGAAGGCTGAGGGTCTGGCAGTGGCCGAGGCACAGCGTGCCACCACAGCCGAGAAACTGGCTCTGTCCGAAAAGAGCAAAGCGGAAGCGGCCGCCGAAGAAGAAAAGAAAGCCAAGGTTGCGGCGATTGCCGCCCAGAAGGAAGCGGTCAAGCAGCGGGAAGCGGCTGAGGCTCAGCGGATGATCGCTGTCGCAGAACGCAAGAAGGCCGAGGAAGCCCGCGTCCTCGAAGAGCAAGCCAAGATCGCAGCTGTCGAGTCGCAGAAGCAGACCGAGAAGGCCCGGCTGGCTGCTGTCGAAGCCCAGAAGCTGGAAACCAAAGCCCGCATGGCGGCCGTCGAATCAGCCAAGAAGGAAGAGGTCGCCAAGCTGGCCGCCGTGGAAGCGGCCATGCAGGAAGCCAAGGCCAAGGAGGCCGCCCTCGCTGCGGAGAAGGAAGCTGTGGCCGCTCAGAAGGTGGCTGTGGCCGAGCGGGAGAAAGCGGTCGAGGCCAAGCAGAAAGAAGAGTATGAGTCGTATATCTCCAAGATCGGTCTGGCTGCTTCGCAGATCGACAAGAATGCGTTCGACGCCGCGCGCGAAGTCCTGGCCAGCTGCAAGCCGGAGCTGCGAAACTGGGAGTGGGGTCGCCTGATGCACCTCTGCTCGCAGAGTGAGCGCTCGTTCGCAGCCTCTGCTCCGCTGGAAGCGCTGGCGGTCGATCAGAGCGGGCAGCGGTTCGCCAGCGGAGGCTGGAACGGAATCGCGCAGGTCTGGGACTTGAACACCGGAAAGGCCCTCGCCACGCTTCCGCATGGCGGCGAGTATGTCAACGCGGTGGCGTTCTCCCCGGATGGTCAGTATCTGGCCACGGGCGGCAACGATCCCGCCGGGTTCATTCAGATCTGGGAGATTGCGACCGCCAAGCAAATTCGCGTCATCTCCGGTCACGAAGACGAGGTCCTGAGCCTCACCTACTCCAAAGACGGGAATCAGCTGCTGTCGAGTTCCTATGACAAAACAGCCCGGCTGTGGGATGTCGCAACGGGGAAAGAGAATCGAAAGTTTGCCGGTCATACCTGGTGGGTCTGGTCCGCGATGTTCTCACCTGACGAGAGTCAGATTGTGACGGCCGGACATGACGGAACGGCGATCGTCTGGGACGTCACCTCTGACAAGCGCACCCCGGCATTCACAGGCCACAAGGGGCCCGTCTTCTCGGCCGCGTTCTCCCCGGACGGCAAGCAAGTCGCCTCCGCCGGATTCGACCGTCGCGTATTGACCTGGAGCCCCGAGAGCCTCAAGCCAATCGAGTTCAAGAAGCTCGTCGAGGGCACAGCTCCTCCCGCGCTCCAGTTCCAGGAATTCGCCGGTCATGCCGACGCCATCCAGTCGGTCGGGTTCTCATTCGATGGACAGCTGCTGGTCAGTGCCGGTCAGGACAACTCGATCCGCGTCTGGGACGCGAAGAGCGGAAAGATGGTCAAGACGTTCCGTGGACATGGGGGACGGATTCAAGCGGCCATGTTCCTGGGGGATGGGAAGCGCATTCTGTCGGCCTCGCATGATCGATCGATTCGAGAGTGGAGCCTGGATGGCAATCAGGAGATCCGGACCATTCAGGGGCAGGTCCTCAGCGGTCACTCAGATGCGGTGCTGGCTGCTTCCTACTCGAAGGACCAGTCGCAGATCGTCACAGCCAGCCGCGATCGATCGGCTCGTACGTGGAACGCCGTCACCGGACAGCCGGGACTGACGCTGGCGGAGGGGCATGCGTACCTGGCTTCCACGGCGGTCTTCTTCCCGGGAGCGAAACGGCTGCTGACTGCAGCTGTCGACAACACCGCCCGCATCTGGGATGTCGGTACCGGCGGGCAGATTCTGCGACTGGAGCACACGGGCCGCAGCGCCGCAGCTGCGATCTCGCGAGACGGAACCTGGATTGTTACCGGGAGCGACGACAAGACCGCGCGACTCTGGGATGCCGTCACTGGTCAGGAGCTGCGCCAGTTGACGGGGCACTCCAGCGAAGTCACTGCGGTCGCGTTCTCTCCGGATGGTCAGCTCGCCGCGACGGGAGATACCAAGGGGCACGTGAAGCTGTGGAACCCCGCGACCGGGGAACTGCGGGCCAAGCTCGACGCCCACTCGCGCCGAGTCTCGGCGCTGGCGTTTTCGGTGGATGGGCAAAGGCTCTTCTCCGCGAGCGGAGACAACACCGTCAGCCAGTGGGACATCGCGACTGGTCAAGAGCTGCCCGGCATTCTGAAACATCCGGATGGTGTTCTGGCGATGCAACTCGTGCCGGGTGGTAATGCCCTCGTGACGAGCTGTGCGGACCACACGGTCCGAGTCTGGAACACTGCCGATGCGCTGGTCACCCTGACCCTCGGCCCGTTCGCGGGAGATGCCTACTCGCTGAGCGTGACGGAGGATGGGCAGCGACTGCTGGTGGCCAATTCGGATCAGCGATCGGTCCATCTCTGGGATCTGACGACCGGAAAAGAGATCCAGTCGCCTCAGCCCGATGGTCAGCTCGGGCCGCTCGTGGACCTGAAGCAACATGGCGGTTTGCTCTGGGCGGCAGCTGTCGTTCCCGGATCGGACGACATTCTGACGGTGGGCGGGAGCGAGGCCCGGCTGTGGGATGTGAAGACCGGACAGGAGAAGATGGGCTTCAGTCCGCACGGAGCCGTGGCCAGTGCCAGCTTCTCGCCCGATGGCAAGATGATTGTCACCGGCAGCTGGGACAACTCGGCCAAGGTCTGGGACACTCAGACCGGTCAGGTGATTCGTAAACTCGAAGGCGGTCACACCAGCTTCATCAACACCGCCACCTTCTCTCCCGATGGTCAGACGATCCTGACCGCCAGCGACGATGGCACTGCGAAACTCTGGAGTGTCGAAACTGGATCTGTGGCGAGGTCGCTGGTCGGGCACACCGATCGAGTCCGCTCGGCTGCCTATTCCGAGAACGGGGAGTTCATCGTGACGACTTCGAGCGACATGACCGCCCGGCTGTGGATCGCTCAGACCGGAGAGTTCGTCCGCGAGTTCCGTGGACACGAGTTCGCGGTACTGTGTGCGAGCTTCTCCCAGGACGGTCAGTGGCTGGTGACTGGCGGCGAGGACAAGACGACTCGCATCTGGAATGTGGCCACTGGCCAGACGGTGCAGACGCTGACCGGTCACACAGCCAGCGTGACCTCGGCAGCCTTCTCTCCCGACGCGTCCCGGATCATTACCGGCAGCCAGGACCAGGCGGCCAAGCTCTGGGACTCGCAGACCGGGAAAGAGATACTGACCCTCAGCCGCCACTCCGAGGACGTGACGAGCGTCACGTTCTCGCCCGATGGACGCAGCATCCTGACGGGCAGCCGGGATGGAACGGCCGTGATCTGGCTGTCGCACGACTGGAAGGAACCTGCCCAGGTTTCTGCAAGGTAGAGGAAGTGTCCGCGTCCACTACCTCGAGGAATCCGCTGCCTGCTCCCTCTCCCCGTGGAGATCAACAGAAGCAGAGAGTTTGAGATTCGGGGAGAGGGCCGGGGTGAGGGGTCGAGCGATTCCCCCTCACCCCAACCCTCTCCCCCGCATTGGATATTTGCTTGCAACTCCCATCGATTGCGGGGGCGAGGGAGAAAAACGATTTCGGTCACCGACGATTCGAACAGACACGAGAGAGAAACATCGTCAGCGATCAGACTTGAATGCCCGGCCTCAACCCGCGAGAGTGAACTCATTGCTGGATCTGTCTGAGGAGTCACTCGTGCCTGCTGGAAAAAACGTTCTGGGAACTGCTTTGGAAGTCTGCAGCGTCTCACCGATGACTGGGTTCTTTCGGACGGGGTGTTGTGAGACAGGCGCCTCGGACATGGGGCTGCATGTGGTGTGTGCGGAGATGACACAGGAGTTCCTGGAATTCTCGCAGGCCCGAGGCAACGATCTCTCGACTCCCATCGAAGAGTACGAGTTCCCCGGCCTGACTCCGGGGGACCGGTGGTGTCTGTGTGTGGCGCGGTGGAAAGAAGCGTTTGAAGCCGGAGTCGCCCCGGGAGTGGTTCTGGAAGCGACCCATATGTCGACGCTGGAGTTCGTGTCGCTGGAAGAACTGCAGGCCCACGCCGTTGATCGCGAGTAAGTGTTGCTGATCCGGTATTCGCTCTAGAATGACGCATAGACAGAAAGGGTCCCGACCTTGGCAGACACGCCCGAACGCCGTTACGTCCTGATTGTGGAGGACGAACCGATCATCCGCAGCACCCTCGCCGAGTTTCTGACCGGCGAAGGGTTCGAAGTCACGAAAGCCGGCTCCGTCGCCGAAGCTCTGGCTGCGGCCAAGCAGCGCGACTTTCACGTCGCCATCTGTGACGTTCAGCTGCCTGACGGAGACGGCGTCGCCCTGCTCCGCAAGCTGCAGCGGATCAACTCATCGGTCTTCGTGCTGATCATTACAGCTTATGCGACGGTCGAGAACGCGATCGAAGCGTTCAAGGCCGGGGCGTTTGACTATCTGGTCAAGCCGGTCATCCTCGACGACGTCCTGAACAAGCTGAACCGGGTCTTCCAGTTCCGCCAGCTGTTCCTGGAGAATCAGGCCCTGCGGCGCGAGCTGTCTCAGCCGCAGAACTTCGAGCAGGTCGTCGGTTCGTCCCAGCCCCTGCGGGAGTTGCTCGCGACGATCACAAAGGTCGCCGCCACCAACTCGAACGTCCTGCTGAGCGGCGAGACCGGGACCGGCAAAGAACTGTTCGCGCGGCAGATTCACTCATCCGGACCGCGCAAGCAGGAGAAGTTCCTGGCGATGAACTGCGCGATTCGCCCGGTTGAACTGCTCGAAGGCGAGCTGTTCGGCTCGGAGTCCGGAACTCCGCAAGCGGGACTGCTCCGCACCGCTGGCGAAGGGACTGTCTATCTCGACGAGATTGCCGAACTGCCGCCGGGAACGCAGACGAAGCTGCTGCGGGCCATTGAGTATCAGGAGAGCATGTCGGTCGGTGGCACCGAGACCTACCCGGTGCATTGCCGGATCATCGCTTCGACCAATCAGGATCTGATGACTCTCGTCAGCGAGCAGAAGTTCCAGGAGGACTTGTTCTACCGGCTCGACGGGATGAAGATCCGCATCCCTCCACTGCGCGAGCGGCTGGACGATGTTCCGGAACTGGTAGATCACTTCATCACGCGCCACTCGCGGGCGATGCGGAAACGCGTGACCGCCGCTTCCAGCGAGGCGATCCGCCTGCTGATGGCAGCCCAGTGGAAGGGGAACGTGCGCCAGCTCGACAACGCAATCGAGCGCGCTGTGATCATGTGCGAGGGAACCAGCATCGAGCCGAGCGACCTGCCGCCGGATCTGATCGGCATGGGACAGCCGCTGCCTGACACCGACGACCTGCGGGCCGCTTTGAGGCACTACGAAAAGCTGCACATCACCCGCGTGCTGCGACAGTGGCCCGACAAACGCGAGGCTGCCAAACGCCTGCGGCTGGGCCTCTCCAGTCTGTACCGCAAGATCGAAGAGCTGGAGATCGAGTTGTAAGTCTGGGGAAATCTCAGACCCCAGACGCTCGTCTCGATTTGACTCCAGCAGGCGAACGTGCGAGAAACGTGTCACCCCGATTCAACCAGGAGTGACCTCATGCCGGTGGCCGTCGAGACTCTGACCCGATTCTGTGTGACTTGCCTGACTCAGATCGGGATGCCGCAGCGCGATGCCCAGACCACGGCTGATGCTCTGGTCACAACCGACACGATGGGGGTCTTCACCCATGGGACCAAGCTGCTGGCAGGGTACATCAATCGCCTGAAGGGCGGCGGCTACAAGGTCGCGGGGACTCCGAAGATCGATCGCGAAGGTCCAGGCTGGGCTGTGATTGATGGAGACTCCGCACTCGGTCAAGTGGGGGGGATGTTCGCGACCGAGATCGCAATCCAGAAGGCCCGGCAGGTCGGCATCGCCTACGTGGGGCTGCACAATGCCGGTCATATCGGAGCGGCGGGGTACTTCGCAGCTCATGCGGCCCGGCAAGGATTGATCTGCCATGTCGTCGGCAATGATGTTCCCAGTGTGGCCGGCCCGGGCTCCAAGGGTCCGGTGCTGGGCAGCAATCCGTACGCGTATGGAATTCCCTTCGCCGGGCACGACCCGATCTTGCTCGATATGGCCACAGCTGCGGTCGCCGGGGGCAAGGTTTATGCGGCTCATCAGCGCGGTGAGGCGATTCCTTCGACATGGCTGATCGACAAGAACGGACAACCGACGACCGATGGCAGCCTGTATCCCAAAGAGGCCTCACTGGCCCCGATGGCAGGGTACAAGGGATACGGATTGGGCCTGTGGGCGGAAATCCTGTCGGGCGTACTGCCCGGTGGAGCGATCACCTGGGAAGTCGGTGTCTGGATGTTCGATGAGCCCAGCAAGCCCTCGCGGCATAACGCGGGGATCATCGTGGTCGACGTGAGCGCGATCGCCAAGCCCGATTTCTTTGCCTCGCGGGTCCAGAAGCTGGCGGACGAAATCCATGCCACTCCCACAGCGGCCGGGATCGAGCGCGTGCTGCTGCCCGGTGAGCGGGAGTGGACACTGCGTCAGAAGGCCCTGGCCGAGGGGATCTCTCTGCCGGCAGACGTGCTGGAGAAACTCAAGCTGGCCGCCGAGTTGACGGGAGTGGTGCCTCTGTAATCTCAGGGCGCGATGGGCGCTGGCGATCAACGGTTCCGGTCGTAGGGGTCGGGCTTCCGGGATTCCGGGGACTTCCTCGCCCGTCGAAGATTTCGGCTGAACAGGCAAATTCCGCCGGTCGACGCGCCGATGTAATCCCCATGGCCCACGTCAGCCGCAATCCCTATGACTCTCCTCCCCTCCGTGGATTGGGTCCGGTGCAGGGGACGCTGCGCGTGTTTGTGGCCTTGCAGTGCTGGGGATATGCTGCGGCGCATCTGCACTTCGGAGCCAAATCGGCGATGGCCCGCATGCTGGAGCGGGAGTTCTATCTGCCGGTCGGCGACACCCAGCTGTTCGATCTGGTGGCTGCGGTCGCGCTGGCACTGGCGGGGATGAG
This sequence comes from Planctomycetaceae bacterium, assembly GCA_044337025.1. Taxonomy (GTDB): domain Bacteria; phylum Planctomycetota; class Planctomycetia; order Planctomycetales; family Planctomycetaceae; genus TH-plancto1. The sequence goes on from JBIIOI010000013.1 coordinate 101,311, forward strand.
CTGTCTGCTGCGGCCCGCCTGGCCGGTGCTGCTGGGGTTGTTCCTGGGGCAGGTCCTCTTTGTGGGGTCCAAGGCGTGGCTCTCCGAGGAGAGTCATCCGGCGCTGATCCTGATGCAGCACGGGGCCATGCTGTTCTCGCCCGTCATTCTGGCTTGTGCCGATCTGTGGCCCTCGAAGCAGAAGTTCTCGCTGGGCTTCTGGATCGCCATCGCAGCCCTGATGAAGCTGGCGATCTGTGCGAGCCTGATCGGCCTCGGACTACAGGCCATTCTCGACAGCCACAACCAGGGCGAACTGCTGCGCGTGGCTTCGGGAACGCTGCGGACGCTGACGGGACAGTCACCGGACACAGCCACGGCTGGGTCGGCTTTGTGCATCCTGGGGGCGATTCAAATCGGACTGGGGATCACACTCCTCCTGGCTCGTTCGCGGCCTGCAGCCACCCTGGCAGTACTCGTGGGAGTTTTGACTGCAGCCAGCTTCTCGCTCGGTCTGGGTCTGGCCGGTTATCCGCGAACGCTGACGCACCTGATTCTGGCGGGAATGCCAGCCGCACTGGGACTGTTCTGGATGAATGCGATCCAGGAAGGCGAGTTCTCCTATGTCCCCGAGGGTTACCCCAGACTCTCACCGGGGCATTAGAACCCTTCGTATAGCGACCAATCGAGAAGTCGGCTGACGGCTGGTGGCGAATCCTTTACGCTACAGCTAGTCCTTCAGGAGCCACCGGCATGACCGATCCGCAGTCGTTGTTCTGGCTGTCCAATGCCCTGGTCGGGGCAGCGATCTGTGTGCTGGTGCTGACGGTCCGCAATGCGCTGCAAGGCGCGACGGCGGGGACAGTGGATCGGGACCGTTTCGATGTCGTGCGGCTGGCCGACCTGCGCCGGGCCAGTCTGACCGTGCGGTTGTTTGAGCCGCTGATTCGGCTGCTCGCTCCGCTGTTCTCGCGAATGGTGCCGGAGGAGCTGCCCGCTGTGCAGCGGGATATCAACGTCTCGGGCGCGGCCCGAGCCTGGCGACCCGAGGAATGGCTGGCCGCCTCGCTGATTGAGTCGCTGCTGCTGTCGATCCCCGGCACGATCTGGTGTCTGCGCGAGTTCGGCGTGGCGGGTCTCGTGATGGCGAGTGTACTGGTCTTCGTGATCGCGCTGATTCAGCGCCGACGGCTGCATTCGCAGGCAATCCGGCGGATGTGGAAAATCAAGACCCGGCTGCCGTATTTTCTGGACCTGGTCAATCTGCTGATGGAAGCCGGCTCGACGTTTCTGAATGCGCTGCGGGAAGCCTGCCGCGAGTTCTCTCAGCAACCGGTCGGCGAGGAGTTCGGACGGGTGCTGGCCGAACTGAGCATGGGACGCAATCGCTCTGCAGCCTTGGAGTCTCTCCGCGATCGGCTGGAGGATGACGAGGTCACCAGCCTGGTCGGGGCGATCATTCAAGGGGAAGAGCACGGCTCTCCGCTGGTCCAGGTCCTGCGCGGGCAAGCGGACTTCCTGCGGGTCAAGCGCACACAACGCGCCGAAACGATCGCGGGCGAGGCGGGGGTCCAGATGCTCTTCCCCGCGATGCTGATCATGATGGCCACCGTCATCGTGATCCTGGCCCCGTTTGCGATGGAGTTCGTCTCGGGCGGGTTCTTCGAGCAGTAGGCGGACACGCTGGTGAGCGGGTATCGGAATTCACCACGGAGGCGCAGAGGCACGGAGAAGGCCACTCAAGCTGGAGCCGTGCGTGGCGCCAGCCACCACTCTCTGTCGGCTCCCCTCTCCCCCCCGGGAGAGGGGCTGGGGGTGAGGGTTTGCGACCTGCGGTTGCGCTTCGTCCAACCGGAGACTTCACGATCAGCCGGAACTCGCTAGCGTCCGGTTCTTCGCGAGAACCGTGGGCTAGTGTAGTGCCTCACACAGATGGTGTCTTATCCAGTGCTTTTCGGGCGCGGGAGACTTTTTCCAGGATGTCTTCGGCTTTCTTGGTCCAGACAAAGGCTTTCGGGTTTGCGTTGTGGTGAGCGA